>CAYLQP010000001.1:0-2038 GCA_964386665.1 uncultured Candidatus Saccharibacteria bacterium
AATCCCCGCCGTTTTTAGGAGATATTATAAAACGGCGGGGATTGCTCCCTTAACTTAGTAAATAGCAGTAAAAGGATATTCCGTCTTAGTAATTTTCCAAAAATTTTCTTTAATTTGCACAATGTTGCCGATGTCCGTTACATCCTGTCGCACTTCCTCTTTAAACTTGTCGGGGTTTGGAGGACCATCAATATCTTTAACCGTTGATAACTTATTTTGCGTTAGGAAAAAAGATAGTGGTCCGAAACCCATACCACGAGGATAGACTTCAATCCCACTATCCTTTTCTACATATAAGCAGAAATTAACTGTGCCATCAGCCCCACCTTTATAACCATTCATGTGACAACCTCGCTCCTCTAATCTTGCTTTAATGTCGGAAAGAGAAACAGGTTCAATTTCTACATACCCTGTATATACGGTTCTCGCACCTGGAACAACATTAATTGGAGATACGCCTTTTACTGCTAGGAAATATAAAACCCCAAAAGCAAGAATAATAATTCCGAGAATTAACAAAATAATTTTGATTGCTTTTTTCATATACAATACAAAATTTACTTCGTAAATTTAAAGGTCGAAATTATCGAGTCCGAAAGCTTTTCAGCTTCTTTAGCATCTGATGGGCTAAATGTGTGAGTGTAGCGATACCACAGATTATTCTTTTTAAATTGAATTAGTATCTGCCCAACTCCACCACCAGGTACAGTATCAATCATAGTAAGTTTCTCAGCGGGAATACCATCGACAGAAATATTTTTTACTTCAGGTCCCTTAATCTGACTATTCGTAACCTCCATACTGAAATAATTACATCCAGCCTGAGATTCTCCTGATTTGCTTATGTTGCAATCCGTTCTAGATTTTAAAAGTAAAGATTCAATTTGTAGATATTCTTTATAAGGGTCATAGGAAGGAATGGGATTGGGACATTCTTTTGGATTTTTATTTGCAGGTTGGTCCCAATTTACAAATTGTGATGGAAAACTCACCTCAAAACCACAACTTTCACTTTTATATAAAGTGATGGTTTTATTATCTGGAGTGGTGCCACTAGAAGGTATATTAATTTGATTTCCACCTTGTCCGTTAGCTGAGGTCTGTGTGTCTTTTGTTGTATTCGTTTGATCTTGTTGTAGAGGAGTTTGGGGTGTCGCATTTTGATGCATAACAAAATATGCACCGCCACCAAGCACCACTATCCCTAAGATTATTGCTATCAAAACCGGAAGTCCAATAAAACCTTTTTGTGAGTTTTTCATAATTATTATTTTAACATTAATTAATAAAATAGTTAATATCTTTATTATAAAGTTTAGCAAATTTTTGAAGTTCGACAACATCTAATCTTTGCTCGCCCGCCTCTGCTTTTGAAATATAAGATTGTGGACGTTTTAATTTTTTTGAAGCTTCCACTTGCGTTAAACCTGCCTCTAGGCGGGCATTCTTTAATTTTAACGCAAAATCCTGATATTCCTTTGTTCTTATTGACCTACCCATAATATACCATAAGTTTATATTCACAACAAGAATATTCAAACTTAGAATAATATGATAGTATGTATTTATGGAAGCCCGCCCGAATTTCGCCAAAACAAAAAGAGGAGCAAGCGGAGGATTCCTCCCCAGACCCCTCCTCCTCCGCTTGCGACATCCGAATTCAGAAAAAAGGAATCAGCCGAAGTTTTGCGGAATCCTTTCCCCAGAAAATTGTTTCCGCAAAACTTCGTCCGCATTGTTTCAGATTTCTTCGTCGGGATTGCTTTCAAAAAAGGTTCGAATTTTGTACAATGAATACCGCAAAATCTCACCCGCGAAAGCGGGTTTTGATTTTGCGAGAGACGAGCAAGTGCTAAACGCACTTGCGTGAGGGATTCGAAGCCCGATTGAGCAGATTTTATGACTGAAAGGAAATAAAATCTCCAATCGGGGTACTGACCCTGTAAGGGTCGAATCTCCCTCCGTCTCCATACCGAATCTCCCTCCGTCTTTCACCACTTCTCCTATTTCAAATTTCTGCTATAATCGGTTTGAAGGA
>CAYLQP010000001.1:2048-114807 GCA_964386665.1 uncultured Candidatus Saccharibacteria bacterium
GGTATCCGTGGGTTCGAATCCCACATCCTCCGCAGTTTGAAACGCAGTGAAAAACTGCGGAGGATGAGTAAGTGAAGAGTTTCACTTACGTTGGGATTCGAAAAGAATTTTGATATTTTTTGAGTACAAAAAATCAAAATTCTGGGGTCGAGGAAAAATTTGGTGACTAAAAAATTGAGGTGACTGAATCATATCCTCCGCCCTTCGGAAGGAGTACGATACTTGTTGTAATAATGTGAGATCAGATTACATATAAAGCACGTATCAGATGCTATAAAAACACTGGTTCATTTCTGGGTATCTCTACCACACATAGAACACTTTTACACTTACAAAATGTAAAGGTTAAAAAAAGATTGTGTCTGTCTTGCTTCAAGATGGAGAGCAATACTTAAAAAACCAGATTAGATAAAATATATTTATTTCAGTATACTTGTTGATATGAATACGATAGGAATACTTTTAGCCGCAGGAATTATACTCACAATCGGAGATCTTTTTGCTGGACGATGGATTCAAACCAAGAGTAGGTTTTTATATACCCTAGTTCTTGTGCTTTATATGATTGGTTTAAATTTTTTGATATATAGTTACAAATTCGAAGATATTGCAGTTGCTTCTATTATGATGGAGATTTTTAACATCGTTACATTGACGCTTGCTGGAAAATTTTTATTCAAAGAAAATATTACTAAAACAGAAATCATGGGAATAATTGTTGGTGTGATTGCAATCATAATTTTGGAAACAGCATGAAAAATAAAAAGTACATAATACCACCACTTGTACAATTATTAGTTGGAGGAGTTATTTTAACTTTAGGAGATCTTGTTGCAGCTCAATGGATACGATTTGGAGGAAGCTATCTGTATCTATTTGTCCTTTTGTTTTATTTTGTCGCGATGATGTTTCTTTTGAACAGTTATAAAAGTAAAAATATACCAGTTGCTTCAATAATCTTGGTTATTTTTAATGCTGTCACGTTGATTTTTGCAGGAATGTTTTTCTTTGGAGAACATTTAAATCCTCAAAAAATAATCGGAATACTTCTTTGTTTTGTTTCAATATTTCTTCTTGAATTTGGAAAGAGAGCTTAACTATAGGTAAAATTAATGTGGGATTCGAACGATTTTTGCATTGAGCTTGTACCAACAAGCGAAGCAAAAATCGGTGGCCAGAATATATATTTTTGACTGAAAAATATATATTCGAGGCCGAAACTCCCACATCCTTACTCTTTTAATTAAAATAACCCCTTTTTCTGCTATACTACCCCTATGCCTCACGAAAATAAATCTTCAAGCCTTCCAAAAGGATTCGATCGACTCGAACGTGTTATTGCTCATCTTGGGCTTGCGTCTCGGCGAGAAGCAAAAGACCTTATTATAAAAGGAAAAGTAAAAGTAAACGGTCAGGTTCGTCGAGGGCCTGGTTTTGGAGTAATACCTGGAAAAGATGTTATCACTCTTGAACAAAAAGGTGTTCCAAAAAAAGAATCTGTCTTGGTCTACAAAAAGCGGGGAATTGAAACCAGTAAAACAGGAAGGCTTAACAAAGATCTTCACGATCAATTTCCACAGTTTCGTCATTTGCATCCGATTGGTAGATTAGATAAAGAATCAGAAGGACTTATTATTATGTCAAACGACGGTACACTTGCTCGTGCACTTACTGCTGATAAAACAGTTGAAAAAGAATATCAAGTCACAGTGCGTGAAGCAGTGTCTGACTCAATACTTCGTTTTATGGGACAGGGAATTGTACTTGATGGAATCAAAACAAAAGAAGCAAAAACAAAGAAGCTCACACCACATACATTTCTTATTGTCTTGAAAGAAGGGCGTAAGCATCAAATCCGAAGAATGTGTGATGTATGTCGACTGACAATCGAAAAGTTGGTTCGAGTTCGGATTGGACACTTGAAATTAAGTCGATCCAGCCAAGAGGCACCCCTTGTGCTCACAGAGGTAGATATTGCAAAACTAAAGTAAGCTTTCAAGTTCTCTGATTCCTGTTTTTGTTTTGGTTGATACAAGGAGATGTGGAGTGTCTCCCAGTTTCTCTACGATATCTTGGATATGTTTTCTAAATGTCGATTTTTTTATTTTGTCTATTTTGTTTAACACAACAAGAATACTCTTTTTGCTTTCTTGAAGGAGTTGAAGCATTTCGAGATCATCTTTAGTTGGTCCAACATATGCATCCATTATGAGTATGATTTTTGCGTGACGTTGGTTTGGTCCAAATAGATATTCGTTGATACGGTGATAGAGAGTATCTCTTTCTGTTTCATTTGTTCGAGCAAATCCGTATCCCGGCAGATCAACAAAAAGTGTTTTGTGGTTTATGAGAAAGGTATTGATTTCTTTTGTACGACCAGGAAGAGCACTTGTTCGAGCAAGCCCTTTTTGTTTTGTGAGGAGATTAATGAGGCTTGATTTACCCACATTTGATCGTCCAATAAACACAATTTGAGGAAGTGTCTCTTTGAGCATTTCGTGAGGGTTAACGATTCCTTTTGCAAATGTGGCGGATTGTATTTTCATAAGTTCTTTCTATAGTATCAGATTATCGATTTTTTAGTACTACTTGTTTTATGAAGATTACTTTTGATATGATTGGATATATGAAAAGATACATCTTATATATAGTAATTGTTATTGTCTGTGTACTTGGAGGCTTGGGTATAAAAGCTCTTTTGACAGAAGAACCGACAGTTGAGGAACTATTGTTTGAAGTACCACAGGTGGAAGAAAGTCTAACAGAGAATGAGAAGATTTTGTTTGCTTTTGATTCATTTAAAGCTGTTGCGCAAGAGATGAAAAAAGATTATTCAGGATTATGTAAAGATGGACTCATTGATACACAAAAAAAACCATTAGAACAAATTGCAGAACATCTTGTCTCATATCGTGTTCTTGCTCCATATCCACTTGAATTTGCAACAACACAAGAAGAAGCGGGGATTACTTGTCTTGCATCAAAAGATCGTTTTGCTCTTTCGATACAACTAAACATTGATGATGGTGGTGCAACAAAAAAACTTTGTATTGATTCCCTTGGTCAACGTAAGAATAGTGAGATCAATCAAGAAAAAATTGTCTGTAAATAGTTTTTAGTGGGAAAGCGCAATACACAAAACGTGTCGCGCCCCAGCTTCTTTTAGTGCTCGGATGGCTTCAGTAAACGTAGCTCCAGTTGTTGTGACATCATCAGTGACGATTATATCTTTTCCTTTTATGATACGTGTGTTTGTTACTGACATTGAACGGATGATATTTTTTATACGATCTTCACGTTTGAGGAGGTGTTGAAGAGGAGTTGTTTTTGTCTTTTTTAATACACCTTTCTTGTATATGAGTGATGGGAGACGGAGGTGTTGATGTAGTGTTGATGCAATCACTTCACTTTGGTTAAATGGTTTGTATTTCGATGAAGAAGGAACTCCTATGATTATTTCTGGAGAAAAGTCTTTCAGAAGAGAAAGATCTGATAATTCTTCAAGAAGACTATCGTGTATAGCTTTGATGAGATGGGTAAGTAGTTTTTGGTTACCGGTGAGTTTGATTTGAAGGATGGTGTATTTGATATCAGGTTGTTGATAAGGAAAAAAATACAACACCGATTCATTTGTTCGTCCTGGTGTAAGAAGAGAAGACCAAAACAAGTCTGATTGTTTTTCAAGATAAATTGTTTTCTGATCTTTTTTTTCGAGAAAACTAAAAATAAAATTGATGAGATGTTTTATATGCACAGTATTTGTATCAAAAAAACTTTTCTTTATGATATACTATTTTTGTAGACTATCCAATCTTGAAGAGGAGTTTACGATGACAATATGGATAATCCGTTTAAAAACTTTTTTACAAAAAATGATACAAGTGTAATTGGAGTTGATATTGGATCAAGTTCAATCAAGGTTGTTCAACTTGCAAAAATAAAAGGCCGCGCAGTGCTAAAAACATACGGAAGCTTAGCTCTTGGTCCATATGCAGGACTTACTGTTGGTCAATCTGTTAACTTAACTTCTGATAAGATTATTGAAATTGTAAAAGACTTACTTCGAGAAGCGAATGTCACTACTCGCAGTGCAGGAGTAGGGATTCCTATGCGATCAAGTTTAGTTACTCTTCTTGAAATTCCTTCTTCGGTGTCTGAGGCAAGTCTGCCACAAATTATTCCTATCGAAGCTCGTAAGTATATTCCTGTACCTATTTCAGAGGTGGCACTTGATTGGTGGGTATTACCAAAAGAACAAGAAAAAGCGTTTGATTATGAAATGTTTGGTACAAAAGGTCCTGCGGTGCCAGATACAAAAACAGAAGTGCTTCTTATCTCAATTCATAACGAAGTGTTAAATAATTTCAATCAGATTGTAAACGGTGCATTACTTCAGACAAGTTTTTTTGAGATTGAAATGTTTGCAACGATTCGATCTCTTGTGGATCGAGAGCAAGGAGTGCTTATGATTATGGATGTTGGAGCATCAGTGACGAAACTATACATTGTTGAAAGAGGGGTAGTGCGAAAGTCACACGTCATAAATAAAGGATCGCAAGATATTACACTTGCTCTTTCACAAGGACTTCAAGTATCTCCAGAAAAAGCTGAAAAGATTAAACGCAATCTTGCATCACTGGAAGAAGCTGATAGAAAAAAAATTCTTGAAATAACGACATTTACACTTGATTTTATTTTTTCTGAAGCAAGTACAGTGATGCTTATGTATCAGAAGAGATATAACAAAGATATTGGTAAGGTTATTTTGACTGGAGGAGGTGTTGCAATGGAAGGGTTCTTGCAATCAGCTAAATCCCATTTTGGTACTGAGGTGGTTATGGGTAATCCTTTTGCAAAAGTAGATACACCAGCGTTTCTTTCTGAGATTTTGCGAACAACAGGACTTGATTTTGCAGTGGCAGTAGGACTTGCTCTTCGAAAACTCCAAGAATATAGTTAATATCTGTTATTCTTGAAATACCTCAAAGCGAGCTGTGAGGAGATGACAACAGAATTTGCGGAGCAAATTTCTTTACAAACAAAATTTTCCCTGATTCCTCGCCTAATACCCCGCCGAGGTAATCCGAGGGTATAGCTTGCTACGGGGATACGGACGAGGAAAAATTTTATTCACAGATTGATTTGGTAGTAAATAGTATTTTAGTTTGATATAATATTTTATAAATGGAGACCAAATTTCAAACATCATTTATTCCGAAAACATCGATTGTACCAAATACGGAATTTCACCCTCGAAAGCAAACGAGTTTGTTTCTGGTTCTTTCTTTTTTTCTTTTTTTGATTAGTGTTTTGCTTGGAGGACTTGCGTTTGGATACCATCGATACCTTGATGGACAAAAAACGCAAATCACAAATGATCTTCAAAAGAATGTTCAATATTTTGAGGAAGATACTATTCGTCGGTATGCTCGGCTTGATCAAAAGATTGATAGTGCTAAATTGTTATTTGAAAAACATATTGCACTTTCTTATTTTTTGGATTTTTTGAGTAAAGAAACACTCAAGAGTGTCCGCTTCCTCGATTTCTCTTATATGCTTAATGAAAATGGTCAATCAGCAGATATTGTACTTAATGCCCAAGCAAGTGGATATAATGCTGTTGCGTACCAATCGCAATTACTTGGAGAACAAAGTAGCTTAAAAAAGATTATTTTTTCAAATCTTGATTTAGACAAAACAGGTAATGTTATCTTTAAACTTGGTCTGACACTGGATTCTACTTTTGTATATTACAAAAAGAACGCCGCTGACTTTATGAAAGAAGCTAATTCCAACTAATCAATTATGAAAACAGTTATTTCAACAATTTTGCTACTTGGGTCCATCGGTATTTTCTTTGGTTATACAAATGGAAAGTATGCGTTGATCAAAGAGACTCGAACAGAAATTGAGCGCCTACAAGAAGATTTTCTCAAATCAAAAACTATTATTGCAAAGCGAGATGATCTCAAGAAAACATATAGCTCATTTAAATCTTCTGATTTAAAGGCACTTGATAATATTATTCCTGATAATGTTGATAATATTCGGTTGATTATGGATATGAATAGTATTGCGCAACGGTATGGAATGACCCTAAAAGGAATTATTGTAAATAGTGACCAAAAAGAGAAAGGGTCAATCAACGAAGAATCTTCAAAAAAACTTGATTCACTTGAAGTGTCATTTAAGGTAACTGCCTCGTATGAAAATTTTGTAAATTTTTTGCGTGATCTTGAAAAAAGCCTTCGAATTGTTGATGTTACTGAGCTTACTTTCAAATCAAATGAATTGGGAATATATGATTTTAATGTTTCTATCCGCACTTATTGGTTAAGTAAATAAATATATGGAAACTATAAAAAAAGCAAAAATCCCAATTCTTATTATAAGTATCCTTGTACTTAGTTTTTTTGTATATAATACTGTATTTAAAACTGAGCAATCAGAAGGTGGTATCGAACAAATCGTAACAGAAGAATCAAATCGAGGACGTGATTTTGCGGTACTTCTTGCTCTTATAAAATCAGTAGACTTCGATGAAAAGTTTTTTCAAGACCCTGTATTCAAGAGTTTGGTTGATTTTTCAAAACCAGTTAAGGAAGAAGATAAAACAAGAGAAAACCCTTTTGCCCCCGGAATTCTTAGTTCGTTTACTGATGTGTCTTTGAATATAGTAAATAAAACAGAGACTAAAGCTGCATCAACCACTCCTTCGACTACAGCAACTACAACACCAGCTCAATAATTTTTTGTATGCAATTAATAGATTATTTACTAAAAACAGGAATTCTTGAAGAAGAAAAAGCTGCCTTTATACAACGGGCTGTTGAAACATCTGAACATTCAGTAGAAGATGTACTTCGAGAAAACGGTGTTACTTCAGAACAGATTATTGAAGCAAAAGCTGCTTACCTTAATCTTCCTGTGTTTGTGTTAGGAAAAACAGTTATTCCTTTTGATATTTTGAAGTATATTCCTGAAGAATCGGCAGCACATTATCAGGTGATTCCTCTCGCCCTTCGTGATGGGGTACTTGAAGTTGGGATTGTAGATCCAAATAATCTCGAGGCACGAGATGCAGTAAACTTTATTGCCTCAAAGAATGATTTACCATTCAAGTTGTTTTTGATTTCTGATACCGATTTTGTAGAAGCCCTTAAGTTTTATAAAGGTCTTTCTGGGGAAGTAACAAAAGTGTTAACTGAGCTTGAAACAGATCTTTCAGATGAAGAGAAAGAATTACAAGAGCATCCGATCAATAGTCTTTCTCGAAAAGTAAATGAAACAAACATTATAGAAGATGCACCAGTGACAAAAATTGTTGCAACTATTTTGCGATATGCCCTTGAAGGGAACTCATCAGACGTGCATATTGAACCAATGGTAGAAAAAGTTCGTGTACGTTTCCGACTTGATGGATCATTACATACCAGTTTGGTACTTCCAATTAAAGTTCATAATGCAGTGATTGCTCGAATTAAGATTTTGAGTAATATGAAACTTGATGAAAAAAGAAAACCTCAAGATGGACGGTTTAGCGCACGTATCGAAGGAAGAAAAATAGATTTTCGTGTTTCAACATTTCCAACATACTATGGTGAAAAAGTCGTAATGCGAATTTTGGATCAGGCTAAAGGAGTAAAGAGTTTAGACGAGCTTGATATTAGACCAAGAGATTTGGCACTGATAAAAGAAGCTATAAAAAAACCTTACGGACTTATTCTTATTTCTGGACCAACAGGAAGTGGAAAGACAACAACTCTATACTCAATGTTAAGTGAGATTGATAAAGAAACAAACAATGTGCTTTCACTTGAAGATCCAGTTGAATACAATATGGAAGGAATCAGTCAGTCCCAAGTACGACCTGAGATTGGATATACATTTGCAACAGGACTTAGAACGACACTTCGACAAGACCCAGATGTAATTATGGTGGGGGAGATTCGAGATAAAGAAACTGCTCAGCTGGCGGTACAGGCGGCGCTTACAGGACACCTTGTGCTTTCAACCATCCACACAAACAGTTCTGTGGGTGTAGTACCTCGGTTAGTAGATATGGGTGTTGATCCATATTTGATTGCTCCAACACTTATTTTGTCGATGGCACAACGACTTGTTGCTCGTATTTGTCCCGGAGGAGGTAATCCCATTCCTGTTGAAGGGAGTCTTAAACAAATGATTGATAAACAGTTTGCAGATTTACCAGAAGAATATAAAAACCAAGTCCCAAACGCAACAGAAGTGTTGCAAGCTACTCCAACTCCTGATTGTCCAAAAGGTACACGAGGTCGTATGCCAGTGTTTGAAGTATTTAGTGTAAGCAAAGAACTTGAAAGAGTAATCTTAACATCTCCAACTGAACCAGATATTTGGAAAGTGGTTCGGAAAACCGGAATGACGACAATGCGAGAAGATGCTATTATTAAAGCACTCAATAAACAAGTTCCTTTTGAAGAAATTAATAATTTAGTTTAATTATTCCTTTTGTTAGTAGTATAATAAAATCATATGACAGAAACAGAAACAAAACAAAAAAAGTACAAAATCACAATCGTTGACGATGACAAGTTTCTTTTGAGTATGTACTCAATGAAATTTACAAAAGAGGGAATGGAGGTTGTTACTATTGGAGATCCAAAAGAAGCTCTCGATAAGTTTAAAGAAGGGTTTACTACTGATATTTTGATTTTGGATGTTGTGATGCCAGGAATGGATGGGGTTGAGCTACTTGAACAAATCCGACAAAACAACTTGGTTCCTGGTGCTGTTGTAATTATTCTTTCAAACCAAGGACAACAAAGTGATATCGATAGAGCAAGTGCATTTAATATTCAAGGATATATCGTCAAGGCAACAACTATTCCTTCAGAAGTACTTCGTGAGGTGCTTGCGATTGCAGCAGAAAACGGTAAATAAAATTTATGGCAATACAAGACTACAAACAAGAATTAGAAGATTTGATTCAGTCAGTACTACGAGAAGGTGCTTCTGATTTACACCTCTCTGAGGGTCACGTGCCAACACTTCGAGTAAATGGAAGTCTTATTCCACTTATTCGAAAAGAACCGCTGAAAAAAGAAGATACTGATGCCTTTCTTTCTCTTCTTATGAGTCCAGAATATAAAAAACTTTTCTTAGAAAGAAAAGAAATGGACTTTTCTTATGAATATAAAAAAGAGGTGAGATTTAGAGGAAACGCATTCTTCCAACAGGGACATGTGTCAATTGCTCTTCGAGCGATTTCAAAAGTGATTCAAAATATTACTGATCTGAAGCTTCCTCCTATCTTGGCGGAGTTTGCTCGAAAGAAACAGGGATTTTTCTTGGTGGTAGGACCTGTTGGACAAGGAAAGTCAACAACACTTGCAGCTATGCTTGAAATGATTAATCAAGAAAGAGCAGAGCATATTGTAACTGTTGAAGATCCAATTGAGTATCAGTATGAACAAAAAAAATCTATTATTGATCAACGTGAGGTTCACAATGATACAAAAGATTTTACTACGGCACTTATTTCAGCTCTTCGAGAAGACGTGAATGTATTGTTGGTAGGGGAAATGCGTGATCCAGAAACAATGTCTGCTGCGGTAACCGCAGCAGAAACAGGACACCTTGTGTTTTCAACATTGCACACAAACAACGCTGCTCAAACTATCGATCGTATTATCGATTCTTTCCCTGCCAATCAGCAAGATCAAATCAGAGTTCAACTCGCTTCAAGTCTTATTGGGGTGTTCTCACAAAGACTTATTCCACGAATTTCTGGTGGACGAGTACCTGCGTATGAGCTTTTGATTGCTAACAGTGCGGTTTCAAACCTTATTCGAGAAAAGCGAGTTCATGAAATAAATACAGTGATTGAAACAGGAAGTGAACAAGGAATGATTGACTTTAATCGATGTTTGGCGGATTTGGTTCGAAGTGGAGAAATCTCAATCGAAAACGCCTATAAGTACGCTTTCAATCCAAAAATGCTTGAAAGATTAATATAAATCAAGGATACAAAATCAAGAACTAGAGATATGTATAAAAGAATGCAAAGTTAATATTTTTTTTAATCAAAAAGAATTATGTTATTTAACTACAAAGCAGTAGACGCAAACAGCCAAGAGGTAAACGGATCGATCGATGCGCTTTCTATTGATGTAGCGATTTCTTCACTTCAAAAGCGTGGATTTGTGATAGTTTCTATTAATCCTGCCGAAGAAAAAGGTTTTGGTGGAAAAATTTTATTTGAACGAATATCAAACAAAGATGTTGTTATTCTCTCACGACAAATAGCAACACTCTTTTCTGCTCAAGTGTCGGCTCTTCGTGTATTTCGTCTGCTATCTGCTGAAACAGAAAACAAAGCTCTTGGAAGAAAATTAAATGAGATAGCAGAGGATATTCAAGGGGGTTCAAGTATTTCGAAGGCGCTCAGTCGTCACGCAAAAGTATTTTCGATGTTTTATGTCAATATGGTTAAAGCAGGAGAAGAATCTGGAAAACTCGACGAAACATTTGCATACTTGGCCGATTATTTAGACCGAAGTTATGCAGTAACAAGTAAGGCAAAAAACGCATTGATTTATCCTGCGTTTGTTATTTTTACATTTATTTCAGTGATGTCTTTGATGCTTACAGTGGTTATTCCAAAGATCTCAACCATCATCATTGATTCAGGGCAAGAGATTCCTGTGTATACAAAAGTAGTAATCGCACTTAGTAATCTGCTAAAAGATTGGGGATTACTTGTGTTGCTGATTGTGATTGTGATTGGAGTGTCAGTTTACTTTTATGGTAAAAAACAGTCAGGAGGACTTACACTTTCAAAGTTCAAGCTTGGTATTCCTTATATTGGAGCACTCTATCGGAAACTGTATCTTTCACGTATTGCAGACAATATGAATACAACACTTGTTGCTGGAATCCCAATGATCAAAGTACTTGAGTTAACTGCTGATGTTGTTGATAACAAAGTGTACGAAAACATACTTCGAGATTCTCTTGAAATGGTAAAGGGAGGAGCACCGCTTTCTGATGCGCTCGGTAGATTCCCAGAGATCCCTTCAATTATGGTACAGATGGCTAAGATTGGAGAAGAAACAGGGGAACTTGGACATATTTTAGATACCCTTGCGAAGTTTTATCAACGTGAAGTAATTACAGCGGTAGATACTCTTGTAGATCTTATCGAACCTGTTATGATTGTACTACTTGGACTTGGAGTAGCGTTTCTTCTTGCCTCAGTACTTATTCCAATCTATAACATCTCAGGAGCAATTTAAAAAAATAAAAAATAAAAAATAAAAATACCGCGCCCTTCAGGGAGCGGTATTTTTTATCCACAACTTTTTCAATAAAAAAACAAATTTATTTTTTATTATTGGTATAATTAAATAATGTTTTGTAATCTTGGTCGAAAAAAATTACAGAGCCTATGTTCCGTCTTTCATTAAAAAAGGCATAATCAATTGATTATTATTAGCACATTAATTTAAAATAAATTATGAAAAAAAATAAAGGTTTTACACTCATTGAACTTCTTGTAGTGATTGCGATCATCGGTATCCTTTCATCAGTAGTTCTTGCGTCTCTTAACTCTGCTCGAACAAAAGCAAAGACAGCTGCATTTAAAGCAGAAGTGGCTTCTGTTCAACCTGCGGCTGTGTCAGCTTGTGATGGTGCTGCAGCAAATGCGGCTATAACTCTTCCAACATTCACTACTGCGACTGTCACATCGCCAGTTTGTTCTGGGGACGGTACATTTACCATTACTGCAACTCCTTCATCTACTGGTGCAGGTGGAAACTGTACTTCTGCAACAATAACTGAAAATGGTCCATCTTTCAACGGTTGTTAATAAAAAAATAAAACCTCGCCTTATTGGCGAGGTTTTTTATATATGAAATTTATTCAAAAAATACATTTGTTTATAATTCAAAAAAGCTATATACAATTTCTTTTGGTATTTGTTTTTTTATTTTCAATATTCAGTTTAGTGTATATTTCTTTTCCGTTTGTGACGTCGGGAGATGATCATTTTTTTCACATTCGATTTGCAGAACACATGAGGGATGTAGGGGTAATTGATGCCTTTAAAGATTTTAAAGCTCTTTATTTTACCAAACATGTACAGTTAAATGAATATTTTATTTATTACAATTTTTTATTTTACATAGTATTAATTCCGTTTACTTACTTATCACCACTGTTTCTAGGGATAAAATTTTATGGGGTTTTCTCTGCCACATGTGCATTTCTATTATTATATTTTTGCTTTAAGAAATTAAATATTAAATATGCATTTCTCTGGTTGATTATGATTTTAGGTGTATTCAACCATCTTCTTATTTATAGATTCTTTTTTGCGAGACCATATACACTTGCACCCGCATTATTAATTTTATGTTTACTTCTAGCTCATAAAAATAAGCATAAACTTTTATGTGTGTTTAGCTTTCTGTATGTATTTTGGCATAGTGCAACTTTCTACTTTCCTCTCCTAATTGTCTTTCTCTATTCTTTTTTTTGTAAGGTGTATAAAAAAAGATGGAATAATAAAATCGTGGGTTACTCCACAGCGGGTGTTTTTCTTGCAATTTTAAGTATCTATTTAATTCCATCAAATTTTTTTTACTTGATGTATGATATCTTTTTTAAGATATTTTCTGAGACAATTTTAGGTAATTCTGTAAACATCCCAGAAGGAATCGAAGTATATAGAAAAGACTTTCTTACCTTTCTTGGTCAAAATCAAGTTCCGATTTTTCTATGGATAATCTCTGTGACATATTTTGTACAAAAATCATTACGCATATTTAAAGACAATGTAATAGAAACACTTCAAAATAAAGAGAAAAATAATTTGATATTTCAATCAAGTTTGTTTTTTCTTTCAGCTACCTTTTTTTCTGCTTCATTCTTGTTAAGTGGGAGGTTTGAGGATTTCTCATTCTTTTTTATGGCATTTTTTATAGTTATCATTTGGGATGAAATAATTTCTAGTGGTATTTGTGCTAAACCTACTAAAAAAGTTTTTATGACAAGTGTAATAGTACTATCAACATTGTTTTTTTCTTCCAACTCTCTTTCTTTATATAGTTCATTTGCTACTGCTACAAATCCTTTGACATTTAGTAATGTCGGTAGGTGGATCAATAACAATGTGCCAAAACATTCTGTTATATTTTTTTCAAATTGGAGTTGGTTTCCTCAGTTGTATTATTATGCTCCTGGATATAGGTTTGTAACCGGTATTGAACCACGTTTTCTCTACGATTATAATCCAGAATTATATTGGGAGTGGAGACATATTTCTGTAGATGGTTATGTGTGTAAGACAGAAATTTGCGATGAAAATATTATTACAAAATTAAGTCATGTTCAAGGAGAAGAAATTGCAAAAGCTATTGTTGATCACTTTGAATCTCGTGTTATACTGATTACAAAAAAAGATATATCATTAAAAAAAATACTTGATTCTAGTAAATATTTTGAACTAGTATATCAGGATAATGACTTATTTTTCATTTATAAAATTAAATAAATTTTATGGATCAAAGAGAATTATCGGTAGTTATACCATGTTTAAATGAAAATGAAACAATTGGTCATGCAGTGACAACATGTTTAAATGTATTCAAGCAACTTAATATTAATGGTGAGGTTATAGTTGTAGATAATGGAAGTGACGATGGTTCTGGTGAGTTGGCTAAAGTGGCTGGGGCAAAGGTTTTTGTTGAACCTAGAAAAGGATATGGTAATGCATTGTTGCGAGGAATACGAGAATCTATTGGTAGGTACATATTTATGGCAGATGCTGATATGAGTTATGATTTTACTGATATCGGTAAGTTTTTGGATCATATTGGAACTTGTGACATGCTGATCGGTTGCCGTTTTTCTCGTGGAGGAGGAAATTTAGAAAAGGGTGCAATGCCGATTTTGAATCAAATTGGAAATTTTTTCCTATCAAATTTCACACGTATACTTTTTGGTATTAAAATACATGATTTCCATTGTGGTGCCCGTATGTTCGTACGAGAAAAAATTATCTCCTTGGACCTAAATTCTGAGGGTATGGAGTTTGCATCGGAATTAATTATTGCTGCTCATAAAAAAGGTTTATGTATTGGTGAAATAGGAATACATTTCAAAAAAGATAAACGAATAAATAATGTCATAAAATTGCGCCCTTTTAGGGATGGGTTTCGACATATTAAATATATATTAAAAGCTTTTTTTGTATTGAAATAGGTTAGGTTTCTATTATAAATAAATTATATTTAATAAAATCTAATTTAAGAAGTTTCTAGAAGAAACTTATCCACACACATTCAATAATAAAACTATACATGCTATAATTGATAGCAGAGGTATTAACAATTAAATTAAATAAATGAAGAAAAAAAAAGGTTTTACGCTAATAGAGTTGCTTGTAGTTATTGCAATCATCGGAATTCTTTCTGCAGTTGTTGTGGCGTCATTAAATAGCAGTAGAGTAAAATCAAGAAAAGCTGCCTTTAAAGCAGAAGCAGCAGGATTAAAATCTGCCCTCGCAATTGTTTGTAGTGGTGCAACAATTGTAATTGGTGATTTTACTGATGGTTCAGCTTGGACAAAAAGTGGTTCCATTACGACTACTGCAACTACAACCACTGCAAATAGTCCCGCATCACCAACAACTGCCGGAGTAAGTCAAAGTTGCGGTTTGCTAGGTGGTGGAACATTCTCGTTTAATATACAATCAGATCAAATACCTGCATGTTGGGCACAAATCACAGAAACTTCAGTTAGATTTTCTTCTTCGTGTAATTAATCAAATTTAAAATAATATAGTATATTTAAACATTTTGAAAAAAAAGATTATTGTGTATAATGTATTTCATTACGGGTGTGGCTCAGCTCAAATTAAGATAGAGCGAGTGTTCGCCTGTGGTTGAGATAGTGTTATGTTTGCGGGTGTAGCTCAGCTGGTTAGAGCGTCCGCCTGTCACGCGGAAGGCCGAGGGTTCAAGTCCCTTCACTCGCGCAAAATAAAAGACCGCCTTCGGGCGGTCTTTTATTTTGCGCGAGTGAGCAAAGTGTCTGCACACTTTGCGTATAGGACTTGAAAGGCGTAGCTATGTTTTGTGAGTACACAAAACAAGCGAGCCGGGGGTCGCAAGATTTTGTTTGTGACTGACAAACAAAACACTTGTGACCAAGTCTTTTGTTTCTAGCGAGAGCGCTCAGGGACTTGAAAACCTTTTGAGTGATTTTGTGACTGGAAGGAAACAAAATCGACAAAAGGTGTACTGATCCTGTAAGGATCAAGTCCCTTCACTCGCGCAAAGTGTTTGCACACTTTGCATAAAGGACTCGAAAACCGCAACGCAACAGTCGATGTAAATCGAGAACGAGATTCTCTTCAAAAAAGACTGTATGCTCCTTACATCCTTCCTTACCTTGATTTTTGCCCCAAACAGTGTAAAATGACTTATTATGCTTACATTAGATATAAAAAAACGAGATTTAAAAGACAGTTTATATAAATTGAGAAATGATGGTTTTCTTCCAGCAGTTTTCTACGGTCCAAAAGAAGCCTCAACTCCTATTTCAGTAGTAGCAAAGGATTTTGCAAAAGTTTTTAAGGAAGCGGGAGAATCAACTGTTGTTACACTCAAGGGCAGTGATGGGGAACAAGATGTTATGGTTCATCAAGTTGATCAAGATCCTGTTTCAGGCCTTATCAGACACGTTGACTTTTATGTAGTAGAAAAAGGTAAAAAAGTTCGAATCCATATTCCAGTTGAGTTTGAAGGGATGGCACCTGCAGTAAAAGACCTTGGAGGAGTGCTTGTTAAGGTGTTACACGAAGTAGAAGTAGAGGCTATGCCAAAAGACCTTCCTCATGAAGTTCATGTTGATATTTCAACTCTCGTTGATTTTGAAGCCCAAATTACCGCTTCAGATATCAAACTCGCATCTAATGTGTCTCTTGTTACAAAACCAGATGAAATAGTTGCACTTGTTTCTGCACCAAAAGAAGAGGTGGAAGAAGCTCCTGTGGATATTTCTGCAATTGAAGTTGAAAAGAAAGGAAAGGAAGTAAAGGATTCTGAAGAATCAAAGTAGTCAAAGTCGCGCTCGAGGTTTGTTTTGCAAACTTATGAAAAAAAACCATTTCACAGTACTTTTTTTATGTTGTACTCTTTTGTTAGGAGGAGTGGTATTTGTGAGGAGTCAAACAGCGACGGTAGAAGAAAAAGAAGCCAGACTCAAGGCTGAATTACAGGTTATTGAACGTGAAATAAAAGAACAACAAGGTATTCTTGCAAAGAAGCAACTTGAAGGTTCTTCTATTGAACGAGATGTAAGTATTCTCAATGCAAAAATAAAAGAAGCTCAACTCAAGATTAAGAAGCACAACCTTGCTATTGAACGACTCGGAAAAGATATCGTAGTTAAAACAGAAGTAATTCAGACCCTCGACAAAAATATCGGAAAGGGACAAGAATCTCTCGCTCAAATTTTGCGTCAGACACATCAGCTTGAAGATGTTTCACTCTTAGAAATCGTCCTTTCTGGAGAAGATCTTTCTAATACTCTTATTGATCTTGATCGATTTGAGGTAGTAAACAGTGCACTACAAGATACGTTTGTGGAACTGCGAGATGCAAAGCAGGCAAATGAAGAAGAGAAGACTGTACTCAGTAAAAAGAAAAACCAAGAAATAGATACAAGAGTTAACGTTGAGGGCGAAAAAAAGAAAATCGAAGTAGCTGAAGCAGAAAAAAAACGACTTTTAGCTTTAAATAAAACTGAGCAAGCTGGATACCAGAAAGTGATTGCAGACAAAGCAGCTAAAGCAGCTGCTATTCGAGCTGCATTATTCTCACTTCGTGATTCTGCTGCTATTCCTTTTGGAACCGCTCTTGAATACGCCAAACAAGCTTCGACGAAAACAGGAGTGCGAGCAGCGTTCGTACTTGCAATCCTTACTCAAGAAAGTAACCTTGGGGCCAATGTTGGAAGTTGTTACCTCACTAACACAACAACTGGAGCGGGAATCAAGATTTCGACAGGACTACCTATCGCAAATGTAATGAAGCCGACACGAGACATTGGGCCATTTCTTCAAATTACCAAAGATCTAGGAAGAGATTATTTGAGTACGAGAGTTTCGTGTCCGTTTTCGATAGGGTATGGTGGGGCAATGGGGCCAGCTCAGTTTATCCCTTCAACTTGGAATATATTTAAAGGACGTATTGCTACAATGCTTAATGTTCCTGTGGCTGATCCTTGGAACCCAGAGCATGCATTTATGGCTTCAGCGCTCTATTTGTCAGACTTAGGAGCTATTGCTGGTTCATATACAGCAGAACGTAATGCAGCTTGTAAATACTACTCAGGACGGTCTTGTGCAGACTCAAACAATATATTCTATGGAGATCAGGTGATGGCAAAAGTGGCTGGAATTCAGGCAAATATCGATTTCTTGAATAATCAATAATTCTAGAGTAAAGGTTCAGTAATAGCCGTTTTGGACTTGCAAATTTAGGGTAAACCTGTTATATTTTAAAAATATGAAAAAAGACATACATCCAAAAAACTATCGACCAGTTATCTTTGAAGATACAACTATGGGAGCACGATTCCTCCTTTCTTCAACTGTTGATACAAAAGAGACTGCAACTTGGACTGACAACAAAGAATATCCTCTCTACAAAGTAGAAATCTCAAGTGCATCACATCCATTCTATACTGGTACTGAAAACATTATCGACACAGCTGGACGAGTAGAGAAGTTTAAGGCTCGAGCAGCAGCAAAAAAAGCTCCAAAAAACTCTAAGTAAATACTAAAAATACCCTATGCAACCGCAAAGGGTGTTTTGATTTTAATTATGTCCATTGATATCTCAAAATTCAAAGAAAATACAAAAACCCGGTTTCTTGCGGAGGATTTTGAACGTCTACAAAGAGAAGAAGAGGAGATTTTACAACTCTTACAAAACGATCCAACCTTAAAAGAATTGTCTGAAGACGAACTTTTGTCTATTGGGACACAAAAACAAACATTGTTGTCTCAAATGGAAGAAATCGTTAAAGGGGAAGAGGTGGAAGAAGAGTTTCCAAACGAAATTATTCTTGAGGTTCGTGCAGGAGCAGGAGGTGAAGAGGCGTCACTGTTCGCAGAACAACTTGCTCAAATGTATATTGCTTATGGAGAACATCAGGGGTGGCAAACAGTCACAATTGATGAGTCGGTGAGTAGTACGGGAGGTTACAAAGAAGCGTCTTTTGAGATTCATGGTAAAAACTGTTTTCGAAAACTTCGATTTGAAACAGGGGTTCATCGAGTACAAAGAGTTCCTGCAACCGAAAAATCTGGACGGATTCATACGTCAACTGCATCGGTTGCAATTTTACCTCTCCGAAAGAAAACAAAGTTTGAAATAAAAGAAGCTGATTTACTTATTGAATTTTCGCGTGCAGGAGGAAAAGGAGGGCAAAACGTAAACAAAGTAGAAACCGCTGTTCGGATAGTGCATAAGCCAACCAACATTGATGTGCGATGTACTTCAGAGCGAAGTCAGCTCAAAAACAAAGAAAAAGCGATGTCGATTTTGATTGCAAAACTTGAACAAAAGAAAGAACAAGAAGAGGCTTCAAGTTTCTCTGCTTCTCGAAAAGAACAAATTGGAACAGGGGATCGAAGTGAAAAAATACGAACATATAACTTTCTTCAGGATCGAGTAACTGATCATAGACTTAAACAAAGTTTTCATAACATCCCTGCTCTTATGTTAGGTGAGATTGATGATATTTTAGATTCTCTAGAAGAACGTTCAAGGGTCGGTTTTGATGATACTACTACTGCAGATGACCAAGATTAAAGCCATTTAAGGGGTTTTTTGTGGTGGTATTGCAAAAAAGAAAGACTTTTGCTACAATTGCCAAATATACATATGACAACAAAATCAACAGAAAACACACTATCAAAAGAGATCCAAGAAATGTTTAATGCAGGGGCTCATTTCGGCTTTTCAAAGGCGCGACGACACCCAACTTTTAAACCTTTTATTTTTGGTGTAAAAAACGGAACTGAAATCTTAAACCTCGAAGTAACTGAAGGTTTCCTTAAAAAAGCACTCGAATTCGTGGCTAAAATTGCTTCTGAAAAGAAAACAATTCTTTTTGTTGGAAGTAAGAGTGAAGTAAGAGACGTGGTACGAGCTGCTGCACTTGCTATCGATATGCCTTATGTTTCAGATCGATGGATTGGAGGAACACTTACAAACTTTGACCAAATGAAAAAACGAGTAGCACGACTTGATGATCTTCAAGCTCAAAAAGAGAAAGGAGAGCTTACTCGATATACAAAAAAAGAACGACTTCTTCTCGATCGAGAAATTCAAAAACTGATTCGGTTTTTTGAAGGAGTGCGAGGAATGTCAAAACTTCCAGATGCTTTGTTTGTAGTTGATGCAAAAAAAGAGCATATTGCAATTGCTGAAGCAAAAAAAATGCATATCCCAGTCATTTCTCTTTCTTCTACAGACTGTGATCTTTCAACAATTGATTTTCCTATTCCTGCAAATGACTCTGCACGAACAAGTGTTGATTACTTTGTAAAAGCTATTTCAGATATATACAAAAAAGAATCACAAGCAGTAAAAAAGGCTTAACTTCTTATTAGTTATTTTTAATTTTTTATGATTTCTTTAGACCAAATAAAAGAACTCCGTGATAAAACTGGTATTTCTATTATGCAATGTCGAAAAGCTCTTGAAGATGCAGGAGGAGATATGGCAAAGGCGATTGTTATCTTACAAAAAAAAGGTGCTGAAATAGCAGAAAAAAAATCAGACCGTGCTCTTGGAGCAGGAATCATTGCCTCATACATTCACAGCACAGCAACAACAGGAGCTATGCTTGAGCTTTGGTGTGAGACTGATTTCGTATCAAAGAATGATGATTTTAAAACACTTGCACGTGATATTGCAATGCATATTGTTGCAACTAATCCTGAATTCGTAGAAGAGTCAGATATAAGTGAAGAAGTAAAAGAAAAGGCAAAAGAAGTATTTGCTAAAGAAGTAGAAGGAAAGCCAGAAAATATGAAAGAACAAATTCTTGCTGGAAAATTGTCAGCTTACTTTAGTGACAAAGTTCTTATGGAACAGCCTTTCATTAAAAATCCTGATATGACTATTCGGGCAATGCTACAAAATGCTACTCAGAAGTTCGGTGAAAAAGTACAGATCGGAAGATTTGTGAGATTTTCAACTATAAAATAAATGCTTACAGCACAATTACTTTTTACTATTTCGTTTGGAGGGATTTTGTTTATGCTCTTCAATAAGTTTCGAGAAATCCACAAAGGGGAAGCGCTTTTTTCTGTAAGTCACAGTACTAATGAAAAGATAAAGCAATTCTCAGACAAAACAATTGCTGCTACAAAACGTGCCCCAGTTGTTGTGTATAAAACAGCTCTCTTTCTTGCAGTCAAGGGTGGAGTAATGGTGTTTGAAAAAACGAAAGCAAAGGTATATCCACGTATTGCTCACCTTGTAGATGCGGTAAAAGGTAAGCATATTCCAAAAAATAAAGGTTCTGCTTCTTTCTTTCTTAATAACATAAAAGAACATAAAGAAAGTCAGAAAAAATTTGAAATTTAAAGATAAATAGTGTATTGTATAAAAATAAATATTTGCCGCTTTAGCTCAGTTGGTAGAGCTACACTTTTGTAAAGTGAGGGTCCTCGGTTCGAGTCCGAGAAGCGGCTCCAATAAAAAATCCCCGGCAGGGGGATTTTTTATTGGAGCCGCTTAAGCAAGCAAACTGCTTTGCTTACGTTCGGACTCGAACAGCGGAGCTATGTTTTTGTTGCTACAAAAACAAGTGAGCTGGTGACCAGACTAAAGCGAGTGACGACGAGCTTTAAGTCGAGGGAGAGATTCGCAGATACGTTCCAATAAAAAAACTGCCTTTGAGGGCAGTTTTTTTTAAACTAGTTTGATTTGGTTGATGATGCGGTCTTTTGTTTTTCGGCATCAAGAACCTCTTTTGTTTCTTTTGGATAGATCTTTTGTAATATCTTTTCCATTTCTTCTTTTTCTTTGTATCCGTTTATAACTTGATCTCCTAGTACTACTACAGGGGAAGCTTCAGTGATTTTAAATATTGAAAGGAGAGTCTTTACTGCGGACACATCAGAGTTTCTATCAAATGAATATACACGTAATTGCGGGTATTTGTTTCGCAGATATGTAAGCACATACCCTGCTTTGTCGCAGTCAGCACATACCTCTTCATTATCATAGAAATAAAGTGCAAACATAAACTCTTGACCACAACGTTCACTAATTCGACGCATCAAAAGATAATCTTTTATTTCAAGAAGAGAGTAGTATCTTTTAAGAAATTGAACTTCCTCATTTTTGTTTCCAAGGTTATTTGCACTATTTTGAATTTTCTCTGCAAGAGAGTTAAGCTCATTGGAAAGAATGGCACTTCCTACATCTTTACAAGAAAGTTCAGAAAGAAGAGAAAACTGAGTCTCAGAGGAAAGGATATCGGTTGCAATACTATCCTGAATGCGTTTTATATCTTGAACTCTTTTATTGCTAAAGTTATTACTTAAACTAAATGCCGATATAAATATAAATACCGTAATAATGAACGTAATGATGTACTTTTTCCAATCAATTTGTTTTTCCATACTTGGTTTTAGCGCCATGGGGCGGTTTTTGATAATAATGAATTATACGCAGCTTTTATCACCCAAAATGGGTACATAATAGGATACAAAAGGAGCATATAGAAGAACTCAAAATCAAACTTGGCTTTACCTGTTGTAAGCTTATTACCAATAATAAGCGCCAGTATACCATATCCAAGAATAAATACAGCCAGAATAGAAAGACTGTCAGTGTTCATATAAAACCAATTTAAAGGATCTATGTGTTCAAAACTAAAGCCAACGATTATGGTTCGTTCGACTGTATCATATATATAATTTCCAAATCTCCATAATGTTACAAACGCAAAGAAAATCATTGCACAGGTGGTGATTGTAATGAAGGGGAGCACAAGAAGAGATAGATCTCCGTATTTTTTCTTAAAAAACATACTTCGATAATCTCGTAAGTTTCCCATAAACCCGCTTGCCCAACGCACTCGCTGTTTGTAGAGTTTTTTTACTGTATCGGGTCCTATAGTATAGATAATTGCTTTAGGAGCGTGAGCAATTTTGAATCTTGCTTGTTGCATTCTTAGTGCCATTTCCATATCTTCGGTATTATGGGCGTGTTTATAGTTTCCTATTTTTTCAAATACTTCTTTTCGAAAAAAAGAAAATGGCCCCGGAGTAACATACACAGAGTTGATAATGGAGAGAACGTGACGAACAAAGGTTCCGAAATTATATTCAGCCCGTTGAGCCTTTTGAATAATGTTTTTTGGATTATGAATAACTGTTGAAGGGATAACTGCCATTGTGAGAGGGTCTTGAAATTTTTCAATGATGAGTTTGAGTGAATTTGTTTCAACATAAGAATCTGCATCAAGGGATCCAATAAAATTATGTTTTGCTTTTTCAATACCAAAATTAAGTGCCGTAAACTTACCCCCATTTTGTTTCTTGTAGATTTCAACTATTGGGTTGTCCTTGAAATGAGAAAGAACCTGATTGTAGGTGTTATCAGTTGAGCCGTCATCTATAACAATAATCTGCATCGCTTCTTTAGGATAGTCGAGTGCAAGTACTGAGTTGATGGTTCCTACCACACTTTTCTCTTCGTTAAAACAAGGAATTAAAACAGTTACTCCTGGAGTAAAGGGGGTGAGGGAGGATGTTGATGATTTCTTGCCTATATAAGAAATTAAAAAGAAAATCTCAAAATAGAGAGACAAAAAAACCACAATATGGCTTACAAGATTTAAGGCATCCATTTCGCCATATTATAGCTTATTTTGGCCTTTTTTAAAAGCTTTTTTTCTGATAGAATGCTTCGTATGGAAGAAGGTAAAAAAAGAGGGCATAATCATATCATTAGCCAAGCAATCGACGAGATTGTTCGTATTATGGGTGAAATCGGATTTAAGCCTGTCTCTGGTCCTGAAGCAGAAAGCGGGTTTTACAACTTTGACGCACTCAACTTCCCAAAGGATCATCCCGCACGAGATATGCAAGATACGTTTTGGCTCAAGGATCCAGTACAGAAGAATAAAGAAACAAAAGAACTTCTTCGTACACATACAAGCCCTGTTCAAATTCGTTACTTGGAGGCTCACAAACCACCATGCGCAATTATTGTTCCAGGAAAGGTATATCGAAACGAAGCAACAGATGCAACTCACGAAGCTCAGTTTTATCAGGTAGAAGGGCTTCTTGTAAAAGAAAAGGTTTCTATGGCAGAACTTAAAGGAACACTCCTTCATCTCTTTAAAGGTTTTTTTGGTGATGATGTTGAAATTATATTTCGACCTTCATTTTTTCCATTCGTAGAACCAGGAGTTGAAGTTGCGATGAAGTGGAAGGGACGAACTTTAGAGATGATGGGGGCTGGACTTGTGCATCCAAATGTACTTCGTGCAGCAGGAATTGATCCTGAAAAGTATCAAGGGTTTGCTTTCGGTGGAGGAATCGATCGTATGGTAATGCTTAAGTATGGTATTGATGATATTCGGATGATTTATAATGGGGATTTGAGGTTGGTTAATCAGTTTTAGATTCTATACACAATATTCTACATACTATTTATGAAAATTAGTTACAATTTACTTCAAACATATTTTACAAACAAACTACCTGAGCCTAAAAAGGTGGTAGAGCTTTTTGAGCGTCACTTAGCTGAAGTTGAAGAGGTGAAGGAAGTTGGAGAAGATACAATGATTGACGTAAATATTTTGCCCGACCGAGCGTGCTATGCACTTAGTCACGAAGGAATTGCTTTTGAGCTTTCACTACTTCTTTCTGACAATACTCTTACTGCAAAACAAGTAGATGATATTGATACTGGATTACCTGTGCTTGATGCGGAAGTGTTAGCGAAGGACGTTTGTGATAGGCAAATATTTGTTCGTATTGATAGTGTAGACAATACAATTGAGACTCCAAAAGAAATTAAAGAGGTACTTGAAACACTCGGACAACGATCAATAAGTTTTTTGGTTGATCTCACAAATTATGTGATGTTTGAAACAGGGCAACCGCTTCACGTGTTTGATGCTTCTCTTGTGAATGGAAAGATAAGTGTTCGAATGGCAAATGCTGGAGAGAAGGTGATAACTCTTGATAATAAAGAAGTTGCCTTGGACGAATCAATTGTGACAATTGCAGATGAAGAAGCACCTCTTGATATCGCAGGAATAAAGGGTGGTAAGAAAGCTGAGACCTCTAAGCAAACAACTTCTGTTATATTGTCTGCTTCACATTTCGATTCTGTAAGTATTAGAAAAACAACAGGAAAGGTGGGTATCAAAACAGATGCATCAAAACGTTTTGAAAATAATATAAGCTCAACTGTCGTTTCCTACGCAACAAAAATGTTTCTAACACTTCTTAAGAAATATACCCCAAGTGCAAAACAAGTTTCTCTGTTTGACGCTGATTTTGCCGATATAAAAGAAAGGCAGGTGAAAACAACGTTACCTTTTTTGCGAGAAAAAATAGGTGCAGATTTTGATGTAGATTTTGTGAAATCAACACTCGCAAAGATGTTTCTTTCTGTATCAGAAGAAGGTGAGGTGCTTGTTATTTCAGTTCCAGAATTCAGAAAGGACTTAAATATTCCAGAAGATATTGCCGATGAAGTGGGGCGCCTCTTTGGTTATGACAAGCTTGAGCCAAAGGTGCCAAGCTTTAAGTCGGAAGACCAGTTTGATCCTATCTTTATCGTATCAAACAAGATTCGTAATTTTCTTACAGAACGGGGATTTTCTGAAGTATATACATATTCACTTGCAAAAAACGGCGAAATGGAAATTGCAAATGGACTTGCCAGTGACAAGTCATTTATGAGAAGTAACTTAAGCGATGGTATCGAAGAAGCGCTAAAGAAAAATGTCTACTACGCAGAATTTTTGGCTCAAAACAAGATTCAAATTTTTGAAATAGGAAAGGTATTCAAAAAAGAAAGTGAATACAACGCTCTTACTCTCGGTGTTGCATACAAAAAACCTAGCAAAGGTCAAAGTGCTACAGAAGACATCAAAGGTGTCCGAGATGAGTTGTTCTCGCTTTTGTCTTCAAAATTACAAACGGTTTGTTCGATAGATGATACAGGAGGACTTCTTATGTGTGATGGTAAGCAAATCGGTATGATAAATAACAAAGAGGGGATACTCGAATTCAATTTGGACGAAGTTATTAAAGTACTTCCAAGCGAAGATTTTGTTCCACTTACGTATCACGCACAGAACAAATATGAAAAGGTGTCTGAATTTCCATTTACTACACGAGATGTGGCGGTGTTCGTAGAAGGTCCTGCAACAAAGCAAGATGAGGTACTTGGACTTATAAAGGAAAAAGCAACTAACCTTCTTGTGAAGACATATCTTTTTGATGTGTTTGAAAAGAAAAACAAAGAAACGGGAATTATTGAAAAAACGTCTTATGGAGTACGACTCGTGTTCCAATCCTTTGAAAAGACGCTTACCGACGAAGAAGTCAATCCAATTATGGATACAATCTATATCAAAATGAAAGAGAAGGGCTGGGAGGTGAGATAAAAAAAGTGCTGAAGGGTATCAGCACAAAAAACAAACTCAAAGATCTTGTTCACTAGTATCCTCTTTTTGTTCCGATTCACTCTCAGGAGCTTTAGTGCCAAAGTATGCAGCGGCTAGACTGTCAAAAAGGGTACGATAGCGTGTCGGATTTCCAAAGGGATCTACATAAGGTGCATCTTCATCCTCATCTGCAGTGTCTTTTGGATCAGTATTCATTCTATTTTTAAAATATCACAATAACACCACCTCGTCAATTATCTTTTGTTCTTTAATAATGGTAAAATAAACCTAATATGGCAAAAGAAAAAGAGACAAAATCAAGTTATGGAGCTGAATCAATTCAGATTCTTGAAGGACTAGAACCAGTACGAAAGCGTCCCGGAATGTATATCGGAACAACAGGGCCCGATGGGTTTCACCACCTTGTATGGGAAATCTTTGATAACTCACGAGATGAAGCGATGGGTGGTTTTGCCAATGATATCGAAGTAGTGCTTCTTCCAAACAACCGAGTGCGAGTTACAGATAACGGACGAGGGATTCCAACTGATATTCATCCAAAGACAAAAGTATCTGCACTTGAAACGATTATGACTACGCTCCATGCAGGAGGAAAGTTCGGTGGAGAAGGATACAAAGTTTCTGGAGGACTTCATGGAGTGGGAGCATCGGTAGTGAATGCACTCTCAGTACATTGTCGTGTTGATGTTCATCGAGACGGTGGGCACTTTATGCAAGAATATAATATCGGAAAACGAAAAGCAGCAGTTAAGAAAATTGAAAACTCAAAACTTCACGGAACTTCAGTTATCTTTGAGCCAGATGAGACTATCTTTGGAAAACAAGAATACGATTTCAAACGGATTGTAGGGAATATGAGACAGCAAGCCTATCTTGTGAAAGGGCTTCGGATTTCTGTAATTGATGCAACGGGGATTGCAAAAGAACCAAATATGGAGAAAATCCATTATTTCCGAGAACTCGAGATTGAAGCCCCTTCTTTCTCATTTTATTTTGAAGGTGGACTCGCATCTCTGATTCGTTTCAACAATAGTCGGGAAAAACCAATCCACAAAAATATTTTTTATGTTCAAAAGAAAGTTGATGGTGTAGAAGATGTTGAAATCGCACTTCAATACGTTGATGATATTTCTGCACGGATTACTGGTTTTGCGAACAACATTCACACACCAGAAGGAGGAACTCATATTACTGGATTTAAGACTGCACTTACTCGAACACTCAATACCTATGCCAAGAAAAATGGGTATGTAAAAGACGACAAAGACTCATTTACGGGAGACGATGTGCTTGAAGGTCTTACATCTGTTGTTTCGGTCAAACTACAAGAAATTCAATTTGAAGGACAAACAAAAGCAAAACTTGGTAGTCAAGAAGCTCAAGGAGCAGTCGCGACTGTATTTGGGGAAGCGTTTGCTGAATTTTTGGAAGAAAATCCTGATGATGCAAAAGCGATTATTGGTAAGGTAACTCTTGCAATGAAAGCTCGAAAAGCGGCCAAAGCAGCAAAAGATTCAATTCTCCGAAAAGGTGCACTTGAAGGAATGACTCTTCCAGGAAAACTTGCAGACTGCCAGTCAAAAGATGCCTCAGAATCAGAACTCTTTATTGTGGAGGGAGACTCAGCGGGTGGTACAGCAAAGACTGGACGAGACCGACGGACACAAGCAATCTTGCCACTTCGAGGAAAGATTCTCAACATCGAACGAGCCCGACTCGACAAGATGCTTGCAAGTGAACAGATTACAAACCTTGTGATTGCACTTGGAACAGGGATTGGTGATATGTATGACTTGTCTAAACTTCGATATCACAAGATTATTGTTGCAACGGATGCTGATGTGGATGGAGCGCATATTCGAACACTCATTCTCACGTTGTTCTATCGACATTTTCAGTCTCTTATCGAAGGGGGATTTGTCTACATTGCGCAGCCACCACTCTATAAACTGAAACTTGGAAAAGAAATTCATTATTTCTATTCAGAAGAAGAAAAAGAAGACTTCCTTAAAGAACGAAAGCTTCAAGTAACTGAAACTGATGGTGAAGAAGTTCCTGAAGATGCAACTGATGAAGAAAAAGAAGCAGCAGAAGAAAAGAAACAAACTAAAAAAGTAACAATCCAACGATATAAAGGTCTCGGAGAAATGAACGCTGAAGAGCTTGCTGAAACAACAATGAATAAAGACAATCGAGTACTCAAACAAGTAACTATTGAAGATATTGCAGGAGCAGATCGAGTGATAGATGTACTTATGGGAACTGATGTTCCAAGCCGAAAGAGTTTCATTCAGTCAAATGCAAGGATGGCGCGTCTTGATATCTAGTTTTTTAGCTCACAAATGAATAATTTTTTTGTTCGAAATCGATATTTCTTTCTTGCCCTTATAGTGGTGTTTGTTGCTCATTTTACACTCACATCAAAGATAAAAGAGTTTTTGTCGTTTGAAGATGTTACTTCCGCAACGGTTATTTTACCTCAAAACAAAACATTTTCGATGTTGGTAGTAGGTGATATGATGCTTGATCGTAATGTTTCTGTGTTAATGAAAAAAAATGGGTTTGATTTTCCTTTTGCACAAATAAAAGACGTTGTTTCGTCTTTTGGTGTGGCAGTTGCTAACCTTGAAGGAGTATACACTGACAACCCTTCAGTTGCAGTGTCTCAAAACGAAATCCTGAGGTTTACTTTTGATCCGGAGAGTTTACCCGCACTTAAAGAATCTGGTTTTGATGTGTTAAGCCAAGCCAATAACCATACAAATGATTTTGGGATTGAAGGATACAACACTTCAAAACAGTATTTACAAAGTACAGGTCTCGTTCCTGTTGGAGACTATTTCAATAGAACCGGATACTTTGTTAACAAAAAAAACAAAGTAGCACTTATTGCATTTAATCAATTTGCACCTGAAGGTAAAGATCTCGTATTAGAGCAAGTCAAAAAAGCATCAGAGGAAGGTCTCTTTGTGATTGTATTTCCACATTGGGGAGAAGAATATCAAAGAAATCCAAACAGAAACCAGAAAGCATTGGCTTACGAGTGGATTGATAATGGTGCAGATATGGTGCTTGGAAGTCATCCACATGTCATCCAAACCTTAGAAGAATACAAAGGAAAGCTTATTGTGTATTCACTCGGTAACTTTATTTTTGATCAGTATTTTTCAAAAGAAACGCAAGAAGGGCTCGCTGTTTCTTTGTTGTTTAATAAAAAACAAGTCTCTTTTGAGTTAATGCCTATTGATAGTAAGCGTTCTGTTCCAGAAGTGATGGAAACAACCGACGCGCTCTTGTTACTTGATGCACTGACAAGTGAATCGTCTATTCCAGATGAATGGAAACAATTGCTTTCACGAAGACAGAAGGTAACCATCTCACGATAAAAACACAAAACACCTCGACAATTTGTCGAGGTGTTTTGTTATGTGTTAATTGTTTATTCGGAGAGTTCGAGAAACATCGTTATTGCTTTCGCTGTTCTCTCGGACATCATTGTTGTAGTCTGCTTCTATTTCAATTCGTCCACTTCCTTCTTCTGGATTTTCGATTGCAACAGTAAATGCAGTACTTTGACCAGGGAGAAGCGAAGCTCGATTGTTGAAGTATTGAATATCATCATCTTCAGTTGGAACGGTTAACTTAATATCGTAGTTTCCAGAACTTACTGTCCCTGTGTTACTTACTTCAAATCGTACCGCAACAATATCATTCACATCAAGATTACTTGTTGAAATAAACCTATTTGTTCGATCATCGATGATTCCAATATCAAGGATTCGTGTTACGAGATCAGCTCGAGAACCTGATGTGGGAGTGTAGTTTCCACCTGAAGTACTTCCGTTACCACTAATTGGAATACGAAGAGTATTGTTTGAAGTATTTGTGTCGTCTGTGTTTTCTGCTTTGATAACGATCTCTCTTTTAGTAGTATCGAAGGCATCAAAGATAAGAGTCATTTCAAATGTTTGGCTCGGTGAAAGAGAAGGTTGGAGTTTTGAAATATAGTTTTGGTCACTTTGGATTGTGGTTGGGAGATTAGCAATGATTCTCCAAGTACCAGTTTGGTTTTGTCCGTTATTGGCAACTTGAAATCGTAAGTATACTTTGTCATATGGTCCAACGTTTGTAAGAGTTGTGATGTTAGTTGTACCTGATTTGATAGCTTTTGCTTCGACAAGTGTAATTGCGAGGTCATTTTTGCCAACTGGAACTACTGTCTGAGACCCTGTCGTTGATCCACTTGTTTGTGTGGTTGGTTTTTTGTTTCCTGTTGAAAGAGGAGTTGTTTCTTCTGTATTCTTTGTAGTTGATGCGGTTGCTGATGGAGTTGTTGATGGTGTATACAGAACCTCTTCTTTTGTTTCTTCAGTTACTTGAACAGTTGCATTTTTTGAAACAGTGACTTCAATAGCATCGGTTGCAATAAGCTCTTTTGTGTCTTTGTTGAAGTATGCAAGTGTGTTTTTAAATGATGTATTTGTTTCTTTTGAAGAATTTACAACAAATGAATATGAAGTCGCTCCTTCAGGGATAGGGAAAGAGGTATCACAAATAACTGGAAGTTGTTTCCCATCTACAGATTGGTACAGTACTGTAATCCCTTCGGTACACTCAAACCCCCATGTATAGAGTGCTGGTGTTTCGTACGTGTTTTTCCATGAAAGTTCGAGAAGATCTCCTGGTTTGATAGTTGATTTCTTGGCCGAAAGGGCAAGTGACTCTTTTGAGAAAATGTTTGAAAGGTATACAGATGCTCCCGAAAGAGATCCAATGGCTTTTGGAACAAATTTTACAATAGCAAGACTAATGAAGAAGAGGAGTATTAAGATACCCAATATAACGATTGCTCGAATGATAGAAGAAGAAGATTCTTCTTCAGATGAAGTGTCGGTCTGATCCATTGCTGCCTCGTGGTACGTATGTTTGTCTGTGTGGTCCGTATGATGATCGTTCGTATGTTGCTTAGGTGTGTGATGTTCTGTCATATCGTTTGTTATGTGTGTATGATGAGAGATAGTATGTTGATTTGCATCAGTATCAACAGAAACCGTGTCTTTTTGATGTCCTGTACCAGTATGTTCTTCTGGTACGTGAATATGTGAATGGTTTTTTAGACTCTCATAAAAAGTAGGGTCAGCTTCAATAGCATCACCAGGGTTTGGTGTATGTTCTGGGCTATAATGATTAAATTTGTTGATGTAGTTATCTTGTTTTTGCATATGTTTGAATGGCTGTATTATATTACTTTTAAGCTTAAATGTCAAGTACATAATTGACCATAGTGTTATTTGTGTGATATAATAGAAATATGAAAAAAACACCCAATAACAAAGACCTTTTTGTGTTTGCAATATGGTTTATTGCTGTTTTTGCTGTTTCTTACACGGCAGCGTATTTACTTGGCTTTGTACCAAAAGAACTAAATGAAAGTGGTAAAGAGACTATTATTGACTCACTGCGTCAAAACGCTCTAGAAGCCGTTTCAACCGAAAAACCTATTGTTGAAGAAGTTGGTGTGTTGCCTACAAGGCTTCAGATTCCTTCTGCATCGATTGATATCAATATCTTAAACCCGGACACAACCGATCCGGTTCTTCTTGATGAGTACCTTAAAAAAGGGGTGGTGAGATATCCAGGTTCTGGGCTTCTTGGAAAAGGGAATACACTTCTGTTTGGACACAGTTCAAACTGGGAAGTGGTTAAGAATCCAAACTACAAAGCGCTTAATGGGATAGAAAAGCTTAAAGCAGGTGATGAGATCAAGGTTTCAAGTGAAGATGCGGTCTATGTCTACAAAGTCACTACTGTGCGAATGGCAAAAGCCGAAGAAATCAAAATAGATTTTTCATTAAACAAAAATATGATTACACTCTCAACCTGTAACACCTTCGGTGCAAAGCAAGATCGGTTTATTGTAGAAGCAGAGTTTGAAAGGAAAGAAATAAGATAAATTAAAGATAAAAAACAAAAAACCGCCTTCAGGCGGTTTTTTGTTTTTACTTCTTTTCTTTTGTTTCCTTCACAAGCTTCTCAACCGCTTCATCAAGTGATAGTTCAAATTTTTCTGTTCGGCCTTCGAGAGTGACGAGATTGGCTTCTACTTCTTTTTTACCAATTACTGCGATGTAAGGTACTTTTTCTACCTTTGCATTTCGGATTCTTTTGCCAAATGAGTCATTTGAATTGTCGAGCTCTGTTCTGATACCTACTTCTTGAAGTTTCTTTTCAAACGCTTTTGCATATGCAAGCTCATTGTCTCCAATCGGAACAATTGTTACTTGTACAGGAGAAAGCCAAAGAGGGAATACTCCAGCGAAGTGTTCGATAATAACACTAAGGAATCTTTCGATAGAACCCATAATTGCAACGTGGAACATTGCGATACTTTCTTTTTCTCCTTTTTCATTTGTACAAGAAAGACCGAAACGCTCTGGTTGAACAAAGTCGAGTTGAATTGTTGCTACTTGATGCTTTCTTCCGATTGCATCGTCTGCCATAAAGTCGATTTTTGGTCCATAAAAAGCAGCTTCGTCTGGTCCATCAGTATACGTGTCTGTATGATCAAGGATAACGTTTTTTAACATTGTTTCAGCGAGATCCCAGTTCTTTTCGTCTCCTAGATATTTTGATTTGTCTTCTCCACGTCTTGAAAGTCTCGGAACAAGTTTGAAGTTAAATGTTGTGTAGAAGTCATTGATGATATTCCATACTGATTTTGCTTCTTCTTCTATTTGGTTGATTCGACAAAATACGTGTGCATCATCTTGGGTGATAGAAAGTACACGTGAAAGTCCAGCAAGTTCACCTGATTGTTCATCTCGGTACACCATAGTTGTTTCGCAGTAACGCTGAGGCATATCTCGATAGCTTTTTGGTGTTGCATCGAAGATCTGGGTATGATGAGGACAGTTCATAGGTTTCATTGCATAGAGATGCTTCTCTCGCGTTTCTATCTTGAAAAGATCATCAGCGTATTTTGCCCAGTGACCTGATTTTTCGTAGAGGTCTTTTTTTGTGATGTGAGGAATGCAGACTTTTTGATACCCATATTTTTGTCGCAATTCCCATACATAGTCATTGAGAAGTTCTCGGAGGATTGTTCCTTTTGGAGTCCAAAGAGGAAGCCCTGGTCCTACAAGTTCTGAAAAAACAAAAAGACCCATTTCACGTCCAAGTTTTTTGTGGTCTCGTTTCCGCGCTTCTTCTTGTTGGTTCAAATAACTATCAAGTTCTTCTTTGGTATCAAATGCAAGCCCGTAGATACGAGTAAGCATTTTGTTTTTTTCATCTCCTTTCCAGTAAGCTCCGGCAACTCGTTCGAGTTTGAATGAATCTGGTGCGATTTCTTTTGAAGGGTTTTCAGAGTGTCCTCCACGACAAAGATCTACAAATCCGCCACAAGTATAAAAAGTGAGTTGTTTACCTTCTTTTGCGAAATCTTCTATAAGCTCGCTTTTGTATTTGTTCCAAGCAAATTCAGCAAGAGCTTCTTCTTTTGTTACTTCTTTTTTCTCGAAAGCTTGCCATTGTTTCAAGAGCTCACGCATCTTGGTTTCTATCTTTGGAAGGTCTTCGTCACTGACTTTGCCTACGATTTCAAAATCTTGGTAGAAACCGTTGTCGATGGCTGGGCCGATTGAGTTTTCTGATCCAGGAAAAAGTTCTCTAACTGAGGCAGCGAGTAGGTGGGCGAGGGTATGTCGTTTTTGTTCTATTGTTTGGTTCATTGAGCTATTTTAGCATATGTTTTGGTATAAAAAAATCCCACAACCAAACAGACTTGGATGTGGGTGATTAAATGAGAAGAGGTGGTCAAAATTCTTAGATTCGGTATCTTCCATCAACCAGATTGAAGTGTAGTGTACAGGTAGAGCTGATACCAAGGAGAACGGACAATGAATCTGCAAGAAACTCCATTTTTGGAGTAATTATCCTGGTGTGTTCCGTTGGATTACGATCTAAGATTTCTCTCAACGTAGTCTTTATTTCTTCTTGCTTCAAGAAAGTCAAAACCTGTTCTTTCTGATGTACTGAAAGCACAGCTGATGTGGTTATTGTCAGTACGGCATTTCCTATAGAATCTGATAGTACGAGTGTTGTCATAGGCTTTTCCCCGTCAATGTGCAGGGCTTGTTTAACTTTATACCTTTTGGGTTTTTTGGCAAGTAGGGTAGAAATACACAACTCTTGCAAATCTTTTAAAATAGGGTAATATACTTGGATATGTCACAGGATAACTTAATAATCATCAAAAATAAAGGAACCGGCGAAGTGTATTGGACGCGCAAGAACAAAAAAGGTGTTCAGCGAAAGATTGAGCTCAAAAAGTACAGTAAAAAGCTCCGAAAACACGTTGAGTTCAAAGAAGTTAAGAAATAATAGATTAGCTTTTGGCTTTTAGACTCTAGCTTTTAGAAAAACTATAACAAAACTAGCCTTTCGGGGCTAGTTTTGTTATTAAATGGTTTATTTATAATTAAGATAGGGGTCCAACCCCTATCTGAGAAAACTAGCCCTCGAAGAGTTTTTTTGTTATACTCGGGTTATAAGTTACAAGTTATTTGTTAATTTATTGGGCCTATAGTTTCAATGGTAAAACATCGCACTCCAAACGCGAGGTTCGAGGTTCGAGTCCTCGTGGGCCCGCAATGATTCAAGAGAACGGAATACGTTCGATTGATTCGTCATTGCGTGGTCCCACGAGGACTCGAAAGACGGAGCGCAGTGAGGCAGAGCACTGCCGAAGCGCGAGTCGGGGTCGCAGAATTTTGTAAGCGACGGCGAGTAAAATATCTGTGACCGAGCCCTCAAGCGGATTTTCACCTACTTTAATATGGATAATAAGCAAAAGTTTCTTGAGCAATTTAAGTTTGAATTAGAACAGCAAAATTTTCAATCGCCTGTAATTTTTTCTGATGCTTTTGGATTTAGTACTACAAAAGAAAGAAAACAAAACAGTTATAATTTTGTTTCTATTTATCGATTTTATATTAAAGAAGAAAATTTAAATAATGAAATAGATTTAAAACCCATAGTAGTTTCTGTTGCTTATGGGGAAAGACTGGATGACGGGTCTGTTCGTCTTAGTCCTACAAGTATAAAAAGAAAGATAACGTGGCCACTAGATCTCATAAGCACTGATGAATTTTTTTATAATTTTGTAGAAAATAAATTTTTCTACAAAAACAAAGAAATTACAGTAGCAAATATTCTAAAAAAAGTTGAGTTTTTTCACACTAAATCAACAAAGTTGTTACAAGGATCTTTATTGTTAGTTAGATTATTCTTTTGGAGAATTATAGTAGTTGTTTTTTTAAAATTACTCTATTATTCCTTTATAAAAATTTTATATTTAATTTCTGGTATAAAAACAAAAGAAAGCATATGGCTTGTAACACTCAGACGAGATAGAATAGATACTGAAAGTAAAGTCGAAAAAGAATCTTTTGCTAATGAAAAAATCGATATTTTTGGTTACATGGCGTCCGCTTGGTCTGTGGTTGTTTATGCAATACTTCATTTAATCATTTATGCTAGCTGGTTTTTTTGCTTTGATTATCAAAACTCTTTTATAAAAAGTTTATTTTCAAATGGTTTTTTAACTATTATTTATGTTATTCCAACTCTTGTATTCTTTGAAAGATTAATTCCGAGATCGTTACAGTTTTTAATAAAAAGAATTGGTACTATGTTCCACACAGTTTCTTTTAGGCAAGTTAAAATATAATTTATTTCTTGTGTATTTTAAATATCTGACTTAATTTGTTTTTTATTGTAATATATAATGTATGCACGAAAACAAATCACCTTGGCTTCATCAACTAAACGTTACTCGAGAAATAAATCGTATAGCTTCTGATATTGAAACAGACGTTGTTATTATTGGTGCAGGAATCGCAGGAATTGCGACAGCATTCTTTACTTTGCATAATACTGACAAAAAAGTTGTGCTTGTAGAATCAAACCGTGTTGCACATGGGGCAACGGGGCACAATGCAGGACAGGCAACAAGCTATTTTGAAAGACAACTTCATGAACTGGTGAGTGTATTTGGTCTTGAAAAGGCGGTTGAAGGACAACGAGTGATTGATGAAGATGCGTGGAAACTTCTTGATGAAATGTACATAAAAGCAAATCTTGATGTCCCAGTATCACGTTTTGTTGGCTACACAGGACTCACTGAAGAGTCGCATGTTTTTGAAGCACTTGAAAACAATCGATATCGCAAAGAAGGGGGGATTAAATTGGAACGGTTAATGATAAGAGATGATGTGTCGTTTTTAGAACATATTGGTCCAAAATACGATGGACTATATGAAATTATTTCAAATGAAGAGTTAATGAAACTGCTTGAGACAACTAATCCTTCTTTTACTGCATTACTTGCTTCTCAAAAAGGGTGTTTCAACAGTGCGCTTTTGTGTAATGAGCTTGTGACATATCTTTTGAATACATTTTCTGACAGACTTTTCTTGTATGAAAAAACTCAAATTGAAAAGATTGTTTTGAAAGAAGGTTTTGCATTGCTTGATGCTGGAGCACATACAATTAAGACTGGTAAGGCGGTGTTGTGTACAAATGGATTTGAATCAATTCAGATCTTCTCTGAGGAGGGATTAGATATTAACCGTCGGTTTCATACTGATTTGCAAGGGTATGTTGGATATATGTCAGCGTACTTTGAAGAAATGAACAAAGAACCAACGGCGCTTGGATATGTGAATACGTCTGATAAACCACTTGGAGATGATGAACAAGAATACTTCTATCTTACTCGTCGTCCATATGAAAAAGATACAGAAACAAAACATAACTTAGTGACTATTGGAGGCCCTGGTCATTTGATTGATCATCATCATTTATATACACAAGGTGCACCATACCCAGAAGAAATGATTGAAAGGATCAATGATTTTTTGAAGCATAATTATGTAAATGAAGACAAAGAAATAGAGTATAAGTTTACGTGGCATGGACTGATGGGCTTTACAAAAAACCGAGTCCGAATGATTGGTCCTGATCCAAAAAGTGATGTGCTTTTGTATAATCTTGGATGTAACGGAGTAGGACTACTTCCTTCTATTTATGGAGGATGGAAAGTGGCAGAAATAATAAATGGCAAAACATTTGAGCCTTCGATGTTTGATGTATTAGGATAAAAAAGACTTAACCTAAGATTAAAGCTCTTTTACTTTGTTTACCAAAATACTTTTTTCTCCATTTCGCTCTGAAATAGTTCCTTCAATTGCAAGGCATTGGTCACTCCCGATTTTCTTTTTGACTTCTTCGTATGTTTTTGGAAATACAACAGCTTCAATACTGCCGTGGTAATCTCCGATTTTTGCAAAAGCCATAAGGTCTCCTTTTTTTGTGTAGATTTCTTTGAGTTCAGTACAGATTCCAACTACGAATACACTTTGACCGTTTTTTGCTTCTTCTTTTACTTTGTTGATTGAAACACCTTTTTGTTCCATTTTTTCTTTGAACTTATCAAGTGGGTGGCCCGAAATATATAGTCCTAAAAGTTCTTTTTCGTAAGCGAGGATAGTTTTTTTGTCGATTGGATCGCTTTCGTTAAATCGAAGAAGGGTGTTACTGTCTTCTATTTCTCCAAAAAGTGATGTCTGATCTTTATTTTGTTTTCCAACTTCTTTGTTGAACTCAAGCATTGTGTCGATGTTTGAAAGGAGAATCCCTCTTTCTTTGAATTCATCAAAGGCACCGGCTTTTACAAGCGATTCAAGGGATTTTTTATTGAGGTTCCTGTCTTGAACACGAGTTAAGAAATCTTCAAGAGAAGTAAACACACCTTTCTTACGTTCTTCGATAATTGCAAGCGCGATTCCTTCTCCGAAGTTTTTGATTGTGGTAAGTCCAAAACGGATTTTTGCTTTAGGGTTTTTTTCATCTTTTGGAATTACAGTAAATCCACCAAAGCTTTCGTTGATGTTAGGAGGAAGTACTTCGATACCCATTCGTTTACATTCGGCAACAGACTGGGCTACTTTTTCGACGTCACCTGATTCGTGAGTAAGAACTGCACTCATATATTCTGGACCAAAGTTTGCTTTGAGGTACGCGGTGATATATGCAACGCGCCCGTATGATACGGAGTGCGCTTTGTTGAATCCGTACGCCGCAAAAGGTTCAATCCATGCCCAGATTTCTTCTCCACGACTTCGTGTCCATCCAGAATGCTTGATACAACCTTCGATAAATTGTTCTCGCTGTTTTGCCATTTCTTCAGGAATCTTTTTTCCAACTGCTTTTCGGAATTTATCAACTTCTCCCCACGTGTAACCAGCTAGTTTGTGGGCCATCATCAAGAGATCATCTTGATATACAAGGACACCATACGTACTTTTGAGAATGTCGTAAATAGCAGGGTCCATCTTTGGGATCTTGGTTGCATCGTGTTTTCGGGCGATATAGTCTGGAATAAATTGCAGAGGTCCTGGTCGATACAACGCTACCATCGCATTGATATCGTGAATAGTTGATGGTTTGAGTTCAACAAGAAACCGTGTCATCCCATCACCGTTAAGCTGGAATGTATCTTCGGTTTCTCCTCGTGCAAGCATTGCAAATGTTTCTTTGTCATTAAGAGGAATGTTGTCATAATCGATTTCGATACCACGAATCTTTTCAACTAGTTTGATTGTGTCAGCGATAATAGAGAGGTTTTTTAGTCCAAGGAAGTCAAACTTCAAAAGCCCAGCATTGTTTTCATCGATTGAATACATATCAAACTGAGTAATGATTTTGCCGTCATCTTCTCCTTGGCTTTTTGGATCGAATTGGAGGGGAACGATTTCGGTAAGTGGCATTGGTGCAATCACTACACCTGCTGCGTGTACACCGATATGTCGAGCAGAGCCTTCAATCTTCATTGCCATATCAATTATTTTTTTTACGACTTCTTCTTTTTTGTATGCTTCTTTGAGTTCTTCGGATTCAACAATTGCACGTTCAAGAGTCATAGGGAAACCTTGAGAACCCATTGGGACCATTTTTGAAATCCGATCACCAGTTGCGACGTCATAGCCAAGAGCTCGTGCAACATCACGGACACTTCCGCGTGCTGCCATAGTTCCGAATGTTCCAATCTGAGCTACTTTGTCTTTACCGTATTTTTCTTTTGCATACGCTACCATTTCATCTCGTCTATCATCGGCATAGTCCATATCGATATCGGGAGCAGAAGGTCGATCGGGGTTTAGAAATCGTTCGAAGGGAATGTTGTATTCAAGAGGGTTGATGTTAGTAATCCCCGCGAGATATGTGACAAGCGAACCAGAAACAGATCCTCGAATGTTGGAAAGGATTTTGTTTTTGCGAGCAAAAAGGAGAAGGTCAGCTACCACAAGAAAGTATGGGGCGTACCCTTTTTGTTTTATGACACTTAGTTCGTATTCTGCACGAGCAACAGTCTCTTCTGTTTGTGGTTCGTTTCGGAGTGTAAATCCTTCAAACACAATCCGTCGGAGTTCCTCGTCAGCAGTTCTTCCTTCTGGAATATCAAGTGTAGGGAAATACCAATGTCCAAGAGGAATTTCGAGGTTGCATTTTGCAACGATTTCTTCTGTGTGTGTAAGTGCTTCGGGGAGATCTTTGAAGAATTTGAGAGCTTCTTTTTGACTGATAAATGAGAAGTCAGAACTATCACTTTCGACACGTTCTCCAAACGTTTTTTGAACTGCAACAAGTGTGTCTCGAGCTGTTTTATCTTCTTTGCGTAGATAGTAGACGTCATGAGCGGCAACTATTTTTGTGTTGTGCTTTTTTGCAAAAGCAACAAGTTCTTCCATTCGTTTTTCAAAACCTTCAATCTCAGGATGGTGACTCACTTCAAGATAAAAATCATCACCAAAAAGTTCTTTGTAAAACGTAAGCCAAGACAACGCAACTTCCTCATTTCCGTTTTTAAGTGCCAGGGATATTTCACCCGAAAAAGAAGGGGAGATAGCGACAAGTCCTTCTGCGTACTTGGTTATGAGTTCTTTGTCGAGACGTGGTTTGTAATAAAATCCTTCGAGATGTGAGTCGGTAACGAGTTTGATGAGGTTTTGATACCCTTTGAAGTCTTTTGCAAGAAGTACGAGTCGGGTCCGTTTGTTATCTATCTTTGGTTCTTTGTCGAAGCGGGTTCGGTTAGCAACAAAAAAATCTACTCCAACAATAGGTTTGATTCCATTTGCTTTGCATTCTTTGTAAAAATCGATTACACCATAGAGGTTTCCTGCGTCGGTGAGCGCCAAGGCTTCCATATTGTCTGCTTTTGCAGCTTCAACAAGGTCGGGGAGTTTTGGGAGCGCTTGAAGAAGAGAAAAGTGGCTATGGGTGTGAAGATGGATGAATTTCGACATATGGTTGATTTTAGCATATCCCTTCAAAAAAAATAGCTTTGATTATTTGAGTTGGTTGTATAAACTTAGTTTTGAGAATTAGTCAGTGTCTTATTTTAATTTATAATCTCTATATGAAACATCTGGTTGGAATCGATGAGGCGGGAAGAGGTCCACTTGCGGGACCGGTGGCAGTTGGGGTCTTGTTAGATCAAAGTCTAAAAACAAAAGACCAAAAGTTTTTGGATGAATATTTTCCTAAACTTCGTGACTCGAAGAAACTGAGTGAAAAAAAGAGAGAAGAGTTTTTTAAGGTATTACAAAAACTAAAAAAAGAAGGGGTTATTGACTTTGCGGTTGCACTCGTGCCTGCTTCTATTATAGATAGCAAAGGAATTGTTTATGCAATTCAAAAGGGGATCGCCGGTTGTTTAGAAAAGCTACAAGTGGATCCAAACAATAGTCAGGTGCTTCTTGATGGAGGACTTAAGGCGCCAGAAGCGTTTTTGTCTCAAGAGACTATTGTGAGAGGTGATGAATCGGAGCCTGTTATTTCTCTGGCGTCTATTGTAGCCAAGGTAACCCGAGATCGACATATGATAACTACCGCACACTCTTTTCCTCAATACGGTTTTGAGGTACATAAAGGGTATGGGACAGCAAAGCATATAGCACAGATCAAAGAACAGGGGCTTTGTGAAATCCATCGCAAGTCGTTTTGTACACATTTGCAAAAAAAATAGATATAATATATAGTGTAGACATTATGGTAGTACGAATGCGACATACAAGAGCTCACACGGGTAACCGTCGGAGTCATCACGCGCTTAAAGCGAGGGGTTTTGTCTTGGATCCAGAAACTGGTCATCCTCGACTCAAACACCGAGCTTCAGCGATTACTGGAACTTATAAGACTCACAAAGTAACTTCGCTTACAAAAAAGATTGATAACAAAATAAAGCGTCTCGAGAAAAAAACTAAAGATACTAAAAAATAATTGTTCAAATCCTCCCGAGGTCGGGAAAAAAAATGGCAAACAGGCACCTTTCAAGATCAGTAGCACTCCAAACACTCTTCGAGTGGGATTTCAATGGTAAAACATCATTGGATGAAGTATTACCTGTACTCGAAAGAGACATTGAAGAATTTGCACACGGAACAACTGATGTTCCGTTTATGAAGGCGTTGGTTGAAGGGGTGATCAAAAAACAACCTGACCTTGATCGTATTATCGAAAAAGCTGCTCCTGATTGGCCGCTCGAAAAAATTGCTAATGTTGACCGAAACGTGTTGCGGATCGGTCTTTATGAGTTATTGTTTTCTGATCGAACACAAGTGCCTCCAAAAGTGGCTATCAATGAAGCTATTGAACTTGCAAAAACGTTTGGGGGAGAAACATCAGGAAAGTTTGTTAACGGAGTGCTTGGTGCTGTATACAAAGAACTTGGAGAACCTGGAAAGGATCAAGAATCAAAACGTAAAGTAGTTGAAGAGGTTCCATATGAAGAAATGGAAGTTGAGGAACTTGTTGGGGCAGTTGTTTTTGCTCGAGAAATGAATTCAATCTATCTTGCATTTGTTCACGATATATTTGGACACTGGACTCTTTCAAAGGGACATACCAAAGAAGGAGAAACTCTTGAAGCTGCGGTTAAACGAAAAGTTCTCGAAGAAATAGGAATCGAAGCAGTGCCGACTGAAAAACTTGGAGAGAATGAATACGTCGCTACAAAGCCAGATAAGAAGAAGTTTCGAAAGCACGTGTCGTATTTCTTGGCAGAAGCGAGTTATGAAGAATTGACACTTGGTGCATCGGGTGGACTTGATGATTGTAAGTGGTTCAAGATTTCTGAGATCTTGGAACTTAATTTTTATGATGATATTTTACCGATTGTGACCAAAGCTATTGGTCTTTTGGCTAAAATAAAATAATGTATGGAAGAAATAGAAAAAAAAATTGGTATTACTTTTAAACATAAAGGCTTGCTCAAACAAGCTTTTACTCATAGATCATATCTCAATGAAAACCGAAACTTAGGTCTTGAGCACAACGAGCGCCTCGAGTTCCTTGGAGATGCGGTGCTTGAATTGGTAGTGACTGATTTTTTGTATAAGAAATATCCCAAAAAACCAGAAGGGGAACTGACGGCATTTCGAAGCGCTTTGGTGAATTCAACTATTCTGGCTGGAGTTTCAGAGAGTCTTGGATACAATGACTTTTTACTGCTTTCACGAGGTGAAGCGAAAGATATGGGAAGAGCTCGACAATATATTCTTGCCAATACATTTGAATCGGTAGTAGGCGCAATGTATCTTGATCAGGGATATGATGTCTGCGAAGAGTTTATTAACCGTGTACTTACTCCTGCAATACAAGAGATTGAAGAAAAGCGGTTGTGGATTGATGCAAAGAGCTTCTTTCAAGAATGTGCACAAGAAAAACTTGGTACAACTCCTTCATACAAAACAATCAGAGAACAAGGTCCTGACCACGACAAAGAATTTGTGGTTGCAGTATTTGTCGGAGAAACAAAAGTGGCAGACGGTAAAGGAAAAAGTAAGCAAGAGGCCGAACAAGACGCTGCGAGAAACGGACTGGCAAAGAAGGGTTGGTAATGTGACACACATAATACGCTATAAGTTTTTTTGAGCGGCTTTTTGTGTTACAATGAGGAGATACATTTTCTATGAATAAAAAACATACTCACAATCAACATATAGAGGAGCTTGCTTTGCGGTTTACTGCTTGGGTAGGATCTCCTTCTTCGATTTTGGTTCATACTGTTTTTTTTCTGATTTGTTTTTTGGTTCCTTCATTTGGTTTGGGGATTAGTTTTGATCGGATGCTTCTTGTGCTTACAACGGTTGTGTCGCTTGAAGCGATTTATCTTGGGATTTTTATTCAATATTCAGTTAATCGAAGTCAGGAGCATTTGAAACAAGTTCAAGAAGATGTACACGAAATCCAAACCGACGTTGATGAGATTCAAGAAGATGTTCAAGAGATTCAAGAAGACGTAGGTGAAATTGAAGAAGACGTAGGTGAAATTCAAGAAGATATTGATGAAATCCAAGAAGACGTGGGGGAGATTGAAAAAGACATTGATGAAATCCAAACTGATGTTGATGAGATAGAAGAAGGGGAAGAAAAAGAATCGAAGCGAGATCGAGACCTTCAACAAACAATGAAAAACATTCAGGCGGGACTTGAAACCTTAATGAAAGATATTGAAAAATTAAAAACTGATTCAAAAAAAACAAAATGAAAATAAAAGGAAAAGTAAAAAAAGGTAACCAAAAGGCATCAAAGATAGGTTTTCCAACTGCAAATATTGAATTAGAGGATGCAGTGCTTGCACCTGGGATTTATGCGGGGAGAGTTTTTTTTGAAAATGAAAACTATAAAGGTGCGTTATATGTTGGAAAAATAAATCCTCAAGTTCTCGAGGTTCACCTTATTGATTTTGAAGGTGATCTATATGACAAAGAGATAGAGGTAGCTGTGTATGACAAAATACGAGACGACTTCAATCTTGATGACGAGGAAAAGCTCAAGGAAATGATTAGTAATGACGTTGAGATGATCAGACTTGAGCTTGATAAGAATCTGTAGCCTTGTATGCATTTTGTTGAAAATAATCTACGCTTTAGATAAGCTTGTTCTATGTTTACTGGTATTGTGGCCCAAAAAACCAAAGTTCTTGGAACTTCTGATAAGCTTTCAATCAAGAGGGTTGTATTTGAACGTGGTAACGCTTCTTTTCTTGTGGGTGAAAGTGTTGCTTTAAATGGGGTGTGTTCAACTGTAGTTGAGGTGACGGACCAAGGTTTTGCAGTTGAATATATGCCGGAAACATTAGCCAAAACAACAATGAAGCATATTGTTGCAGGTGATATGGTACACTTTGAAAAAAGCTTGAAGATAGGTGATGCGCTTGATGGGCATTTTGTATATGGACACGTTGATGAAATGTGTATGGTTTTGCATATAAAAAAAGAAGGGGATTCAAAAATATTTGAGTTATCTTTGTCTGCGGCAGTAGCACCTTTTGTTGTGATGAAGGGTTCAATTACCCTTGATGGAGTGGCGCTAACAATCTCTAAGGTATCGAAACAAAGTTTTGAAGTATCCCTTATTCCATACACACTCGAACATACAACTTTTGGAGAAAAGAAGGTGGGAGATATCCTTAATCTTGAGGTAGATGCTCTTGCAAGATATGTGGAGAGATTAATAAAAAAATAATGCAAAGAAAAAAACCCGAAAATCATTTTTCAAAAGACAAAAACACACGTTCTCTAAAAATTGGGATAGTGGTTTCGACCTATAACAATGATATTACATTTCCAATGCGAGATGGGGCAATAGAAACTCTCAAGAAAGCGGGAATCCAATTGAAAAATATGTTGGTAGTTGAGGCGCCTGGAGCATTTGAAATTCCTTTTGTCTGTCAGAAAATTATAAAGAAACACAAACTAAGTGGAGTAATTGCGATTGGTTGTGTCATAAAGGGGGATACTGATCATTATCATTTCATAGCTCAAGAAGCAACAAGAGGGGTTATGGAAGTAATGCTTAAAACAAATACGCCAATCAGCAATGCGGTGTTAACAGTCAATACTCTTGCACAAGCCGAGATTCGTTCAAAAGGAGAAATGAACAAAGGGATTGAGGCGGCAGAGGCGCTCCTTAGGTTGATTTAATTATATGTGGGTGGCAATGTATGTTGTAAGTAGGATTAAGGAGAACAAAATCCACTTGAAGGAATATTGAGATAATCTCTTCTTTTTTTGATAAAGTATTAAAATAGTAAGAGCCCCGGCGCACAGTGTGCAACCGGGGCTCAGTTTCTTGGGAGAAAGGACAAAGTGGCTGGAGCTCCTAGCGGGTTGAGGTGACTAAATTCCCTGAGTCTGCGCGTCACGCCAGTAGGCAGTGACACCCCTTAATGATCCCCTAGAACCGACACTGCGAAGTGTCGTGGTCCCCGGTTATTCCAAGAGATCTTCAGGATTCACAGAGAATTCGAGCGACCACCGAGGAGCTCCAGCTGTTTTTGATCTTAACACATCTAGATTTATTGTCAAGCCTTAGTAGGTTTGACCTCCTTTTGCCTTTACGCACGCAGCACCAAGCTTTGAGCCGATCTGCATTGCTTCTTTGATACTTTTGTTGGATGCGATACCGTAGATAAGTCCTGATCGATAGGCATCTCCAGCACCTGTTGGGTCGATTACCTTCTTAACAGGGAGGCCCTTTATAGGAGTTTGTTTGAGAGTGTTGTTTTCGAATTCGTAGAGGACACTTCCGTCTTTGCCTTTTGTTTCGATGACAAACTTTACTCCCAGAGAAAAGATTGTGTTTAGATCAAGTCCAAATTTGTTGTGCAAGATATTGCACTCTGTTTCATTAAAAATTCCCATAGTTGATTTGCGCAGTGCTTTGAGGACAAGGTCTTTTGTAAAATCGATCGAAAGCATTTGTCCAGGATCAAAAATCACAAATGCCTTTTTGTTTATGTTTCGAAATTCTGTGATTTGGTTCACGATACTTTTTGCAGTTCCAGGAGAAAAGATTGCGATATCCATATCTTCGATTTCTTTTTTTGAGAGAGTCTCAAGAAGTGAAAAGGAGTTGAGGTGCGTATCGCAAGCTCCGGGTTGAAATACGCCGATTTGTTCACCGTTTTGATCTGTCATTGCATAGAAGGAAGAGCAGTATCCCTCGAGGTCCTTTTTAAATCTTGGTTTTGTGTGGAGTACTTTTAATCTCTTTTCGTATTCATTGAAATCCTTGCCAACAATACCTACTCCAAAAGGGGATACACCAAGACTGCCAAGTCCATAAAGAATGTTTCCTGCTGTTCCACCAAAAAAAACTTTTTTCTCTTTGGCAGTGAACATAAGGCTTTGGTTGCCAAGTCGGCCGTCCTCGAGAACTACTTGTTCTTTGATTTTGCCACGCAGACTAAAGATAGTGTCATACACAATCGATCCTGAAACTAAAATGTTCTTTTTTTTCATTTGTATAATAGTAACATAATTTGTATAAAAAAACCGTCGGTGGATTACCGAGCGGCAGGTTTATCAAGAGGAAAGAACATCATTGAAAAACTGGTTGTTGCCCCAAATGTGGAACATATCTTGAGAAGCTCCTTCCAACTAGACCAACTAGAGTTTTCTGTAGACTGCTCTTCAATGATATTTTCCCAAAAAGTGAGAGAGCAGAACGCACATAGAACAGTCAGTACTAAAGTTAGTATATTCCACTGAATATACACTAGTGCGATTTTCCACCACTGGTATTCATCTATTTGCCATCCGAGAAGGAGAGGAAAAGTGGCTAAAATCAGCACACCTCCTAAGTGGTAAAAATTACAGAACCACCTGAATGTTCTGATTGTCAGATTAACTCCTATTTCGCAAAGGAAATAAAGAATTAGGATGGGCCAAGTTACTGCGAATGTGCTCGGTGTCATTTGGTTTCGGTTGGATTATTGTCCGTAGAGGATAATAGCATATTTTACAAAAAAACATATTCTCTCGGTGAGAATATGTCTTTTACTTTAATTACTGATTCTTGAGGTTTAGGCTAACATCTAACAGCTAATTCGTCCCTTCCTCCCAACTTCCCATATATTTTTTTTGATCGGGAGTTAGTTTATCAATTGCGATATTGAGCGCCTTGAGTTTCAGAGTAGCGATTTTTTCATCAAGTTCTTCTGGAAGGGTATGAACGGTCTTAGTCATTGTCTTGTGATTCTTTGCGATAAATTCTGCTCCAAGAGCTTGGTTAGCAAAACTCATATCCATTACACTTGATGGGTGACCTTCTGCACTTCCAAGATTAACGAGGCGACCTTCTGCGATGACGTAAATTCGACGACCTCCTTTGAGTTCATATTCTTCATTAAAAGGTCTGACATTTGTAACTTTGCTACTCAACTTTTTGAGTCCAACAAGATCAATCTCGATATCGAAATGTCCTGAGTTTGAAATAATACAGTTGTCTTTCATTACCTTGAAGTGTTCTTCACGAAGAACGTGTTTGTTGCCAGTAACAGTACAAATGAAGTCAGCGATCTTTGAGGCTTCTTTCATAGGGAGAACTTCAAATCCGTCCATTGTTGCTTCAAGTGCTTTGACAGAATCAATCTCGGTTACAATTACTCGTGCACCCATTCCTCGTGCGCGACTTGCTAAACCTTTTCCACACCACCCGTATCCTGCAACAACAAAAACGTTCCCTGCAAGTAGTCTGTTTGTAGCTCGGATGATTCCATCGAGAGTACTTTGACCTGTTCCATATCGGTTGTCGAACATATGTTTTGTCTTGCTTTCGTTGACGGCAATAACAGGAAATTGTAGTTTTCCTGCGTTTGAGAGTGCAACGAGACGAACCACTCCGGTTGTTGTTTCTTCGGTGCTTCCAAAGATTTCTGGAATTTGTCCTTTGCGGTTTTTGTGAAGTTCACTTACGAGATCTGCTCCGTCGTCCATTACGATGTGTGGATGAGCGTCAAGTACAGCATTGATGTGTTTGAAATATGTTTTACTGTCTTCTCCTTTGATGGCGAATACTTCAATCCCGAAATCTTTTGCGAGACTTGCTGCGACATCGTCTTGAGTTGAAAGAGGGTTTGAAGCATTGAGGTATATTTTTGCGCCACCTTTTTTGAGTGCGATACAGAGATTGGCAGTTTCGGCAGTCACGTGAAGACAAGCAGAAAGAGTAAGTCCTTTGAGTGGCTTTCTTGTTTCAAAATCTTTTGCGATGGTTTGAAGTACGGGCATATCTTTGGCGGCCCACAAAATTTTCTTTTTTCCTTCACTTGCAAGATTAATATCTTTTATATCTGACATAAAATTAAAACATTATTAGAGTAATGCTTTGAATCCTAACATATTTATCGATTAACCTCTACTTGAGATAGAGATTAATCTTACGTTTATGTTCTTCGTAGGTTTGTGAGCAGTAGATTTTTTTGTCTTTGTGGAAGTAGAAGAGACATTTGGTTTTAAGTGGGGTAAGCGCCGCTTCGATTGAAGCAAGACCTGGGTTAGCAATCGGGCTTGGTGGCAGTCCTACGTTTGTGTATGTGTTGTAAGGGGATTCGATTTGTTTATCGCTTGGAGTAACGTGCGGCCACCATTTGTTTTCTTCTGTTCCTTTTGCGTATTGTAGTGTTGCGTCCATTTGAAGCTTCATACCAAGATACAGTCGGTTCCAGATAACACCAGAAATGAGTCTCATATCGCTTTTGCCTCCTGTTTCTCTTTGGATGATTGATGCAATAGTAAGTATTGATTCAAAATTCACATTTTTTTTGAGAGCTTCAGTCTTTAGATCTTCGAGTGTTGTATCAAATTTTTCTGCCATTTGGTTGCGCATGTCTGTTCCTGTGATTGTCTTGGACACAAGATAGACATCAGGGAAGTATTTACCTTCGTGTTTTCGATCTCGTAAGTAGTCGTATGCAAAGAAGTCTGATTTTTCTTTTTCATCCCACCCAAATCTTTTTTCAAAAATTGAGGCAATTTGTTCTTTACGATACCCTTCAGGAATCTTGACGTATGCAACTGTTGGGTTGGCAAGTGCTTCGTAGAATTCAAGATGTCGGAGATTATCGAATGCATCAAGAACGGTTGCTCCGATAGATTTGTTTTCTGCGTTTGAAATATAGAAACTATGAAAGACAATAACAGAGAAAATAATTAGCAAAAAAGTAAATATGCGTTTCATCTTTCTATTCTAACAAGTATTTCAAAAAAATACATACCTATGATATATTGATGAGAAATTAGGGGTGAGGCTTTAGGGATGAACAAAAAAAGCTAATGCCTAATTAACTTATAATCAATAAATAATATATATGGGATTTGGAAATTTTGTAATGAAAAAAGTGCTTGCTTCGAAACTTAAAGATGTTCCTAAAGAACAACAAGAGATGATTTTTGCGATGATCGAAAAGAACCCGGAGTTGTTCCAAAAAATTGCACTTGAAGCACAAGAAAAAATAAAAGGAGGTATGGATCAAATGGCTGCAATGCAACAAGTGATGATGAAGTATCAAAACGAGCTTAAGGAAGCAATGGGGAAGAAGTAATAAGAAAATATTTTTTATAAAAATACCCCTATCGTGAATAGAACACAGGGGCTTTTGGTTTCTAGGTGGTGGGTTTAGGATTCATCATCATCATCGTCACTTATCCCTCCCCATGCCATAAAGAGGGCGAACAGAACCACACTTCCAATCAAAGAAAATGCGCAGATGTGGGGAGAGTAGCTAGTAACTACTACTTCCTTCACGTGCTCTTGGTAGACTCTGACCCAACCAAGGATCACAAGAACACCAAGGATGATGATGGCTAGAAGAAGTTTCCAGAATGGTTTCATTTTTTTTGGCTTTGTGAAAAAGGGACTTTTTATAACTGACAATAAACATATAAGAATATTTACATACTGTCAAGATTGTGCTATACTCGAAAGACGTGTAGAATCACGCGTACATAGGCCTTGATTGAGTTTCGGATGCAAGCTGAAAAAAGAGATCCTTCTTGTCTGTCGGAAGCAAGAAGATTAATAACAAGCTTTATAAGAATCTTGCACATCTTACCCTAAAGCAAAAATATACGTCCCCTCATTTTATGTGGGCGCTTTTTTGTTTTTATGATGTTTGAGAGTTAATTTTAATACGTTATGTCGAAAGTGAAACACCACACCCTCGCACATTCTTCAACACTTGGAGAATCTGCAAACACAAAGAATAAGAAGTATTTTGCGAAGTACAAAGAGCCTCTTGCACCACTTCCAAACTTAATTGAAGGTCAGTTGAATTCTTTTAAATGGCTTGTAAAAGCAGGTTTAAAAGAAGTGTTTGATGAATATACTAAGATTGCGGACTATTCAGGAAAGAAATTTGAATTTTCTTTTGGGTCTTTTGAGCTTGGAACCCCTAAGTACGACGCTCGCTTTGCAATGGAAAACAAAATCAACTTTGAGGCTCCTCTTAAGGTGATGGTGAAGTTAAAGAACAAGATTCTTTCGACTGAAAAAGAACAAGAAGTGTTTCTTGCTGATTTCCCAGTTATGACTGAGAACGGAACATTTATCATCAATGGTATTGAGCGAGTAATTGTTCCACAGCTTGCGCGATCATTTGGAGTTTTCTTTACTTCAAGTGAATCAAAAGGAATAAACTTGTTTGGAGCAAAGGTGATTCCGGCACGAGGGGCATGGGTAGAGATTGAAACTGATTCCGATGGAGCGCTTTATGTTCGAATCGATCGAAAGCGAAAATTCCCAGTTTCTCTTCTTCTTCGAGCGTTTGGGGCAAAAGATAACGAAGCGATGCTTAGTGCATTTAATGGAGAACCGCAAGCAAAGAAGTATATGGAAGCAACTCTTGCTAAAGATTCATTCAAAACAGCAGAAGAATCATTTATGGAAATCCATAAACGACTTCGAGATGGGGATCTTGCAAATGCAGACAATGCAAAAGAATTCGTAACAGGACTCTTTGATGGAGAGCGATACGACCTTTCTCCTGTTGGGCGACACCGATTCAATAAACGATTTAACAAAAGCATGGATCCAAAGGAGCTTGCACGTAAAACGCTTTCTTTGGACGATCTTAATACTATTATTATTCACTTGGCGCACCTTAACTCTGATGTTGATGCGATTCCAGATGATATTGACCACCTTGGAAGTAGACGAGTTCGATATGTTGGAGAACTTATCCAGCAAAAACTTCGTGTTGGTATGACACAAATCAAACGAAACATTCAAAACCGAATGTCGACTATTGATACTGATGCAACTCTTCCTGTGCAGTTTATTTCTCCACGACCGATGCAAGCTCGAATCAAAGAGTTCTTCACAACCAACCAGCTTTCTCAGTTTATGCAACAAGAAAACGTGTTGACTGAGCTCGAGCATCTTCGAACAGTTTCAGCTCTTGGTCCTGGAGGACTTACTCGAGAACGAGCGGGACTTGAAGTGCGAGATGTGCACGCTTCTCACTACGGAAGAATTTGTCCAATCCATACTCCAGAAGGTCCAAACATTGGACTTGTGCTTCACCTTGCTTCATATGCAAAGATAAACGACTTTGGAATGATTGAAGCTCCATTTGCGAAAGTAAAGAATGGAAAAATCACAAAAGAGGTTGAATATATGAACGCACTCGAAGAAGAAAACTATATTATCGCCCACGCGGGAACAAATTATGATAAATCTGGAAACATCGTTGGTGAAGTAGTAGAGGTTCGAGTGAAGGGTCGTCCGATGATGGTTGCCCGAGACCAAGTACAATATATCGACGTTGCAACTAACGAAGCATTCTCTATTGCAACTTCAATGATTCCATTCCTTAACCACGATGAGGCAAACCGAGCATTGATGGCAAGTAATATGCAGAAACAAGCAACTCCTTGTGTGATTGCTGAGGCACCTCTTGTTGCAACTGGTGTTGAACGACAAGCGGCAAACGATATTTGTCGAGTGATTCAAGCTACTGAAGATGGTGTGGTGACATATGTTGACGGAAAGAAAATCAAAGTTAAATACGGAAAAACAGAAACAGAATATTTGCTTTCTCAATTCTCTCGAACAAACCAATTTACTGCGTTCCATCAACGTCCACAAGTTCGTGTTGGAGATGAGGTGAAGGCGGGAACTGTACTTGCAGATGCATCAACAACTGTGAATGGTGAAATGGCGCTTGGGCAAAACTGTCTTGTTGCCTTTATGACATGGCAAGGTCAAAACTATGAAGATGCGATTGTGCTTTCTCAAAGACTTGTAAAAGATAGTAAATTTACTTCTATTCATATTGAAGAGTTTGTTGTAAACGTACGTGACACAAAACTAGGGCCTGAAATTACTACTCACGATATTCCAAACGTAGGAGAAAACAAACTCAAAAACCTTGATGAAGACGGAATCATCCGAATTGGTGCTGAAGTGCGTCCTGGAGATATCCTTGTTGGAAAAATTACTCCAAAAGGTGAAACTCAACTTACTCCAGAAGAAAGACTACTTCGATCTATCTTTGGTGAAAAATCTCGAGATGTAAAAGATTCTTCAAAGAGAATGGAAAACGGAAAACGTGGACGAATTATTTCTGTAAAAGTATTTTCACGAGAAAAAGGAGATAAGCTCGAAAGTGGAATTATCAAGCGAATTCACATTGAAGTAGCGCAACTTCGAAACGTATCAGTGGGAGACAAACTTGCTGGACGACACGGAAACAAAGGAGTTATCTCTGTTGTACTTCCTGAAGAAGATATGCCATATATGCCAGATGGAACTCCAGTTGATGTAGTACTTACTCCGCTTGGTGTACCTTCACGTATGAACCTCGGACAGATTCTTGAACTTCACCTCGGACTTGCAGCTCATTCACTTGATTATCAAGCGATTGTACCACCGTTTGCTGGAGCAACAGATGTTGAAATCAAGGATGAACTTAAGAAGGCTGGATTTAATGAAAACGGAAAGATGACGCTCTTTGATGGACGAACCGGAGAAGCGTTCGAGCAAGATATTTCTGTTGGATATATGTATATCTTGAAGCTTCATCACATGGTGGAAGACAAGATTCATATGCGATCAATTGGACCTTACTCTCTTATTACTCAACAACCACTTGGAGGAAAAGCTCAAGGTGGAGGACAGCGATTTGGAGAAATGGAAGTGTGGGCCCTGTTGGGACACGGTGTGGCATATATGCTTCGAGAAATGCTTACAGTAAAATCTGATGATATTGCGGGACGATCAGCAACGTTTGATTCTATTGTACGAGGAGAGCGAATCAAGGCACCAAACTCACCTGCATCATTTAATGTATTGCTTGCAAACATTAGAGGATTGGGACTTGATATTAGTTTAGATCGGTCGAATTCTATTAACGGAGAACAAGATGACGCACCTACAACTGTGTAGTTTGTATCATCTATCTTTACATCTTTAATTTAAAACACTATGTATAAAAAAAGAGAAAGAAATCAATTTGATGAAATTTCAATCAAAGTTGCATCCCCTGATAGAATTCGAGAATGGTCATTTGGAGAAGTAACAAAACCTGAGACGATGAACTATCGAACTCAGCGAAGTGAAAAGAACGGTCTGTTCGATGAAAAAATCTTTGGACCTGACAAAGACTTCGAATGTTACTGTGGAAAGTATAAAGGAATCCGATACAAAGGAATTATTTGTGAAAAATGTGGTGTTGAAATCACACGATCAGTTGTACGACGAGAAAGAATGGGGCATATTGAACTTGCAACTCCTGTTGCACATATATGGTTTCTTAGATCTATGCCTTCTCGAATCAGCCTTCTTCTTGGACTTCAATCAAGTGAAGTAGAAAAAGTAGTGTACTTTGCTGGGTATTTGATCACAAAGGTAAACGAAGGAGAACGAGAACGAGTGCTCAATGACTTGGATTCAGAATTTAAAGCAAAGATTAAAACAGTTACTGATGACAAGACTAAAGATGCGATTCGAGATCTTCTTGTTACTACAAAAAATGAAATCGAAAGTATCAAAGCTGGAAAAGTACTTGATGAAGTAAAGTATCACAAATTCTCAATTAAATACGGAACAATCTTTGAGGCGTCAATTGGAGCTGAGGCGATTTACAATATCTTCAAGACAATTGATCTCAAGAAGTTAACAGAAACTCTTGAGGCAGACCTTGAAAAGGCAAGTTCACTTGATAAAGAAAAAATTAACAAACGACTTGGAATTGTAAAATCAATGCTTGAGTCTGGTATTCGACCTGAATGGATGTTTTTGACTGCGATTCCTGTGATTCCTGCAGCACTTCGTCCTATGGTTGCTCTTGATGGAGGACGTCACGCTACTTCAGATGTAAACGATCTTTACCGACGAGTGATCAATCGAAACAACCGATTGAAGAAACTCAAAGAAATATTTGCACCAGATGTAATCCTTCGAAACGAAAAACGAATCTTGCAAGAAGCAGTTGATGCGCTTGTTGATAACTCTATTCGACACGGAAACGCTTCATTTGCAGGAGTAAATCAAGCACAACGACGACCGCTTAAATCGCTTGCTGATAACCTCAAAGGAAAACGAGGATTGTTTAGACAAAACCTTCTTGGAAAACGAGTAGACTACTCTGGACGATCGGTGATTGTAGTAGGTCCTGAACTTGATCTTGCTGAATGTGGACTTCCAAAACATATGGCTCTTGAATTATTCAGACCGTTTGTAATTTCTCAAATTCTTGCAAAAGAGCTCGCGTATAACATTCGAGGAGCATCAAAACTTATTGATGAAGGAATTCCTGAGGTATGGGCAATTCTTGAAAAAGTAATTCAAGGAAAATACGTTCTTCTTAACCGAGCACCAACACTTCACCGACTAGGTATTCAAGCTTTCAAACCTATCCTTATTGAAGGAAATGCGATTCGAGTTCACCCACTTGTGTGTGCGGCGTTTAACGCGGACTTCGACGGAGACCAAATGGCGGTTCACGTACCTCTTTCTGAAGAAGCACAAACAGAAGCACGGGAGATTATGGCATCTGATAAAAACATCTTGAAACCAGGAAGTGGAAACCTTATTGCTTCAGTTGATCGACTCGATATGGTACTTGGATGTTTCTGGATGACATCAGTGATTGCAGGAGAAAAAGGAGAAGGAAAAATATTTGGCTCTACTTCAGATGCGGTGCTTGCTCATTCATTTGGTGAACTTTCTTTCCGAGCAAAGATTACAGTTCTCCCTGGAGCGGAAGAGAAGTTTAAGGAATTTGAAGGAAAAGCGTTTGAAACTTCGCTTGGACGACTTCTCTTTAATGAACTCTTGCCAGAAGATTACACATTTATCAACAAAGAGGTGGATAAAAAAGTAATGGCAGGAATTATGTCTGAACTTACTTCTAAATACGGAATCGAAAAACTTCCAATCACTCTTGACCGAATCAAGAACTTTGGTTTCAAATACGCAACAGTATCTGGAGTAACATGGGGAATTGATGATATTCAAGTGCCACAAGAAAAATACACAATCATTGACGGTGCAAAGAAAAAATCAGAAGAAGTAGTAAGTCAATATAACGATGGACTTCTTTCAGAAGATGAACGCAACCGAAAAAATATTGAAATCTGGCACGCAGTGAAAGCGCAAGTAGAAAAAACAGTTCTTGAAAGTCTTGATAAGCAAGGATCGGTGTATACAATGTGGAAATCTGGAGCTCGAGGATCTGCATCTCAAATTACGCAAATGGCAGGTATGAAAGGACTTATTCAAAACGCGACTGGAGAAACACTTGAACTTCCAATCCTTTCATCAACAAAAGAAGGATTTAACCCAATTGAATACTTCGTAAACACTCACGGTTCTCGAAAAGGTCTTACGGACACTGCCCTTAACACCGCAAAAGCTGGATACCTTACTCGACGACTCTTCGTATCTGCACAAGATGTGATTATCACAGAAATGGATTGTGGAACTAAAGAAGGTATTATGCTCCGAAAGGAAACTGCTTCTGGAATCGAAACTCCAATTTCAAAGATTGTGAAAGGGCGAGTATTGGCAACTGACGTAACAACAAAAGATGGTTCTGTATTATTCAAGAAAAACCATATGCTTACAAACGAAGATGCACTTGCACTTGAAAAAGCTGGTGTAGAAGAAGCATTTGTTCGAAGTCCTTTGACTTGTAAAACACTTCGAGGAATGTGTGCACATTGTTACGGATTAGATCTTGGAAAAAACAAACTAATTGACTTGGGAGAAGCAGTGGGAACAGTTGCTGCTCAAGCGATTGGAGAACCTGGAACGCAGCTTACAATGAACACAAAGCACGCCGGAGGAGCATCGTCAGCTGGAGGAGACGTTACACAAGGACTTCCTCGAGTAGAAGAAGTATTTGAAAAACGAGCACCAAAAAATCCTGCTGCAGTTGCAACATATGATGGAGTTGTTACAGAAATTAAAGAAGAAGGAAAATACAAACTTATTGCGATTGCTCCAGATTCAGGAGAAAAATCAAAATCAAAAGCCAAGAAAGATGCGTACGTATATGAAGTGTATCGAGGACGTGTACCTTTGGTGAAGGTGGGAGAATCAGTTACAAAAGGACAAGTTCTTACTGATGGATCAGTAAATATTGATGACCTATTCAAATATGCTGGTAAAGAGGTGACTGGAGAATATATTATTTCTGAAATTAAGAAACTGTATGAACTTCAAGGAGAGCCGGTAAACCGAAAACACATTGAACTTATTGTTAAGCAAATGTTCTCTCGGGTGAAAATTAAGTCAGCAGGAGGAACTGTGTTTGCAGTAGGAGATGTGGTGGAATGGCAAGAATTCTTCGACCAAAACGAAAAAGCAAAGAAAGAAGGTCTTGAAGAATCGAAGTCAGAATCAATCGCACTTGGAATCACTGAAGTATCACTTTCACGAAAGAGTTTCCTTTCTGCGGCATCATTCCAACACACAACTCGAGTACTTATTTCTTCAGCAGTGGAAGGATCAAAAGATACACTTACAGGACTTATGGAAAACGTTATCCTTGGACGACTTATTCCAGCAGGAAGTGGATTTAAAGGAAGTCAAAAAGCAGAAATCATCTCAAAGCTTCAAGAAACATTTGAAGATAACACAGAATCAAATTATTAATAACTATGGGAACAAGGAGAAGTATGTCACTTCTCCTTTACCATAATCTATGTCATCTACAACAGAGAAAATAAAAGATCGGTTATCGATTGTCGACGTTCTCTCAAGTTACATTACGATAGAAAAAGCTGGGGGAAGTCTCAAAGCACGGTGTCCTTTTCACAACGAAAAGACCCCTTCCTTTTTCATCTCGCCTGAGCGTAATACATACTATTGTTTTGGATGTGGAGTAAAAGGAGATATCTTTTCTTTTGTGCAAGAATTCGAACATTTGGATTTCTTGGGTGCATTGAAACTACTTGCAGAGCGTGCAGGAGTAGAAATAGAATCCTTCAAAGGAGGAGAGTTAGATACAAAAAAAAGAGTATTTGATTGTCTTGAAGAGGCAACAGTATTTTTTCAACAAAAACTTAAGGGTCAAACCGAAGCGCTCTTGTATCTAAAAAAACGAAGTCTTTCTATTGAAACTGTTCGCGATTGGCGTATAGGATTTGCTCCTGATGACTGGTATATACTTGGAGATCACTTAAAACAAAAAGGATTTACAGAAAAAGAAATCGAAAATGCCGGACTTATCAAACAAGGTGAAAAGGGGAGACCATACGCACGGTTTCGTGGACGAATAATGTTTCCTATCTTTGATGGTTCGGGACGGGTGGTTGCATTTTCAGGAAGAATCTTGTCAAAGACGAGCGAAGAAGCAAAATATATTAACTCACCAGAAACACCTGTATTTGAAAAATCAAAAGTGTTGTTTGGATACCATAAGGCAAAAAAAGGAATACGTGAAAAAGGATTTGCTCTCTTGGTAGAAGGACAAATGGATTTACTCTTAAGTCACGAAAAAGGGTTCGACAACACACTTGCTTCTTCAGGAACTGCGTTTACTTTCGAACAAGCTGAGATTATTAAGCGGCTCACTGACGTGCTTTATATTGCGTACGATGCAGATAAAGCGGGACAAAATGCTGCCTTCCGGGCGTGGATCTTGGCACTTAAAGCAGGTCTTGAAGTGAAAGCAGTGTACTTGCCCGATGGACTTGATCCAGCTGATGCAATTGCCCGTGACCCACAGATTTGGGTTGATGCTGTCTCAAACGCAAAACATATTATTGAGTATTATATCGAACTGCTTGATGGAGATGATAAAAAAAGAAATAACGAAATCTTGCGTGAAAAAATCTTCCCGCTTGTAAAGTCTCTTGCTAGTTCAATAGATGAAGCAAGATGGCTTCAGGTAGTTTCTGGGAAAACAGGTCTCCCTGAAAGTGCTCTTCGTCAGGAGTTAGCAAAGATAAAAGAAATGTCTTTCGATGGAGAGGAGCATATAGCCCATACACCACAAAAAACAACTATCGATATTCCTGCAAAAAAAGCATTGATGCTCTTGTGGATTTTGAAGGAAAAGCAAAGTGAAGCGTATGAAAGCTTCAAAGAAAAACTCAGTGATCTTTTACCTCATTTAGAGACGCTTGAGGCAGAGTTACAAAAAGAAAAAGAAGCACTTTTGTTTGAAGCTCAGATGCATTACGCAAATTCTCCCAATATGAATCAGTTACTCAAGGAGACTTTGTATCTACTTGAGGAAGATGGCTTAAAGCAAAAGTTTGCAGAATCAATGGAAAAACTAAAGAGAGCCGAAAATGTTCAGGATACAGAATCTATCGAAAGAGAAACAAAACGATGTCACGATCTATCACTTCTTTTATCAACATTACGCCAAAAATATTTTAATAACTAATTTGAAACACCATGAAAAACAAAAAAACTAAAGTTCAAAAGAAACCAAAAGCCAAAGTAACTTCAAAACCAAAAATCAAACCAAAAAAAGTTGCGTCAAAACCAAAGAAAGTTGTTACGAAGGCAAAAAAAGTTGCGTCAAAACCAAAGAAGGTGGTCTCAAAACCAAAAAAAGAAGTAAAGTTAAAAACCAAAAAGACTGTCGTTTCATCTCCAAAAAATACAAAAAAATCTTCTGATCTCTTGGCGGGAGCAGAACGGATTTTGCTTAAAGGAAAAGATAGGGGGTTTGTGACATATGACGAGATTCTTAAAGAATTCCCACATATCGAAGATGATGTGATGTTTCTGGATGAATTATACGAAAAACTCCAAAGTGCCGGAGTAGATATCCTTGAAGGAGGAGGACTTCTTGAAGTACATACAGATGAAGATGATTTTCTAAAAAAATATGGATACGGAGGAAAAAGTGAAAACTACGACTCAATCCAAATGTATCTGAAAGAAATCGGTCAGTACCCACTCATTCATGCATCGGCTGAAAAGGACTTGGCACGTCGAATTGGTGCAGGAGACGAAGAAGCAAAAAACTTGCTTGCAAAAGCAAACCTTCGACTTGTGGTTTCGATTGCAAAGAAATATGTAGGACGATCTCCTGATCTCACACTTCTTGACCTTATTCAAGAAGGAAACCTTGGGCTCTTTAAGGCGGTAGATAAATTTGACTGGTCAAAAGGATTTAAGTTTTCAACATATGCGACGTGGTGGATTAGACAATCAATCACACGTGCACTTGCAGACCAATCACGAACAATTCGAGTTCCTGTGCATATGGTTGAAACAATTGCAAAATACAAACAAGTCGTACGACGACTCTCTCAAGATCTCGGACGTGATCCACTTCCAGATGAGATTGCGGTTGAAATGGGACTTGATGTTGATAAGGTGTACCAAATCGAAAAGATTGATCAAACTACCGTATCTCTTGATACGCCTGTTGGAGATGAAGGAGACAAGGAATCAACATATGGAGACTTTATTGCAGATGATAAGATTCCATCTCCAGATCAAGATTCTGCACATCGGATTTTGGGAGACCAAGTGCGTGAAATCCTTGATGATCTATCTGAGAAGGAGCGAAGAATCCTTGAAATGCGTCACGGACTTGTTGATGGGATCCAACATACACTTGAAGAAGTAGGAAAGATGTTTAATGTGACTCGAGAACGAATTCGACAAATCGAAGCAAAAGCACTTGAAAAGATTCGAACTCACGAAAAAGTAGGAAGATTAAAAAATTATTAAAACAAAAGCCCGTTCGCCTCTGGTGGACGGGCTTTTGCAATTAGCAAATTTTAGGTGTAAATTTAGTGTATGAAACACATAAAACTGTTTAAAGATTTGACCAAAAACGATGCTCATATTGCAGGTGGGAAAGGGGCTAGTCTTGGTGAGATGACAAATGCGGGTATCCCGGTCCCAGGAGGGTTTGTGATCACAAGTGAATCTTTTGAATTTTTCTTATCCCAAAATGATTTAACTCAAGAAATTGAAGCGATTCTAAAGAAAGTGAATCATAAAGAAATGGAATCAGTAGAAAGAGCAAGTGAGAATATAAAAGAACTTATTTTAAAAGCGACACTGCCAAAAGAAATGCAAAAAGAGATAAAAACAAACTTTGCAAAACTTAAGGCAAAATTTGTGGCAGTGAGAAGTTCTGCAACTGCTGAGGATGGGGTAGAGCATGCGTGGGCAGGACAACTCGATAGTTTTTTAAATACTACTACGAAGAATTTGGAAGAAAATGTGAAGCGATGTTTTGCGTCACTCTTTACTCCGCGAGCAATCTTTTATCGATTTGAAAAAGGTCTAAATAAAAGTCATATATCAGTTGCGGTTGTTGTTCAAAAGATGATCCAAAGTGAAAAGTCTGGAATTGCTTTTTCGGTGCATCCTGTGACAGAAGATAGAAATCAAATGATTATAGAAGGTTCGTGGGGACTTGGTGAGGCGATTGTTTCTGGGCAGATTACACCAGATTCGTATGTGATCGAGAAAGATACAAATACAATTATTGATACAAATGTCGCCGAAAAGGCCAGAGGCCTTTTCGGCGACAACAAAGGCAAAAATGTGTGGAAAAACATTCCAAACAAAAAGGCAAACGAACAATGTCTCTCTGGAAAAGAAGTGATTGCTCTAGGAGAAATCATAAAACGAATAGAAAAGCATTACGGATTTCCTTGTGATATCGAATGGGCGTATGAAAAGAAAAAGTTTTTTATTGTACAAAGTAGACCTATTACTACGCTAAAATGAATATCAAATTAAAATTATATGCAAGAATTTAATTTTATAAGACATGCTGAAAAAATGAATGAAGGTGAGGAAAGGTGTGCACTGAATGAATCTGGATTAACTTTATCACAACAGGAAAAATGGACGAACGCTGTAGACAGATTGAATCTCGAAGATCCACAAATTAGATTCGAAGCTTTACCTAAGATTGAGGAATTGGCAAAGATTATATGTGAAAAATTACCAGACAGAGCTCTTCTTATTTTTAATTCAACAGACACACCTCGCACTAAATTGACTGCTGATTTTTTATCTACTTCTGTTATTGAAGATGCAAAAAAACAAGGTAAAGATATAAGAGTTGCTTTTATATGGGAACCAAAAGATAAAGCTAAAGAAGACGGTTCTCTAATGAGGGTTTCAGAGAGTGTTGGAACACCAACGATGTTAAGACTTATGCAAGAGGTGGAAGAAAGTAATGATGATAGTTTAGAAAGATATCTAACTTCAGGTAAAGGAGGATTTGCGCACCCAAAAGAGGATGAGTTGGTTATGAAAGCTGTTAACAGTGATCTTGCTAGAGGAGAGAATTCTCTTTTCAGAAAAAGGGCTCAAGTATTAAGAGTACAGGCGGATCGTATAAAAGAGAAATTTACTGAAAAAGATTTACCACTATATTTTTTTGGCATTGGTCATCATGGAAGTCTTGTAGCACTTGATGTTGCTTTTAATGAACGTACGCATTATGATTCAGTAGATCAAATACCACAGCCACTAAGTGTATGGAGTGCTAATTTAAATACAGAAAATGAAAGCTAAATTAATAAAAACTTTTACTCGAGAATTTCCTCTTATACATGTTCAAATATGGGGAAGGAGATATGCAACAGAATTTCTTGGTGAAAAGTTACCTAATGTTCCGATCCATGTCTTTTTTTTGAAAGATGGGCTGGTTACCGGTTACAAAAACACTCCAAGTCAGTCTGAGGTTATTAACCCAATTATTCGAAGTAAATTGGATAATGATCCAGATTTTATTAAAAAATATGTAAGTAATAAATCTGATCTTCTAGAAAAACTATTTAAAATAAACGAAAACAGTAACTTGTCGCTCGAAAATTTTAAAAAGTATCTTTTAGATCTTTTTGAATATTGGCATATTCATTACATTGCTCAATTTTTACCTCTTGATGAAAATAGGTTTACAAAAGAAGAGCGTGACTATGCAATGGATCTAAGAAAAAAAATAGAAAAAGCAATTCATAATTCTTGGAATTCTTTAGTGCCTATTCTCAAAAAACTTTTTCCTGATTTAGGTGAACTAGTAACATACATTGAATTGGATGAGTTGCTGAAATCAAAAATACCAGATAAATCAGAACTTGAAAAAAGAGCAAAAGACGGCGTGTTTGTTTATAATGGTGATGTTGTCAATAAAGAACAGTTAAGTGAATTAGAAGAAAAAAATAATTTTGAAGTTGAGTGGAATAATATGGTTGATGAAGCAAAAGAAATAACAGGACAGATTGTGTACCCTGGAAAAGTAACTGGCAACGTTAGAGTTATCTTAAAAAAAGATGATGTGGTTAACTTTAAAGACGGAGAGGTCCTTGTTTCTTATATGACGATGCCTGCTTTTATCTTTGCTATACAAAAAGCTTCCGCTTTCGTGACCGACGAGGGAGGAATCACCTGTCACGCCGCCATCGTCGCCCGCGAACTCAAAAAACCCTGTATCATCGGCACCAAAATCGCAACAAAAGTGTTGAAGGATGGAGATTTGGTGGAGGTGGATGCGGAGAAGGGGGTAGTTAAGATACTTAAAAGAGTAAATTAATATATAAAATCAAAACAATGAATCCAGAAGCATTACCGAGTGAAGAAGAACAATTTAGAACCAGAGTAGTGTTAGATTTCTTTAGGCATGATGAAAAAGATTTAAACAACACAGAACCTAAAAAAACAGATGAGGAAGTGGAGCTGACTCCTAAAGGAAGACATGATGCAAGAGTGCATGGAAAACTAGCTGATATTAAGTTTGCCATAGCAACCGCAACAGATAGGGTTCGAGCACAACAGACGGCAGGATATCATATGGCGGGTATGGTTGATGGGGTAACAGGAGATGAAACATCAGAAGAATTAGAACAAAAAATAAATAAAGGGACTAAGTATGGCAGTAAAACAAGGATTGATGGTAGATTAAATACATATTCAAATCAAATATCAAATATTGCAACAATTGTTTTAAAGTATATAGAAGTTGCAAAAAACTTTGATAGATTATATGAATCTACAGAGGTTTCTAAGAGAGAAACTAATGAACTACAGAGATTTTTTGGATCACACCAAGGGGTAACTGAGCCTTTTCTTGCCAAACTTATAGAGATGAGGAGAGGTGTTGAAGAAAAAGATAAGTTTTTAAGTATGTTGAATAAGGGTGGTTTTGATTTTTCGGAAGGGTTTAAAATAATGATACTAAACACAGACAATGAATCTGAACCAAAAATTCAGATAAGCTACAAAAAAGAAAAGAACGGAGAAGTTTTTGAATTTGACGAGGAAATAACAGTAGATGAAATTAAGGAGTTGTCCTTGAAAGAGTAAAATGGATCTAAGTATATTTTTCCGAATTTAAACAAGATGTTTTTGTAAAGAAATCATCTTGTTGTTTGTTGTAAGGTTGTATTTAGGTAGTTTGTTTTACTCGACTTTAGCTTTTTGATATATCCACAGGTCGTAAAAGACCTTCTATAAAGCCAGTTTTTTGCTCTTGACTTTGAAAAAATTTACAAAAAATAAGATTTGTTTTGAAGCACTAAAAAAGTGTGTAAAAGAGCTATACACTTGGTTTTTTTTAAAGTAAAATTATAAGTCCAAGACAAATTATTTATTAACATAATCAAAATTCCCTATGGCAATTGAACTCATCATAAAAAGAAATGGATCCGTTGTTAATTTTGATCGGTCACACATTGAGATTGCTCTTTCAAAAGCATTCAAGGCAACCGAAGTGGATGTTACTCCCGAAAAAATAGTTGAGATTACTGATCTCGTAATTGTGAAGCTTCGAGAACGATTTGGAAATAGTGTTCCAACAGTTGAAGGAGTTCAAGATTTCGTAGAAATTGCCCTGATGGAATCAGGTTTTCATACTACCGCAAAAGCGTATATCTTGTATCGACAGGAACACGCGGAACTTCGAAAGCGAGACATATTCAAAAAGCGTTTGGCACTCAAACCTTACGAATACCCAGAGCTTCTTGAATATGTTGATGGTATCAGACATTCATATTGGCTTCACACTGAGTTTAACTTCACTTCAGATATTCACGACTATATGGTGAACACAACATCGCTTGAAAAAAATGCACTAAAAAACGCTATGCTTGCGATTGCTCAAGTGGAAGTGTCGGTTAAAACATTTTGGGGAGATATTTACAAAAAGATTCCTAAACCAGAAGTTGGTGCGGTAGGGGCAACCTTTTCAGAAAGTGAAGTGCGCCATCAAGATGCGTATGCACACCTTATCGAAATCCTCGGGCTCAATCACGAGTTTGAAAGGATTAAAGAAATTCCAGCAATCATAAGTCGGATTAACTACATCGACAAAGCAATTGCAAACGCTCACTCAGATCACCACAAGGAATACTCAAAAACACTTCTTTTGTTCTCTCTTTTTATTGAACACGTTTCGCTCTTTTCTCAGTTTCTTATTATTATGTCTTTCAATAAACACAAGGGGCTCTTTCGAGGGGTATCAAACGTTATTGAGGCAACGTCAAAAGAAGAACAGATTCACGGACTTTTTGGAATCGATCTTCTTAGAATCATCAAATCAGAATACCCACAATGGTTTACGGAGGAGTATAATGAAACAGTGCTTGAACTTTGTCGTGAAGCATACGAAGCCGAAAAAGAGATTGTTGATTGGATATTTGAAAAAGGGGAGCTTGATTTCTTACCAAAACAAACTGTGCTCGAGTTTATAAAGAATCGTTTCAATAATTCTCTGCAATCACTTGATTTACCAAAAATCTTTGAAATAAACCAAGAAATACTTGAACAGACAGATTGGTTTGATGACGAGATTATGACAACCAAACATCTTGATTTCTTTGTAAAGCGTTCTGTGAATTATAATAAAAGAGTAGAAAGTATCACAGGAGAAGATTTGTTTTAATTATTAAAAGTTTTAATTACCCAAAAAATGTATTGGCTCAACGAAAATAGTAGAAAGTTTCTTGCGAAAGATTATCTGATGAATGGTCAGGCGGCAGAGGATCGAATCCGTGATATTGCAAACACTGCAGAAAAGATCCTTGGGATTCCTGGATATGCTGATAAGTTTTATGGGTATATGGAAAAAGGGTATTACTCACTTTCAACACCGGTCTGGGTAAACTTCGGAGTAGAAAAAGGACTTCCTATTAGTTGTTTTGGTTCATACATTGGAGATACGATGGGAGATATCCTTTATAGTAATGCTGAAGTAGGAATGATGAGTAAAAAAGGAGGAGGAACATCAGGGTATTTTGGAGACTTGCGAGCACGTGGTTCATCGATTACAAACAATGGTTCATCATCAGGACCAGTTCACTTTATGGAGTTGTTTGATGTGATGGCAAATATTGTAAGCCAAGGTTCAACTCGAAGAGGACATTTTTCACCATATCTTCCAGTTGAGCATCCCGATATCGAAGAGTTTCTTGATATTGGAACAGAAGGGAACAAGATCCAAGGTCTTACTCACGCAGTGACTGTGACAAACAAATGGCTTGAAGAAATGGTTGCAGGAGACGAAAAGAAACGTGCAATCTGGGCCAAGATTCTTAAACGACGAACAGAAATGGGGTATCCGTATATTATGTTTGCTGACAATATGAATAATGGAACAGTAGATGTGTATAAGGATAAGGGACATAAGATTTTGGGAAGTAATCTTTGTAGTGAAATTGCCCTTCCTTCAAGTGTGGATTGGTCATTTGTATGTTGTCTTTCTTCAATCAACCTGATGCACTTCGATGCATGGAAAGATACTGATGCGGTTGAAACGCTCGTCTACTTCCTTGATGCAGTGATGGAAGAGTTTATTCTCAAACTTGAAGGTTACCGAGATAGTGAAAACAGAGAACGAAGAAATGAATTTATTTTCTTGGAACGAGCATACAACTTTGCAAAACAAAACCGAGCTCTTGGACTTGGAGCACTTGGACTCCACTCACTATTCCAAAGCAAGATGTATGCGTTTGAAAGTGCGGAAGCTCAGAAACTCAATGTGGAAATCTTCAAATTCATTCACGAACGAGCTTACAAAGCATCAAAGGAACTTGCAGAAAAATTCGGCGAACCAGAAGTTCTCAAGGGATACGGCAGACGAAATACAACACTTATGGCAGTTGCTCCAAACACTTCTTCAGCATTTATCTTGGGACAAGTATCTCAAGGGATAGAACCAATCTGGTCAAACTGTTACGTAAAAGATATCGAAAAGATGAAAGTAACTATCAAGAACCCTTTCCTTGAAAAACTTCTTGAAGAAAAAGGTCAAAACACAAAAGAAGTGTGGCAAACTATTCGAGACAGAGATGGTTCAGTTCAACACCTCGACTTCCTGTCAACAGAAGAAAGAATTATTTTCCAAACATTTGCTGAGATCGACCAATACGCGGTGATCGACCAAGCAGCGGCACGACAAAAGTATATTGACCAAAGTCAATCACTTAACCTTATGATTAATCCGAAAACTACTTCAGCAAAAGAAATCAATGCACTCTATATGGATGCGTGGAAACAAGGGGTAAAGACGCTCTACTATCAGCACAGTATGAATGCAGCCCAAGTACTCAACCGAAAGAAGGTGTGTATTGCGTGCGAAGCGTAAGTAACAAAAAAGCCCCTCGCGTTTGACGCGAGGGGCTTTTTTGTTTCATTATAATTTTGCACTTTTGTTTTATAAAAAGAGGAGTAGAATTAATTTTTGGAAGATTAAACCAACTTCCTGTCACCATGCAAAGCTCTGTTCCATGCAATTGTTCTGGTCCATGCGGGGGTCAAAATGATCATAAGTTGACAGTACAGTATGGAGGATGGCAAGTAGTTCCTCAAAAAGCAAGGCTAAGAAAAAAGCCTCCAGTTTACTGCTTTATCAAGCAAAAAGTGTAAGCGAAGCCCTCTCAGGCGACGCTTTTTTTATCTCAAAAATGTATACAAAAGAAATAATTCAACAAATCAAAAAAGGAGAAATCGCTGTTATACCGACTGACACAATTTTTGGTATTGTTTGTAGTGCATTACACAAGAAATCAGTCGAAAAAATCTACACACTAAAAAAAAGAAACGAAGGTAAACCCGTTATTATTTTGATCTCAAGTATCAATGATATAAAGAAATTTAGTGTCACTCTATCTAAACAACAAATAACCAATCTAAAAAAACACTGGCCCGGCAAAGTAAGTATTATCCTTCCTTGCAAAGACAAGACATTTGAGTATCTCCATCGAGGCACAAACACTCTTGCGTTTCGTTTGCCCAAGAAACAAGATCTTATAGATCTACTCAAAAAAACAGGTCCACTTATCGCGCCAAGTGCCAATCCAGAAGGGCTCTTACCCGCTACAAACATCACAGAAGCAAAAGAATACTTCGGTGACAGTGTTTCTATCTATCAATCAGGTAAGGTATCAAAAAAAGCATCAAAGATAATCAAATATGAAGAAAATGGAGAAGTACAAATTATCCGAGCCTAATGCTCCTTTAGTTGAAAACAAAAAGACTTTTTGCTAGTATGGGTAAATATGAAAACAAAAAAACCAACAGGTAAGTCTGCTCCCATTGTTATTTCTGTTGGAGGGTCTCTTATTGTTCCAGACGCTATAAATAGCGTTTTTTTGCGGGACTTGAAGCACCTTTTGCTCGAAGGGATAAAAGAAGGTAAACGGTACATCATTATTTGTGGTGGAGGTAAGATTTGCCGACGATATCAAGATGTAGCACAAGACATCACCAAGCTTCGTCACGAAGATGTTGATTGGCTCGGGATTCACGCAACCAGACTTAATGCGCAACTTGTTAAAACTATTCTTTTGCCACACGCTGAAGAAATAATTGTTCATGATCCATTCGACAAGAAAATACAGTTTGAAAAACCAATTCTCGTGGCAGCAGGATGGAAACCAGGATGGAGTACTGACTTTGATGCGGTGTGTCTTGCGAAACGATACAAAGCAAAGAAACTCATTAATCTCTCAAACATTGACTATGTCTATACAGCAGATCCTCGCACAAATCCAGATGCTACAAAAATAGAAAAAATCTCTTGGAAAGCATTTCGAAGGCTCATTCCTAAAAAATGGGATCCAGGACTTTCGAGCCCTTTTGATCCAATTGCAAGTAAAGAAGCTGAAAGCCTCGGACTTGAAGTAGCGATCATCAATGGAACACGACTTGACCAAATCAACTCATTTGTTTCTGGAGAACAATTTGTCGGATCAAAGATTGGGTAGAATCCATCTCAAATATATTTATTGAGAATTTGTATCAGAGTGCTACAATAGAGTCTATGCAAACAACGTATTATCCAACTATAGGACTAGAAATTCACGCCGAACTTACTACCAAAAGTAAGATGTTTTGTGGATGCAAAAATGATCCCGATGAAACAACTCCAAACGCCAATGTTTGTCCTGTGTGTATGGGTCATCCTGGAACACTCCCGTATCCGAATTTCGAGGCGATAAAACACGTTCTTAAAGTAGGAATCGCGCTCGATGGAACCCTTGCGGACTTTACTGAATTCGATCGAAAAAATTATTTCTATCCTGATATTCCAAAAGGGTATCAGATTAGCCAAGCTAAGTATCCGTTTGTCACAGGGGGGAATCTTGAGGGAGTTGCAATCACTCGTGTGCATCTCGAAGAAGATACAGCAAAAAGTGGTCACGAAACAGGGGATTATTCTCTTGTAGATTTTAATCGATCAAGCCTTCCTCTTATGGAGCTTGTGACAGAGCCTGTGATTCATGATGCAAAGACAGCAGGAAACTTCGCGCGAGAACTTCAGCTTCTGTTACGGTATCTTGGAGCAAGTGAAGCTAATATGGAAAAAGGTCAGATGCGAGTGGAAGCAAATATTTCTATTTCTCCCGAAGAAGGAAAGTTAGGAACAAAAGTAGAAGTAAAAAACCTGAACTCGTTTCGCTCAGTTGAACGGGCGATTGAATACGAAATTGAACGACACAAAGCACTTCTTGAAGCAGGAGAAGAAATCAAGCAAGAAACACGTGGGTTTGATGAAACCACAGGTAAGACGTTCTCACAGCGAAGCAAAGAAGATGCGCACGATTATCGATATTTCCCAGAACCAGATATACCAAAGATGTATATTTCAGAAATTCCCGAATTTGAACTTGAGACACTCAAAAAAGAAATGCCAGAACTACCCAAAGAAAAACGAGTTCGATATGCAAATGAGTACAAAATAAAGTCAGACGACATAGAAGTGTTTGTTCAAAACCCTACTCTTGCCACCTTCTTTGAGCGAGCGATTAGTAACTTCTGTGATGATACCTCTTGTATTCAACTTGCTTCAAACTATATGATTTCGGATTTGATGGGATTGATGAAAGCAGAAGGAAGGGAAGATGTCGGGGCACTGTTTCCTAGTTCGTTTGGTGAGCTTATGCTTCTGCTTAAGGAAGGCAAGATCTCAAGTCGTGGAGCCAAAGACCTACTTGCACTTATGTACAAAGAAGGAGGAGAAAACCCAGAGAAGATTGCAGAAGAGAAAGGTTGGATTCTCAAAGATGATCCAGAATTACTCAAAAGAATACTTGTAGACATAATGTCAAAAAACCAAAAGAGTGTTGAAGAATATCGAAGTGGAAAAGAAAACGCACTCAATGCGCTCATTGGCCAAGCTATGAAAGAAAGCAAAGGTGCCTTTAGTCCACAGACAATCAAAGAAGGATTGATCGAAATTTTGAAATAAAAAAAACAACGAACAGGGGGGGTTCGTTGTGAGTTCTAGTCTGCTTTAGGACTCTTTTTCCCATTCAGAAACTCAAAGATCGCGAGGTCGTAGCTGCTGGTACGCTCGAACACGTGGATTGCGAGGCGCTCGCGGGTTTCAAACTTCGTTGCGCCACCGTTCGACCGCATTTCTTCGAGTACCACGGCGTAGTCCGCAGGGTCCGTGACGATGGTCACGGACTGGTAGTTTTTTGACGCAGCACGTAGCATGGCCGGACCACCGACATCAATGTTCTCAATCGCATCCTCCAGTGTCACGCCATCCTTCGCCACGGTCTGCTCGAAGGGATAGAGGTTTACAATGAGCAGATCAATCGGCAGTACGTCGTGCTCCTTAGCCTGCTCCACGTGTTGGGCGTTTTCCCGCTGATAGAGTAAGCCGCCATGGACCTTCGGGTGCAGGGTCTTCACCCGACCGTCGAAACATTCTGGGTAGCCGGTGAAATCCGCTACTTCGATCACTGGAATACCCAGCTTCCGTATAAATGCCGCGCTGCCGCCCGTGGAGATGATTTCTACTCCCATTGCGTGCAGTCCTTGTACCAAGGTTTCCAGCCCGTTCTTGTTTGATACCGATATGAGTGCTCGCGTGATTTTTGGGTCCATTTTCAGGATGTGTTTGATTTGAAGTTTCCCTAACAGATGTGAAAGGGCGACTATTCCACACATTAACAAATCAGATTTTTTTTGCAACTTTTTGAAAAAGGTATGATATAATTATTCGAAATGATGACACAAAAGAAAATTAAAGTTGCAATCAATGGAGCAGGACGAATTGGCCGAGCGTTTTATAAGATTGCAGCAAGTATTGATCAAATGGAAATCGTTGCAATCAATGATTTGGGAGACATCGAAAACATTGCATACTTAATGAAGTTTGATAGTGCATATGGCAAGAGCGGATTTTCGGTTGATGTATGTGATGACAAAAAGTCGTTGATGCTTGGAGGAAAAAAAGTTCACTTCTTTAGTGAAAAAGAACCAAAAAATCTTCCTTGGAAAGATCTCGGTATTGATGTAGTAGTAGAGTCAACTGGGTTTTTTACTTCATACGAAAAATCAAAAGGACACCTCGAAGCCGGAGCAAAGCGAGTAGTGATTTCTGCTCCCGCCAAAGACGAAGTAGGAAGTGCTTTCCAAACTCCTACAATCCTTATTGGTATCAATGAAGGGGACTTTGTAAAGGCGCCTGTTACTTCAAATGCAAGTTGTACAACCAATGCTTCAAGTCCTGTAATGGCAATTCTTGATGAAGTAATAGGTATCGAAAAAGCGATTCTTTCAACTGTTCACGGATACACTGCAAGTCAGTCACTTGTAGACAGTCCAAGCAAAAAAGATTGGAAAGAAGGCCGAGCAGCTGGCCAAAACATTGTTCCTACATCAACTGGTGCGGCCCTTGCAGTAGCAAAAGCACTTCCACAACTAGAAGGTAAGTTTGATGGTATCTCAATGCGAGTTCCTGTGATTGCTGGATCTATTGCTGATATCACATTTATTGCAAAACGACCAACAAGTGTTGAAGAGGTAAATCAGATTTTGCTCACTGCCTCACAAGATGATCGATGGCGAGATGTCTTTTCTTGCACAAATGATCCTTTGGTTTCTTCTGATATTGTTGGATCAATCTTTGCTTCTATTGCCGACCTTAACCTGACTCGTGTTGTTGATCGAACTTTGGTGAAAGTTTGTGCTTGGTATGACAACGAGATCGGCTATACTCACGCACTTGTTATGCACGTACTTAAAGCGGCACAAGTAGTTATCGAGGAGCACTCTGAATTTAGTAAGAATCTTATTGAAGCTCATTCTGATGAGGAAACACAAACACAGTCTCCTGTAAGTGTTGCACCAGAACCTCAAGTGGCTCCTATCGTAGTAGAAAAAGAAGAGAAAGAAGCTGATGAGGATATGGGACCTCCGCCAATTCCTCGATATGTATAATGTATGAACCTGATTTATATTGCATCTGACCACGCAGGATTTGGGCTCAAAGAAGAGTTAAAAGTTTTTCTTGAGACACTTGGATATCAAGTAATTGATAAGGGTCCTTTTATGCTTAATCCAGAAGATGATTATCCAGAACTTGTATTACCTGTCGCACTTGAAGTTGCAAAAGATTCAAATGCGAAAGGGATTGTTATTGGTGGAAGTGGACAAGGGGAAGCTATGGTGTGTAACCGACTTAGGGGGGTGCGTGCAGTGGTGTTTAATGGACAATATGAACCAAAAGATGGACGGACTGTTCCAAACGAGATTCGAGTTTCTCGGGAACACAATGATGCAAATATTCTTTCTCTTGGTGCTCGGTTTATAAATACACAAGAGGCAAAAATTGCAGTTAATGTGTGGCTTGGTACAAAGTTTTCGGGAGACGAAAGGCATGTGAGGAGAATTAAAAAGATAGATGAAATTTTATGATTGAGATAATTAATAAGAGTTATCAAAAATCAAAATTGATCTGGGAGTCCCGTATCCTGGTAATTTTATTCCTATGTTTAGTGACTTACAAGTATTCTTTTTTTATGTTTTGTGGTGTGGGTTATGAACCATCTTTTATCCCATCAATTTGTTATATTTTTTATATCTTGTACATTCTTATTCCTTTGAATGTTATATTAATAATTATTAATATATTCAGCAAACGATTTGTAAAAATAAGTTTTTATTATGTAGGATTCTTTTTGTTTTTTATGTCTTTAATATTTCCTCTTGTTGGTAAATTTTGGGATCAGTATAAATATTATAAAGGTTATGATAGTGAACTTGAGCAAAGTATTGTCGAATATAAGAATTCAATTGATAATTATTTTATTTTAAATCAACGTGACGAATCTAAGGTCACTGAATGTACAATTTATCATTTTTCCCAAATTAATAACTTTAAAGAATTGCATAAGGTATTAAATTTTGATATATGTGGCATCAAATATTTTTTTGATCCAAATCGTTCGGACCAAAGCATAACTTATGATCTTTTAAAAAAGGACAGACCTAAACTGAGGGGGTTTCCTCATAAAACTCAGGGTAGCTATATTTACGGGATAGACATTTTCCGAACGAAATTTAAAGTCTATCTTTTTCCTAAAATTATTAACAGATCAGGAATGAATCTAATTTATCAACAGGGGATTATTGAAAGTATTTTTGTTGATGAAAAATGGGTTGATTTCAGATCTTATGCTTTAGAGAATTTAAAAGAAAAATAAAATTTATGGAAATTATACCTGCAATACTTGTTACAACGTTTAGAGAACTTGAAGAAAAGGTAGAGTCAATCAAAGGTCTTGCACCATTTTGTCAAATCGATGTGACTGATGGTAAGTTTGCTGGTCGTCCGTCTTGGCCTCTTGTAAAACCAGATAAAAACTTCGAGTCTATTTTGCTTCAAGAGAGAGGGATGCCGTTTTGGGAAGAGATTGATTTCGAGATTGATTTGATGGTAGAACATCCATTTGCACTTGCACGAGATTTTATTGCAGCGGGTGCATCACGACTCATTTTTCACGCTGATACTGTTCGTCTCGAAGAAGACAAAATGCTTTTGGATCAACTCAAAAGTGAAGGGCTTGTGGAGATTGGGATTGCGGTCCGGTCTTCTACTTCTCCCGAACTGATTAAAGAGCTTTTAGAGTTCGCTGATTTTTTCCAAGTGATGACAATTGATCCAATTGGGGTTCAAGGTTCACCTTTTGATGAGAAGGCGATTGAAACAATAAGGCTTATACGAAGCTGGATTCCAAATGCAATTATTGCCTGCGATGGAGCAATGCAACCAGAAACAATCGAGCTTTGTATGAACGCTGGAGCAACTCGGTTTTCGGTTGGATCGTATATTTTCAAATCTGAAAATCCTCGTATGATGCTTGAGGATTTGAATAGTATTGTAGAAGAGTAGAACATTTTTTATATTGTCTATGATATAATTTGTGTAATGAATTCTTTAGACGATAAAAAAATAAAATTCTTAGAAGAAAAAGCGAATGATATCCGTCAGTCGATTATTGAAATGCTTTTGGAAGCGGGTTCAGGACATACAGCAGGACCACTTGGTATGACGGATATATTTACGGCACTTTTTTTTCATACACTCAAACATACGCCATCAGATCCAACCTGGCAAGAAAGAGATAGAGTCGTACTTTCAAACGGCCATATTTGCCCAGTGTATTATGCAACACTTGCTCATGCGGGATATTTCGCCATAGAAGAACTTAAGACACTTCGCAAATTTGGAAGCAGACTTCAGGGTCATCCACACCGAGAATTTTTGCCGATAGTTGAAACTTCTTCGGGTCCTCTTGGAAGTGGACTTTCTCAAGCAGTCGGGATGGCACTTGCTGATCGAATCGATAATGGACGCAGTTCCAGTAAGCAATTTTATTGTTTTCTTGGTGATGGGGAACTTGATGAAGGTCAAAATTGGGAAGCACTCCTTCTTGCAGGAAAAGAAAAACTTCAAAACCTCACACTTATTGTTGACCGTAATAATATCCAAATTGATGGATTTACAGAAGATGTGATGCCACTTAACCCACTGGATAAAAAGTTTGAAGCGTTTAATTTCCATGTGCAGGTGATTGATGGGCACAATTTTGAGCAGATTATCGGGGCGTTTGGGCAAGCACAATCAGTGTTTGATAAACCATCGGTGATTATTGCCAATACGATTCCTGGAAAAGGAGTAAAAGAGTTTGAAAGAAATTTCGAGTATCACGGGTTTATGAAAAACAAAGAAGAGGGTATAAAAGCACTTGATGAACTACGAACACTCGGAGGAAAGATTGAAGGAGAACATAAATAAAAAAACTCTTCGAGTGGCTACGAAGAGGTGTTAGGGTTGTGCTTAGGGCAGAAGCATTGTCCAGACGGTGTGAACAAAATCCAACCTTTAGGATTTGGTTGGTCTGGTTTTCCAGTTAAGACTTGTTCTGCTGTGGTAGAACAATTAGGTGCATCGCATTGCCAGATTTTGACATCGAATACACCTCTATCAGGATTACTTATAGCCATTCTTTCCAAATCATCCCCGGTGGAAAAAATATCTTTGACAGACCGGTGCGTAGGACACAGGGCAATTCTTCCTGACGTCTGTGTGCTACAGTTTGGCCTTGAGACTATGGAACAAGCCATCCATTCGGGACCAGCTGTGTGCGTACCAATTTGAATTATTGCTGGGCAATTAGGTACACTACAACACAGTTTTTTAATTTGTTGAATCATGTTTTTTATCCCTTTCCATCACCAAATTTAACACAAATGCGCAAAAAAACAATCCTTGAATCACTTTGGAAATAGGCTATAATTTGAGTATGAATCAATTGCAACAAAAAATATTAAAGTATATGAAAGCACGAAATTGGGACAAACTTCCTCCCGCTGACTTGGCAAAATCAATTTCAATTGAGGCAGCAGAACTTCTCGAACACTTCCAATGGCAAAACTTTTCGCCCGAAGAAATAAAAAAAGACAAAGAAAAGTATCAAGAAATCAAAGATGAAATGGGTGACATTATGATTTATTGTAGTGAGTTCGCTACCCGACTTGGTTTTGATCTTGAAACAGTTGCTAAAGCAAAATTAAAAAAAGCTGAAAAGAAATACCCTGCAAAGTTATTCAAGAACAGTAAAGACCCTCACGGAACAGGGGTATATCTTCAAATCAAAAAAGCCTATCGCGCAAAAAAATGATTACGTACGAAGATTTTAGCAAAGTTGAAATCAAAGTAGGGCAGATAGTTGCTGTTGACGATTTTCCTGAAGCTCGAAAACCTGCTTACAAACTGACTATCGATTTTGGAGAAGAGATAGGAATAAAGAAATCTTCTGCTCAAATCACTGATCATTACACAAAAGAAAGTTTGATGGGCAAACAAGTGCTTTGTGTGACAAACTTTCCTCCGAAACAAGTTGGACCATTTATTTCTGAAGTCTTAACACTTGGGCTCCCAGACGCGGAAGGCAAAGTAGTACTCATTTCTCCTGACAAGGAAGTTCCGCTTGGAAAAAATATTTTTTAATCTAGATTGGAAGTGATATAATCATAATGAATGATTGAGAAAACTTTAAATCCAAAAATATTTGATACAGATGTTGAACAAGTGCCTATTAGGCGCGGATTTGGCGAAGGTCTTGTTATAGCAGCCGAAAAAGACGGTAACGTTGTGGCGCTTTGTGCTGACCTCACCGATTCAACTCAAATGAAAGTGTTTCGTGATATGTTTCCAGATCGATTTATTGAAATAGGGATTGCAGAACAGAACCTCGCATCAGTTGCAAGTGGAATGGCAGCAATGGGGAAGGTGCCTGTCATTTCTTCTTATGCAATGTTTTCTCCTGGGCGAAACTGGGAGCAGATTCGAACTACAATCTGTTACAACAACCAGAAGGTGATTATTGCAGGAAGTCACGCGGGTGTTTCGGTAGGCCCTGATGGAGGAACACATCAGGCTCTCGAAGATATTGCTCTTATGAATGTAATTCCAAATATGACGGTTGTAAGTCCTTGTGATACCATCGAGGCTAAGAAAGCTATCATTGCCTTGCTTGGAGACGATGTCAAAACTCCTGCATACATCCGTCTTGCACGTGAAAAAACTCCTGTTATTACAACAGAAGGGTCTCCATTTAAACTTGGGAAAGCAAAACTTCTTTTCGACAATGGTCATGCAGAGGTAGTGGTGTTTGCGTGTGGGGCACTCGTGCATAAAGCACTTGTCGTTGCGAGTGAATTACAAAAAGAAGGACGATTAGTGAATGTAGTAAATGTACACACCATCAAACCTCTCGATGTGGATATGGTTGTTGATCAAGCTCGGATTTGTGGAGCAGTTGTTGTAGTAGAAGAACATCAAAAGTTCGGTGGACTTGGAAGTGTGATAGCAGAGTGTTTAAGTGAGAAATTTCCAGTGCCAATTGAATTTGTTGCGGTAAATGACAGGTTCGGACAATCGGGCACACCTGATGAACTTATCAAAGAATATAATCTTGATGAAGAAGATATCAAAAAAGCGATAGAAAAAGTGGTGGGAAGGAAGTAGTTTACTTACTAAAATGCTCTTGTACAAGTCTATTGTATTCTTGCTCGAGTAAATCACGGACTGTTGAAGGAATTGAGTTAAACGTTGACTTTAGATCTTGCAATGTTCTACCATCTTGTCTTAAACCTGTTAAATATTGTTCAGCTCCAACTCTTTCTTCATGTTCTTCATTGGCAAGACGTTCAAGCCATTTTTCGGCAGAGAGCTCAGCTACCTTCTGAGCAAAATACTCTTTTGCAGCAGCAGCGTCTCCCCAATCCAGTGTCTGACTGGCACTTCTGTTGTCAATAAAGTCATTTAACGCTGTTGTGACTGCTTGCGCAGCAAGTTGTTCAGGGCTAAGTACTCTTGATTTTTCAAAATTGTCTCCTGGTCCAATCATTATAGTGTCTTTACTTTATAATTTGCTGGTGCTTTTTCTAAGAATGCTTTTACTTCTTCTTGGGTGAGAAGTCCTTTTTGGGCCCCAAGTTGTTGAACAACATATGTGGAATTGATCCCTGCCCAGAGAAGCGCTTCTTCGAGTGGTTTTCCAAGTATAAGAGCAGTTGTTACTGTAGATGCAAATGCATCACCTGCTCCAGTTCGCTCAAAAGGTGGTTTTGGATCTGGGTAAGGAGGCACAAACATACTATGTGTTCCATCCCACGCATAAGCGCCGTTTGGACCATCTGTGAGGATGACGTGTTTTGGACCAAGTGCGGCGATTTTTTGCATAAGGAGGGCAATGTTCGTTTCTTTTGTATCAAGGATGGTTTGAGCTTCTTCTTTGTTGCAGAAGAACAGAAACGTGTTCGCATAGATATCTTTTAGTTTGTCTTTTCCAAAACGGATCTGATATGTTCCTGGTTGGAAGACGAGCTTTTTGTCTGGATGTTCTTTAAGGAAACTTCCAAGAGCTCCGTGGAATTCAAGCGAGTTTTCTCCAAGTGATGAAAGATAAATCCATGGGATGTTGCTGATGTCAGGAAGAAGATAATCATACACTTCGTGTTTGATAAGGATGGTTCGATCAGCTCCATACCATAAAACGTAGTGGTAGTTTGTTTTCTTGTCTTTGTTTTTTGTGATGTATGTTGTTAAGACCTTCTCTGATTTGAAGTGGTTGAGACAATCTGTGGCGTATGCGTCATCACCGAGGTTTGTATAAATCCCTGCCTTAACTCCAAGTCTACTCATTGAGACTGCGGCGTTCGCGCTATTACCAACTCCGTTAATTACTTCAACGGATTCAAAGGGGATCTTGTCACCGTATTTCATACAAATCTCGCAGGCAGTGTTGTCGAGCTTGCAAGTGATGTGAGCTTCTTTTAATTTGATAAATGCATCAATAACTGTATCTCCAATAGTGATTACTTCGCACACTTCTTTTTTGAATATATTTAACATAGAAGTATTATATAAAAAAAGCCCCTTCAAGAGAAGGGGGGGGGTTATCTCGCCAGTAACCGCACTACCACTGAGGTGAGTAATGGTAGTAGTATTGGTGAGGAAAACATCGCTGTGATGATAATTTTCTCAAAGGTGTCTACTGACAACACCATTGGGATTATTTGCGTGATGGTTTTCATAGCTAATAAAAATATACCACATCTCGTTTATCTGTCCATAATTTACACAGTGCATAATTATCGGATGTTTTTATTGTGTGATGAAGGTTTTTGATTTTTTGTTTAAGTGGTAGAATAATCTGTATGAAATCATTAAAACAATACATTATTGAAGCAAAAGAAAAAGGAGTGGCTGTTGGACACTTCAATATTTCCAATATGGAGGGTTTCCACGCGGTAACTGAAGTGGCCAAGGAAATGAATCTGCCTGTGATCATTGGACTTTCTGAAGGAGAAAGAGATTTCTTTGGTGTTAAGGAAGCATCCGTACTCGTGAAAGAAAAGCGAGATGAAGGGTTACCAGTTTTTCTTAATGCTGATCATACATATAGTTTTGAAAGAGTGAAAGAAGCAATAGATGCAGGATTCGATGCAGTGATATTTGATGGGGCAAAACTTTCGCTTGAAGAAAATATCGCAGAGACTCGTAAGTGTGTTGAGTATGCAAAAAACTGCGGAAGAGAAGTATTGGTAGAAGCGGAGCTTGGATACATTGGTCAGTCGTCAAAGATTCTTGATGGAGTTCCTGAAGGAGTGGAGGTAACAACAGTTGAAGATGCAAAAAGATTTGTACAAGAAACCGGAGTTGATTTGTTTGCACCCGCGGTAGGGAATATTCACGGAATGCTCAAAGATGTTCCTGATCCAGAACTCAACATCGAAAGAATCAAGGAGATCAGTGATGTGACGGGCCTTCCTCTTGTACTTCACGGAGCCAGTGGAAACAGCAAAGAAGATGTTCAAAACGCAATCAAAAATGGTGTGGCGATAGTACACATCAATACAGAAGTGCGGGTTGCCTTCAAAGAAGGTCTTACTGATGCACTAGCAGACAATCCAAATGAAGTGGCGCCGTATAAGTACCTCAAAGAAGGTGTTGAAGCAATGAAAGAGGTTGTAAGAGAAAAACTCATTATTTTTAATATGAAATAATTTTTGTATTAAAGAAAAAAAGGTTATAATGTAGTCAAATTAGTAGCGGTCTCCAAAGGCTGATAAGTATTGTAATTGATTTTTAAATATGAAACAAAAAATTATTAAATTTGGTTTATTTTTTTCGGTATCCGCCTGTCTTTTGTTGTTACTGTTTGTTTTTTCAAAAAAAGAACCTGTGTATGCGACTTGTTCACCTACATCTTTAACAGGAAGTCCTCAAGCCGCATCGTATGCAAATGGTAAGGTTTTTATCACTAGAGGAGTTACAAAGCTCGTTACAAGTTTTGATGTTACTACTGATACCGCATCAACTACAAATGCCGTGCTTGCTCCACATAGTATGTTTTCACTCACACAAAACAATTTAGTCAAAGATGACAATATGTTCTTGTGGATGGATGATGGTAGTGGTGAAGGATATGCTGTTGTAAATACAATTACGGGTCAGATTGTTGCAACGTCTACAAATACAAATTTCAACAACAGTAAAGATGGTATTGTGGTGGGAGATAAGTACTATCAGGTAGCCCGAAATAATACAAATAACCTTGGTGTTGTAAGTGCTGTGACAACAAATACATTATATTTCAGAACTGTTAGTGCAAACCCAGAAAAAATACTTTCAAATGCTGCTGGTACAAAACTGTACGTAATCTCATCAAGCTTAACATCAGGAAAGGTTACTGTGGTTGATGCAACAACTGATACGGTAGGAGCTACTATTCCTGTAGGAGGAATTTTAACAAATACTTCACAGGGTGCCATACTTGGTAATTATCTTTATGTGCCAAACTCAAACTCAAACACAGTTTCTATTATTGATCTTACGACTGAGGCCGTTGTAGCAACTACTACAGTTGGAGCAACTCCAAAATACATATCAACTTCAGGAACAAAAGTATATATTGCAAGTACTGGAAACAATACTGTTTCTGTAATTGATCAGTCTATCTCTGTTTCAGCAGTACAGACAAGTATTTCACTTACAAATACTCCTATTTTTATGATGTCGGTGGCTTCAAATTCAAAGATATATGTTTCGACTGGTTCGTTTGGTATTAAGGTGATTAGTCCTTCAACAGATACTGTTACTAAAACAATTACTGGGGGTATTGGAGCGGTTAATTCTGCAACAGAAGCACCCAACGGAAAACTGTACACAGTGGCATCTGCTTCCGGAATTATTTCTGTAATTGATACTGTGCTTGATACAAATTTATCAAATTGTGGAGATACTGCGGGAGCTGATATTGTTCCACCACAACTTGTTTCTTTTACTTCAACTACTGCAAACGCTGTATATGCAAATGGCTCAACAATAAATATTACCGCGACTTTCAACGAAGCTCTTGCGGTTGCTTCGACTATGACTGTTTCACTTAATACTGGCGCAACAGTCGTATTAAACAGTGTGAGTGGTATGAGTTTATCAGGTACTTATACTGTAACTCCAGGACAAAACACATCTGACCTTACTGTCTCATCTATAGTTTCGCATCTTGTTAAGGATGCAGATGACAATACGACTGCAACGTATCTAGTACCTGCATCACCTAATAATATTGCGGACACTTCGAATATTATTGTTGATACAACACCACCTTCTAATTACAGTATATCGATCGATCCAACATCTCTTACTCCCACTGATTTTACTGACCCTGTTTTCACGTTTTCGGCAATTGACTCTTCGGGTGGGATTACATACGCTCTTTCATTAAATGGAGGTGGGTTCTCAACAACCACAAGTCCTTTTAGTGCCACTGGGATTGATTCTACCGTCGTAAACACACTCATTATACAAGCTTGTGATGTTGCTGCTAACTGTTCTACATACACTTCATATTTTTATCCAGCAATTATCATACATCCATCTGCTGTCACTTCTAGTTCAACAATTTCTGTTACGTTTGATATTATTGAACCTAGTACAAGTGCGTTTAATTTACAAATTGCAGATGCCTATCTCGATGGTATTCTCACATCAATTACGTGCGAACCTGTTATAAATGGTACTTCAAAAACATCAACCTGTACGTTAGTGGGTGGTATCCCAGCTCCATCAGATCATTCAAATGATGGAACCCATACACTTGTTGTTTCTGCAACAAGTACAGCGTCAGTTTTAGGAAGAGCTTCACAAGGTTTTACTATTGATACTATTTCTCCTTCAATTACTTCAGTAACTACATCAGTTGCAAACGGTTCGTATATACTTGGCAATAGTATACCAATTACAATTGCACTTGATGAACCTGTTGTAAATGGATCACAAGTAACTCTTACATTTGATACGGGAAAAACTCTTACTTTTACGTGTGCAACTTCAACCTGTACTTCATTGACTGCTACTTATGTGGTTGGCGCAAATGAAGATACAGATGATCTTACGGTAAGTTCTCTTTCGGGAGCGACTTTGGCAGATGTGGTTGGAAATGCAAGTAGCAGTCCTATGATTCCTGACGGATCTAATCTTGGTGATTTGTCTACAATTTCTATTGATACTCTACCTTCTTCAACTCTCGGTATGCCTGATCTTACTACTGCAACAGATAGTGGAATTTCTACCACTGATAATTTTACAGGGGTGGATAATGTTGAACTCACAGGTGTTTGTATTGATGGTGATACTGTTGAGTTATTTAAAGATGGGGTTTTGGATCAGACAGTTGTATGTACAAGTTCAGCTTATTCTTTTTTCTCACTTCTTCCAACAGAGGGCTCTTATGACTTTAAAGTACGTGCGATTGATCCACAAAATAACACATCAAGTTTTTCTGCGTCCTTGGTTGTCACTTATGACATAAGTGCCCCAACTCTTTCATCATTAACTTCTACTACTGCAGATGGAAGATATAGTTCTGGTTCGAATATTAATATTACTGCTACTTTCAGTGAACAGATTAGTACAGGTTCAACAATGTCGGTTACTTTAGATACAGGAGATGTTATTGTTCTTTCAAATATTTCTGGAAATACCCTTACAGGAACATACAGTGTAAGTGAAGAAGATTCATCTCTTGATCTTACTGTCATTTCAATTGTTTCAGTGAACGTAACTAATCTTGCACTAAACACTGCCACAACCTATGCGCTTCCTGTTGCACCAAACAATATTGCAGATTCATCTCAGATTGTTATCTTTATAAATACATCTTCAAGAAGCGGGGGAAGTAGACCAAAAAATAATAATCCTGTTCCAGCTACACTACCAGTAAACTTTGTAAGTTCATCTACTAATCCTATGCCACAGAATCCAAATAATTTTGGATTAAATCCAGTTGCTTGTGAAAACTACATTAAGTCATATATACGACTTGGTGCAAATAATGATGTAGAAGACGTAAAAAAACTTGAGACATTTCTAAATACATATGAAGGAATGAAATTGCCTGTAGATGGAGTATTTAGTAAAGCAGATGAAGATGCGGTAAGAATTTTTCAAGAGCGTTATACTGAAGTGCTTAGTTTTTGGAACCTCTTAAAACCAACCGGGTATGTATATATTAGTACTCAAAAAGCGATCAACAGGATTTACTGTGAGAAGACTCATAATATGACTTGTCCTTACTTTTTTGATTTTGCAAAGCAGGGAGATCAGGGTGTTGGAGTTACAAAAATAAAAGCGTTCTTGAATAATACTCAAAACGAGAAATTATCTTTGACAGATAAATTTGATACTGAGACAACCCAGGCTGTGATTCGATTCCAATCAAAATTCAAAGATAGGGTGCTCACTCCTTGGAAACTTGCTCAACCTACTGGACTCTGGTATCAATCAACACGGAAAAAGGCGAATGATGTTATTGGGTGCTTTGCACCACAGAGATTAGATAATGGTGTAATTTTGGATTAATTTGAGTAATGTTAACAAAACCATCCCTTTTAAAGATAAAGAGGGATGGTTTTTGTTTTTTTATAAAAAAACAGGTCATTGACCTGTTAGTAAAGATGCTTCTGTGACGAGTATCCTGTGGATTTGATGGGCAAGGTCTCTTGTGGAGGCGATAGAATTGTCATCAAATTCGATCATCCATCGAAACCATTTTCTTCTTAGCTTAACTACTCCGACACCGGTCTCAAAGTGTTGAAGAGGTGCAGTGACGACTAAAGTGAGCACCTTTCTGTCTTCAAGTTCTCGGGTTATCATTTCAATCCAAAGTTTTTTCCCATCATTGATTTGTTCGAGAAGCCGAGGGAACCTCTTTCGAAGCCTTATCCTCACAAATGCTAGACAAAAGACTGTCTGTTTAAATGGTTCGAACATAACTAATGATAAAGACTACTCTTTAGGGGTGTTTTGTCAATGTGATTAAAGCATTGTATACTGGTAAGATTATGGAAAAAAAGACCAATAAACATATCTGTAAACTCCCTAAGGATATGGAGAAAATCGTCGTAAAAGGGGCCAGGACGCATAATCTGAAGGATATTACTGTTGAGATGCCTCGAGGCAAAATGATCGCTGTAACAGGTCTTTCTGGCTCAGGAAAGAGCTCTTTTGCCTTTGATACGGTGTTTGCTGAAGGACAACGACGTTATGTAGAGTCACTCTCAAGTTATGCAAGGCAGTTTCTTCGCCAGATGCAAAAACCAGATGTAGACGAGATTACTGGTCTTTCGCCGGCTATTTCTATCGACCAAAAATCACGGTCAAATAATCCGCGTTCAACTGTTGCAACGATTACCGAGATTTATGATTATCTTCGAATTTTGTTTGCACGAATCGGTAAACCACATTGTCTTACCTGTGGACGAGAAATAAAAAAGCTCTCAAAAGAAGAAATCATTGAAACGATTTTGCATACTGTTTCTTCAATCAAAACAGAAGGGAAATCAAAAAAAGTAATGGGGGTAGAAGTTGATGATTTGAAATTCCAGATTTTCTCACCCATCGTAATGGGGCGAAAAGGTGAATACTATCAGATGCTCTATGATCTTTTGGGTAAGGGGTTCGAGCGAGTGCTTGTTGATGGGGTAGAACACTCTCTTCGAGAAAGAATTGAGATTTCCAAAACTCACAAACACGATATTGATGTGCTTGTTGATGAGTTTTATTTTTCTGAACTTAAAGATCAGACAGCTGGGTTCAAAGAACGTCTCAGTGAATCAATCGAAAAGGCACTTGAACAATCTGATGGGTTGTTACGGATCAAAACTCCTGAACATAATCATTTGATTTCATCAAAGTTTATGTGTCCGTATGACGGGTTTTCGTTTCCAGAGGTGGAACCAAGACTCTTTTCGTTTAACTCACCTTATGGTGCTTGTGGCGAATGTAATGGACTTGGAACACGAGAGTTTTTCGTCAACGAAGCGTGCAAAGTGTGTCTTGGTAAACGGCTTCGACCTGAAGCGCTTAGTGTATTTCTTGAAGGGAAGAAAAATATTCTTGATGTAAGTAGTCTTTCAATTACGGAAGCAGAAAAGTTTTTCTCTGGGCTTTCACTTTCAGAAAAGGAACAAGAAATTTCAAAGGTGGTGATCAAAGAAATTCTTGCACGACTTAAGTTTATGATTGATGTCGGGATTGATTATCTCACCCTTGATCGTCGGGCAAATACGCTTTCGGGTGGAGAAGCACAACGAATTCGTCTTGCATCGCAACTCGGAAGTGGGCTTGTGGGAGCGCTCTATGTGCTTGATGAGCCAACAATCGGGCTCCATCAAAAGGACAATGATAGACTGATTAAAACACTTCTTAATCTCCGAGATCTTGGTAACACAATTCTTGTGGTTGAACACGATGAAGATACGATGTATGCGTCTGACTTTTTGATTGAGATTGGTCCGCGTGCAGGGGTGCACGGAGGGGAAGTGATTGTGTCGGGTTTTATGGAGGATTTACTCACCGCCAAAAAAAATGAATCAGGATCACTCACACTTGCATATTTGCGTGAAGAAGAAAAAATTGACGTACCAGAAAAACGTCGTACACAAGACAAAGGTAAAATAAAGATTGCTGGAGGAAGTGTGTTTAATATCAAAAACTTAAATGTTGAGATTCCTCTTGGGCGACTCGTGACAGTCACTGGAGTGTCTGGAAGTGGAAAGAGTTCGTTTGTATATGAAATATTGCACAAGAACCTTGAGGCGCGTCTTGAACGAACTAAACGAACAGCACAAATATACAACGCGACGCGGTTTGAGGGGACAGAATATCTTGGTCGTTCAATCTTGATTGATCAGTCACCAATTGGACGAACTCCACGAAGTAACCCTGCAACCTATACAGGTGCGTGGACACATATTCGAGATATGTTTGCTGCAACTGCTGAAGCAAGAGTGCGTGGATGGGGTGCTGGACGATTTAGTTTTAACCGCAAAGGTGGGCGATGTGAGACGTGTGAAGGAAATGGTGTGATTGAGGTGGAAATGCATTTCTTGCCAACTGTGTATGTGACGTGTGATGTGTGTGGAGGGAAGCGATTTATGAAAGAAACTCTGGAGATCAAATACAAAAAGAAAAGTATTTATGATATTTTGAAAATGACAGTTGAGGAAGCGTTACGCTTCTTTGAAGATATCCCCTCTATTTATGACCGACTTAAAACACTTGATGAAGTAGGGCTTGGATATTTGGAGCTTGGTCAAAGTGCAACGACCCTTTCAGGAGGAGAGGCACAACGAGTGAAGATCTCAAGTGAGTTATATCGAACCCATACTCAAAAGACTATATATCTTCTTGATGAGCCAACGGTGGGGCTTCATTATGAAGATGTGAAGAGACTTATCGAAATCCTTCAGAGACTGGTAAACAAGGGTAATACAGTAATAGTAATCGAACATAATCTTGATTTGATTAAATGTTCAGATTATATTATTGATATAGGACCATTTGGTGGAGAAAAAGGTGGTCAAATAGTTGCCAAAGGAACCCCAGAAGAAGTGGCGAATAACAAGAATTCTTTTACGGGGGAGTATTTGAGGAAGGTGTTGAGGAGAAAATAGTAATAAAAAATAGATCCTTTTTAAAAGAGTGGGCATCTTCATTCTTTTCAAGAAATTTTTAGATAAAAAAAAGAAGTTTGATTTACAAACTTCATTCTAAAAAGAACACCTTTGGTGCAGCGGCGATCGTGTAGACGACGATAAGCACCCATACGGAGATAAAAAAAGGATCATGCATAGAAAGAAAATACCACAAAACTCATGAATTTGCAAAGCTTTCAAAAGACCAAATTACCTGATGCACCTGGAGTGTATTTCTTTTTAAATGCGCAAAAAAAACCTCTCTACATTGGTAAAGCAACCAGTCTCAAAGATCGGGTGAAAAGTTATTTTGCAAAAGACATTGAAATGGTTCGTAGTCCCTTGATCGCAAAGATGGTTCTCGAAGCAAAAAATATAGAAGTGAAAGAAACAAAATCCGTTCTTGAGGCGCTTCTTCTTGAAGCTGATTTAATAAAGAAATTCAAACCAAAATATAATACAAAAGAAAAAGATGACAAAAGTTTTAATTGCATTGTCATAACAGAAGAAGCGTTTCCACAACTGCTCATTATTCGTAAAAAAGACATTGACTTCAAAACACTAAAAGCTAATAGCCAAAAGCTAAAGGCTATCTATGGTCCATTTACAAACGGGGGTCAACTGCGAGTTGCTTTGCGTTTGATACAAAAGATCTTTCCATTTCGAGATGAGAAGTGTCATCTCGATTCAAAGCGTCCTTGTTTTAACTTCACACTCGGGCTTTGTCCTGGTACATGTGTTGGCAAAGTAACAAAACAAGAATATGCACAGACCATCAAACAAATAACAAAGTTACTTTCAGGAAATATTTCTGGTGTAGCAGCTGATATGACCAAAGAGATGAATACAAAAGCAAAAGAACAGAAGTTTGAAGAAGCCAAGAAACTCCGAGATAAGATATATGCCCTTGAACATATCAACGATATTTCACTCATTAAAGAAGAGGTAAAAGAGGATGTGTCAAAGAAAAAATTCCGGATTGAAAGTTTTGATATTGCTCATATGATGGGTAAGGATATGGTTGGGGCGATGGTGGTAATGGAAGATGGGGAACTTTATAAAAAAGAATACAAAAAGTTTATTATAAAAACCTGTGATAATGCTAATGATCCAAAAGCACTCCGTGAAGTGCTTACAAGGCGGTTTAACCATCCAGAATGGACATTTCCAGATATGCTTGTGGTGGATGGTGGAACAGCTCAAGTAAATGTTGCGTATGAAATAGTTCACACTCTCGGTCTGACGATTCCTGTTGTTGCGGTGGTAAAAGATAATCATCATAAGGCAAAAGGGATTCTAGGAAGAGAGGATTTGGTCAAAAAATACAAAAAAGAAATCATACGTATTAATGCAGAGGTGCATCGTGTTGCGATTGGTTTTCATAAGCAAAGACGAAAAAAGAGTTTTCTTCCTTAGTGTGTTATTATATAAAAATGAATCTCAAACAAATAAGACGGTATTTTAAGAATAAAAAAACTTCATTATTACTATTGTTGTTGCTTGTTATTGTCCTATTGTTACAAATATTTTTACAACAAAAAGATGACTATAAAGGCGAATTTAGTCTCGTGGATCACACAAAACGGTTTTCAGTTGTGGTTCTTCCTGATACACAGAAGTATGCAAAAGATTTCCCTGATATTTTTTGTAAACAAACACAGTGGATTGTTGAAAACAAAGAAAAACTTAATATTGTACTTGTAAGTCAGCTTGGAGATATAGTAGATAGTGGGGCAAAATCAAAAAAAGAATGGGAAGTAGCAGTTAATTGTATGAGTAAGCTTCAAGGAGTGGTTCCGTGGGCAGTGCTTCCTGGAAATCATGATACAAATGTGGTAAGTAATAACCAGTCTGGATTTGGCTTTTATGATACATATTTCCCTAAGAGCTTATTTGGTAATATGAGTTGGTACAAAGAAGGATTTAGAAATAATCAAAATAGTTTTGTAAGTGTCGATGTGCTTGGAGTAAAACTAGGACTCGTAAGTCTCTCTATTGAACCTGATGATGAGGTGCTGAAGTGGGCAAGTGGAGTGGTGGAGAAAAACAAAGATCATCTCTTTATTCTTTCTACTCATAAATATCTTGTTGATGAAGAAGGTCAAAGAGACGAAGGGCTTGATTTTAGTAACAACGGCAATGATGGTGAAGCGATTTGGCAAAAGCTCGTAAAGAAAAATTGCGAAGTAAGATTGGTTCTTTCTGGACATTTTCACAAAACAGATGGAGAAGATGTTCGAATAGATAAAAACGATTGTGGAGAAGATGTTACGCAAACAATTCAAGATTATCAAGCTCGTGAACTTGGTGGTAACGGAAGACTTCGTGTGTATATATTTACACCAAAAGCAAAGAGTGTAGAAGTAAAGACGTATTCACCATATACCGATACCTTTGAAATCGATGCTGATAGTGAGTTTGAGTTTATTTATTGACTTTTATAATTTTTTCTGTTTAAATTTAATCGGGTCTAAACCAAACCCGATCTTTGATTTATGAGAAAAATAACGTTTCTTCTTGGTGCTATCTTTGGGATGGCCCTTATTTTGATTTGTGTTTGGGTAGGACAAAGGCTGCAGGTTCCTGACTCGGCAAATCATGCAGGGGTAGTGTTTCGGACACATTATGCCCAGTATGTTCCTGACGGAAAAGGGGGTGAGGAAATGTTGGTGATAGCGATTGATGAGAGAAAGATCGCTGACCTGCCTTTCAGTAAGGTAGAACCGTATCTAGTTTTTCGGGTAAGCCACCCCGAAGGAACTGACCACGGATACCCGCCGTTGCGATTCACTTTCAGTGATAAGGGAGAGTTGATTACTCACAAGTACGCCAGTACTTGGGGAGAACAATCTCTGTACCCTTGACAGTTTGTTTCTTTTTTATGCCTGTGTTCTCGAGAGAGTACAGGTATTTTTATATATTAGATTCGATATAATACTTGTTCTTCATACCCACAAACCAGGTGTTGGTAGACCAGGTATATCATTTAATTCGCAAGCACTACTACCTTTTCTCCATCGATTTCGGCAACTCCACCTTCGATTTCGATCGATTCACTTAGAGTTTTTATAAGGCCTTTTTGGAGGATGGTGATAACGGGAATGTGATGTGGAAGAATAGTGATTTCTCCATCTTTTGCAGGCAAAGAGACTTGAGAGACTTCTCCTTCAAATTTTGTACCATCAAGTGTGTAAATTTTTAATTGCATAGATTATGCTACTTTTACTTCATCAATTCCTCCTACAAGATAAAATGCACTTTCTGGTTTGTCGTCGTGCTTTCCTTCAATAATCTCTTTGAAAGATCGAACTGTCTCTGCTCGTGTTACGAATTTACCAGCACGTCCCGTAAATGCTTCTGCCACGAAGAATGGTTGTGAAAGGAATTTTTGGATTTTTCGAGCTCGTTCTACAAGAAGCTTGTCGTCAGCTGAAAGTTCTTCGATACCAAGGATCGCGATGATATCTTGAAGGTCTTTGTATTTTTGAAGAATTCGTTGTACTTCTCGAGCAACCATATAGTGTTCTTCTCCAACAATGTTCGGGTCAAGTGCTCCTGAGATAGAGTCAAGAGGATCAACTGCAGGGTAAATTCCAAGCTCTGAGAGTGGTCGAGAAAGTACGATGGTTGAGTCGAGGTGAGCAAAAGTAGTTGCAGGAGCTGGGTCTGTAACGTCGTCCGCTGGTACGTACACTGCTTGAACTGATGTTACTGATCCTTTCTTTGTAGAAGCAATTCTTTCTTGTAGGGCACCCATTTCGTTCGCGAGAGTTGGTTGGTATCCAGCAGCAGAAGGCATTCGTCCAAGAAGGGCTGATACTTCAGAACCTGCTTGTGTAAATCGGAAGATGTTGTCGATAAAGAAGAGCACGTCTTTTCCTTCTGTATCTCGGAAGTATTCAGTCATTGTAAGACCTGAAAGAGCTACTCGAAGTCGCGCTCCTGGAACTTCGTTCATTTGTCCGAATACAAGAGCTGTTTGTTCAAGTACTCCTGATTCTTTCATTTCATTGTAAAGATCGTTTCCTTCTCGAGTTCGTTCTCCAACTCCGGCAAATACTGAGTATCCTTTGTGAACTGTTGCTACGTTTCGAATAAGCTCTTGAAGAAGAACTGTTTTTCCTACTCCCGCACCTCCAAAGAGTCCGATTTTTCCTCCTTTGATGAATGGACAGATAAGGTCGATTACTTTGATACCTGTTTCAAAGATTTTTACTTCTGTTGATTGTTCTTCAAACGTTGGAGCGCTTCGGTGGATTGACCATCGTTCTTTTGTGGTAATGGCAGGCTTTCCATCGATTGGTTCTCCGAGAAGGTTAAACATTCGTCCAAGAATTTCTTTTCCAACGGGCACTGAGATAGGAGATCCAGTGTCTACCACATCGTCTCCTCGTTTGAGTCCATCGGTTGCTCCCATCGCAACAGCACGCACACGTCCATCTCCAAGGTGCCCTGCAACCTCGAGTACAAGTTTTTTACCTTCGTTGTTTATTTCAAGAGCGTTGTAGATTGCTGGAACTACTCCATCAGTAAATTCTGCGTCCACTACTGGTCCGATAACTTGAATAACTTTTCCTTTGTTTTGTGCTGTTGTCATTGTTTTGATAATTTATTTAATAATTTTTTATTCTTGTGCTGCTAATGCTTCCTTTCCACTTACGATTTCAATCAACTCTTTGGTAATTTGTGCCTGACGTTCTTTGTTGTACTTGATAGTAAGCTTTCCGATCATTTCTTTGGCGTTGGTTGAAGCGTTTTTCATCGCTACCATTCGAGCGGCGTGCTCCGACGCATTCGCTTCAAGGATGGAATGGAACATTTCGAGTGTTACTAGAGAAGGAACAAGCTCTTCTATTATTGCTTCTGGCGTAGGCTCAAATTTGTATTCACTTTTTCCTTGGAGATGAATGTGTTTGAACTCAGAAAAGCGTCCTGTTTCAGGAATAATGTTTTCGATTACTTGAATAAGTGTTTTTTCGTTGAGCGGGAGGAGGGGACGGTGAACAACTTCTTGTTTGAGAGCAGAGATGAAGTTTGTGTAGATCACATCTATCTTATCGAATTGTTTGCTTACAAATAAGTCGATTATAAAATCAGTAATAGGGGAAGCTTTTGAGAGAGATGCGAGATCTCCTGCACCTTCAAAGCTTTTTACTATATTGAATCCTCGTCGTTCAAAAAACTCTTTTGCTTTTTTTCCAATAGCAACTACTGAAACAGTATCTTTGTGTGCTTCTGCAAACTGCCCAGCTTTCTTGAGAACATTTGAGTTAAATGATCCAGCGAGTCCTTTATCTGAAGAAATCACCACAAGAAGTTGTTTCTTTATGTCTCGCATTTCAAAAAGTGGGGAAGCGAGTTTTACTTTTTTTCCGATTGATTTCTCGATTTTCTTCAAGATATGAAGAGCGTAGAGTGCATACAGTCGTCCTTTGATAGCAGCGGCTTCACTCTTTCGCATCTTCACAGCAGAAACCGCCTCCATCGCTTTTGTGATTTGCTGGATGTTTTTGGTTGTCTTTATTCGTGCTTTTATTGCTCTTCCGCCGGCCATTTTTTATAAGAATTAGGGAATAATGAATATTATTTTTTAAAATAATTATCCCGGAAATCTACAATCGCAAGTTTGAGTGCTTCTTCGGTTTCCGCCGAAAATTCTTTTGAATCTCGAACAGTTTCGAGAAGTTTTGCATGTCGGTCGTTGAGGAAGGCAATAAACTCATTTTGGAATTTGCTGATATCGGTAACTGAAACTGTATCAAGGTAACCGTTTCCTGTTGCGTAGATAACAATAGCAATTTCGTAGAATGTTTTTGTTGCAAATTGTGGTTGCTTCAAAAGTTCAGTCATTCGTCGTCCTCGATCGAGTTGTTTTCGTGTTGTTTCGTCGAGATCTGAACCAAATTGTGCAAACGCTTCAAGTGAACGGAATTGTGCAAGGTCGAGTCGCATTTTTCCTGCTACTTTTTTCATTGCTTTTGTTTGGGCACTTGAACCTACTCGAGAAACCGAAAGTCCGGCATTGATCGCAGGTCGAAGTCCTTTGTAGAAGAGGTCTGTTTCGAGGAAGATTTGTCCGTCAGTGATTGAGATAACGTTTGTTGGAATATAGGCAGAGATGTCTCCGAGTTGAGTTTCGATGATTGGAAGAGCTGTGATTGATCCTCCACCGAACTCACTGTTAAGGCGACCCGCTCGTTCGAGAAGTCGTGAGTGGAGATAGAATACGTCTCCTGGGTAGGCTTCTCGTCCTGGTGGACGCTTGAGGAGAAGTGAGATTTGTCGGTATGCCCACGCATGCTTTGAAAGATCATCGTATACTACGAGTACGTCTTTTCCTTGGTCCATAAAAAATTCTGCAATCGAACATCCTGTAAACGGTGCAAGGTATTGAAGAGATGCACTGTCAGAGGCTCCAGCAGATACGACGATAGTGTAATCCATCGCGCCTTCTTTCTTGAGTCGTTCTACAATTTGAGCTACTTTTGATTCTTTTTGTCCGATTGCGACATATACACAAATAGGAGGATTTTTTTCTTTCTTTTGGTGAATGATAGTGTCGATTGCAATTGCTGTTTTTCCAGTTTGTCGGTCTCCAATGATAAGTTGTCGTTGTCCTCGTCCAATAGGGATCATCGCATCAACTGCTGTGATACCAGTGTGAAGTGGTTGGTTTACTGACTCTCGAGTGATTACTCCAGGAGCAATTTTTTCGAGAGGGTAAATCTTGCCGTTTGTGATTGGCTTGCCACCATCTTTTGGAATTCCAAGACCATCAACAACTCTTCCAAGAAGATCATCTGAAGCAGTGATTGAAAGAATCTTTCCTGTGTTGGTTACTTTTGACCCTTCAACGATGTTCATTGGATCTCCAAGAACAATCGCTCCTACAAGGTCTTCTTCAAGGTTAAGTGCCACTCCCATTATTTTTTCACCTTTGCGATCTTCGAACTCAAGCATTTCAGAGTATCGAACTTGAGCAAGTCCAGAAACTCCCGCAACACCATCGGCGATCTTTGCCACACTTCCACTGTGACTTACTTTTGGATCTGTTTTGAGCAGACTGATTTCTTTTTTTAGTTCTTCGATGATGTTGTCTTTGTTCATAATGTTGCAATTAGTGATATTAATAATGTGATTTGAGTGACCTTACTTTTGTGACAAGCGAATTGTCGATGAATAATCCTTCTGTTTCTATGGTGATTCCTCCAATTAGATGAGGAGCTTTTTTTACCTTAAGGTTTACTTTTTTACCTTGAAGTGTTTTTGGAAAGTTGACTTCTTCACCTGAAGCGGTAGAGAGCACCACATCCATTTCGTTGTGTTTGGTGTTCCATTTTTTACTAAACGTTTTGATGATTTGTCCAAGTTTTGAAACTTTGTTTCCTTTTGTAATAAGTGTTGCAAAAGCAGAAATAATGCTTTCTTGTTCTTCTTTTGAAGTTGCGTTTGAAAGCTTGTTTACGAGAAGTTCACTTATTTTTTTTGCGGAAATGCTCATAAGGTTAGTTTTGTGATTTAGATATCTCTGCGAGTGCTTCAGTAGCTATCTTTGCTTCAACTTCTGGTGTTACGTATTTACCAATAGTTTTTTCAATTCCAACAGACACGAGAGTAGAAATCTCTTTTTTGATATCTTTGTAGAGGATTTCTCGTTCCTCTTCGAGTTTCTTTTTGGTTTCTGTGATCAGTTTTTCAGCCTCAAAGCTTGCTTGTGCGTGAAGTTTATCAGATGACTCTTTAGCAGCCTTTTGAGATGCTTCGAGCATTTTTTGACCTTCTTCTCGTGCTTCTTTGAGAATCTGTTCTTTGCTTGCTTCGATTTCTGCGAGTCTTTTGCTTATGTTTGCTCCTGCGGTGTCTGATTCTTCTTGTTTTTTTACTCGTGCATCAAGAGAGATAATTGCTGGTTTAATAGCAAATTTATACAACACAAAAGCGACGATAGAAAAGTTAACTACCTGCGCTAAAAGTGAGTGCCAGTGAACACCAAGTGAAGAGAGGATCTCTGACATTTGGGTTTAGATAAAGAGAATAATGAGGGCAACAACAAGTGCGTATACTGCGATCGCTTCCGTAAAGGCAATAGCAAGAATCATTGATGATTGAACTTTTGAAGCTCCTTCTGGATTTCGTCCAATTGCTTCCATTGCTTTACTTGCAAGGTATCCAATACTGATTGCTGGACCAAACGCTCCAAGACCGATTGCTAATGCTGCTGCGAATACTTTCAAACTTTCTAGTTCCATTTTTTTGAAAAATTAATAATAATACGCCTATAAAAAGGCTTTTGGCAATTCTACCAAAATATCAATTTATTACAAGTTATAAGCCTATTGACTTATTTTATTAGTATGCTACTATCTTGTTAGTTTTTTGCAATTTGCTTGCTGGTAGGGGTGCGCAGAGATAGTCTGTGCAAAGTCAGTCAGTTGGGGGTTTCTGGCCAACCTTCACAGTCGCTCTGCGCACCCCTCACCCAAAATCAAAACTCGGACACATGCGTGTGCCGAGTTTTCTGCTTTTTATACCTAAACTTAATATACCGTCCGAAACTAGTGTTCTTCGTGTTTGTGCGTTGCGCTGGCAAAAAACATAGTTGCGAGCACTGAGATAACAAGCGCTTGAATAAATCCAACAAAGAGTTCAAGACCAAGGAATGGAATAGGAATGATAAATGGTGCCAAGAATGAAACAATAAGCATTAATACGCTTCCAGCAAATATGTTCCCAAATAATCGGAAAGTAAGTGAAATAACTCGAGAGATTTCTCCAATAAGCTCAAGAATACCTACAAATGAACCCATAGGATTCTTGAAAGGGTTTACAAGGAATTTACCGAGATGGTGTTTTGGACCAATTGTTTTGAATCCGACAATATGTGACCCAAGGACAATAATGATTGCAAAGACAAGGGTCATATTGATGTCAGAGTTTACAGTTCTAAAGAGGGGTAAAAACCTTCCGTGAGCTTCTTCTGCGTGTGCCTCCGCTTCAGTAGATACTTCTTCTGTATGACCTTCGGTTTCTGTGTGTGCTACTGGTTCTGCTTCGAGAGGAGCAGTTTCTTCTGTTTGTGTTGTATGACTTTCTTCTACAAGATGAGATTTTTCGTTTGAATATACACCGATTGTCTCAACTCCTGGAAGTGTTCCTGCCCAGTTTGAAGTCAAAACATAAAAGAAGATAGTGATAACGATAGGAAGGAATTTCCGCACGGTTTCTTTGTTTCCGGCAAATGCAGACATAAAGTCAATAAAGCCAGTCAAAATCCCCTCAAGAGCAAAAGCAAGCTTACCGTTAGGGTATTTTTTCATATGTCTTCCAACAAACAGTGATGCGCACACAATAAACAAAACGACAAACCAAGAAGTAAAAATGGTGTTTGTGATATGAAATCCAAAGATATCAAAAAGATGTTCTGCGCCGATTGAAATATGCATAATGTAAAGTCAAAAGTTAAAAATCAAAATTCAAAGCTAATAATTATGGGTTAAATTCCTTTATTTTCTTTTTAATTGCGAAGATGGTTGAAATGAGTGAGAGTAAGAGACCTCCGATGATACCAAAGGGTTTTGTATCAAACTTGTGATCAACCCAGATGCCTGCAAGTAAACAGATGACAAGAGGGATAACAATAAAAGTTCCCAGTTCATAAGCAAACGATATAAGTTCAGATTTGAACATGGTTGATTGTTTACTGTCTTGTATTTGTGGGTTTTTGTCTTCTTCTGTCACAGGCCACAGTATAGTCAAAAAATGGTATTTTCGCAAATTTAAAGCAAATCAAAGACAGGGTAGAATGTCCTATTATTGAACCAGGGGTCCAACCCCTGGTTGGGGTTTTTGGTAAACGAACCTAAATGTAATATTAAAAAAATCCCGCATTCATTACTAAAAAACGGGAATTGGAGTTATCACTTTTCTCATCAAGAACTGAAGCGTGGTTTGGACAAAAACCCAGGGTCTTCAGTAGCTAATTGTGCCGCGATGTCAATCAGTTCCTCAAGGTATTCCTCCAGTGTCATTGGAGGACTCGATTTTGCCGCTTTTTCAGTCAGTACCTCTTTCAGTTCCGGATCGAGTTCCAGAGTAATTGTTCTGTTTTTAGACATGTTGAGATTTAGTTTGAAACAAAAAAAAGAAGTTGATAAGGCTTTTAGTAACATATTACATAAAATAAAAAAGTCAATAGTAAATTAGTATTGATTGACGATATATATTGCATATGTTATAATGTTTTCTAGATAGATTGTGATGTATGTCATCACCCAATCTGTTTCGTAAGTGCTCAATGAAGCGCTGGCAGACGGGGTGTCACATACACCACTCCATATGGTCTTTACAGATCCAACAGGTGTCGAACTACCTAAACTGTTCGAGCTTGGCACGGTCAGGGTTCTCTCAGGGGTCTCTGAAACATTGTCGCAAGAAGAAGTAAAAGAGGTTCTTGCCCAACATCAGTCGGGCGACTGGGGATACCTTTGCCCGGAAGATAAGGTGGCAAATGATCTCGCTCTCCAAGAAGAAGGGCAATTGCGCTCGATCTACTACGGGAACGGAGGCACTACCAGGCTCCAAATCATCACCGAGGCGGATCGATCGGTAACGACCGTTCTTCTCCCGGAGGAATACTGATGCCATGAAGAACCTCGATATCAGCCAGTTGGTGTTGATCGGAAGCGTTGTCTTACTCTTCCTCGTGATGCTCATCAGGACGAGCATTGAGGCATGGAGAAACAGGAAGACTCCCGCACACAAAGCAGCTCTGCGCAGGCAGAGACAAATCAGACGGGAGATGCTCGCCAAGCAAGAAGAGCAAATCGCTCAGGAAATGGAAGAGCGGCTCAAAAAGAGCCGCCGGCAAGAGCAGGTAGCACCTCCTCCTGTCACACGACCTCCTGATTCTCACGAACTCCTCAGAGAGATTCATCGTCAGGTCCTGGAAGCAGGAATTCGACGGATGTCTCAAAGAAGATCTACCGAGGAAGTTGGTCGTCGGTTCAAACCGGGTAACTCATAGAGCGATCTGAATAACTACAGCCGTTTCTCCATTCGTGGGGGAACGGTTTTTTAATTTAAAATTTTAAGAAAGGAGTCCAACCCTTGGTTGGGGTTTTAAAAAACTGAATTTGTTTTTTCTCTTAAAAATCTGTAATATGTTGCCTATGTTTGCAGTTATATTAGCAGCAGGGAAAGGAACACGAATGGGGGAACTCTCAAAGGAGACTCCGAAGCCAATGCTTCCGGTGCTTGGGAAGACGCTTTTGGAGCACAAGCTCGATATGTTACCAGAACAAATTACTGATGTGATTATTGTGGTTGGATACTTAAAAGACAAAATCGTGGAAGTGTTGGGAGACAACTATGGAGGAAGAAAGATTTCTTATGTGATCCAAGAAGAACTGAGAGGAACAGCAGATGCGTTGTTTAAATGCAAAGACATACTCAAAGATGAGAAAAAGTTTCTTGTAATGATGGGAGATGATATTTATTGCAAAGAAGATATGGAAGAATGTTTGCAATATGATTATTCTATCTTGATCCGTGAGACAGCGAGTCTGAAAGGTAAGGCAAAGGTAATGTTTGATGAGAGTGGGCATATAAAAGATATTTTAGAAAAGTATCCTACAGAGGAAGCGGGTTTTATTTGTACAGGATTATATACTATTTCTTCAAAAATTTTTGAATATCAAATGGTGGGTATTCCAGGGGGAGAAGTTGGGTTGCCACAAACGCTTCTTTCAATGAAAAAGGACTTCAATATAAAAGCTGTTCAATCGAGGTTTTGGCTCCAAATCACTGCTCCAGAAGATTTGGTGATGGCGGAGACGTTTTTGAAGATTGATAAAACAGAGTAGGGAGTAAAGATAAAAGACTAAAAACCAAAGAGGAGAAGGGGAAAGCGCGCAGGACCAAAGGCCCTGCGCGCTTGAAAATGGTCTGAGAGAGAGGGTGCTGAACAGAGTTATGTGGTTCAAGCACTGGATCACGCGACTGCGGAGTTGTTATGACCCCTCTCGTCTCTCAGCCATCTGCCGACAACACCTGGCTTCTTCACGGTGCTGAGTATTGAGGGCAGAAAAGAAAAATCTAAAATAATTTTATTGTTTTTGTATTAAAAGTCAAATCTGTACAAAACTGAAAGGTCCCCGCAAGCTGCGCTTGCGGGGACCTTGAAATATTCACCTGAGAGAGCTGTGCTAGGAGCAAGTTCGCACAGCCTTCAACTTTATCCTGTGTGTCTGGGTCCGCCAGACTTACGGATAAGGGTTTAGGCACTCTCTCAGGCTTATTTTGGCCACTACGGAGAAGGTCCAGGAATCCTTCGGGTTCATCCTGGGCATTGTGTGGCGCAAATCAAAGAAATTGACTGACCCTCATATTACTCACAATCCTCTTGAAGTCAAATCTGTACAAAACTGAAAAGTCCCCCGCAAGCGCAGCTTGCGGGGGACTTTGAAATACCGACCTGGAGGGGTAGCAAGGTGTAGGGGCACCGAGTAAGGTTCTACACCTCCTCTGACCAACTGTGTGCTCCAGTTGTCCGCGGGACCACAGGTGGTCGTTAAGGGATGCTTCCCTCCAGGTAGTTTTGCTCACATGTGGCGCAGTTCCAAGTCCGAAGTAGTGTGTGTAACAGCCTTGGAGAACATACGTGAGACAAATCAAAGAAATTGACTGACTCCCATATTACTTATAATCCTCTTGAAGTCAAATCTTCGTCACTACTTGTTCATCTCCTTGGTCTTTGACTTCAAAACCTTGCTCACGAATAAGAGTTCGTAGATGGTCTGATGTGTGGAAGTCTTTTTTATCTCGAGCTTCTTTTCTTTGGTGAAGGAGCATTGTCACTTCTGCTGGGACATTTACTTTTTCTACAACCACTTGTTCAAGTCCAAATCCAAAGACACTATCCATTCGAAGAAGTGTCGCTTTTTTGTCTTCATTGGTTATGTTGGTGTCTTTGATAAGTTCCCAAAGGAGCACAAGTGCCTTTGGAGTGTCTAAGTCGTCATTTACCGCTTGATCAAACTTTTCGATATAGTCGAAATGGATACTTCCAGAAGTTGTAGTGAGAAGTAGGAAATGATCTCGCAGTTTGCGCCACGCTGTTTCACTCGCTTGAAGTGCAATAAGTGAATAATCCACTCGAGTTGAATATCTGCTTTGTAAATACCACATTCGTACTCCCATCGGACTGATTCCTTGTGTGTATATATAATCAAGAGACAAGAAGTTTTCGCCGGACTTTGCCATCTTTTCGCCTGTGATAGTGATATGGTTATTATGAACCCAGTATCGTGCAAGTATCTTGTCTGTTGCTGCCTTACTCTGAGCTATTTCGTTGTTGTGGTGAACTGGAATATGGTCAATACCACCTGTGTGGATATCAAACTCACTTCCAAGATACTTCATACTCATAGCTGAGCATTCGATATGCCATCCTGGAAATCCGCATCCAAATGGTGCATCAAATCCAAGACCTTCTTTATCTGCAAATTTCCAAAGCGCGAAATCTTCAGGGTTGTGTTTTTCGGGATTGATACCGATTCGTGAATGATCGGTATTTGCAGTCATTCCTCCAAGGATGCCGTATTCAGGATCTTTTGAAGTATCGAAGTAGAGCCCATCACCTGTTTTGTACACAAACCCTTTTTGATCGAGAGTTTTTATCAGTTCTATCTGGTCAGCTATGTGTTCACTTGCAAAGGTAAACTTGGTAGGCAACACACAGTTAAGTAAAAGAAAATCTTTTTTAAATGCTTCAAAATATGTCTTTGAAACTTCTTTAAGAGACTCAAGTGACATTTCTTTGCCTTCACGTTTGATTGCTTTGACCATCTTGTCTTCACCGTCATCTGCATCACTTGTGAGATGTCCAATATCGGTCACATTGATAATATGTGTGACATCGAACCCATTGTAGAGAAGTACACGTTTGAGTGTATCAGCGAAAAAGTACGCACGAAGGTTTCCGATATGGGCAAAATTGTAGACCGTTGGTCCACAGGTATACATTGTCACTTTGTGTGCAACAAGAGGGGTAAATATTTCTTTTGTTTTGTGTAAGGTGTTAAAAAGTTTTATGTCCATATGTATTATAGATATAGTATATAGCGGATTATGATTTTCGTATAGATTAAGGTATAATAGCGCCTATGAAATCTCACATTACATCGATAATTGCATTTTTAAAAAGAAAAAAGTTTTGGGTTCTTGGAGTACTTGTTATTGTTCTATTTTTTGTTTTTGGGGGAGATTCAAAGGAATCTGACCAAACACACACAGTTGCGCGAGGTGAATTCATAAAATCTGTTTCAGTCTCTGGAAAGGTGGTGGCAACAGAGCGGGTTGATATGTCATTTGATGCATCAGGAACGGTTGGTTTCGTGTATAAAAAGGTAGGGGATATGGTCAAAAAAGGCGAAACAATCGTTGCTCTTGATTCAAGTGAACTTGGAGCGCAAAGACAAAAGGCGGTTGCAGAATTGATGTCGAAGGAAGCTGAACTTGCAAAATTCAAATCAGGAACAAGTGAAAATACAGCAATTCAAACCAATAAAAGACAAGTGGTAAACAGTATTTTTGATGCGTATACAAACGCTGATGATGCGGTACGAAACAAAGTTGATCAGTTTTATGATAATGGGCGAGAAAGTAATCCTGAAATCAAATATACATTTACAAATTATTTCGACACTAAGACAAAGCTGAATAATGAACGAGAGGTTGTAGAAAACGTGTTGCGTGTATGGCAGACAGACATTTCAAATTTAACTATAGAAAATTATACCGAGAATATACTTGATAAAGCATATTCAAACTTACTGACAGTAAAACGTTTCCTTGATAACGTTTCATTCGCAGTAAACTCATTTGAAGAAAGTAATGTGCTCACGCGTACAATGATTGAAAAGTATCGTAGCGACATAGCAACAGGACGAAGTAATGTAAACAGTTCAATGTCGAGTTTGGCAAGTATTTCTGATGATTTACGAGATTCAATATCAGACATCCCTGTGTATGAAGCAAATGTGAGGTCAGCTCGAGCAGAAGTAGCACGAGTTGATGCGGAAATAGCAAAAACACGAATTGTTGCTCCATTTGACGGAATAGTAGCCCTTCAAGATGGTAAAAAGGGTGAAGCAATAGGGCAGAATACTGAAATCGTCTCAGTAATTAGCCCTGATTTCGAGATAGAAGTATTTGTTCCTGAGGTAAGTGTTGCAGGGGTTTTGCTTGGCAACAAAGCTGAGGTACGTCTCGATGCTTTTGAGGGTAAGAATAATTTTGTTGGAGAAGTGATTCATATTGATCCAGCTGAAACGGAAAAAGATGGTGTCTCAAATTATAAGGTTAAAATAAAACTACTTGAAGTTAATACACACGTACTTCCAGGTATGACAACAGATGTGATTATTGAGAAAGAACGTCGAGAAGGAGTACTTGCTATTCCTTTGAAGTTTATAATTCCTGGTACAAAAAAAGTTCTTATACAGAAAAACAAAAAAGAACAAGAAGAGCGAGCAATTGTGTTGGGCGAAAATGATGGACGCGGTAATGTAGAGGTGCTTGAAGGGTTATCTGAAGGTGAAGTACTTACACTTCCTGCCCTAAAATAAATTTGCTCGATGAAACAAATTCAAACCAGAATAAAAAAAATGCTTGAACGAGTACGAATTGGTTGGTTTTTGGCCTTTCGACAAATAAAACGTGCTAACAAGTGGACAACGATTTTGATTGTTGCAGTTATGGTACTCACGTTTTTGAATTTGGTTGTTGTTTCTGGGATTTTGGTTGGACTGATTGAAGGGGCTGTGCAAGCGAACAAAGAATATTATACAAGCGATATTCTTATCTCTAAGCTTCCTAAAAAAGAATACATAGAACAAAGTAGTCAGATAATTGATATTGTGAACGCTCAAGAGGAAATCGAAAAGATTTCTGCAAGGTATCTTGAATCAGGGACTGTTGAGGCAAACTATCAAATTGCTGCAAAAGAAGAAGAGATTGATACTGCGTCAGGTCCTTTTGCGGGGATTGATCCATCATCTGAAGAATCTCTCACCAATATCTCAAAATTTATTATTGAAGGAGAATATTTAGATGAAAATGATTTTGATCAAGTTCTTATAGGAGCGTATATGCTCAAAAAATATTTTCCTGTAGAGTCTCCTGGGTTTTCTACTCTTGATAATGTTGAGGTGGGAGATAAGGTGCGAATTACTGTTGCAGGTATTACTCGAGAAGTAAAAATAAAAGGCATCGTAAAATCAAAAGTAGATGAGCTTTCTTATAGACTCTTTTTTCCTGAAAAACAATTCCGTAGTCTTATAGGACGAACAGATTATAATGTCGATGAAATTTCAATCAAACTCAAAAAAGGGATTGATCCAGTTGTAGTAAAAGAAGCACTTCTTCGAAGTGGAGTGGGGACATATGCTCGTGTACAAACATTTGAGGAAGCTCAGCCAAAATTCCTCAAAGATATCAAAGCAACTTTTGCACTCCTTGGTAATGCAATCGGGTCTATTGGACTTGCGGTTGCATCGATTACCATCTTCATCGTTATCTTCATTAATGCAATTACGCGTCGAAAATATATTGGAATTATGAAAGGGATTGGGATTAATGGAAAAGTCATTGAAACGTCTTATATGTTTCAATCTATCTTTTATGCTTTGTGCGGTTCTGTAATAGGGGTTGTGATTGTGTACGCTTTTCTTGTACCTGTGTTTGAAGCTCATCCAATTAACTTTCCGTTTTCGGATGGAATTCTTGTAGCAACAGTTGCAGGTACAACCACAAAAGTCGTTATTTTGATGATTACGACAATTATTGCTGGGTATATTCCAGCGCGAATGATTGTTCGTAAGAATACATTAGATGCAATTTTAGGACGATAATAAAAAAAAGATGATTGAAGTAAAAAATCTAGTAAAAACATTCGTAGATGGAGACAAAGAAACTCACGTACTGAAAGGAGTTAATTTTGTCGCGAAACAAGGGGAATTCCTTGCAATTATGGGAAGAAGTGGTGCAGGGAAATCTACCTTTATGTATCAGTTGTCTCTGCTCGACACGCCAACAAGTGGGGAAATTTTTATTGAAGGAGTAGATACTCACAATATGGATGAAGACAAAAAAACAGAGTTTCGGTTGAACAATTTAGGGTATGTATTTCAAGATTATGCACTCCTTCCAGATCTCACTGCTATTGAAAACGTGGCTCTCCCAATGCTTATGCAGGGCAAAGATAAGGCTCACGCATACAAAGAGGCCGAAATTTCGCTTACAAAAGTAGGGCTTGGACACCGGCTTGAAAACCTTCCTTCGAAACTTTCGGGAGGAGAACAACAACGTGTTTCGATTGCTCGAGCAATCGCTCACAAACCAAAAATCCTTTTTGCAGATGAACCAACCGCAAACCTTGACCGAGCATCTTCAGAAACAGTGTTAAATATTTTTAAAGAATTACACAAAGAAGGTCAAACAATTATTATGGTGACTCACGAAGAAGAATATGGTCGTGTTGCAGATAGGATTGTAAAGTTGGATGATGGGAGAATAGTAAATTAGCTTCTAGCTTCTAGCTTTTAGTTGTTAGGTTTTAGTGATTAAAATTAATACTAGTGTATAAAAAAACTCCAACCACTGATTGAACATGGTGGGAGTATTGACTTAGAGAACTTGCCAAAAACCGGAGGTTATCCTTTAATGGGAAATCTTTCGAGGATAAGCCTGTTAAGTACCTCGATGCATTCAGCATTGTTTGGCAACTCAATAGCAAAAACTGTTTCTTGCTCTTCACCCCATACGGGATTAGATGTCGTTTGAAATGACTCATGAAACAGTTTTTTCAAACCATCCCACCCACCCATCGCCGCGACATGCTCCTTGGGAACATACATAATGATTCTCCCAAGGTTTCTGGCCACGTTAAATGTCAGTGGCCCCGTATTTTCAGGATCAAATCTTCTTATTGGGTTCATTTGTGTTGGTTGTATCTTTTAATATTTTAACAATAATATATATATTTGTCAATAATATGTAGTTCTCTTTATACTCCATAATTAAGCTCCGCTAGGCAAGACCTAGCGGAGGTATTGTTTTTAGAGATATTTTAATAAGAAACAAAAAACCACCACCGAAAATTCTCGGTGGTGGTTTTATGAAAGACTACTTATGCTTGTGGAGCAGGAGCCGGCTTCTTGAGTAGTTTGTTAAGTGCCTTGATTGCAACAAATACTGAAAGCGCGATGATAACAAAGTTTACGAGTGAGTTAATGAAGCTTCCGATCTTGATTGCTCCAACTGTGATGGTACCGAAATCTGGTTGACCAAATACCATTGCAATTGCTTGCATAATCACATCATTTACAAGCGAGTTTACGATATTGTTAAATGCAGTACCGATGACGATACCAACGGCAAGCTCGATAGCATTTCCTTTCACCGCAAATGCTTTAAATTCTTCAATGAAGTTTTTCATTTTTGTTTCTTGTTATTAATAATTTCTTTTAATGCTGGAAGTATTGAGATAACAATAATCGCAATAATCACAGGGAGGAGATATCTGTCTGGATCTGGAATAATGTTCCCGAACGCAAAGCCTCCAAGAATGAGTCCACATACCCATACAAATCCACCGATAACATTGTATCTCAAAAATGTTTTATATTCCATAGAGCCCACTCCTGCAATAATTGGGGTGAATGTTCGAACTATTGGCATAAAACGAGCGATGATAATTGCTTTTTTCCCATGCATTTCAAAAAACCTATGAGATTTCTCGACATGTTTTTTGTTCCAAAAGAAAGAATCTTCCTTCGTAAAGAGTTTTGGTCCCACTTTCTTACCAAACCAATACCCAACTGAGTCTCCAAGTACTGCTCCTAAGAAACAGAGAATAAGAAGTGGGATGAGTGGTATAAGTTCTTGAGAAGCAAGGAGTCCTGCGGTAAACAAAAGTGAATCTCCTGGAAGGAAAAAACCAAAGAAAAGTCCTGATTCTGCAAATATAATCAAAGGGGTTCCGATAAGACCAAGTGTTTCAACTAAAAATTTTGGATCGAGGTAGGACATAAAAAGTTCTAATTAATTTAGATGTTTAATGATCAAGTTAACTGTTTCATTTGGAGTTAGGTTCGAGTTGTTAATAACAAGATTATTTTTTAATGGAGCGGATGTTCGAAAATCATGTTTCTTTAAGTATTCTTTCATAATGGTTTGGTCGGTGAGTTTTTTATATTTTTTTCTTGAGTTGTCTGTAACACGTTTGAGGACTTTTTGGCTGTCTGCCTGAAGATGAATAAACAAGGCATTTTTTTTGTTTTTTAAAAATATTTTTTCTAATTTTTGCATGTATGCTGGATCACTTAAACCGGTAGGAGATATGTAATCATGAGAATAGCAATGGGTAATAATTATGTTTTGGTTGTTTCGTGAACAGAAATCATAAAATTCAAAGCGAATTTTTTCTATCATTTGATTTGTTTCTATGGCACCGTGTTCAAATACACTTGTAACTAAATCATTGATAAGGTGATTGTGGGTCAACTTAAATCCTAGTTTTTTTGCAAGTAAAGTTCCTGTGGTTAGTTTTCCGACAGCCATTGTGCCATATAAGACAATAATATCGGTTTTCTTTTTTGATGTTTCTTTATTTATAATACTCGAATGAAATTTTTTTGGCATATAGCTTTTGATTCGTTTTATTTTAAATTCATATGTCTTGGCAAGTGGTTTGAGTGATACATAGAGTGCTTTTTGGTCATATCCAAGTGCTACAATATCGGGTTTTAGCTTATTAAGTACGTTCCAACTCTCGATTTTTCTCTCTCCAATGAAGACTTTTGTTGCTATGCGAAGCTTTTCTACTTCTTTCTTTCGGATTTTTTCGGAATGTACTGGTTTCTGTCCTTTTAGGTAGATGACATTTTTGTTTGAAGATATTGAAACAAAGATATTGCCTAGCTTTTTTGCTTCGTTAAGGAAGTGAAGGTGTCCAGGATGGATTCCATCGAAGGTTCCGAAGAGTAATATTTTTTTTGTTGGTTGTTTTGTCATCGATAAGTTGCATTATACATCGATATACTGTTGATATCCACTTTGCAATATCCTGCTTACTGATATAATAGATATATGAATGATTTAAGAAACAGCAAAAATGTTCGTCTTATTGTAATTATTATTTTATTAGTAGTTGCATTTTATTTATATTTTAATTAAAAACTCATGGATTTGAATAATCTGAAAGATACGGTGACCGAAAAAGTAAAAAGCAATTACAAGCCAAACACCGCAAAGAAAAAAGTTCTTCTCGGAGTAATCGTAGTCTTGCTTGGAGCACTTGGTCTTGAAATGACAAACAATGACTTCGATGTAAACAAACTTATTGAGACGGGGTCATTATCAGAGTCGAGAGTGATGCGAGATAAGGCTGGAAACGTGGTTACCGAAGGAGGGAAGTTCGAAGATGAATATAACTGTGCGGATTTTGAAACACAAAGTGAAGCTCAAAATTTCTTTGAAAAGGCTGGGGGAGTTACAAAAGATTTCAACCGACTTGATGGAAACAAAGATGGGCAAGCTTGTGAGAGTTTGAAAAAAGGGAATTAGATAATAGATAGATTATAATTAATAACTAATACAAATATTATGGCAAAAAGATTAAGTACAGATATTAGAAACAAAACATCACGATCTCGAAAGACAAAAAAACGACTTGCAGTTAAGCGAGAAAAGATCGCATCACGAAAAAAGAAATAAAACATTTTTTCGTTTTTTATTCATATAGATGATTTTCTTTCCTTCACAATATTCTTTTACACTTACATCAAAAAAATCGTTACATAAACGAGATGCGTCTTTGGTTGTTGCAAATAGTATTGGGGAAGATACTCAAGGTGTTGATAACAATCGTCGAATGTTCTTCAAAGCTGCTTCTGTGGCAGGGCTTGGGCTTGTTGCGACCGCAGTCCTTCCGAAATCTGCTAGTGCCTATATTGCCGGAGGAGCACCAACTTCAAATGTGGTAGGAGTAAAGGATGATGCGAACAATCGAATCAATCCTGCAACAGAGGAAACAGTCGCAGCGCTTCTTACTGGACAGGGTGTTACAAAACTTTCAATTAGTTTATCTTCTTCTGGGATCGTTCGTACTCCTGCTTCAGGAAAAAAGATTAGAGTATATGCATCTCGATTTTCTCTCACTGCAGATGCGACATCTGTTTCGTTTCGTTTTACTGCTGGTGGAACTGATCACGAGAAATACGTATCACCTAAGACAGGTGGGCTTTATGGTGCAAACAATCATCCCAACTTCATTGAAGGAGGGGTTGATGAAGTGTTATACTGTGTGATAGCTGGAACAACGACCGTTCAAATTAATATTGATTATTTAGAAGTTTAATTTAAAGGATTATGGCAAAACGAGTTACAGAGCATTTGTTCACAGGAGGAACAAGACACTATACAATCTATGATTCAACAAAGACTACTTTGGGTTCTTTGATAAATCAATATACTGGAGCAGCTGCAACAGACAAATTTGCCGGTCCAATAAAAATTGGTGTTGCAAGACCAAACGAAACTTCAACAGCTATTCCGAGTACTTACCCCCACGCTTTTCGTTGGGCTGATAAAAAAGGTTTTTATTCAACAGGAACAGTTTCTGTTGCAGAAACTGTTGTAACTGGGTCTGGGACAGGTTGGCTTACTGATGGGGTGCCAATTGATGCTCGAATCGGATTCGGGACAACAGATCCTGAAGCAGTGACTACCTGGTATTCTATCTCTGCAATTGCTTCTAATACATCTATTACACTTCAAACTTCTGCAGGAACAATCGCGGGAGGTACATCCTTTGTTATCAACAAAGAACGTCGGATTGACTGGGTGTTCCTTGCTGATATAGCAACCGCAGCAACGACACGACGTACAAGCTTTTTTGAATTTGATCGAGATACGTCTGTCTTTACCTGGAAAGGATTTATTACAACTACATTTCCATCTGCAACTAACCACACTATCGTTGGGATGCGGGCCGTGTATCAAACATATACAACAGGAACAGTTGGTGTTTCGACAGCGACTGTAACTGGTTCAGGAACCACGTGGTCTGCAAGTCGGATATTTATAGGTTCTCGAATTGGATTTGGTTCAACTGATCCTACCCAAATCTCTCAGTGGTATTATGTAAACGCTGTTGGATCAGATACCTCAATTACGATTCAAGTAAACCCAACAGCTTCAGGAACAGGAGGAACAGCAGCCAGTATAACAGTTACAGCTGGTACGGCTTATGTGATTGAAGATTTGCGAATTTTACACGCAACCACAAACGCGACTGCTACAAACGGAGGGTTGTTTATGACTGGTGCGGTTTCTTATGCTGATTTTACAACTACAGGAACAACAATCGCTGCTGCAGCAACAACTGACAAAGTAAAAGCGTGTTACTGGCTTGCAGATGCGTCAACTGTTACTAACGATGTGGCATCTGGTCTTGCTGTTGATGATCGTGATAGTTGGACACAACAGTATTGTTATATTATTGAGCGTCAGGCTGCAACTACTCCTGCTGTATATAAATATAATTTTAGAGCGGCACTTACTTTGACAGCAGGAAAGGCAACAAACGCTTTTGTACTTGCAACAGGGATCCAAACAGTGACTGGTAACGTCTCTCAAACAAATAATGGCCGAATCGGAATCCTTGCTCACGGTCCAGGTTCTGGTATCAAATCTCTCTATTTTGCAACAACTACTCGTGTATATAGAGCGGCTCTTACTAACATTACAAGTGGTAATACCTCTTGGGTATCTGATGCAATGGTTGAAGTTCCTGCAGGAGGCACTGCAACTTATGGTGCTTCATCTGTGCTTACATCTGTAGAAGTTGCTGATCAGGTTGATCGTCTTATTATTACAACAACTGGTGCTGCAACTGCGCCAGGATCAAACAGAGCTCATATTACTCAATACAACACCACATCAAATCCGTTTGATCATCCATTTCTTGTTGATTCTCGACAAATTGATCAAAGTACTGCTGATTCAAGTTCGGTGCCTCATCCACAAACACAAGGAGGTATTATAAACGTCTGGTCAGAAGATGGACTTGCGTATCTTGCTCGTACAGGTACGTTATCTACAACAAACATTCTTTATGCAGTGCCTCTTGGAGCTGATTGGAATTATGCTGATGGAACTGTGAAGCAAAGATTATATACACCAGCATTAAGTACTCCAGATGCAACCAAGTTTTCTCGTGTGTATGTGAGCAACCAATCATATCTTGGAGAAGATAATCTCACATTTCCAACAGAACCTTATCGGATTTATTATCGAACAGCAGGAATATCAGATGACTCAGGTAGTTGGACGCTTATCGATGCAACAGGAGATCTTTCAAGTGCTGTTGCAGCCACAGAAATTCAGTTTGCAATTGAGTTTCGAACGGCAGGAACATTTTGTTTGCCAAGTCGTATTTATAATATCGGATGTATTTATGAAGACGATACAACTGATAGTCACTATCAACCATCGGTTGCTCAATCAAATATTACAAGTAAATATTTTGCGTGGAGGTTCTCAACTGCCTTTGGAGGAACAGTGCCAACACTACGAATACGACTGTATAACGCAGTGAGTGGAGGACTCCTTCTTGATGATACAACAACAGCTTCGGCTTCTGGAACATTTGAAAAATCAACAAATGATGGGGGTGCGTGGGGAGCGTATGATACAAGTGATAAGGCGAATGAAACAACTTATATAAGGTATACACCAACTTCAATCGCTGATAACATAAAAGTAAGAGCACTCCTAACACAAAACTAATATGATCCATATCGAAAAAAACCAAATATTTGCAAACGATAAGAATCTAAGGGTTGCATCTGCAACAGGAGATTATGAAGATAACGCTCTTATTGAATTTTATGATATCAATAATCCAGATGTTGTTGCTGGTGCATTTGCTGCACAGTTTATCAAATATGGTGATATTGTTTACAAATTTAGTGATCCAAAAGAAATTGGTGCAGAAATATTAAAGATGGATCCAGAATCAACTCATACAGCGGCTTCATTTGTTCGAATGAATAACGAATTGCTTGCTCAAATGAATAATGGATCTCTCGAATCTACTTCTCTTGATCAGGTAATTGCAACAGAAAAAGAAAATACAGAAACTGCACAAACAGAAGCAAAAGAAAGTGAAGAAATCATTGAAGATACTTCTTCACAAGAATCGGAAGAGAATGAAGAAATTGTTCCTGTTGTAGAAAATAATACCAACGTGTCTACAACAACACCTTCAATACATTCTGGTGAAAATAATACTGATGTATCTACAACGACACCCTCAACAACTTCTGACCAAAACATTACTGATATAATAGAGTCAGTTACAGAATTGGTTGAAGACACTGTAAGTGATACATCAACTACAACTGAAATGGTTTCTGAAGTGACTGAAACTATTGTTGATACTGCCACTTCAACAACACAATAAATAAAGTATGGCACTTACTGATGTAAATTTTCAAGAAGGAGATGGGCAAGATTTTGTACTTGAGTTACCATCAAGTGCATTTTCAGGTGCTTTATCAGATATTAATGTTGAATCTTATGGTGGGCAAGAATTTATAATTGAACTTCCAGTTATTGTAGGTGGGGGTGGTGGAGGCAACATCTTTATTATGTCTGAATAAATGAGTGAGAATCGTATTCAAGCTTATGTTGAAAAGAATGCCTTTTATTTGGAAGAAATAAGAGAACGGGTTTTTTTGCTTGCCAAAGTATTTTGTCTTACATATATTGCGGGGTTTTTTTTGACAACCCCTCTTTTGAAATGGTTTCTAGCGTACTCAAATATGAAGCATGTAACTATCGTGACTACGTCTCCATTTCAGTTAATTGATTTAGCAATGAGTATGGGATTTTTCTTTGCATCAGCTCTCTCAGTACCTGTTCTTATTTATCAAATCTATAGTTTTACACATTCAGGATTATTACCAAAAGAAAGACGAGCCTTTTTCTTCTCACTTGCGGTCGGCGTTGTGTTATTTTTTGTTGGATTTATATATGGTGCTCTGACAATTTATTTTGCAACTCAATTTGTAGCACAAGTTAACGTGACACTTGGAATAGTAAATTATTGGGATATTACATCATTTATTTCTCAAATTATTTTTACATCGTCTCTTCTAGGACTTTTGTTTTTGTTTCCAATTGTGATTACTTTCTTAATTAAACTTGGACTGATTACTGTTGATTTTTTGAAATCAAAACGACGACATGCCTTCATTGGAATCTTGATATTTGTTTCTTTACTTCCGCCCACCGATGGTTTATCATTAATACTAATGGCACTGCCACTTGTTGTTATTTTTGAAATAACTATTTTAGTAAATAACACAAAAAAGAGATTACATTTTATTAAATAATTTTTTACATATGTTTGGACTTGGAATAAAAGAACTCGTTATTATATTACTTATTGTGATACTTCTTTTTGGATCAAAGAAAATCCCTGAACTTACAAAAAATATCGCTGACGCAGTAAAACATCTTCTCAATGCATTCAAAGGAGACGATAAAGGAGAAGAGAAAAAATAATTATTAATTAATAAAACAATTATGTTTGGATTAGGCACAAAAGAAATTGTCATCATTGCAGTTGTTATGCTCCTTCTGTTTGGTTCAAAGCGTATTCCAGAGCTTGCAAAAGACCTTGTATCAGCACTCAAGAATCTAACGGGAGTATTTAAAAGCACTGAAGACGAGTTAAAAAAGAAAAAATAAGAGTATCGTTTGTGAATTTATAATTTTATTTTTGTGACAGCATCTTTCTTTAATAAAAAAATGTATGCAACATCAATATACCAAAAAATAATTGGGGTATTGATTTTGACTTTTTTGTTCTCACCTCTTTATTCTTTTGGAATTGAAATATACGAACCAAGTGAAGCTATTACAATCGGTGAGTTTATTTATAATGACGATTACACTCCAACTACTGATGACTGTACAATAACAATCACTGATCCTACTGGTTCAGTTCTTGTAAATAATGTCACTATGTCTGATAGAGCTGATGGGTGGCACTATTACAACTACACACTCACTTCAACAGAAGGAAAATGGTCTGCATTTATTTCTTGTGGTGCAGTAATCAGTGGAGATCTTCTCAAGATTGATAAATCTTTTATTGTAAAAGCTCCTGTTGTGACTGATTCTTCAGTTGCAACTTCAGTATGGAGTAATGTTGGGAGAACCTTAACATCAGGTGTTTCAATCGCATCTGATATTTGGAGCGCCGCAACTCGTACCCTTACTGGCGCAACACTTGATTCTGGATCTCTCGCCCTTACAAGTG
>CAYLQP010000001.1:114907-150080 GCA_964386665.1 uncultured Candidatus Saccharibacteria bacterium
AAATGCCTCAACATCTCTTGGATCAACACTCGCCGCACTTCCAGCAAGTGTGTGGGCATATTCAACTCGAACGCTTTCAAGTCTTGGATCTCTTGCCAACGATGTATGGAGTGCAACCACTCGTACCCTTACTGGCGCAACACTTGATTCTGGATCTCTCGCCCTTACAAGTGACATCACCACTGCATCATCATCAATTGCTGCTGTCGTAAACAACAACACAAACAGTATCGTCACAACTGCTTCATCATCTTTAGGTGCTGCAATTACTGCCGGAACAACTGCAGTGAACTCAAACACCAACAGTTCACTTGATACTGCTTCAAGTTCTCTTGCGTCAGTGATCAACGCCAACACCAACCTCATTGTGGGAAATGCCTCAACATCTCTTGGATCAACACTCGCCGCACTTCCAGCAAGTGTGTGGAACACTCTTTCTTCAGCTCTTACAACACCAGGTTCAGTTGGAAAACAATTAGTTGATAATGTGGATGCAACTATTTCTTCAAGATCAACAAGTGGAGCTGCTTCTTGGGAAGTTCGAATGTCTGACATCGAAAGAGTGCAAACAGGAAAAGTGTATCGAAGCAAAATCTTTATCTTTAATGAAGAGGCTGTTGCAACTACACCATTCGCAACACCAACTATTAGGCTCTATGATGCTGACAGAAACCTTGTAGTATCTAATGTGCCACTTTCACTTATTTCAACAGGAATTTATGAATACACATACACCGTTTCATCAGGAGCATCACAAGGTCTATGGGAAGCGATAGTTTCATCTGAAGTAGAAAGCGGCAAGATTGTTCAAACAAACGATTACTTTGAAGTTGCGGGATCACCTGCTCAGGTAATCATAAACAATGTTGATGCATCAGTTCCAGGTAATATAATAGGAAATATTACTATTACCAATGAAGGTTTGGCGGGATATGAATATCAATATGAATGGTGTGTTGTCTCAGATATTAACAATGATTGTGGAGATGGAGATGATGAATTCTATTCACTTGCGGCTAAATACATCAACCCGGGTGATTCATGGAACACAGCGCTTACTGCTTCAGTATCTACTGTAGGTACACATTACTTTAAATTGGTTGTTTACTTCGGAACTGAAAGTTCTACAGCATCTCGAGTATTTACAATTAGCCCTTCATCCGGCGGTGGAGGAGGAGGGGGAGGAAGCACTTCTTCAGTTTCAACGCGACCAACTGTTAACCCAGTAACTGCAGAATTCACAGATATTAACCTTGATGGACGTGTTGATACAATCGACTTCTCAATTATGCTTGCATACTGGAACGCACTCCCTCCTTACAACAACCCAAGAGTTGATATCAACAAAGATAAGAAAGTAAACACAATCGACTTCTCAATACTGCTCTATTACTGGGGTAAAACAGGTTTAAGATAATTTTATGATCACAAAAAAAATAACAACTTTCGCTTTTGTCTTCCTCACATCGGTTTTGTGTGCAACATATGCATTTGGAGCTAGTCTTATGGTCGTACCACAAACAGATGTGAACGCACAAGATGTTGTGTTGTTTGATGTATTTGTAGATTCGAAAGGGGAGGTAATAAATAGTGTTGAAGGGACAGTACTTCTCTCTGGTGCAGAAACGAAATTCAAAGTAATTGATATTGTACTCGGACAAAGTGCATTTTCTTTGTGGCCTCGTTCACCATCTTTATCAGCGGATGGAACAGAAGTGTCATTTATCGGAGGAGTACCTGGAGGAGTGAAAGGGGAACGAGTTAAACTTTTTTCAGTTGCTGTATCATTTGGAGAAGCAGGAGAATTTACTGTTGCGCCAAAAAACTTTACCGCTTATTTGAATGATGGAAATGCAACTGTTCGTGATGTAGTAACACAAGTAAGTCGAGCAACTGTTGGAGTATCAACTGGTTTACCTGTGAACAATCTTGAGTCTCTTTTTGCTCGTGATAATACTCCACCACAACCGTTTAAGATTGAGTTAATTACAGATTCTGATTTGTATGGAGGAAAGAAATTCTTATCATTTAATACATATGATAATGAATCAGGTCTTGGTTATTTTGAAGTACAAGAAGGTGAATATCCAAAAGTAAGAACAGGAAACACATATGTACTTATTGATCAATCAAAAGAAAACAAAGTAATTGTTAAGGCATACGATAGAGCAGGGAACTTTCAGAAAGAAGAATTTGTTTTACACACCCCTATACAATGGTCTTCTGTGATATTTGTGAGTATAATATTAGTATTAGTTAGATTGATGCTGTTTTTCAAAAAGAGAAAATAAATGAAACTACATTTAAAACAAATTGTTCTTTCTCTCCTCATTCTTCTTTCATCGGGAAGTGTTGCTTCTGCGGCTTCGTTCTTCACTTCAACAACAAAACCAACAGTAGGAGTGAACGAAACTTTTTCTGTAACAGTATTTGTTGACACTGAAGGAAAGGCAATTAATAGTGCTGATGCAGTACTTAGTTTTCCGACGGATTTGTTATCAGTTGAATCTGTTAACAAAACTTCATCCATATTTTCAATGTGGATCAAAGAGCCAAACTTCTCAAATACACTCGGAACAATTTCACTCGAGGGAGGATTGCCAACACCAGGATACACCGGTACTTCAGGAAGAGTTATGCAAGTTCAGTTTCGAGCAAAAAAAGCTGGAGTTGCTTCGGTTGATTTTTCAAATGCAAACATTTATGCCAATGATGGTTTAGGAACAAACGTTCTTAACCAAAAACGAAGTGCCGTAGTAACTATTACATCTGCCGTGGTTCCCGTTGTACAAGATCAGAGCCTTCCTTCACTTCCAAAAATATCATCAAAAGAAATTGTTGATTCAAATCTCTGGTACGGTACTAAACAAGCAACCTTTACTTGGAACATTCCAAGTGGAGTAAATGCAGTACAGTTACTTCGAGGAAGTCATGCAGATTCGATTCCAACCGTAACGTACTCGCCAGCAATCGCTCAAAAGACTATTACAGATATAGAAGATGGTGTGTGGTACTTACATGTACGGTTTAGAGGGGTAAATGGATGGGGACCAACTGCACACAAGAAGATAAAGATTGATAACACTTCACCAACAAATCTTGAAGTTACTTCACGAGTATTAGAGCAAGGAGAGGTTGTAGTAAATGCTTCGGCTAAAGATAGTCTGTCTGGTATTAAGTCGTATGAACTGTTTATTGATGGAGAATCAAAAGAGAAAAAAGATGCTGAAACGTTAGATGTAGTTGAATTTAAAACCCATGCTTCTACCGGAAAACACACAATTGAAGTAAAAGTATTTGATCAAGCTGGTAATACAGCTACCAAGACTGTTGATGTTGAGATTGTGAGTGAGGCAGTTGAACTTTCTGTTGCAAAGGACGCTCTGCTTTCAGGGGAATCACTTGAAATTACTGGTAAAGCATCTCCAAACGCCCTTCTCAATATCGTAATTGAAAGTACTGAAGGTCTAAAAAAAGTAGCCTCAGTCATAGCGGATGAGATGGGATTGTTTAAAATGGTGACAAAAGATATTTCACCAGGTAAAAACACTGTCTATGCTGAACTCACAAAAGAAAATCTAAATCCGGTTCTTTCTAACAAAGTGTTTGTGCAAATGGATGTTCCCGAGTCACATTTCTCATTTGATTTAGATGCGATGATACAAGCGCTTTCTGCTATCATTCCAGTCTTTTGTATGATTTTCACACTATTCTTCGTTATCCTTGTGGGTATCAGATGGATTATTCATCTTGTAAAACATATTCCAAGAAAATCAAAAGAGCTTCCGCTTAACGATGAAGAAACACTCAAAAACATCTTCACAATCCTAAAAAATAACTCAAAATCAGGGGCAGTATTACTCAGTGAACTCAAATCAACTTACAAGATCACAGAAAAAGACATTAAGGCAATGAACGAGTTGTCACAAAGTATTGAAGCGCTTGAAAACTACTTTGCCAAGAAAATAAATTTTAAAAAGTAAGAATTACTTTTTAAGACTTTCTAAATACGCTTGTACTGTTTCTACATCGCTATCTGCAAGAATATGCCCATCAATATCAAGAGTGGGGCACTTACACATACCAGACTTTTCGATAGCTTCTGTTTTGTATGTTTCGTTTTCGGTCATATTTCTTTCTTCAAAAGGAATGTTGTGTGATGAGAGAAAATGGAGCACATCTATCCCCCAAGGACACCCTGTTTTTGTGTAGACTATTATATTCATAGGTATGTTATAATTAATCGATTAGAAACTAATCATATCAAAATGGAATCAATATTAAAACACAACGTCCTCTTTATTGTTGTAACTATTGCGTTAGTGGTTGGAATACTGATGGGATATGTATTTGGTATTGCATCGGAAGCACCAGAACGAAATGGGCTAAAAACATATGTATCAGAAAAAAATATGGATAGCATACATACAGAAGATGTAATGCAACACGAAATGAATGGTATGGTAGGAAATCTTCAAGGTAAAACAGGCGATGAGTTTGAAAAAACATTTCTATCAGATATGATTGTTCATCATCAAGGCGCTATTGATATGGCAAAACTTGTGCTTACAAATTCAAAGCGACCAGAACTTCTTAAACTAGCTGACGATATCATTGTGGCTCAAACAAAAGAAATCAATATGATGAAAAGTTGGGGAAGTCTTTGGTTTAATGTGACACCTGTCTCTCATTTCAAAGAACCAAGTGTAGTTGCGTGCACTATGGAAGCAAAGATTTGTCCTGATGGTTCTGCTGTTGGACGACAAGGCCCACACTGTGAATTTGCCCCTTGCCCAAGCAACTAACTTAATTTATAACGTTTTTTATGACCCAAGCAGAAGCACTCGAAATCTTGAAAACCGGGAGTAATGTGTTTTTGACGGGTGCTCCAGGAAGTGGAAAAACACATACACTTCGGACATACATTGATTATCTAAAAAGAGCTCAAATCCCAGTTGCAATCACTGCATCAACTGGAATTGCAGGAACACATATTGGTGGGGTAACGATTCATTCTTGGAGTGGGCTTGGGATAAAAGACTCTCTTTCAGAAATGGATCTCGATAATCTCGAGACCAAACAGTATCTCTATAAACGATACGAAAATACAAAGGTGCTTATTATTGATGAGATTTCAATGCTTCATCATTTTCGTTTTGATTTACTTGATACGTTAGCTCGTCGACTAAAGAAAAATAATCTCCCTTTTGGTGGGATGCAAGTTGTTCTCTGTGGTGATTTTTTTCAACTTCCACCGGTACAACGTCCCGGAGAACCAGAGAGCTATTTTGCTTATCGATCAAAAGTCTGGAAAGAACTCAAACTCAAAGTCTGTTACCTTAAGGAACAACACAGACAAGAAGATGATAACTTTCTTTCTGTTTTGAATGCAATTCGAACCAATGACATCACTGAAGAAGTGCTAGAAACATTGAAGGATCGCTATGGCAAAGATCCGGAGTCGGATGTTTTGCCAACAAAACTCTATACTCACAATATTGATGTTGATCGTATCAATGAAGAAGAATTACAAAAAGTTGATGGACATTTTAGAATCTTTTCTGTTTCGAGCAGAGGAAAGGCTCCGCTTGTCGAATCACTTATGAAAAGTTGTCTTGCACCGATGGAACTACGTCTCAAACTCGGAGCTCGAGTAATGTTTGTGAAAAACAACCATGAAAAAGGATATGTAAATGGAACACTTGGACTTGTAACTTCCTTTGACGATGCAGGTTTTCCAGTTGTCAAAACCGCAGATGGAACGAGTATTGTTGCCGAACCGCAAGCCTGGATGATCGAAGAAGAGGGGAGTATAAAAGCAGAAATAAAACAAGTTCCTCTTCGACTTGCGTGGGCAATTACCGTCCACAAGAGTCAAGGAATGTCACTTGATGCGGCTGAAATTGACCTTTCTAAATCTTTTGCGCCAGGGATGGGATATGTGGCATTATCTCGTGTCAGAACTCTTACAGGCTTGAAACTTATAGGATTTAATCATAGAGCGCTTCAAATTCATCCAGAGATTCTCGAGATTGATCAAATGCTCCAAAAAGAATCAAACCAAGCCCTTGTCTATCTTGAGGAAGTAGGTAAAGAAGCAATTAGTAAACAACAAGAAGCATTTGTTGCAAAAAATGCCGTAAAACCAAAAGAAGAAGATCTCCCAACGCATCTCAAGACCAAGGGACTTCTCGATCAAAAAATTCCTCTCAAAGATATTGCAAAACTTCGTGATCTCAAAGATGAAACTATTATCGATCATATCGAAAAGTTACAAGAAGAAAAAGTGTCACTTGATATCTCATATCTTAAAAAAGCCTTTAGTCCAAAAGATCTTGAAGAAATAAAAAAAGCATTCAAAAAATCTTTTGCTAATCACAAAGACTATCGTTTAGCACCTGTAAAACTCATTCTTAAAGATAAGTTTTCTTACAAAGAACTTCGTCTTGCACGTCTATTTATTGATCAAGAATAATTTTGTATACTGTAAGTAATGGCTCAAGATAAGTATTCAGCAGTGTGGGTATCACATTCTTCGATGGGGGATTTTTTGACTTGTCCACGAGCGTATTTTCTTCACAATGTCTACAAAGATCCTAAAACAAATCACAAGATAAGTATTGTAAACGGAGCCCTTTCTCTTGGAAGTGCAGTGCACGAAGTGGTAGAAGGATTGGCAAACTTCAAAACAGAAGAAAGATTCGACCGTGATCTTTTGGCTCAGTTCGATGAAGTTTGGAAAAAATTTGAAGGCAAAAAAGGAGGTTTCAAAACCAAAGAAGAAGAACTCGAAGCAAAAGAACGAGGGCGTGCGATGATCAAGCGAGTAATAGAACACCCAGGACCTCTCAAAAACAAAACTCTCAAACTCAAGGAAGGACACAACGGTATGCCACCAAACTTCTTCCTCTCAGATGAAGACAATATTATCTTGTGTGGGAAGGTTGATTGGCTTGAATACATAGAAGATGTTGATGGTATCAAAGTGCTTGATTTCAAGACCGGCAAACACGACGAAAAAGAAGACTCACTTCAACTTCCGATTTATACATTACTTCTCGATGCACTTCAAAAGCGCAAAGTGGTTGGGGCAAGTTACTGGTATCTCGACCGTGATGATGTGCCCAAGGATAAACCACTTCCAACTGTAGAAGAAGCGCGGTTGAAGGTACTTGAAGTAGCAAAAAAGGTCAAAGATGCACGAATGAAAAAAGAATTTGTTTGTCCTCAAGGTGAAAAAGGGTGTTTTGCTTGCCGACCATTTGAAAAGATTTTGAAAGGAGAAGCGGTGTTTCTCGGAGTGGGAGAATATAACCAAGATATGTATATAATAGAGTAAAAAAGAAGGGGGAGTTGACTTTCGTTTAAAGTATAGTATTGTTTATTTAGATTTGGAGTTGCTCACGCCATGAGCAAGCTGACTGCCCTGGAGGTAGTATCGGGTGGGGTCTCACGAGTGGTTTGACCTACAAAAAATGCCCTAGGGCAGTCAGCACTAATTCTTTCTCAGTTGTTGGTAACGAGGCCGAGCACGCCAGTCTGGTCGCTGGTGTGCTCAACTGTCTCCCTGTGCTGTCCAGCTACAGCACAGGGGGGCAGTGCCTTCGTACTTTTGGTAGTTTTTTCAGGTGAAATTCGATTTTCGGATTTCACCTTTTGCGTTTGTGTTAAAATATCCCTATGTATTTCGTTTATATACTCAGATGCAAAGACGATACGTTGTATACAGGTATTACCAATGACCTTGTCTCACGTCTCATTTCTCATAATCACAAAAAAACAGGTGCTACATACACCAAGAGTCGTCGCCCAGTGCACCTTGTGTATATCGAAACTCAAGATGACAAAAGTAGTGCGCTTAAACGCGAAATACAAATCAAAAAACTCAAACGAGAAGAAAAGCTTAAACTTATTTCTTCTCTCCCGCGTTCGTTCCAGCAACAAATCCGGTTGTCCAACAAAGCTGCAAACTAAATCCTCCAGAAGGTCGATCAATATGCAAGATATCTCCAACCAAGAATACATTTGCAAAGAGTTTTGATCTCATTGTTTTCATATCAACTTCTTTTAGTGATACTCCTCCGTTTGTGACGATTGCTTTATCGCTCCCGAGAAGTCCTTTTACTGTGAGGGGAAATGCTTTTAATGTATCAACAATTCTCAGTCGCATCTCTCGCGTAAGGTGATGGTTTATGGTGTTTGGGTCAACTTGTGCAAGAGCAAGGACTTCAAGAATAATACCGACAACCCCAAATGCAGAAAGACTGTTTTTTATTTTTTTGCTATTTTCTTTTGTAAGGATGTCTTGAAGTGTTTTGTTGAGGACATCGTGACCAAGGTCGGGAACCATATCAAGGTGTATGGTCACATCTGCGTTTTGAAGAAGTTTTTCTATTTGGCTACTTATGTTCAAGATAAGGGGTCCTGTGATTCCAAAATGGGTAAAGAGTACGCGCCCATTTTTCTTGAGAGCTTCGGTTTCTTTTTTGATAATATTTTGTTTTTTGCCGTTTTGAAAAACCGTGACTTTTGCATTGGGGAGAGTGATTCCTTGAAGTCGTTTTACCCAAGGTTCTCTAATCACTATGGGAACAAGTGAGTCAGTTGGAGTTTGAATCTTGTGTCCTAGATCTTTAAGCCACAAAAACCCGTCACCAGTTGAACCTGTTTCAGGGTGACTTGTTCCTCCTGTGGCAATAATCAGTGTTTTTGTCGATAAGCAAGTTCCATCTATAAGCTCCACTGAGGTGACGGTGTGCTTGTTTGTGTGAATCTTTTTGACTGTGCTACTGAGTTTTACTGTCACGTTCCCTTCCTTTAGATATTGGAGACATACTTCTCGTACACTTTCTGAACTATTGCTTTCAGGAAATATTCGTTTTCGGTCTTCCATTTTTGTTTTCATATTGTGTGAATGGAAGAATTCAAGAGTCTCTTTTACTCCGTATTGTGAGAAAGCAGAAAACAAGAATTTATCATCCTCTTTGAAATGTGAAAGGAACGTTCTCAGGTCTAATTCACCATTAGTAAGGTTGCATCTTCCGCCACCTGTAATACGAAGCTTCTTACCAAGGTGATCGTTCTTTTCGAGAAGAAGGACTTTATTGCCAAGGGTTCCTGCTCGTCCTGCCGCCATCATTCCTGCTGGACCTCCGCCAACGACAATCACGTCCCATATTGTTTGTTCTGATTTTGTTTTCATCGTTTCTATACTAACACAAGAAAGCTCGGTTTGCTTGTGTGGTTTTTTTGTTTTGGTTTATAATAGAATGATGATTACATATTTGATCTATACATTACTTTCTGTGCTGGCGGTTATTTTTGTATTTCTTTTTGCGGTAGAAAAGTTTAGTCGACAAGTCGAAAAACTTGCAGGGGATAAATTTAAGCTCATTATCCAAAAGATGACCGCAACACCGTTGCGGGGGACCTTTGTCGGAACCTTTGTTACTGCCGTTATGCAATCTTCAACGGCAGTTACTGTTATGGCGGTGAGTCTGGTGGATAGTGGGGTATTGCCCTTTGCCAACAGTCTTGGGGTTATTTTTGGAGCAAATATTGGAACTACAATCACAACTTCACTTATTGCGTTTCAATTGCTTGAGTTGGCGCCGTTTATTTTGATCTTTGGCTTTGTACTTATGAAGCTCGAGACGAGATGGAAACCGTTTGGGAAGGCAGTGTTTTATTTCGGACTCTTGTTTTCAACTTTGTTTATTATTTCTGTTTTGGTATCACCACTCAAAGACAATCATCTAATCATCTCGATTTTGCAAAAAACTTCAAACATCTACATTTCTGTACTTGTTGGTTTTCTTCTGTCGACACTCATTCAATCAAGTGCAGTGGTTGCTGGAATGGTGGTAATCCTTAGTGGGAGTGGATTCTTTGGCTTTGATCAGGCGTTTGCGATTGTCTTGGGGTCAAATATCGGAACAACTACCACAGCTCTGATTGCAGGAACAGTGATGGGTAAGAATGCGAGAAGAACCGCGGTCGCACATTTCTTGTTCAATGTGCTTGGTGTTATCTTGCTATTACCTTTCTTTGATGTGTTTGCACAGTTTATTTTGTTGTTTAGCGATTCGGTTTCGGTTCAGGTGGCACTTGGACATATCATCTTCAATATTCTCTCGGCGGTAATCGCTCTTGTGTTTGTGAAGCAGTTTGAAAAGCTTATTGTGTTTTTTGTGAAATAGTATGAACTCGTTTGAAGGAATCACTACGTGGTATGAACGGTACGAAAAGCGTATTGGACTTCTTGGAGTGCTTGGAGGGTTTGTTGTTGATTCTTTGACATTGCGCGGGTCTGATCAGGTATTAGAGAACATCGTTCTTGGTTGCTATCTTCTTGTCTTTGCATCTGGAATCATCATTACTAACCGTATCGAAGAAAAACTACCCGTTGAAGCAAAGCGAGGAAGAATTCATTTTTGGATTAACTTCTTTATGTCGTTTGTGATTGGAGGGCTTTTTAGTGCTTTTTTTGTATTTTATTTTCGCAGTAGCTCGTTTGAAGTGAGTTTTCCTTTCTTACTTACTCTTCTGATTGTAATGGTTGGCAATGAACTTTTCAAAAAGCAGACAAATCACATGGTATTTCAGACAACTATTTTTTTCTTCGCTCTTTTTTCTTGGAGTATATTTTTTGTCCCAACTGTATTAAAACATATTTCAGTATGGACGTTTGTAGGGAGTACCTTATTAACACTTATCTTGTTTCGAGGTTTTTTGTGGTCGCTTAAGCGTTTTGTAAAAGAAAGATATCAGACACATAGAAAAAAGATACTGCTTTCAAGTCTCTGTCTTTTTGTCGTAATTGAGGGGCTTTATATAGCGCGTCTTATTCCACCACTACCACTTGTTGCAAAAGATGTTGGAGTGTATCAATCTATCTCAAGATTATCCGATGGGAGTTACAAGGTAACAAGTCAAAAAGAAACACTGCGTGATATGCTCTCTATCAATCCACATATACGAGTGGTTTCAAGTGGTCCGCTGTATGTGTTTAGTGCAGTGTATTCACCGGCTGATTTAGATACAGTGGTATCTCACGTATGGGCACGATACGACGAAAAGAAAAAAGATTGGGTCCAAATATCAAAGGTAAATGTACCGCTTGTGGGTGGAAGAACAAAAGGCTATCGTTTGTATACAATGTATCCATATGTCACAGAAGGGCTTTGGCGAGTTGATATTCAAACCAAAAATGGTCAAATAATGAAGCGAGTGAAGTTTAATGTCGAAAACGTTGATGTACTACCAGGGCTTATAGAAATTGAGAAATAAAATTTTTCCTCGTCCGTATCCCGCTAGCAAGCTACACTCTCGGATTACCTCGGCGGGGTATTAGACGAGGAATCAGGGAAAATTTTGTTTGTAAAGAAATTTGCTCCGCAAATTCTGTTGTCATCTCCTCGCAGCAAGCTGACGAGGTATTTCAAGAATAAAAAAAGCAGAGGGATTAACCTCTGCTGAGTGAAAGAGCGTCTAGTTTGCTGGCTCCTGAACAAGAATCATTTGAGACAGGACTCGAGTTGTGCATACTTCGCCGAACATGCCAATAACGTGTTCTGTGTAGTTCACGGGTCCATCAAAGGTTATTTTAATTCCCTCTGGAGTAACAGGTACGAGGAGTGTGAGCTTCAGACTGTCTACGCGGTTTTTCGGTTGATAGTAGAGTATCTCACCCGCCGCATCCCTGATTGTGATAAAAGGACGCAGTTGGTCGAGTCTCAGGTCTGACACTACCAATCCGGTGAATTTGCCAGATCCTGCAAAAACGAGATGTGTTTCTTTCGGTTTTTTGTGTATCACATCATTTGTGTTTTCAAAAAGAAGTTCGAGTGCCATATTGATGTCGTGGTTGGTTTTTCTTGGTATAAACTATTTCCAACTCTATAGTAATATTTCAAAAAAAGCAATTTTTGCGCTATACTGATTTTGTATGAAATACGACCCTAAAAAGATAGAAAAAAAGTGGCAAAACAAGTGGATCAAAGACAAAACCTTTGTTGCGCCAAATAAGTCAAAAGCAAAGAAAAAAATGGTACTTGTGGAATTCCCGTATCCCTCTGGAGCAGGGCTTCATATGGGGCATATGCGGCCATTTATTGCAGGAGATGTAACTGCTAAGTATTTTCGTCTTAAAGGGTTCAATACTATGTATCCAATGGGATGGGACGCGTTTGGGCTTCCAGCAGAAAACTACGCCATCAAGAATAAGGTTCATCCAAGTATTTCAACAAAACAAAACGTTGCTAATGCAAAGAAGCAATTGCTTTCGTGGGGAACTGGGTTTGATTGGTCTCGTGAGATTAACACAACAGATCCAGAGTATTATAAATGGACACAAAAACTTTTCTTAGAATTTTTTAAGGCTGGACTTGCGTATGAGAAGTTTGGAGAAATCAATTGGTGTCCAAAAGACAAAACAGGTCTTGCTAACGAAGAGGTCGTAGACGGTAAATGTGAACGTTGTGGAGAAACAGTTGAGAAGAAGAATTTACGACAATGGTATCTAAAGATTACAGACTACGCCGAAAAACTTCTTGATGGACTCAAAGAATTGCCAGAGTGGCCAGAGTCTGTGAAGCTTCAACAAGAAAACTGGATAGGAAAAAGTGAGGGGAGTGAGATAGAATTTAGAATCAAGAATCAAGAATCAAGAATCAAAGTATTCACTACGCGTGCGGATACGCTTTTTGGGGTGACTTATGTTGTACTTGCTCCAGAACATCCTCTTTTGCAAACTCTTACCATTGAAAACAAAAAAGAGGTAGAAAAATATATCAATGATTGCAAAAACAAATCTGACGAAGAAAGAACAAATGACAAGAAAGAGAAAACTGGAGTTGAGATAAAGGGAGTTAAGGCGATTAATCCGGCAAATGATGAGGAAGTACCTGTGTGGGTTGCTGATTATGTACTCGGTAATTATGGAACTGGAGCTGTTATGGCCGTTCCTGCGCACGACGAGAGAGACTTTGAATTTGCTAAGAAATTCGGGTTGCCAATCAAAAGTGTTGTTTTGCCGAAGGGTGTAGATTATCCAATTTATCAAAAGACAAAAGAGTTGATTGATGGAAAGACAAAAGTAACAGAAATAATTGATCAAAGTATTTTTGATTATTTAGATGGAGCAAAGCCTTTTTTGGGAGAAGGGTATTTAGTTGATTCTGGAAATTTTAACAGATTCTCTTCAGAAGAAGCTCGAAAAAAAATTACCGAATTTGTAGGTGGAAAAATCGTCACTAAATACAAACTCCGTGACTGGGTGTTTTCTCGTCAGAGATATTGGGGAGAGCCGATTCCGCTTGTCCATTGTCCAAAATGCGGGATTGTTCCTGTACCTGAAAAAGACTTGCCAGTTAAGCTTCCAAATGTAAAAAACTACGAACCAACAGGAACGGGAGAAAGTCCGCTTGCAGGAATTGAAAATTGGGTGAAGACTCCTTGCCCTAAATGTGTGGAAGATCAAAAAAAGACTAAATATCTCGTATTTGATTTCGATGGGGTGATTGCAGATACATATAAAGCAAATTTAGTTGCGCATTTTAAAGCAGGCTGGTCAACAAGTATTGAAGACTCGAAACGCACAGTCTTTGAATATTTCAGTAGACACCCAAATCATTCTCGAGATAAAAAAATGAGTCCGGAAGAAAAAAAGAAAATGTTTTTTCAATGTAGTATTGCATGTGAAGCAGTAAAAGATCATACATTTAAGCTTTTTGATTCATTTGTAAAAGAAGTCAAAAAAATAAAAAACTGCAAAATAGCAATTGTTTCTACTGGTATGAATATTTATGTGAAAGATGGTGTAAAAAGAAGTGGTCTAAAACCAGATATTGTACTCACTCTTGAAGATAGTTTTTCAAAAGAAGATAAATTGGAAACAGTTGCAAAAAAATGGAAAGTAGATATCAAAGATCTCTTCTACTTCACTGATGCAACGTGTGATGTATATGAGCTTGAAAACCTAATGGATCGCAAAAAGATAATTGGCTGTTTGTGGGGATATCTTGGATACGACGAATTAAAAAAAGCGCTTCCAGAAGAACAAATACTTAAGAAACCTACAGATATACACAACCTTTTCAAACCTTGTGTAGCGCGTCGAGAAACCAACACAATGCCTCAATGGGCTGGAAGCTCTTGGTATTGGCTCCGGTATATGGACCCAAAGAACACAAAAGAGTTTTCATCTTTGGCATCTCAGAAGTATTGGTCACCAGTTGATTTGTACTTTGGAGGAATGGAACATACAACGCTTCACCTTCTGTATTCTCGTTTTTGGAATCTTGTATTCAAGGATAGGGGTATTGTTGCTGTCTCAGAACCATACAAGAAGCGAGTTCCACACGGAATTATCCTTGGTCCAGATGGCGAAAAAATGAGTAAGAGTCGAGGAAATGTAGTCAATCCTGATGATGTAATTGCTCTCTATGGAGCAGATACAGTACGACTCTATATGATGTTCCTCGGTCCTCACGGGGCACAGGTGTCTTGGAATGACAAAGGAATTGTAGGAACCAGAAGATTTCTTGAACGTGTATATGCAATGAAAGAAATGATTATAAAAAAAGATGATGAAGAAGTAGAAAAAAGCCTACACAAAACAATCAAAAAAGTAAGTGAAGATATCGAAACATTTTCGTTTAATACCGCTGTTTCTGCAATGATGATTTTTGCGAATACCGTTTACGGAAAGAAGGGAATCTCAAAAGCAAGTTTACTTACATTTGTTCAGCTGTTGTCACCGTTTGCACCGCATATGAGTGAAGAAATGTGGACAAATCTCCAAGGTAAGAAGAGCGTGTTTCAAACAGTGTGGCCAACCTTTGATCCAAAGAAATTGGTAGATACAAAAGTAACGATTGTAGTCCAAATAAACGGCAAACTCCGAGGAAGTTTGGTCTTTGATGCGGGGGTAGAAGAGGCAGATGTACTCAATTCTGTCAAAAAAGATGACAAATTAGCACCTTTGCTTGAAGCGGAAGTGGTCAAAAAAGTCATATTTATCAAGGATAAATTGATCAATATTGTCATATAACCTTGTAGGGATTGACTTTATTTGATAAGAATGATAGAAATATAGTACCAAATTCAACAAAAAATATGATAAATTTAGCATTCAAACCAAAAAACGTCGTCAAAAAACTTATTGATGTTCTTCCTGATCGAGGAAGACAAGTATTGTTATCTCGATATGGACTCGGGAAAGATTCTGTAAAGATGACTCTCGAAGCTATTGGAGATAAATACGGTATTACTCGTGAACGAGTACGACAGATCGAAAACGCATCAATCGCAAATATTCGAAAATCAGCAGAGTTCAAAGAAGAGGTAAAAGTCTTTGAAGAAATCAAGACGCTCTTCCTTACTCTCGGAGGAATCGTTTCTGAAGAAGATTTCCTTAATCATATCACTACAAAGGATAAAGCTCTTCAAAACCAAATCCATTTCCTTCTTGTACTCGGAGATCCTTTCAAGAAACTTCGTGAAGACAAAGATTTCAAACACCGATGGCACATCGATGATGCTCACGCAAAGAAAGTGGAAGAGGCGCTTAAGAAGTTATATAAGTCACTTGGAGATGATGAACTTCTTCCAGAATCTGAAATGATTGGAAACTTCCTTGAACACCTCAAAGAAGTATCAGAAGAATACAAAAACGAAGAGGTAATCAAGCGATGGCTTTCTCTTTCAAAGAGAATTTCAAAAAACCCGCTTGGAGAATGGGGAATCTCTGATTCAAAAAACGTTTCTGTAAAAGGTATTCGAGATTATGCATATCTCACTATCAGACGACATGGTTCACCAATCCACTTCAAAGAAGTAGCAAAAACAATCGAAAAACTTTTCAAGAAAAAAGCTCATATTGCGACTACTCATAACGAACTTATCAAAGATAAACGATTTGTACTTGTAGGACGAGGATTGTACGCACTCTCTGAATGGGGATATCTCAACGGGGTAGTTAAGGATGTAATCGCAAAAGTACTCGAAAAATACGGACCTCTCACCAAAGACGAAATCATTGAAAAGGTTCTCAAGGAACGATATGTAAAAGAGAATACGATTATGGTAAACCTTCAAAACGCAGAACACTTCAAAAAAGACAAACAAGGTAAATACTCACTTGTATAACCTATACAAAAATTCAAAAAACACTTCGCACGCGAAGTGTTTTTTGATACAATATACCTATGGGGCAATTCCAAAATATATTTATTGATTTGATTGCACGAGCATTTGGTCTTGTGTATGTATTTATTATACTTGTTGCACCGTTTTTGCTTGGAAGAATCTTCTTTAATGCATTTGTCACATACAAACGAAACAAGTTTATTCATGCACAAAAAAGCGTTCTTTTAGAAGTACGTATTCCAAAAGAGATATTCAAATCTCCGCTCGCAATGGAGTTGTTTTTAACTTCTCTCTATCAAACCAAAGGTGAAGGAACGTGGTGGGCACGTAACATTGATGGTAAAGTTCGACCTTGGTTTTCTCTTGAAATGGTTTCCTTCGGGGGAGATATTCGTTTTTTTATTTGGACGTGGAAGTTTTGGAAACCACTTGTTGAATCTCAGCTTTATGCTCAGTATCCAGAAGTAGAAATAAAAGAAGTCGAAGATTATGCAAAAGATATTCATCTCGACACAAACCATAATGACCTATGGGGGTGTCATTTTCAACTGAGTAAAGGAGGGTATTTTCCTATAAAAACATACACTGACTACAAACTCAACGAAGATCCAAAAGAAGAATTAAAAATCGATCCTATTACTCCTGTACTTGAATATTTGGGCTCGCTTCTTCCTGGAGAGATTGCAGCGATTCAAATCCTTGTGCGTGCTCACAAAAAAGAAACAGTAAATCCAACAAGTAAATGGTACAAGAAAGAACTTGTGGATTGGACTCACGCCGCAGGGGAAGAAATCAAAAAAATAAAAGAAAAAACCAAAGGTAAAGAAGATGCAGCACCTAACGTTGGAAGTCTCTCAAAGGGAGACAAAGATGTTATTGAAGGTATTGAAAGAAATATTTCAAAACTTCCTTTTGATGTTGGGATTGCGGCATTTTATTTCGCCCCAAAAGATAAGTTTAATGATATCAACATTGCAGGACTTACTGGTTCGTTTAGACAATACAACTCAACCTTTTTAAACAGTTTTGCAACTACTCATGCTGTGGGGTTTGATTACAAATGGCAAGACTGGTCAGGTAAAAAAACAAAGAAACAAAAAGAACATATTCTTCATGGATACCAAGAACGTGCTTTCTTCCACAAACCTCATCAAGGTCACTTCTTTACAATGAGTACAGAAGGAATTGCCACTATCTATCACTTCCCAGGTCAAGTTGCGAAAACTCCAACAATGACTCGAATTGAAGCAAAACGAGCTGAACCGCCAGCAAATTTACCGATTTAGAATCAAAGTATGGATGAATCAACAGTTACTATTGAACCAATAAAAAAGCCAATATATACTTTTTCGAAGAGAAAACAAATCTCAGTTCTTCTTGGTTGTATTTGTGTGTTTCTCTTTTTTCAAATATTTGTTGGATCAATAACGGAATTTGAGACACCGCAAATCATTGAAATCAAACAAGGACAATCACTTAGTCGTATTGCTCAAAACCTCAAAGAAGCAGAGGTGGTGAGCTCTTCTTCATTGTTGTCGGCTATGGTTATCTTACAAAACGGTGAATCACGAATTATTTCTGGAGTGTATTCTTTTGAACGACAACTTGGTGCACTCACTCTTGCGAAACGTCTCCTAAAGGGACAAACGAACGTAAAGGCGCTCAAGGTAACGTTTCCAGAAGGTTTTACGGTACGTCTTATGGCAGATCGGTTGAAGGAAATAATTCCTCATTTTGATGTTGAATCTTTTGTAAATGATGCAAAACCATTTGAAGGTTTTTTGTTTCCTGATACGTATTTTTTCTTACCAACAATTACTCCTGAGGAGGTAATACAAAAGATGCTCGAAACGTTTTGGCAAAAAGGAACCGAAGCATTTGGGTTTGAAAAAGTAGATGATATTTCCAAATCACCTATGTACTCTCAAATTATTCTTGCCTCAATTATCGAGGAAGAAGTACAAACTCTTGAAGATAAAAAGCTGGTTGCCGATCTTTTCTTACGCAGGATGAAGATTGGTATGCCACTTCAAGCTGACTCAACTCTCGCATATGTGACAGGACGAGATTCTCTTTCTTTGACGATGGATGACCTCAAGATGGAAAATGCTTACAACAGTTACAAGAATAAGGGGCTTCCTCCAACCCCAATTTCAAACCCAGGACTTGAGTCAATTGAAGCGGTTCTTAACCCAACTCCAAACAAATATCTCTACTTTTTGACTGACAAAGAAGGGAAGGTGTATTATGCAAAGACCTTTGACGAACACAAAAAAAACAAGGCAAAATATCTAAACTAAGTTTGCAAAGACAAAGAGTTTGTTGTGGTCTTTTAAATAGCTATGAAGAACGTTTGTTTTTCCGTTCCAATAACTCAGCGTCTTGTACCAGAAGAAGAGTTTCAAATGAGATGTGCAAGATGTCAGAAATTTGCACAAGAAGTGCATTCACCAGGTGTCCCTGCTTACACAGTGTGGAATGATGCCGATACGCGGTATCACGGTCACTTATTTTCTACCGCACCGATGGTGGAAAGGGGTGGAGATGCTCGCGGAGAAGATGACTCTTTTGAGGGTGATGATTTTTGACTCCCATAACACGGGAGTTTTTTTAATTTCTCTAAATTAATGTTAATATGCGCTTATGTCAAAGAGTGAGAATAACCAAAAAACCGTGTTTGTAGGCCTTTCGGGAGGAGTAGACTCTTCGGTCGCCGCATATCTTTTGAAAAAGAGCGGTTTTCGTGTGGTTGGATGTTTTATCAAGACATGGCAACCTGACTTTATCGACTGTACCTGGAAAGAAGAGCGTAGAGATGCAATGCGAGTTGCAGCTCATCTTGATATACCTTTTATGACTATTGATCTTGAAAAAGAATACAAGGAAGGGGTGGCTGATTATATGATTCGCGAATACCAACTTGGACGAACCCCAAATCCAGACGTGATGTGTAACAAAGAAATTAAATTTGGCGGCTTCTTGAAAAAAGCACTCGAGATTGGTGCGGATTTTGTAGCAACGGGACATTATGCAAGAGTAGATCAAGACGTAAAGACTTGCGAATATAGATTACTAAAAGCAATTGATAACGCGAAGGAACAAAGTTATTTTCTTTGGACTCTTACTCAAGATCAATTAAGAAAAATTTTGTTTCCAATAGGTCACCTTCAAAAAAGTGAGGTAAGACAAATTGCAAAAAAAGCAGGCCTACTCACATTCGAAAAGAAAGATAGTCAAGGGATTTGTTTTATTGGTAAGTTTGATTTCAAAGATTTCCTTAAACATTTCATTGAAGAAAAAAAAGGAGATGTATTAAACGAACAAGGAGAGGTGATAGGTCATCATAACGGAAGTGTGTTTTTTACTCTTGGAGAACGACAAGGATTTGTCATTACAAAGAAGGGAACAAATGACAAACCAATGTATATTGTTGCAAAGAATATACAAGAAAATACGTTAACAGTAAGTGAATCTCCTGTGTTAAGTTCCTTTCAAAAAGAAACTACTTTTTCTCTTGTTGCATCAAACATAGGGACTATAACAAAAGACCGTGTTCTTGATGCTCAGATTCGTTATCATGGGGAGTTGCTTAAGTGTCAGGTGGTAGATCAGACAAAGGAGATGGCAAAAATCAAATTTGAAACCCCGCAACTTATCGCACCAGGGCAGTCTGTTGTGTTATATGATGGGGATGTGTGTATAGGAGGAGGAATAATTGCATAATGAAAACTTTTAAAGAAAAAGTAATCGAAGTTGTAAAGCAGATTCCAAAAGGAAGTGTTTTGACATACAAACAAGTGGCAAAAAAGGCAGGAAACGAGAAGGCGAGTCGGAGAGTTGGGACTGTGATGGCCCAGAACCAAGATACGTCTGTACCTTGCCATCGAGTGATTCGCAGTGATGGGACACTTGGTAGATACAACAAGCTTCGTGGTGATTCAAAACAAGCTGTTTTACAAGCAGAAGGATACAAGATGAAGATGGTAAAACCTTGACTTTCTAGTTTTCTATGATATTCTTATAGATAAGTGAATCTCGAACTCCAGGGCTTTGTCCCGATATTATAGGTTTTTGGGACAACTTTTCCAAAAACCTTTTAGTCAAAGGTGGAATTATCCGCTTTTTTTTGCGGATTTAATATAAGGCGTAAGCCAAACAAATGAATAATAATTTTAGACAAAACGACAGAGGTTCGGATAAATCCTCTTTTGGACCAAAAAGAAGTTTTCGAGGAGCCTCAAATACTTCAACCAATTCAACTAGTAGAAGAACTCCATCTCATAATGGATTTCAAAAAGTAAAAACAAACTACGGACCAAGTGTTACAGGAGAGCGAAAAGAAGCTTCTTTTAGATCAGGTGGATCAAGTAGTGGAGGACACTCTTCTTTTGGAGGAGGGTTTTCTGCGAGACCAAGATTTGGATCTTCAAGACCAAGTACAGGTAGCTTTTCACGGCCTTCATCTGGTGGCTTTCGAGCAGGATTTGGAGGAAGTCGTTTCGGAGGACGAAGCGGTGGAGGATCACGAAAGAATTTCAAACAAACAAAAGGAATCGATATTGCACGTCTCATCAACAAAGAGCCAGTAAGTGTCGAAGTAAAAGCATACGTAAACAAACATCAGTTCGTTGATTTTGCTATTGATGATCGATTGAAAGCAAATGTCATTACAAAAGGCTACAAGACTCCAACTCCGATTCAGGATCAAAGTATTCCTGTGGTCCTTTCTGGAAAAGATATCGTAGGACTTGCAAATACAGGAACTGGTAAAACAGCTGCGTTTCTTATCCCGCTTATTCACAAAATTTTGAACAATCCAAACGAAAAAGTACTTGTAGTTGTACCAACTCGAGAACTCGCAATTCAGATTGAAACGGAGCTTAAGGACTTCACTAAAGGGCTTTCTATTTGGGGAGTGGTGTGCGTTGGTGGAGCATTTATTGTGCCGCAAATCAAAGCACTTGCACGACAACATCATTTTGTTATTGGAACACCAGGGCGAATCAAAGACCTTATTGAACGAAAAAGTTTGCGATTAGAACAGTTTGGAACTGTGGTTCTTGATGAAGCCGATCGAATGCTTGATATGGGATTTGTAAACGATATCAAATATATGATGAGTTTGATGCCAAAAGAAAGACAAACTCTTTTCTTCTCTGCGACAACAACTCCAGAAATCGATGTTTTGATTTCAAAATTCTTAAACAACCCAACCAAAGTCTCAGTTCGAACAGGGGACACATCTAAGAGTGTTGTTCAAGATATCGTCAAAGTAGCAAATGGAAAAAGTAAGTTTGAAACGCTTTTGGATCTTCTTGCGCAAGATGGATTTGATAAGGTACTTGTGTTCGGAAGAACAAAACACGGCGTTGAAAAGCTTTCAAAAGATCTTGAAAAATCAGGAGTCAAAGCCGAATCAATCCACGGAAACAAAACTCACGGACGACGACAAAAAGCTCTTACACTTTTCCGAGACCATCACGTACAAGTGCTTGTAGCAACTGACGTAGCTGCTCGAGGGCTTGATATTTCTGGAGTAACGCACGTGATTAACTATGATCTGCCTGCAACCTATGAAGACTATGTTCACCGAATCGGACGAACAGGGCGAGGAGGCAAAAATGGTATCGCACTATCGTTCGTGGAATAATATAGAAAACAAAAAAACACCTGAGAAGTTCAGGTGTTTTTTTTGTTAGATTTTTTCTAGAAATTCTTTGGTATTTACAATTGTTTTTAGGGGTATTTTTACAAAGAATGTAGTTCCTTTGTTTTCGCTTGATTCAAACGTAACGCTACCTTTGTGTGCTTTGATGTATTCGTGACACATAAACAATCCAATCCCACTTCCACTCACCAGTTTTTTGCGGGCGTTACTTGCTCGGAAGAATTCTCCAAATATCTTTGGTTTTTCTTCTTCAGGGATTCCTATTCCTGAATCTGACACTTCAATATCAAGGTAGTTTTCCTTGGTACTGATAGTTACGTTGATTTCTTGTTTGCGATTGGTAACATCCGTTGTGTACTGAATGGCGTTTTCAAGTAAGTTTTCAAGTATGATACGAAGACGTAAAGGATCTACTTCGATAGTGTGTTCTACATCAAGCGAAACGTTTGACGATAGGTCGATACCTTTTTGTTTTGCACCGTATACATACTTTTCAACTGTTTCTTTGAGTATTTCTTCTACCTTTGAAACAGGGAGTTCTTCAAGTGAAAGTGAGAGTTTGCCAATATCAAGCATACTCACATCAAGAAGGTTTACAGAGTGCATTACTGTTGCCCGTATTGATTTGACAACATTTTCAAGCATTGATTTGTCTTCATCTGAAATAGCTGAAGCGTACTTCTGAAGCACTAGTTGAATTGCCCAACCTGTTGAAGTAAGTCCAGTCTTCATTTCGTGAGTAATAAGAGCAACTGTCTCATCTCGCACTTTGTTATTGTCACGTAGTTTTTTGTCTTTTTTTGCTTCTCGGACGAGATTACTTACAAGCATTCCAAGAAGTGCTGTGATGACAATAAGGATTGGTCGATCGGTCTCACACAAGAAAGGGATTTCAAGTGGAACAACAAATATACCAAAGACGGTTCCAACGAGTCCTCCAATACCAAGCGTAACTGCTTTTTCAATTGTTTCGGTCATATTTATACAGTTTCTGGTTGTGGAGTAGTTTTCTGTTGTTTTTTTGCCAATGAAAGTGATCCCAGGATAAGAACAGGGGCAAGAAATGCAAACACTGAACTCGTAAGCATTGCACCAGTAAGCATTGTTGCATTAGCAACAACACAACAACTCACTACTCCAGATCCTCCGCCGATAGCTTTGAGACGAAGCCATTTTTCACTTGTCATAAATCCGAGAAGCAAGATTGAACCTCCGGCAATTATTCCGTTGATAACCAAGTCATACCACAGAGTAAAGTGCATCAACTGCATTTGTCGGGCTTCAGTTTGCATAAACCAAATAAAGAGAGTGATAACAGTAGCGAGGATAATAAGAAAGAGAACTTTTCGAGTCTTTTCTCGAAGCCTGCTCATTGGAAACTTGAGCATATATACTGACCCGATAAATATCGCAAGACTTGCAACGTTACTATAAAACAAATTCATAGTGTGCATCTCGATTCCCATAAACACCATACTTACTGCTTGATATGTCAAGAACGCAAACAGTGCTCCAATAAGTTCATTTTTTTCTTCTCGGAAGGGTTTCCAGAGAAAGAGTGCACAAATAAAGTATACGATACCTGACAAAATCATTAAAAATGAAACAAGGTCGAATCCAAATATCATTGGTCCCATCGACATTGAATTCATATCCATCATTGAGTGATCCATAGAATTATAATTAACTAATCATAATATAAGTATAATACAATCATCTTTAAAGTGGTATGTAGTACTTGTGTACAAGTTATAAAGGATTTGGTGTATAATAAACAGATTATTAATTGTTTCAAAAAAATGGAAGAACATATAAGTACTATTCTAAAAGGCAAAAAAATCATTATTGTTGAAGATGATCTCTTTATTGGCGATCTCTTAACTCAAAAGATCAGGACTTTTGATGTATCAGTAGAACGTTTTGAAAATGGAGAAGATGCACTTAAAGCGATTGTTGAAACAGTTCCTGACCTTGTACTTCTTGATCTCTTTTTACCTCGGATGTCTGGATTCGATGTTCTGGGGCAAATTCGTTCAAACGAAAAAACAAAAAATATAAAAGTAATCGTTGTCTCAAATACTGATCAAGCCGAAGATCGAAAACGAGTAACTGATATGGGGGCTGAATTTGTAATCAAAGCAATGGTAAGTCCAGAAACAATTATTGAGTATACTGCTCAAATGCTCGAAACAGGAAAGGTGGTACAAACAGATTTTTAGTTTCTGATACTATTTCTAAATTTAATTTAATAACGATCAGGTATTTTTCCACATAATTATTTTTTAAAAAATAATTATGTGGTTTATACTTTCCTTATGAAGACTCAAAAGTACGTTTGTTTCTTTTTGATTTCTCTTACTTTTTCTTTTGGTTTGGGTGTACGAGCAGAAGCTCCACTTGTTACTCCTGTTTGGGGTGGCGAAAACATCTTACTTTCAACTTACAACAATCAATTTATCTCACTTACTGATCTAGTAATCAAAGAAACTGAGGCGGGGCAACTTGGTAGTGATGCGTCTACATTTGTGTTGACTCTTCCAGATGCATTTGAGTTTGATATGGAAACAAAAGTTGGAGTCAGTGTCACAAATACCAAACTCGACGAATCAGGAAGCTGTGCAGGTGCAGGTAATCGGACACTAAGGCTTGGTACTGCAAGTACAGGAGTACTTACTCAACAAATCTTGCCCGAACAACATCAGCTCACCATTCATATCAAACAAGCAACATTAGGTAATTGTAAGGGTATACTTACGGTTTCAGGAATGCGGATCCGACCTTTGACGAAATTACACTTTGAAGGATTTTTGAGTTATACAGGGACGGCGGCACTTCGAGACTTGGCTCCCGAAGTGACTTCTTTTGGGGTGCTCAACGTTGTTGATGATATTGAAGAAGTGGTTTTGCCTGTCATTACACTTCTTGGGTTACCTGATGTTACTCTTGAAGCGGGAAGTGAATATCTAGACGAAGGGGTAACTGCGGTTGATGGTGACAATAGAAATATAACTGATCAGGTTACTACGACAGGTTTACCGATAGATACAAGTAATGTGGGGAATTATGAAATAGAATACAGCGTATCTGTCTTTCAGGGTGAAAAAGAAATTGTTGCAGTACCCGTGAAGCGTACCGTGCGTGTGATAGATACAACCCCTCCAACACTTACGCTTGTTGGACCTAATCCGTATGAGATGTTTGTTGGAGATGCCTATGTTGAAGCCGAAGTAACTGCGATTGATCTTGTTGATGGGGATCTCACAAACGCAGTAGAGATAGCCAAGATGCCAGATCTAAGTGAAGCGGGAGAGTTTGAAGTTGTATACACGGTTTCTGATACAAATGGTAATACATTGCAAGTTATTCAAATTGTAAAAGTAAAAGAGAAGGACAGTGTTATAGATCCACCTCAACCACAACCAGAGTTGGTAAAGCATCCTTCTGGAGGCGGCAGTGTTCCACATAGATCAAAGAGTATTGTTATAGCACCTTCTGTATCTTCTGCACCTTCTTTTGATTCTTTCGCAGGTCTTCCGTCAGAACCATCTGTTCTTGGAGCTTCAACTACAAACAAGTGCAACATTCCTATTGATATGGAACTTGTTGATGCGAGAGATGTAGAAGAGACAGCAAAGCTTCAGGATTTTTTAAATCAAAAACTTATACTTGCAATACCACTTACAGGTGTAGTGGGAGACCTAACACAGATGGCTCTTGAGGTATTTGCACTTCAATTCGACTGCGAAGATGTTTAGTTATCTTTCTTTATATACGTTCGGATGTCTTCAAATGTTCCGCCGACTTTTTTGCCTGGGTTTAATATATAGCTTGGGTCAAATATTTCTTTTGTTTGTTTGAAGAGGCCTACCACTTGTTCACCAAACATTTGTGTCAGGTAAGGAGTACGAATGATTCCATCGTTGTGTTCTGCTGTGATTGAACCGTGAAACTCATTTACAAGGTCATAGACCTTTTTTGATAGATCGAGGATTGTATCAGCTGAAAAAGTGTTTTTGAGATCCATTAAAGGAATGATATGGAAATTCCCATTTCCGGCGTGGCCTGCGATTGTGTAGACGAGTTTGTATTCGTCGATAAGTTTTTGAAGGCGAGGCAAGAATTCTGGCAAATGTTCTGGTTTGACTACTACATCATCAATAAATGGAGCAGTCCGTTTTCCTTGAACGTGTTTGCGGAGCATATTGAAACTTTCTCGACGGATTCGCCAATACTTTTCGGCTTCTTTTGAGTCTGATGCAATACGCATTTTGTACCCGAAGTGTTTAATTTTTTCTTTGACTTCAACTAACTTTTTGTTTACTTCTTCTTCGGTTTTGCCAGAAAATTCGATAAGAAGAATGAGCTTTGGTACTCCGCCAGTTGCCATCATAAATGCTTCAGGAATAAACTTGAGCCCAAGCTTGATAGCACCAACAAACCCAAGTTGCTTAAAGAAGTCAAAAAAGAATTTTACTGCGAGTTTCATTGAATAGTCATCATAACTTTCGAGACTATCTGGATTGAAGGGAAGTACCTCGTTTACTATCTTTGAAAGGTTGGTAATGTTTGGCATAAAGACTGCCAAAACGTTTGAGAAAGGCTCGACAGGAACCAGCTTGAACGTCACTTCAGTCACAATTCCAAGTGTTCCTTGGCTTCCAACAATCAGTCGAGTGAGGTCAAATGTTTTTGTTTCGAGATCCCATACGTTCCAGAGATAATATCCAGCTGAGTTTTTTGATACATCGGGTTTTGCTTTCGTTATTAGTTTTTCGTTATCAGTTATCAGTTTAGATATTTTTTTGTAAAATTCTCCTTCGGAATCAGTTTGAGAAACTTTTTGTTCGAGTTCTTGTTTGGTGAGTTTTTGTACTGTGTATTCATTTCCATCAGAAAAAACTACTTTGAGTTTAGTGACATATTGTTCTACCTTGCCGTACTTGATAGTTTTTTCTCCTCCTGAGTTGTTGGCAACCATCCCTCCGATAGCACAGATTTCTTTTGAGGCTGTATAAGAGGGCATAATTCGTCCTAACTTCAGGGTTTCTTTTTCAAAGTCACGATAAAAACATCCTGGTTCTACCACCCCTTTGTTTTCGTCAACCTTGATGATCCGATTCATATATCGAGTAAAATCAAGAATAATAGACGAGCCAATAGCACCTCCCGACATATCAGTCCCAGCACTTCGAGCAGTAATCGAAAGGTGGGGATTGTCTTTTTTGTTTTCGTTTACGAATCGGACGATAGCTTGAACATCATTACTGTCTTTTGGAAAGCAGACGAGTTCAGGTCTTACTTCAAACAAACTTGCATCGTGCGAATAGAGAGCTAGTATTTCTTTTGAGTCTTCAATATCTCCTTTAAAAATTTCTTTTAGTTTTTTTATGTCAATCATACATTTATTTTAACATATTTTTTTTATGAAAAGGGAAAGCCGGTCTTGCATCGCGCAAGACCGGCTCAACCTGTACCGAAGTAGCCCTGATTTCGGGACAGGTCTGTCAAAACATCCTCTCGGTTGGAATTGCACCAACAACCTTCTGGCCTAAAGCCAGGTGCCCTCAACTATTGAGCAACGAGAGGTGTTAAAAAGAGCGAGCGCCCAGCTGGATTCGCACCAGCGACCTGTTGGTTATCAACCAACCGCTCTACTTCTGAGCTATGGACGCATTCAAGCTTGGTGCATTATTAAGCATCAGAGACTTTTTGTCAATAAAACAAGGTTTTTCAGAGATTTGACCTTTTTTGTAAAGTTTGTTAGTATAGTGTGTATGTTAAAAATACGATTACAGAGAGTAGGACGAAAGCATGAACCGGCGTTCAAGCTTGTGCTTACTGACTCAAAAAACAGTACAAAAAGTGGAAAAGCAATAGAGGTTCTTGGAAACCACGATTTTCGATTTGAAAAGAATACTCAGGTAAAAAAAGACCGAGTGCTTTACTGGATGTCTCAAGGAGCAAAACCAAGTGAGACTGCTCATAACCTTCTTGTAACACTCAAGGTTATCGAAGGAAAGAAACTCAACGTTCTTCCAAAGAAAACTCCTCAAGCTAAGAAAGAAAAGAAGAAATAACAAAAAACCGCGCCGTAAGGCGCGGTTTTTTGTTTCTGTAATTCTATATTCACTCTCATATTCCATTAGTTATTTAATTTGATTTTTGGGTCAAAAAAATATACAATAGTAAGTATGTACCGTTTGTCTTAAAGTACGAAAGACAGGCAGCACATTACCACTTAGGTATTATAAGTAAGATTAAAAGGTAGGTTTCTACCTCAAAGACATTATGGAAAGAGATGCACAATTTCTAGAGTTTGTTGTTAAGGCCCTTGTAGAGAATCAAGACGGAGTGAAAATTGATAGAACAGTTGATGAAATGGGGGTACTCCTTACACTTACTGTAGATCCAGCAGATATGGGTAAAGTAATCGGCCGAGCAGGAAACACAGCTAAAGCTATTCGAACTCTTCTACGAGTTGTTGGAATGAAAAACAACGCTCGAGTAAACCTCAAAATTAACGAACCAGAAGGAGGTTCTTACAAACACACACCTTCTGAATCTGCAACGACTCCAACAATGAAGTCAGTTGACGAAGCAATGGAAGATCTACATATCTAGTAACTAGTTATTAGGAATAGAGAGTCAAAAACCACCCCTTGGGGTGGTTTTTGACTGATTTTGTTTTTTATGTTATTTTGACTCCACGTCAAATGAATTTTCATATTATTTCACTTTTTCCAGATTTAGTTGCCTCATATCTTGGTGAGTCTATTTTGGCGCGGGCGATAGAACAAAAAAAAATTAAGGTCAAATTCTATAATCCTCGTGACTTTGTGAAGCCAACCAAAGCTCAAAAAGGTAAAGAAAAACCATATCTTCGAGTAGATGATAAGCCGTATGGAGGAGGTCCTGGAATGGTGCTTGAAGCACTACCAGTACTTAAAGCAATCAAAAAAGCAAAAGGAACAATCAAAAACAAAAAAGCAAAAACAAAAATTATTTTCTTCGCACCAAATGCAAAAAAGTTTGACACAACCTATGCAAAAAGTGTCTCAAAAAAATATACCGATATCATTCTTATTTGTGGACGGTATGAAGGAGTTGATTCAAGAGTAAAAAAGATTTTTAAAGCAGAAGAATTGTCGGTGGGAGACTTCGTGTTAACAGGCGGGGAAATACCCGCGATGATTTTGATTGATTCTATCTCACGTCAAATCGAGGGTGTGCTTGGAAACTTCGATTCGAGAGAAGAAGAACGAAATGCGTCAATTGAAGTATATACTCGTCCCGAAGTGCTTGAATGGGAGGGCAAGAAATACAAAGTACCATCAATTCTTCTTTCGGGAAACCATAAGGCCATTGAAGAATGGCGAATACATACAAAACAGAAATAGCTATTTACTTTTTGTTTTGGTTTGATAAAATATCCAAATAAATGAATACATTCGCACTCACAATTAAGAAGATTATTGTCTCAAGTACGCTTGAGGTCTCTTCTTAGTTGTGAAGCCAAATGTCTTAACACCTAAAATGAGTCCTCAAGCAAGAGGGCTCATTTTTTTATGAAAATTACGCTTGAAAATGGTTGGGTTTCAATTAGTGGTGATATAGATGCTCCACAGGAGCGTTTCGAGATCGCTTTCTACTGTTGCTACGAATCATTTCCAGATGATGAAGTGCCACAACGGATTTACTTTGAGAACGGAAATAAAGTAGTGTCTTGGTTGTGGTTTCCGGTAGCAGTTTAGTTCTTTCTTTCGCGGTTTGGCAACAAACCAAACCGCATTTTTATAACACTTCCTTTAATGACTTTGTTACAAAATGACACACAACACATTAACAACCAAAAAGAAGACGAAGCGAACATTCATATTGTTTGAAGGTTTTTCTTTGCTGTAAACACTGTTGACATCAAAGAGAAGTCTTCAAACTAAGGACTTCTTTTTGTTATGAAAATCAAACTCGCTTCTAATACCTTTCCCTCCCCAGGTGCTCCACCTAGTGAACCGGCCCGTCCTCAAAAAACAGCTGGGATGAAGTTTATGGTTTGTGGAGACAAGAATCCTCGTTTGAAAAGAAGAGACCGTGCTCCTTAATTTGTTCTTTCTTTCGCGCTTTTGACCTCGGGTCAAAAGCGCTTTTTTATGTTATAATCATATTTCTAATGTCAATTTTCAAATTACACACTGAATTCTCTCCGGCAGGAGATCAGCCAAAAGCCATCAAAGGACTGGTAGACGGTATCAAAAAGGGCCTAAAAAACCAGACGCTTCTTGGTGTAACCGGAAGTGGGAAGACCTTCACTGTTGCAAATGTAATCACCCAAATAGAAAAACCAACTCTTGTTATCGCTCATAACAAAACACTTGCTGCTCAACTTGCAAGTGAGTTTCGAGATTTCTTCCCCGAAAACGCGGTTCATTATTTCGTGTCTTATTATGACTACTATCAGCCAGAAGCATATATGGCTCACAGTGATACATATATCGAGAAAGAAGCTCAGATCAATGAAGAGATTGATCGGCTCCGTCACGCAACCACTCAAGCCCTTTTAACTCGAAAGGATGTGATTATTGTCGCATCGGTTTCGGCGATTTATGGACTTGGAAGTCCGGAGGAATACGAAAAAGTAAATCTCAAAATTTCGATTGGAAATGTTCTTGAACGAAACGAGTTAGGAAGACTTTTGATTGGTATTCACTACGACCGAACAACGGCTGATCTTGCACCTGCTTTTTTTAGAATGCTTGGAAACTCTGTTGAGATAATGCCGGTTAGTGAACGAATCATTTACAAAGTTGATTTCATAAATGGCAAAAAGGGAAGTGAGATTTCAAAGATTGTTGTGCTTGATGCAGTAACAAGAGAAATTATAAGAGAAGAGCAAGCTTGTTTTATCTTTCCTGCGAAGCACTTTATTTCAAGTGACGATGCTCAAAAACGCGCAGTCTTAAGTATCAAAAAAGAACTCGAAAAAAGACTCAAAGAACTCGAAAAAGCCGGCAAGAATCTTGAAGCCGAACGACTCAAGAGACGAACTAATTATGACCTTGCACTCATTAGAGAGGTTGGATATTGCAACGGTATCGAAAACTACTCTCGACACTTTTCAGACAAAAAAGAAGGCGAAGCACCTGATACACTTCTTGCTTATTTCCCACACAAAGCTGATGGGAGTGCCGATTTCTTGACGGTGATTGACGAGTCTCACGTCACAATCCCACAAATCGGAGGAATGTATGCAGGAGACGCTTCAAGAAAAAACAATCTTGTTGAATACGGATTTCGTCTTCCAAGTGCACGAGATAATAGACCTCTTAAGTTTGATGAGTTTGAGAAACGGATTGGTCAGGCGCTTTTTGTTTCTGCAACACCTTCACGGTATGAGAAGGAACATAGCGACCAAGTGATTGAACAAGTGATTCGACCAACAGGTTTGATTGATCCGATGCTTGAAGTTCGAGGAGTGATTGAAAATACTGCCAAAGGTTATGGCGGACAAATCAAGGATTTTATCATTGAAGCAGAAAAAACAATTGCAAAAGGGTTTCGAGTGATTGGTACTACCCTGACCAAAAAAATGGCAGAAGACCTCACCGAATTTCTCAAAGAAAAAAAGATTAAAGCAGAATATCTACACAGTGACATTGATACATTGGAACGAATTCAGATTTTGACCAATTTTCGAAAAGGTGTGTTCGATGTCCTTATCGGAGTAAACTTGCTTCGAGAAGGAATCGATATTCCAGAGCTTGCGTTTATTGGAATCTTTGATGCTGACAAAGAAGGGTTTCTTCGAAGTGAAACATCGCTTATTCAGATCATTGGACGTGCCGCTCGAAATACTGAAGGAAAAGTAGTGTTATATGCCGATTCACTTACAAACTCTCTTGAAAACGCCATAAACGAAACAGCAAGAAGGCGTGCAATTCAAGTTGAATACAATACAGCTCACAACATCACTCCTAAGACAATTCAAAAAAACATCAAAGACATTACTGATATGATGCAAAGTGAACATCAAAAAACAGTTGGAAACTTGGCGATGCTTGATGGTGAACTCTTCAAGTCAAATCCAGAAGAATTTATTGATCTAAAACGAGTCGAGATGGATGAAGCAGTGGCACGACTCGATTTTGAAACGGCGGCAATTATTCGAGATGAAATTTCTTCACTTATCGAAAAAAGCGGTCTCAAAATCGATACATTCAAGAAACGCAAAAAAGCTTCAAGATTTAAACGATAATATGACGAAAGTAAAACGAAATGAGACTAATAAGTTTTCTAAAGAAAAGCAGGTGCTCGAAGAGTATCTTTCGGTGCTTTATAACAAGTCTTTTGATCAACGTGTGCTTGAAACAAAACCAAAAGAAGATTCGTTTCTTGAAGTATCTGTATCACAGGGGAAGTTTCTCGAACTGCTTGTGCGTTTGAAGAATCCAAAGCAGGTTTTAGAAGTTGGAGCTTTTCGCGGGTTTAGCGGATACTTTTTGTCTCGTTATTTGAAAGACGATGCTCATTTTTTTAGTATTGAGCGAGATGAACGACGGTTTGAAGAAATAGAATCTTTGTGGAAAAAAATGAAACTAAAACACAAAACAACTCTTCTAAAGGGTGATGCACTTACTCTTTTGAAAAAACTCAAAAAAGAAAAGAAAACATTTGATTTGTTTTTTATTGATGCGCGTAAACGAGATACCAAAGACTATTTTTCACTTTGTTACAGTCTCGCATCTTCTGGGGCAGTAATTGTCGTTGATAATACGCTTTGGGGTGGAGAAGTAGCAGGAGAAGAAGTAACAAACAACGCAGTGCTTGCAATGAAAGAATTTAATGCCTTTGTAATGAAAAAATATAAAAATAATTCATACATCATACCTGCGTGGGATGGAATGACAGTAGTGATAAAATAGTTTTTTCTTACTTTTTTGCTATTATAATGTAATGCAGATTTCAGAAGAAAGAAAAGGTGATTTATATATCTTGGCCCAAGCACTGCTTTGGGGACTTTTTCCGGTTATGTCTAAGCTTTCGCTTGTAAGTCTGCCGCCTTTGGTTGTGTACGGGTATGTTATTATTTTTTCTAATCTTGTTTTTTTATTTTTACTACTTAAAAAAGGTGGTTTTCGTGAAGTAGTAAAATTAAGCGTTGTGCGAGATTCGTTTTTGACCGCATTTTGGATTGGGTTTGTGTTTTATGGACTTTATTTTTTTGCACTCAAGTATACAACCGCAGGAAATGCAAGTATTGTTGCTCTTGTTGACACATTGTGGAGTTTTTTATTTTTTAATATTTGGAAAAAAGAATTTGTACACACACGTCATATCTTCGGGATTGTATTGATGGTTTTAGGTGCGATTATCATTCTTCTTCCAAAATCAGACGGATTTCGAATTGGAGATGTGATTCTTTTGTTTGCAACAATGGCTGCTCCTTTTGGTAATTTTTTTCAGAGACGTGCAAGAGAGAAAGCGAGTGCGGAAACAGTATTGTTTTTGAGGACACTTTTCACTATTCCAATGATTTTTTTGTTTATGTATTTTTTTGGAGAAAAAAAATTTGCTTTACCAGATATGAAGACATTACTTCTTTTAATTACAAACGGTGTTCTGATGTTTGGTGTTGTAAAAATATTATGGCTTGAAGGTATTTTCCGTATTTCTGTCACAAAAGCATTAGCAATTTCTTCTATTGCTCCTTTTGTGACACTTCTGGTATCGTTTTGGTTTTTGAAAGAAAATGTGACTGTGTGGCAATTTGCTTCTCTTATACCTATGACAATCGGAATGCTTTTACTTTTAAGTGATTTTAAATTTAAGACAAAGCAAGATAAAATAGATTCTATAAATCAAATAGAAGTATAAATTATGAACACGAAAAACAAAATTCGAGTCGCGGTTTTACGAGGAGGACCTTCAAGTGAATATGAAGTGTCGCTCAAGACTGGTGCGGGAGTGCTTGCAAATCTGGGTGAGAAATACCAAGGAATTGATGTTCTTATCGATAAACAAGGGGTATGGCATATAGACGGTGTTCCCGTAAAGCCAGAAAAAATTATGCTTCGAGCGGATGTAGTATTCTTAGCATTACACGGTGAATATGGGGAAGACGGAACAGTTCAAAAACTGCTTGAAACTCATAGTATTCCGTTTACTGGGTCTCGTACACTTGCCTCTGCAATTGGTATGAACAAGGTTTTGACAAAAAAGATTATGAAGCAGTACGGTATACCTACACCGCATTCTCGTGTACTTCGAAAAGATGAAATGACTATTCAAGAAATGGCAGGGGATTTGTTTAGAACTTTTTTGCAACCATCAGTTATCAAACCTGCAACCGCTGGGTCTTCGGTAGGGGTATCGATTGCCCATTCTGCACACGAGATAGAAGAAGCACTCGAAAAAGCATTTGCGGTATCTGATACCGTCTTGGTAGAAGAATGTATAAAAGGAAAAGAAGCAACTTGTGGAGTATTAGAACATTTTCGAGATCAAGAGCTTTATGCACTTCCGCCAGTTGAGATCTTGCCAAAGGGGCATCAAAAGTTTTTTGATTTTGAATCGAAATATAGTGATGAAAATGGTGCAAAAGAAATTTGTCCAGGAAACTTTAGTCGAAAAGAAATAGAAGAAATGGAGCATCTTTCAAAAGCGTTGCATAAAGCGGTGGGATGTCGACATTATTCGCGAACTGACTTTATGGTTCATCCAAAACGAGGGGTATTTTGCCTTGAGATCAATACGCTTCCAGGACTTACTCCAAATTCATTGTTGCCAAAAGAGATGATTGCAGTTGGATCAAGTTATAGTGCTCTCTTGGATCATTTGATTACTCTTGCTCTTGAGAAGAAATAAAATTTTTCCTCGTCCGTATCCCCCGCAGCAAGCTTTGAGGTATTTCAAGAATAAACAAAAGCCGCTCCTTACGGAGCGGCTTTTGTTCTAAGCATATTTGATTTATGCTTGTGCTTCAGTAGTTCCTTCAGGTACTGTTGTTGTATCAGTTCCGTCAGTTGTTACCACTTCTTCTTCAGTAGCAGGAGTTGTTGTTGTAGTCTCGTCCATAGAATTATGATTAATTATTAATATGTCCACAATAGCACCTAAATGGGTATTGTCCAAGTAAAAAGTTGTTTAACTTGCACTTTTTGGAAAATAGGATAAAATTGTAGTGTTTTTGAGGGTCCTTAGCTTAGTTGGCAAAAAAGATATTTAGTCGACTCATTTGCGCAAATAAGGTGACCTAAGATAAAGTAAAGAAAGTAAAACAAAATATACGGGCCCTTAGCTTAGTTGGTAGAGCGCCTCATTTGCACTGAGGAGGTCAGCGGTTCGAATCCGCTAGGGTCCACA
>CAYLQP010000002.1:0-130447 GCA_964386665.1 uncultured Candidatus Saccharibacteria bacterium
CTAAACTCAATCACATCTCCGTCTTTTACGATATATTCTTTTCCTTCTGTTTTGAGCAACCCTTTCTCTTTTGCTTTTGCAAAACTTCCTGCCTCAAGGAGTGTATCCCACGCAATCACTTCTGCGCGAATAAATTTATCTTTAAAATCATTGTGAATTGCAGTTCCTGCGATCGGTGCAGTTGAATTCTTCTCGATTGTCCAGGCTCTTGTTTCTACCTCCCCTGTTGTAAAGAATGTTTCAAGCCCAAGTAATGTGTATGCTTTTTGAATCAAAATATCGATTCCACCATCTTTGGCACCGAGCTCTTCTTTAAAGAGCTTTTTTTCTTCACCGTCCATTTCTTTTAAGTCACTTTCCACTCCTGCGTCAATAATTGTATATACTGCTTTTTTTGATTCAAGGAATTCAATAAGTGCGTCCCATTTGGCTCCACCAAGTTCATCCAAGTTTTTGCCCCCAGTTTTTTTGTTTAAGACGTACATAATCGGCTTCAGTGTAAGAAGTGCAAGACTTTTGATTGAGTCTTTTTCTTCTTCCAAGAGGTCCACCTCGTGTGCAAGTATTTCTTTCAGAAGTGCATCTTTAATCTTTTCGAGTGCCTCCTTTTCGATGACTGCTTTTTTGTTCCCTGCTCGCAAATCTTTTTCGATACTTCCAAGTCGTTTGTTTACTGTTTGAAGGTCTGCAAGAATAAGTTCAAGATTAATTACAGAAATATCTGAAATTGGGTCAATCTTCCCATCAACGTGAATAATATCGTTATCATCAAAAATACGGACCACCTGAGCGATTGCATTCACTTCTCGAATATGAGAGAGAAATTGGTTTCCCAGCCCTTCTCCTTCACTTGCTCCTTTTACTAACCCTGCAATATCAACAAACTCAACAATTGCTGGAACGATTTTTGCTGTCTTGCTAAATTCTGCTAGTTTATAGAGCCTTTCATCTGGCACAGGTACAACCCCCACAGACGGATCAATAGTTGCAAAGGGATAATTAGCTGCTAGTACACTTTTTTTTGTAAGCGCGTTAAAAAGCGTTGATTTACCAACGTTTGGAAGACCTACAATTCCGATTGATAGATTCATAGGGCATACTATATCAATTTAATGTGATTTATGGAAGCTTTTTGAGCAAATCTAAAAAGTCCTGTTCAGTGAGTAATGTAACTCCTAACACTTCTGCTTCTTTAAGCTTTGAGCCTGGGTTTTCACCTACCACGAGATACGTCGTGTTCTTGGATACTGCGCTTAAAACAGTTCCTCCAAGTGCTTTTATTTTTTGCTTTGACACATCGCGACTGAGCGTCTCAAGTGTTCCTGTGAGGACAAAAGACTTTCCTGAAAGGACACTTGCTTTGATTTCTTTTTGGGGAATGATTGTCACTTCTTTGAGTAGCGCGGTAAGTAGTTGTTTGTGTTCAGGGATATTTCTCCATAAGAGAATTGCATCTGAAACATTTTCACCTACTCCTTCAATAGCACTTAACTCTTCTTTTGATGCTTTTAAAAATGCATCAAGTGTCTTAAATCGCTCCGAAAGATCATATGCAGTCTCTTCACCGACATTTGGAATAGAAAGAGAAACAATGAACCGTGAGAGCGAAATATCACGCGCCTTGTTAATCGACTCAATTAAGTTATCAGCAGATTTTTCTGCAAACCGCGGAAGCGAAACTAAATCCCCTTTTTTTATTTTGAAGATATCAGCACGTCCAGAGATGACATTGTTGTCCATAAGCAGATCAATAATCTTTGGACCCAACCCTTCAATATCAAAAGCATGCTTTGAAGTAAAATAATACAACACTCTTCTGTCACGAGCGGGACACGATTTGTTTTCACAAAAGAAAGAAGCGCTCTGTTCAAGAGTATTATTTTTTTTGGTTCCGATTTCTCTTTTTGAAATAGGTTCATGACAGACAGGACAGACTTTTGGCATTACAAATAGCTTTTCTTTATCTGTTCGTAGTTCCGAAAGCACTCGCACAATGTCCGGGATTACATCTCCTGCTTTTTTCAAAATCACTGTATCTCCAAGTCGGAGATCGAGTCGCTTAATCTCATCTTCATTATGAAGCGTTGCGCGCGATACAGTAGAACCTGCAACAAGAACTGGTTCGAGCACCGCTACTGGTGTGATTGCACCTGTGCGTCCTACCTGAAAGATAATATCAAGAAGTCTTGTCGTAACCTCTTGTGCACTAAACTTAAAAGCAGTTGCAAAACGAGGTGTTTTACCGGTATAGCCGAGGAGTTCTTGGTATGCAGTCTTATTAACCTTGACCACCACGCCATCAAACCAATAATCAAGTTTTTTTGCTTCTTCTTCAGCTTGTTTCCAATATGAAATCACTCCTTCAATATCCTTTACTTTTTTGTACCGTTTGTTTACCTTGAATCCAAGTTCACTTAGATACTGGAGTTCTTCTTCTTGGGTTTTTGGTATTACCTGCGACTGAGCAATGTCATAGATGAATGTATCGAGTTTGCGACGAGAAGCAACTTTTGGATCAAGTTGACGGATAGTTCCTGCAGCAAGATTACGAGGATTCGCATATTCTTCAAGACCCTGCTCTTTTTGAAGTTTGTTGATTTCTTTTAGACGCGATTTTGACATCCAGACTTCTCCTTCAACAATAATATCGATTGGTTTGAGAAGGGTAAGTGGAACTGATTCGATGGTCCGAATGTTTAATGTCACATCTTCGCCTATTTTCCCATTTCCTCGAGTAGCCGCTTGAAAGAGTACTCCTTTTTTATATTCAAGCACTACCTTTAGTCCGTCGATTTTGTGTTCACATACATACTCGATTTTTTCATCTTGATCCACCTTCAAAAACCGCTTTACTCGCTTATCAAATTCAAACATTTCTTCAGGATCAAATGCATCAGAAAGAGACCATTGAGGCACCTTGTGTTCTACTTTTTGAAATTCCTTAAGTGGTTCTCCAGCAACACGCCTCGTTGGAGAATCAGGTGAAACAAACTCAGGGTATTGTTCTTCTAGTAACACCAGTTCATGTTTAAGTGAATCAAGCACACTTTCGGGTACCGTTGCCTTATCAAGTACGTGGTATTCGTATCTATACTTTTCTATTGCAAGACGCAGTTTCTCTATTCTTTCTTTAACCTTTTCTTTCATATGTTGGAACCTATCTCAAAAACTAATAGAGTGTTCGAATCGCTCGTTCAAACCTATTTGCTGCAGAAACATTACAAGTGCTGTATCCTCTTGATTCGATTTCAGTCGAAACGGTAACGTTGCTATCGTTGGATCTTTTAGTGATGTATACATCAAAACAAATTGGGTTATTTTGTATATATGTACGCTCAACACGAATCACTGTTGTAGTATATTCAAAACCATTTACATCCACACCATCTGAATCAATTCCCATTGTTGCAGAAGGACCATTAATCCCTCCATTAATATTTAATATCACTCCATCAAACATATATGAATGATTTGATACATCACAGATACTGGTGCTTCCTGGTAATGGAAAGATTCCATCTGGACAATCTTCTGTATTGTCTCCCCCTCTGTCTAGAAACAAAGCAAATTCAGTGCCCGTATCAGCTGCATAAAACGCTTTTTGAGATTCTCTTCCTGCTGAAGAAAGAGTGATTTGCTTGATAGTGATAGAAAGAATTGCAAGTCCAATCGCAAGAACAAGGCTCCCTACAAGCGATGCAAAGAGTACAGAAAATCCTTTTTGTGTATTTTTTTTATTCATAATTATTGATTCCAGTTAAATATACGTTCTCGAAGGACAAATGATTTGGTAGATGAAAAAAGTGTTCCTGTTTGCCACGAGACCGTTGTTTCAACAAGCGCTGATGCTGATGTTGCGATATTAGCATTATCTAAGGTCACCTTTACTTTTCGTCTAAACTTCGACTGAGGATAAGTTAATCCAACAGAAAAGATTGCAGTCGTATCATTGTACTCAAGTGTAGGACATAACGATGATGGAAGATTTGCACAAGAGGAAACACTTCCAAAATCAGAAAATGCGTACCCATTGAGTATATTTACTGGGTTAATAGAACAGCCCGCATCTGAAAAACAAGAATTATCAAGACTATCAAGCCATAAACTTGGCGTTCCATTAATGTCTTGAATATAATTTGTATCACGAAGATTACGTACAAACTCAAGCCCTTCTTGAGCAAGATAATAAGCCGAAATCTCATCTCGTGCATAAAAAGCTGAAAACATTCCTTTTGATGCAATTTCAAGAGGTCCGACAATCGACAAAAGCAATATTGAGATTGCAACAAGTGTTTCAATAAGAGTAAAACCTTTTTTTTGTTTAAATGTGTGTAAAGTCATTAGATTCGAAGATTTAGTAATCGTTGTGAAATAAGTGTCTGGATATTAAACTGACTTTCTTTGCCGCCTACCATTGCGGTTCCTTTAAGCACCATTAATACAAGAGGTTGTTTAGTATCATCATTAATCCCTACAGCATAAAACTTAAGTATTTCAATATTCACATCATCAGAAGTGATTTGCAAAAAACTACTACCCCCATCTACTGATTTTTGAATTGAATTATTTTTAAGTTCATATACAACAGCTACGGGTGCACCAGAGATATCTTGATTAATCTGCTTTGACTTAAAGGCAAATGAAGTACATTCATCTCCTGTCCCACACTCATAGTCATACCCTGTTCGCATTTCTCGAACCATTGACTCAACCGCAAGGTTCAAGTTGTTAATAACATTATGAAGTGCCTGAGCTTTTTTGTTTGCCCCTACAATTGAAATAATTGCCCCAAGTGCCACCATCATTACAAGTGAAAAGATCCCTACCGCAACAATCACCTCGATGAGAGTAAATCCTTTCTTGTTATCTTTTTTTTGTTTTATTTTACATACATTCATATAACATTTTTTATTACAAAGACTCACATCCTGTTGAACCAGCAGCAACTGGAACCACGCTGATTTGTCCTACCGTATTTACAACCACAGTTCGACACTTGTCTCCAAGTGAAGATTGAATCATAATCTTTGCTTCATTGTAGTGCTTTACAACACCATTTGATGTTCGTCCTGAAAGAATAGCATTAAGACTTGGTTTTACGAAAGCAATATCAAATCTATTGATTTCACCACTTCTAATACACTCGACTTCATCTGGACTTGCGGTTGTATCAACACCACAAAAATCAAGAAGTTTCTGCTCACGGTTCAAGACGATGGTACTTACTATATTGTATTTAACAGGATCCGCGGCATTAAACAACGAATCATACGTTCCATCAGTATTTGGACTTTCTGAATAGAGAAGAAACTGCGACGCATCACTCGAAAAATAAACACCAAAACTTCTTTTACGATCACTTGGATTTGCATTTAATTTTGATCCTACTCCGTAGGTCTGAGCCTCACGAACCGCAAGAGCAATTTCATACGCCGTGTTCGTAATCAAAATATCACTCGAAAATTTAGACTGTCGAAACAGTGTTACTCCAGAGATAATCAAAAAAATAGAAACAACAACAAGTAACTCTACAAGCGAAAAACCTTTTGTTGTTTTTTTATAACGTCTCATATAATTAATTTAAAAAGAGCTGAATCCATAAATCAATATTGAAAATATCAGGTTGTATCAAGAAAGAAATAAATGTTCCCAAAATCAAAAATGGTGCAAGTGGGATTTCACTTTTCATTGTCAGTTGTTTACGAGCACGAGCTTTTTGAAGCAACATAAGCGTCACACTCCAAATTGCACCTGCCCAAATACCAATAATAACCGCAGAAAGTCCTCCAGCAAGACCAAGAAGCCAACCAATTCCTACTGCAAGTTTAGCATCGCCAAGTCCCATCCACGCACCACCCGACAAAAACCATACAAGAAAAAAAGGAAGAAAAAGAAAAGGTCCTGCTATCAAATGAAGAAGACTTTCTACACTTGCATACTGTCCTGCAAAAGTAACGAGATAATACACAAAACCTAAACAACCAAATGTAAACGAAAGACTATCTGGAATTATTTTGTGTTTTGCATCATAGAGTGAAATGACAATCAGTACTGAAAACACAGTGCCAAAAAACAAGAAGTAAGAAATATTTTCTGCAACAAGAGCAGTGAGTCCAAACATAAGTCCTGTACCAAGCTCCACGAGCGGATAACGCCACGAAATAGGAGTTTTGCATTTATAACACTTACCTTTCAAGAACAAGAAACTGAACAAAGGAATAAGCTCAAGAGCGGTTAATACCTTTCCACAAGAAAAACACATTGATCTTCCTTTTGTTACTTTACGAATCCCAAACCGAAGCGCAACAACATTAAGAAAGCTCCCTATAATGAGTCCGAAAACAAACGCAAAGAAAAATGAAAGACTTTCCATTTCTTTATTATACACCAAAAGAAATATAAAAGACTAGTCTTTTATAGAGGTCCTTGTATGATATATCGCTTTGGTTCACTTGAACCACTAATCGATGTGGTACAGCTACCAGAACTTTGAAGTGTCTCAAGGACCGCAAGGAGACAGTATCCTTTTGGAGTTGGAGGTGTGGCGTTTATTTTGACATACATATAATCAAGGCCAGTTTTCGGGTCTTTTGGCAAGATACCATCAAATGATCCTTTGATGTCATTTAAACTATTTGGAAAAGTCCCATTCTCTTCAAAATACAACTGGACTGCATCCTTGATGGAATTTAATTCACTCACTCGCCTTGCATCACGAACCTTCAATTTGTGTGAAGATGAACTATTGATCCCAATAGTTACCAACACCCCAATAACCGAAACCGTAACAAGTAACTCCATCAATGTAAACGCTCGTCTATATCTATTTGTTTGATTCATACTCTTCTCTTAAAATTTTAACTAACTTATCTTTACATTCTTTTATTGATTCATCATCAAGCAGAGTAAGTGACCATACATCAGAAGAACAGGAACTAAGTGCTTTTTTTTGTTTTAGTACAACCGATTCATCAACCATATCTGTTTTTGTAAGAATAATGATTTCTCTTTTTGCTGCCAATTCAGGATCATATTTCTTAAGTTCGTTTCGCACAACACTATACACTTCAACTACGTTTTCATTTTCAAGTGAAATCAAATGCGCGACCATTTTTGTTCGTTTGATATGTCGAAGAAACTTATGCCCAAGCCCCTTTCCATCACTTGCCCCTTCAATAAGCCCTGGAATGTCAGCGAGGATAAATTCATAAAGTGCACCAAGGTTTGGTTCAAGAGTGGTAAACTCATATCCACCCACCTTTGCCGCTGCGTTAGTAACTGCATTCAAAAACGAACTCTTGCCCGCATTTGGAAGTCCTATAAGCCCAATATCTGCAAACATCTCAAGCTCAATTCGAAATGTAGATTCTTCACCAGGTTGACCATTCGTTGATTCTTCAGGAGTTTGATTTGTTGAACTTTTAAAATGAGTATTTCCAAGTCCATTTCGTCCTCCTTTCAAAATAAGTTCTTGCTGATCAAGATGATCAAGAGAAAAACGTTCTCGTGTTTCAAGATTGGTAATTACTGCACCTACGGGAAGATCAATGATCAAGTCCTCACCGTTTTTTCCGTGACAGTTATCACGAAATCCTGGCTCCCCATTTGGAGCCTCGAAACTCTTTTTGTTTTTGTAGTGATACAAGATACCAACATCAGAAACAGCTCTAATATAGACATCACCTCCTTTACCTCCGTTTCCACCAGATGGTCCACCAAACTCCTTTCCCTTTTCATGAAGAAATCGCACGACTCCATCTCCACCATTTCCTGCTTTTATAGATACTTCTAGTTCATCAATGAGTGCCATATATTTATTCTTTTAAAGCTTGTTCTAATAATGTAAGTATACCCTCTTTTGTTTTTGTACTCGCAACAAATCGAGCGTTATGACAGAACAGTGCATCTTTTACCCCTGTTACTTCTTGGAGTTCCTCGTTACTCTTTCCGGACCACGCAAGAGGAAGATCTTTTCGATTTTCGAAAGAAGATGAATCTTTCCTAACAGCTCGAAGTGACCACGTCTCTTCTCTTGGAACAACAACAAATAAAAGCTCTGGGAAGTCTTTTGTGTATTGTTGCCAGATATAACGACTTATTTCTTTTTCTAAAACTACATATCGAGAGTCAGGACTTTTTTTAACTTCATCAAGAAAATACTCCTTAAAAGCAAGCGCTTCTTTTGTACCAGCAATTTCTCTTTCAATAAGCAACTTTGCAAAATCAACTGCCTTTAAAAATTCTTTATCGTATGTTTTGTCTACCTCAAAAGAAGTTGGGTTCATCGCCCCAATAACTGATGAGAGGTTATAATCAGAGACATCTTCAACAAGAGATTTGGATATACTTTTTCCGCTATCAATCGCATCAATTGGCATCACAAGCTTCTTTTCAATAACAGACGCTATATCATCTCCCCCACAAAGACTACTTCCAAATTTCTTCCATACGAGACCAAATGATGCATACGGAATCCCATTTTCTCTTGTGAGCGCACCTCCTTTTTGGTGATGGTCAAATCGATTTTTTTCTTCATCATACGTAAGCCCCACGTCAAGCACAATATCTGCATTCGATATTATCTGAGGATCTCTTGTTCGAATAATCGAGGCACCTTTAAAAAGCAAAAGAAGTGTTGCACACGCAAACACATCGTCTGCGTGAAAACTATGATTATGGGTAACAATTGTGTTCATTGCAGTTCTTTTAATAAGTTATCAAAACTATCTGTATTCAGTTCTGAAGGTATATCAAAACTTGCGTACGAATCCAAAAACTTAGGTACCGCAACAATAAGTCCCAACAGAGGTAAGACAAAAAGAGCAATCGTCACCCAAAATGTCCAAAGAAAATAACTCTTCATCTTTTTGACATCTGCCTGAATAGCATCTATCTTTGTTTCTAAATTTTTTATTTGTTCTTCCATATGTTATTAATCTAATTTTAATAGTCTTCCTTCCTTTTTAACTTTTTTGAACATATGACTGAAAAACCATAACATACAGAGTAAATAGATGAGTACAGAAATAATCCCTTTTATCATCAATCCATAATGAACTACTCCCGTTTCAAGTGAAGCTCGCATTCCTTCGAATACATACGTAGATGGAATTAAATAAGAGATCCATGCAAATGAAGCAGGAAGCGCTGATACTGGATAAAATACAGCTGAAAATGGTTGAATCAAAAACACAAGTCCAAATGCTAAAATTTGTGCCGATGTCCCAAATCTTAAAATTATCGACATATTAAACACTCCAAGTGAAAATCCAAATATAAGTAATATAATCATATACGGAATTAAACTCAACCCAAGTGAGAAAATACTGAAATGATACAACAATACAGACAATAGTGTCATAACTCCCACTACCCCGACAATTCTAATAATTCCTAATATCACCGTAGACATCAAAAATTCTCCAACTGTAAGTGGTGTCACAAATAGATTCAAAAAATTTCTCTCCCACACATCCTCCAAAAAAGTAATCGCAACTGCATTTTGCATTCTTTGCAATATCTCCCATAAAATAATAGCACCAAGTAAAACCGATACCACGTTTACAGACCCAAGATTTAGTTTACCTAAATAAACCGACAAAAACCCCCACATCAAAATTGATACAACAGGCCAAAAAAATACGTCCATTAATCGAGGTAGACTTCTTTTATAGAGATATAAATGTCTTATAGTGAGTGCTTTAATTCTATGTATGTTCATATAGGTAAGATTATTCTCGAGCAATTTCTAAAAATACTTCATTTAAATCTTTGTGACCAAATTTCTTTATTAATTCATCAGGAGTTCCCTCTTCCCGTATTTTTCCTTTATTAATAAATATCACATGATCACAAATTTCTTCAATTTCTTGCATATTATGAGATGTGTATAGAATAGTTACGTTTCTTTCCATCTGAATCTTCTTAAGCATCTTACGAGTCTTATCTGCGATATCGGGATCAAGTGAAGCTGTTGCTTCATCTAGAAGTAACAGCTCAGGATCATTTAAAAACGCTTTTGTTAAATTTACTCTCGTGAGTTGACCAGTTGATAAAGAGGGAGTTTTTCGGAAAAGCAAATCTTCGACTTCAAAATATCTTGCAGTTTCTTTTATTTTTGCCTCTGGATGTTTAACGCCATATAGTCGAGCAAAGGTAAGTAAATTTTCCATAACGGTTAAACTCATTGGAAGTGACACGTATGGTGAAGAAAAATTGATTCGAGAAAGAATCTCTTCTCGATGATCAGTGAGCGATAAGCCAAATACCTTTATTTCACCACTGGTTGGTGTAATCAAATTTAAAAGCATTTGAATTGTAGTTGTCTTTCCCGCTCCATTTGGTCCTAAAAGAGCTGTGATTTTCCCTTTCTCTATTTTTAAATTGAGATCCGATACAGCACAAAAACCACCGAATTCTTTAGTAAGATTTTTTGTTTCAATCGCAAAAACCATATCTAAGATTTATAATCTTTGATAATGATTGTCTTATAAATATCAAGAAGCGCAAACAAGAAACTCAGAGCAATAGGACCCAAAAGAAATCCAATCACTCCAAAGTATCCGATTCCTCCAAGTGCAGAAAGCAGTATAAGAAATGGATGAATCTTCATCCCCTTTTCAACAAAGAGTGGTCCCAAGATATTATCCACCAACCCAATCGCGACAATTCCCCACGCAAGAAGCCCGAGCCCTGCCCCAAGACTTCCCACAAAGAAAAGATACAAGATTGCTGGAAAGACTACGATTGCGGTTCCCACTCCTGGAATAAGTGCCGCAAGGATTGCGATACTTCCCCACAAAAATGGAGATGGGATACCGAAGATAGAAAACCCAATAATAGTAAGCACCCCTTGAATTAATGCAACCAAGATAGAACCTTTTACAATAGACAATACTGCAATGTGTAGTTTATGCAAAATAGTTTCATCACGCTCATCTTTAAAAGGACTGATATCAATGAGTTCTGTTTTAAACTTTTTACCATCCTTAATAAAATAATACAGTGCAACAAGAAACATAAATATATTTACAAAAAGCTTTGCAAGACCAGAAAAGATATCACCGAAGTTTCCTCGAAGCCAAGAAAGAAAAGTTAAAACATAATTCTCTGTATCAACTGCGTCAAATACAGGAAACTGGAATCCAAACGGTGAAAATCGAGAAAGTAGTCCATTAAACGCATCCGTGAGGCGCCCAATAAATCCTATACCTTCGCTTCCCAAAAAGACATAGTCATACAATTGTTTTACTTCATCAGAGAGTTGAATACCGAAGAGAATTATAGGAATCAACACCACAATCACAATTACCAAAACAGTTACACTTGCCGAAAGACTGTGGTGCTTTGGCATCATACGTTCTATTCGTCTATGCACTGGTCCAAATACAACAGCAAAAAGGAGTGCCACAATTATTGCATAGAGGTATGGAGAAAAGACCGAAAACACGACATAAAAAGCAAATGCAAGGAGAATAAAAAATAAATAGATTTCAAGTTTTCGTTCGTGCATCATATGGTTTTAGTATACTGTACAATCCCATTAACGTAAAGCAGTATCTGCCTCCCTCGTTTTCACCCCAACATCAAAAAAGAGATTCGAGACCCTGGATAAGGCTTTTTATATTCAATATTCTCTACTCTATTGTTCTTTTACCTCTTATCCCCAAACTGCCCACAGCTTATCAAGCATTGCAACTTCCCACACAGACGTAACGTGGTAAAATGAGCATTATGAAAAAAGAAACATACCAAGGAAAAACAAAAATCCCTCCTCAGCATCTTGAAAGCGAAATGGCGCTTCTTGGAGCAGTGATGATCCGTCCTGAAAACATTCATGAGATTATTGATATTATTTCTGTTGATTCGTTTTATGCTGATAAACACAAAATCATCTTTAAGGCAATGCTTGATCTCCTTTCAAGAAGCCATCCAATTGACCTTCTTTCTCTTTCTTCAAAACTCGAAGAACAAAAGCAACTTGATATGGTTGGAGGACGTAGTTACTTGGCCGAAATAATCCAAAGCGTTCCAACCGCAACAAACATTACTCACTATGCTGAAATGGTTCAAAAGAAATATATGCTTCGACGTCTTATCGAAGCAGGTGAAAAAATCCACGATCTCGGGTTTGATGAACAAACTGACATTGATGAAACTCTCGATAAAGCAGAGAAAAAAATTTATGAAGTAACAAACAACACAGGGAACCACAAGTTTATTGAAATCAAAGAAACACTTGGAGAAGCGTGGGATCGACTCGAAAAACTTCACGAATCAGGAGAAGGACTTCGAGGAGTTCCATCAGGATTCACCGCTCTTGATAATATGCTTTCAGGATTTCAAAAATCAGACCTTGTCATTCTTGCTGCGCGACCTTCAATGGGAAAGACAGCGCTTGCCCTTGATATTGCTCGACAAGCTGCAACAGTACACAATATTCCAGTTGGTTTCTTTTCACTTGAAATGAGTTCTCAGCAACTCGTTGATCGTATGCTTGCAGCAGAGAGTAAAGTAAATGCGTGGAGACTACGAACTGGTAAACTTTCTCGTGACGATGACTTTGGACGAATTCGTGATGCACTCGACAAACTTTCAAGTGCACCAATCTACATTGATGACCAACCAGGAAATAATATTCTCAAAATGCGCGCAGTTGCCCGACGTCTCAAAAGCGAAAAAGGCTTAGGACTTATTATTGTTGATTACCTTCAACTTATTATCCCAACCAACAACAGAAACTCAGACAACGTTGTTCAGCAAGTAACCGAAATCTCACGATCACTCAAGCAACTTGCGCGTGAACTTGAAGTACCTGTCATTGCCCTTTCCCAACTTTCTCGAGCCGTTGAACAACGAGGAGGAGATGGTCGTCCAAAACTTTCTGACCTTCGAGATTCAGGATCAATCGAACAAGACGCTGATGTGGTTATGTTTATTCACCGAGAAGATAAATACAAAGAAAACTCAGAGAAACAAAACATTGCTCAAATCCACATCGAAAAGCACAGAAACGGTGCGGTTGGATCTATTGAATTATTCTTTGATAGTGAACGAACCACGTTTCTTAACTTGGACAAAAGTAACATTGGCGACTTTCTAAAAGATGATACGTTTTAGCTATGAACTCATTTGATAAACTTGTAGAAAAATTCGGAGAATTCCCAGGAATTGGAGAACGCCAGGCAAAACGGTTTGCTTATTTTCTTCTATCCAAAAACACTTCTTATCTACAAGAACTCGCCACACTTATCACTACCATAAAAAAAGATATTACTCGTTGTGATATGTGTTTACGGTTTTTTAGCAAACAAGGAAGTGACCTCTGTTCATACTGTGCCGATGCGCTCCGTGATCATACTACCCTTCTTGTTGTTTCAAAAGATGCTGATCTGATCGCAATTGAACGAAGTGGGCTTTACCATGGATATTATGTTGTACTTGGTGGACTAATTCCAATCCTTGAAAAAGAACCTCAAAACAAAATTCGTGCAAATGAATTACTCACAGTGGTCGAAGAGCGGAGTAAAAAAGGTCTAAAAGAAATCATCTTTGCCCTTTCTGCAACAGCTGAAGGTGAACATACCCGAGAATTTATTGAATCACTCCTTAGTGATTACAAAACCAAAGGAATAATATGTAGTGAACTTGGAAGAGGGCTTTCAACAGGAACCGAGTTGGAATACGCAGATCCAGAAACAATTAAAGCGGCTCTCCAGAATAAGAAATGAAAAAAGCCGTTCGCTTTTAGGCGAACGGCTTTTTGATTTCTTATTTGATGTTTTCAATCTTTACTTCAAAGAAAGGTTGTCGGTGTCCGTTTTTCTTGAAATATCGACTTTTTTGTTTGTATTTAATTACAGTTACTTTTGGATGTCGGCCAATCTTTACAAGAGTTGCTTCTACCTTCGCACCTTCAATATAAGGTGTTCCAATTGTCGTATTTGAACCATCATCAACAAGAAGTACTTTATCAAAAGAAACTTTGTCTCCTTCGTTAAAATCTCCTTTTATTTTCTCAATTTTTACAAGATTACCCACAGAAACTTTGTACTGTTTTCCTCCAGTTGTAATAACCGCAAATTCATTATTTTGTTCAGTTTTTGTTGTTTTCTTAGGCATACGCACTATATTACCAATTTATAAAAAAAAAAGCAACTATTTTATACAGATCTCCAGAAAAGAGGGTTATTTCTTCTTTGCAAAGAAATTATCTTCTTTTGTACGTAAAAACCACCGTGATCCTGCTCCAAATACCAACAATACACACGCAATAGAAAAATGAGGTAAGTGACCAAGAAGCTCAACTGGCCCAAGAAGCACGAGGGTGGTCACCAAAAAGACCGCAAGTGCAATAGTACTTAACCGAGTTACCAATCCAAGTAAGAAAAACAGACCAAAAAGAAACTCCCCTGCTCCAGCCGCGAATGCAAACCAGTAATCAGAAAACCATTCAAACCCAAGACGATGCATAAAATTCCAATTATATTGAAGCAAAAAATTCTGAGTAAGAGATGGGGTCAAGATTTTTTCTGAAAATCCAAGAATCATTAAATTAAGCCCTGTTCCAATTCGAAGTATCGATACCCCATATTCATGAAATCGATGAGCAAGGTGTGAAAACCATTTTGCTTCCACAATATGCCACTTTGGTCTTCCTATTACCATTGCATAAAAAGCAAATCCAACCATTTCAAGTGTATCGAGCATTTCCACTAAACCATATCGATGTATCGACATTCCAAACAAAACCAAAAGAAGCAAACCTCCGATTCTTTCATAGACTCCAAAAAGGATCATAAAACCGGCAAGCATTTGTAGAAGAAGTAATGTATCTCCTGTTGGATATGCAAGCAAATTTGGCGCAAAGATAAACCCAAAATAAGAGAAAATTAGAAATGCCGCACCAAACCCAATACTCGCAATCGAAAGAATTGAAGGTGCACAGGTTGCAATTGTGTTTTGAAGCCACTTAGGCACACCAAGATGTCGTTGAAGAAGTATCCCAATAAGCACAATACCAAGTGCAATAGCGATAGTAACCAATACAGGTATGTCAGTAATCTGATATGGCCGTATAGTCTCACCTGATGTAGCGAACCATTTCACGTGAGCAGACGCAAATGAAAAAGAAGAGAAGAATAGTAACCACACTAGGTATCTTTTCATACTATTAGTTATTCAATTTATTAATAGGAAATCGATCCTTATCAATCGTTCGATCAAAACACACTTCCCCAACTCCGTGATCAAAGTTACCCATAATCATAGGATACACCTCAACAACAGTCTGTGGATTTGGTTTTACTGAATCTGTTTTAAATGTCGCACAAAGGGTAAATGAAAGTGCTCCTGTTACCTCATACACATAAGACTCATTTGTTTCAGGATCTAACAGATTTGATGTTCCAAGCAAAGGATCAACAGTTTCTTCAATGGTCTTTGGGAGATATCCTTTTGCTTGATAAAATGAAACAATTTGAGATTGTAATTGTTCAAGATGCACTTGTCGTTGTCGATCGTTTGAAATATCACGCTGTACAGACGGAGATCCTATCAGATACAACCCAAAACCAACACTTATTACCACAAGAAGAAAAACTCCTTTTGCAATATAGTTTAGTTTCTTTGTTTTTTGTTCCCATACTCCTCGAATATCGGCTAAATAAAAAGTAAAAATACCAAGTGCAACCAAAAAGACCGATAGTACCTTCAAAAGAAATCCAAGTGCTAATTGTTCACCAGAAAGAAATGTATTAATAAGTACAATTACATCAATTGCAAGTGCAAGTCCCGCCAAAAAGAGTGTCAAAAACAAAAGCCATTTTCTAAACCCAGCAACTTCTTTACTTTGTTCAACTTGTTTTCTATATATCCTTGATAACCAAAGAAAAAGAGGAAACATTACAACCAATACCGAAACAGCAATTCTCATTGAGGCTCCAGTGGCATCATAATAATACGTATCAACAGTACCAAGTACGTCATCAATAACCGCAAAAACAAAGTTTAAGAAACTAATAACCGAAACATAAAGCGTTGTAATAATTCCAAGTTGGATAAAAAAATATTTTGGTGTGTTCATATGTATGTATTTTCTCACAAGAACACAAAAATACCAACACCAAACTAATCTCGAAGACGTTCCATATACACACTTATAGTTCTACGTTTAAATGCCTTACCCTGATAGATATGTTTGTAACTTTTTATCATTTTGTAAATTTTGAAATAAGGAGAAAAAAATTCTTGGATTTCTTCTTCTGTCCATACGTGTTCTTGCGACTTTATCTTTGGGTGCATATATGAATTTTCTTCGTCTGTTGGATGTTCCAAAATCAATCTCTTTGCATGCAAATCGCCATCAAGAACAAACGTTTTAAAAAAGAACCAGCCGTAAGGCTTCATTACTCTTACTAGTTCATCTCGATACGCTTCACGCTCTTTTTTATTCAAAAAGTGGGTTGACATCATATCCAAAACTACATCAACAGACTGATCAGCCACAGGGAACGGTTTTGAAGCAGTTTGTTCCTTAAATATAATCGGAAGACCTTTTGCCATTTTGTGCGCAAGCGTAAGAGCAGTGCTTGAAATATCAATACCCAAGCCTTCCATATGTGCTTCTCTACAAAGAGAAATGATATTGCGCCCATTTCCACACCCAACATCAAGAACAAAACCACCTTCAGGAAAAGGAGGCCATTCCGCATTCCTTACTACCCATCTTACAAATTTACCAAGATCTTCTGCCGGATCATCCGACAAAGTGAGATGATTTGCTTTGCTATATTCGTCATCCCAAAATTTTTTTGTCATAAAAAAGTTAAATTATGTAATAGACATCTAATTAGTGGTATTTCTATAAAAACACACTTTTTGTACGTAGTGTGTCGAGGGTGGGACTTGAACCCACGACCTGTCGATTATGAATCGACCGCTCTCACCAGCTGAGCTACCCCGACAATACATAGCAATATAATACAAAAAACCCAAAAAAACAAACTTTTAGAGGTGTTTTCTATAATTATAAGAATTTTTTAACTTGTTGCGGAGTCCGGATTTGCACCGGAGTCTTCAGGTTATGAGCCTGACGAGATACTACTTCTCTACTCCGCTTTATTACTTTAGACATAACGTATAAAGTAAGTCGTATACTAACATACACAATACCTTTAATCAAGCAAACATTATATTGGAATCAGACGAAATAAAACTCTTCAAACACTTTTTTATACAACGCAAAAACTCTTTCAGCCTCTGATCGTGAAAGATGAAAGTCAGTACCTGAGTGAGCAATTCTATTTCGAACCTTGTGTGCTTCCCATGCTTCATTTAATGTATGAAAATCACTTGGTTCTACTATTTTTAATTTGTCAGCAATACTTTCGCCTGGGTATCCCATTTTTTTTAACATTTCATCAAGAAGAATATCGCATTCAATAATCGCAAGTCGCCAGTCCGCTTCATTGTGCGATTTGATGCGAAGGGTAATGTTTTCCCAACGTTTTTTTGACTGATTTGCAGATCCTTGTGTCGTATGTCCACTCTCCTGTACTCCATGATGATCAGATGAATGGTGGTGTCCTCCACTTCCATGAGAAGTGTGATTATCGTGATGACCTCCGTGTCCGTGATGAGAAAGTTGTCCAAGTTTAAAATTGGCATACAGCGTACCAAGTAAAAACAAGAGACACAAAAAAATCGATGCAACTTGTATCACATCAAATATTGCAACAAACACAGAAGAGAAACTTGGCAATTCGTTTAACCTAATCCCTACCAAATTTAACAGATATTTCACCACAAGCCATAACGCACCTAAAAACAAAATCCAAAAAAGAACATCGCTAAATCCACCCCCTCCACCCCCTTCTTCAGCTCCTCCTTTTTTTTCTTCTGCCATAGATAAAATTAGCTTAATTTTTCAAATGAATCTGCGAAATCAAGTAGTGTATAATCTAAATAAAACTCACTTAAGAACTGCATACTCAGTGGTAATCCTGTTTTAGTTTGACCACTTGGCACTGCAATAGCAGGAATCTGTGCAAGGTCTGCTGGAGACGTAAACACATCTTCAAGGTACATTGCAATAGGATCATTAGTCTTTTCTCCAATCTTAAATGCTGGATTTGCAGTTGAAGGCATTGCAATAATATCAACTTGAGTAAAGGCATTTTTAAAATCTTGTTTTATGAGTTCACGAATTTTTGTAGCTTTGCCATAATACGAATCATAATATCCAGAAGAAAGCACATACGTACCAATCAGAATTCGTCTCTGCACTTCTTTGCCAATAAGTGATCCTCTTGTTTTGAAATAGTCAGCAGTTAAATTGTCTCCCTCTACTTTTTGACCAAACTTAACACCATCATATCGAGCCATATTTGAAGACACTTCAGCGGGCACAATAATGTAATACACTGGAATCGAATAGTGAATATGAGGTAGTGTTACATCAACAATCTCAAAACCGTTTTGTTTTAATTTTTCGATTGATTCATTAAAGTTATGAATTACCTCTTCATCAATTCCTCCTTTAGAAAGAAGCTCTCGACACACACCTATTTTTTTAACTGTTTTAGATTCTTTTGGTATTTCAATAGTCGTTGCATCATACGTATCAACACCCGCAATATATTTAAATACAATTTTTGCATCTTCTGCAGTCTTTGCAAAAGGTCCCATATGATCGAGAGAAGAAGCCATCGCCATTACTCCATGTCTTGAAACAGCACCATACGTTCCTTTGTACCCCACAACTCCACAAAAACTTGCAGGCTGTCTAATGGATCCACCTGTATCACTTCCAATAGCAAATAAACAAAGCCCCGCTCCAAGAGCCGCTGCACATCCACCACTTGAACCTCCTGCGACTCGCTCAAGGTCAAACGGATTTTTAACTACTCCATAAGCAGATGTTTCAGTTGAGGCACCCATCGCAAACTCATCCATATTTGCCCGTCCAAGAAGTACTGCTCCAGCTTCAATTAATTTTTTTGCCACAGTACTATCATACGGCGCAATGTATCCTTCAAGCACTTTTGACGCAGAGGAAGCTCTACGTCCTTTAAACAAAAAGTTATCTTTCACCACATAAGGAATACCAAGGAGTTCTCCTTTTTCTCCATTCTTTATTCGTTCATCAGCCTTTTGTGCTTGTGCAAGTGCATCATCAAACACTTCGAGAAGTGCGTTAAGTTTTGGATTTTCTTCTTCTATCTTTTTTAAGAAATACGTCGTCAAATCAACTGATGTTATTTCACCATTTCGAAGTAACTCGCCCGCTTTTTTTATTGTAAGATCTTTAAAATCAATCATAGTGTTACATTATCTTCTTTACCTTCACAAACCCATTTTCAGAGGCTGGAGCACTCGACAAAAGCGACGAAGTATATTCTCCTGTTTGGTTCACCACTGTGTCTTGTCGGAAAACATTATTTGGGGAAAGCTTTCTATCTGCCTCTTGTGTAAGCGCACTGTCGATTTGACCAACATATTCAATGATTGTACCTAGCTCTTTTGCCAAACCATCCAAAGATTCTGGAGAAACTTCAAGTCGAGCAAGTGTAGCCAATTTTTTAACTTCTTCTTTTGTAATCATATATCAGATTGTAGCACAGAGAACAGAGAATGTGGAGAGGTGCCTTATATGTAAAAACACTCGCTTGAGGCGAGTGTTTTTACATACGTTCTTCTTATAGACCTAGTATTTGTGTGAGATGTTCTTTATCAAATCCAACAATTATCTCTCCTTCGATATCAATAACAGGAACCCCCATTTGCTCACTCTTGTCGATCATTTCTTTACGGGCATTGAGATCAGTTGCTACATCGTGTTCTGTATATTCTACGTTATGTTGTTTAAAAAATTCTTTTGCCATATTGCAGTATGTACAAACTGGAGTTGAGTATATAGTTACTTTTTTCATAAATATATGTTGGTTAAATAGTAAGAACTCTATTCTAACAAAATACCTCTTGAAAACCTTATTGCCAACAAACTTTTTTTATTCCCTAATGTCCGATACCAAACCAACTCCCAACTGATCTAAACATCCGTTTAAAAAACGATTCTGTTTCTACTTCTTCTACCTTTTCTTCATCAGGCAACACAACGATTAATTGTTCTTGTGGTTTTGCAACATTAAACTTTTTTCGAAATTCACTTTCTAAACCATCTTCACTTTCGAGGTTTTTTATATCTGATTCAAGAACATGCTCTCTTTCTTTTAGCTCAAGCAACTTTACTTCGAGCACTTCTTTTTCTACGATACTTAAACGGTATTTGAGATAAATATTAACCACTGCTTTGATCAAAATAAGGCAAAGCACGAACATTCCAATAAGGACTGGTTTAGAGTACATTTTTCTTCTGATATTTTTTCGTTCTTGAAATTGGCGCATAATATGCTACTATTCTACCTATAAATTAAAAAAATACTATGTTTCTATTTGGAAAACGAGCACAAAAAATCATAAAAATCTTTTTCGCTATCATTTCAGTGATTATCATTATTAGTATGATTGCGTTTTATTTCCCACTTTCATACTAAAAGAAACAAAAACCGCCGCGCCTTAGGGCGCGGCGGTTTTTGTTTACTTGCTCTATATTCAATATTTCATATTCTATATCCCTCCCTTACTCCCCCGTCTTCATCATTTTAAGAAACACGTCGTGAGGGATATTCACATTCTTTTTACCGTGTTCTAACATTTTCTTTTTTCCTTTCTTTTGTTTCTCAAGTAGTTTCATCTTTCGAGTAATGTCTCCTCCGTATAGATACCCCGTCACGTCTTTTCGAAGCGCCGAAAGCGATCGTGATGCAATAATTCGGCCATTTACTTTGGCCTGAATTTTGGTAGTAAACATTTGTCTTGGCAATACTTTTTCGAGTCGATCAACCGCTTTGTTTGCTTCTTCTTCAGCGCGTCTTTGTGCAACCACTCGCGTAAAAGCCTCGATTACCTCATCAGCAACCAATATTTCCATTCTTGTTACATCCGCATCTCGAAGTGATTCAAATTCATACGAAAGTGACGCATATCCTGAAGACACACTTTTAAGCTCATCAAAAAAATTTCGCATCAACTCTCGAAGTGGCATCTTAATTGCAATAGACGTTCGTCCATCTTTGAATGTTTCAGCATCTACCATTTCTGCTTCGTGATCATAAAGCAGTTGATACACATTTCCCACATACTGGCTTGGACAAATAACAGTGACTGCTACCCACGGCTCTTTGATCCCAATAATCTGACCGTGTTCAGGAAATAGTGATGGTGAATAGATAGTTGTTGTTTTGCCATTTTTTTCTGTGACTTCATAGGTAATAGTTGGAGTTGCAATCACAAGTGAGAGATTAAATTCTCTTTTGAGACGCTCGGTAATAATCTCAAGATGAAGCAATCCTAAGAAACCACATCGAAATCCCCGCCCAAGTGACCCGCTTGATTCTTCTTCAAATGAAAAAGCAGAATCAGAAAGTCGAAGTCTCGAAAGAGCTTGTTTTAAATTCTCAAATTCATCAGCGTCTTCTGGAAACACAGAGGCCCATACCACTGGACTTGGCTTTTCATAACCTGCAAGTGCTGGCAGTTGATTTCGAAAGAGCGTAATCGTATCTCCAACCGAAGCAACTCCTGGACGCTTGATTCCAGTCACGATAAATCCAATTTCACCTTTTGAAAGCAGACCGACTGTTTTTTCTTCGGGCACAAACACCCCTACATCAAGTGCGTGAAATTTTTCGTTTGCAATTGTAAACACGAGTTCATCCCCTTTTTTTATACTCCCTTCGGTTACTCGCACAAACACAATCACGCCTTTATGATTTGAATATTGGAAATCAAACACAAGAGCTCTTGCAGAACTCGTTTGCATCTCTTCTTTTGGAGGCGGAATCTTTTCAACAATTCTTTGTAATAATTCGGGTACCCCTTCACCTGTTTTTCCTGATGCACCCAAAATATCATTTGGGTCACAATCAAGAATTCGCGCAACCTCGTCTCGAACTTCCTTTAGACGTGCAAGAGGAGAATCAATTTTACTAAGTACAGGAATGATAGTAAGTCCTGCTTCACGCGCCATACGAAGTGTGGTAAGAGTCTGAGCTTGAACTCCTTGGGTAGAATCAACAAGAAGGATCGAACCTTCAACAGCCTTAAGTGCTCGCGATACTTCATACGAGAAGTCAATGTGACCTGGGGTATCAATTAAGTTTAGAATATAATTTTCACCCCCTTGTTTGTATTCCATTCGAACAGGACGCATCTTGATTGTGATCCCTTTCTCTCTTTCAAGTTCCATATCATCGAGAACTTGGTCTTTCATTTTTCGGGCTTCAATCGTATGAGTCACTTCAAGCATTCGATCAGCAAGAGTTGATTTACCGTGGTCGATATGGGCAATAATGGTGAAATTTCTAATATGGTTCATAAATTTCAGTTAAATATAGCGCAAAATATAGTTTTTGAATGCTTGACATAACAATAATAATGTGCCAAGATATCTCCAGCTTTTCGCTCATTTACATAAAGGAATTTGAATCAGCGTTTTGGGCAGAAATCTCAAGCTTCTGTCCAAAATGCTGATTCAAAGTCTCCCGTGTGGGAATTTCTTTGACTTAGCGAGTCTTGTCACCTGTGGCTTAATCCCAACAGCGTGAGCTTGTCCGCGAGACAGTGGAGAATCCACAAAATAATGAAAATCCAACCAGATGGCCCAGACGTTCAAAAAGCACTCAAAGATGGTCGGGTTGACCATCCTGTTTTTAGTGCAATCATGAACATGGTTAACGACACCTTTCGCTATCAGATCAATCCTCTGCCAATATTGCGCCAGCGATTTCCAGGATTCAACTGGGAGCGAATCGTGGTGCGTGTTGATGGACAAATAGTAGCCATCAACCCTAGTTGGCAATATGTATTCGAATCTGAAAGCAGCGAGTGCCACCTAGACGATCGGAACAACGATGAACCGACAATAGTGGTGGCTACTCCAAAGGACACTTCTCCGTCTAACAGGTATTATTTCACCGCTGGAGCTGACTGTGAAAGCGATACCGAGGACGATGGTTCATGCGAAAGCTTCATGGAAATGCTGGAAAATGCTGGCTTCATTGAAGTACCCAAGTAGAAAAACAGCTCGAAATGGACTAGCGCAACATCACTCGATGTTAACTGGACACTTTTACAGCCGGATTTTGCGCAAGCAGAATCCGGCCTTTTTTTTATTTTTCTCTTTCAGTTTTTTTATACAACCTAACACCTTACACCTAAAAGCTAAACGCCTCTCTACTTCATATCACTTTGATCTGGCACCACTACCTCTGGTTTTTTCCAGAATTTTCGATGAAGTGTTCTTCCTACTTCAAACAACTCTTTGCTTCCCAAAATATGAAGCGTCACAATCCCGCTTCCAATTCCTACAATTCCCGCAAGAAGTCCTTGAAAAAAGATTCCCCACAAACGAGTAAGATCAAACAAATTATCAAAAATATTAAGTCCAATATAACTTCCAAATCCAATCATCACCGCCGCACAAAAAGACTGAAACAATGTTTTATTAATCCCCTTCCAAAGACCTTTGAAATCTTTTTCAAATATATATATAAACAAAAAGGCATTTATAAGTGATCCAATCGAAAAGCCAAGTGGAAGCGCGATGATTTCAGTTCCTTCGATTTGAGAGATTTTGAATATATGTTCGAGAAACGTGAGTGTACTTGGCACTTCTTTAAACAAAAACAAAAAAAACAAAGGAAAGACTACGAGCAACACTGAAGAGACAGTGTTAATGATAAGTGGTTTCTTGGTGCTTCCCGCAGCATAATACGCTCTCACAAAAAGCATACACAAACACTGTGCCGCAGCAGCAAATGCAAAAATCGCAAGACATGCGGCAGTGAGTCTTGTGTTGTCCCACGAAAAATTTCCACTCCCCAAAACCACACGAACAATTTGAGCTCTAAGCACGACAAAGAAAGCAATAACAGGAAGTGACAAGAAAATAATATGCTTTGTTGCAACAATTATCGTTTCAGTGTATTTCTTTTTCTCACCAGAAGAAAATAGTTTTGAAAGCAGTGGAAACGCCGCCATAGAGTAACTCAGTCCTATCATAAGAAGTGGTACGGACTGAAGATTGTACGCAAGGTTAAAGATTGAAATAGAACCAGCCTGAAGCGTTGATGCAATCGCAACAAGTCCAATAAGTGCAATACTTCCAAGTGCAAGACCAATAGTACGAGGAAGTGCTACATCAAAGATTTTTCTGATTGCTTTGATTTTGATTGGCAACACAATATCAGGCAACAACCCAGTTTTACTCACAAATGGAACTTGAATAAATCCGTGCAAAAATGCACCCAAAAGTACCCCTGCGATAACTCCCCCAAGCCCAAAAATAGGTCTTAAGAAAATAATTCCAAACAAAATAGCTGCGTTATAAATAATTGGACAAATTGCATATAAGACAAAGCGTCTATGTGTCTGAGTAATACTTGCAAACAAGTTTGAAATTCCCATAAACAAGGGTGACAGAAGAAGAATACGACTAAAATGAACTATGTTTTCAATACTTCCCGCATCCATTTGGCTGAACAAAAACCGAGTCAATGTCGGCATAAAAATGAACGCAATCACCGACACAAAAATAATTAATACAAAAAAGAGTGAAAATACATTATCAATAAATTCTTTTGTACTTTCTTTTCCTTCATTTATTTTCTCTTGAAGAAACGGTATTACAATCGAAACAGAAATAAATGATCCAACCATTACGAAAATAAAATCAGGAATACGAAATGAGGCATAATACACATCAAGCATTTCTCCTGCACCATAAAAGTACGTAAGCATTCTATCTCGAAAGAGACCGAGGATTTGAGATAGCAATGTAAAGAAAGCAAGGAAGTACGCAGCATTGTGAATGTTTGCGATTTCTTTATTTACAAGACCAAATATTTTTTTTACCATTTTTGTTTCTTGGTATTTTAACACAAAACGCGCATTACTGCGCGTTTTGTGTCTTGTCTATAAGCCGAATTCTGTTCAAGCATCTGTCGTAAGACAGATAAGCTTTTGATAATCATTTATCTAGGGACTTTGTTACCAAAATCCTCAAGCGGCACTTCCGTCAAAGACGGACACGGCCTTGCACACAAGTAAGGGTTTAGCCGTTGCATTCTCTATGTTGCCATAAAGATTTATCCAATTGCTTGGATACCTTATCCTTTCGGAATCAGGCGTCACTGTTCGCACCTCTAGGATTGCTCCAGACGGGGGTTACCCGCTACCCTTGTCTTATCAAAAAGACTATGTGTTCGGACTTTCCTCAAGAAAACAAGTTTCCTGCGATTATCCGACAAGAAAAAAATTATACCACAAATAAACGATTATTCAAAATCACACAGAAGTGTTTCTCCTATACTTATTTCTTGAGCAAGCGGATTTACCTCAACGACAAACAAACTTTCTTTTTCAGGATAAAATACTTCTGGATATGAAGACGGCAAAGCCTCTCTTACAAACCCAGTCACTGTACAGTTTTGATCAAGCCATATAATTGAAATAGGGAAATTCATTTCTTTCATCCAAAACCCATACATCCCTAACTCATTAAATACAAATAAGAGACCTTGATCTCTTGGCAAACTCGATCTACCACTTAACCCTTTTTCTCTTTCACCTGATGTCTTTAGTACTTCCAGATTATATGTATCACCACCTATATGAATCATAGTGGTCGAAGCTGGAGAAAAAAAAGAAAAAATAACCACGAACAAAAACAAAGAAAGACCTATTATCATATACACTACACCTTGTCTTTTTTTCTTGTTCATTTTTTATAGATGAATTTTTTTCGAAATGATTTTTTGACCAAAAAACCTCTTTCCGAGTCGATCAAATTTTTCTTTTGAATCCGTAGTAAAAAATTCTTGTTTTTTATTTTTTGATAATTTCGTTTCTATTTCTTTGTGACGTGATAGATATGATTGGAGTTTAGTAGCCACTACTTTTCCTTCGGAGATCACACAAGCATTCTTTGCAATGCTTTTTATATACGGTTCGAGTATTTCATAATGAGTACAACCAAGGATTAGGGTATCCACACCACTTTTTAATGCCTTGGTCACGTATTGTTTTGTAAGAATTTGTGCACTCTCACTCTTGTCTTCCCCTGCTTCAATAAGTGGCACAAGAAGCGGTGCAGGAACTTCATATACGTGCATCGTCTTGTCTAATTTTTTGATTTCTCTTTTAAATGCACCTGATGAGATAGTTGCTTCTGTTGCGATGACTGCAACTTTTTTGTTTCTCGTCTTTGCCACAGCCTCTTCTGCTCCAGGAATAACTACACCCAACACTTTCTTTGTTGGATATGTTTTGAGTAAATGTTCTTGCTGAATAATTCGAAGTGCTTCACTTGAAGCAGTGTTACAAGCAAGAATCACAAGCTCTGCACCCTGCGAAAACAAGAAATCGATTCCTTGTAATGTAAATTCCAAAATCATCTCTTGGGACCTATTTCCATAAGGAGCTCGTGCAGTATCACCCAAATACACGTAATTATATTCTGGAAGTTTCTTCACAATTGCTTTCAAAATAGAAAGCCCCCCAAACCCAGAATCAAACACTCCTATTTTTCCAACTTTTTTTTCTTTTTTAGAATTCATATTCTTTACCAATTTCAAGTACAGAAAAATTAATTCCGTTTTCAGGTAATGCAATTGAGATAGCTCCTTTATTAATAGATTTATAACCAAACTCATTCAGCTGACCATCATGAACAGGTATTGCCACCTTCGGCTTCAAAGATAAGGCAAATTCGATCGAATCTTTTACTCGACACCAAGGACCTTGGACCGGCAAAAGAAGTATTTCGGTCTGTTTGTTTGGATTAAAGAAAGCATCTCCTGGATAATAAAGTCTTTCACCAATAAAATATCCTGTATTTATTACTCGACTAATATCTTTATAAATTTCAACATGTTCTTTTCCAAAACCCTTTAACACTAAATCATTTATCACCTCAGTCTCTCCATCTTCAACAACTTTTACATTCAAAATATTTTCTTTTTTTAATAATTCATTTACTGAACTATTTGTCACAATTAACGCTTCTGGATTATTTTTCAAAATTTCTTTTACTGAATCGATATGAAAGTGGTCAGCGTGTTCGTGAGTAATGAGCACGATATCAATATTTTTGATTTCATTTTGTGTTGTTGTATAAGTTCCAGGATCAGTAAGAACCCTTACTCCTTTTTCTTCAATAAGCAAACAACAATGTCCAAATTTTGTGATTTTCATCTTTGATTATAATTTGTTTAATCTGTGGCTACAGTTTTTTTGATCTGATGTTTCTAGAAAAAAAACTTATTATAATTTTATTTTTGAAGTTAAAAAATTAAAAAACTGAATTAAAACAGAACTCTTGTTTGAACGACGTTTTATATCTTGGAGAATCTGTGTGCGTTCTTCTTCTGTTTTATTAAGAAGTCGAACGATATCAAAGGACTGTAATTTCATTCCACAAAACACAAAGATCCCAAAATACCATATCTTTATAAAAGGAAGTCCAAGTAAATAATAAATCGGTACAGGTCCATCGCACGTGATATAGAGTCTTACTTTCTTGTCTGTGAGGTGAGGAATTCTTTTGCCGTTTTCGTAATGAAATGCAAATCCCGCGGTAATGTTTTGATCCAAGAAGTTTTTCATAATGGCCGGCATATTGAGCCACCAAAGAGGGTGAATGAATACATACTCATCGGCCTCTTTCATTTTGTTTTGAATCTGTGTTCGAATTGGATTCTCTAATTTCAGTTCTTGTCTTGATTCAAAAGACAGGAAATCTTGTTTTAGATCTGTTTTATAGAGATCAAAAATCTCAACATTCTTCCCTTCTTTTTCTCTTTCTTCTTTTAAGAGAGTGGCGATTCTATGTGTAAATGCATTTGTTGCAGGATGCGCTGTGATGATGAGTGTTTTCATAACTTATATAGTAAACGTTTTTAAATTAATAGTTACATTTGTTCCCTTTCCTTCTTCACTTGTAATTGATATGGATCCTCCGCAAGCCTCGATAATGTTTTTTACAATATAAATACCAAGTCCTGATCCATATGTATTTTGTCGAAGTGCATTATCTGCCCTAAAGAACCTGTCTCCTACTCGTTTCTGTACTTCAAGTGGAATTCCGATACCATAATCAATCACCGAAAGAGAAACAATTCCTGTGGACTCTTCCTTAGCCAACAGAACAATCGAACTTTCAGGAGAACTGTATCGAATCGCATTATCAATAACTGCCGAAAGTACGTATTTAAACTTATCTTTATCCACTGCAACCAGAGATTTAACCGTTACCTCTCGTTTAAATGTAAGCTCTTTCCGTTTTGCTATTTCAGCTACTGTTGCAAGCACCTCATCAAGCATTGTATTGAGATCAATAGATGCGATCTTGTATACCGCTTTGTTATTCATAATATCATCGGCCATCAATATCTCGTTAACAACATTATTCATTGAATCATTTGTAATCATCGCGTCTTCTACTACTTTCTTTTGTGTATCGGTCAAAGGTCCTGTATCTTCTTCTTTTAGCAAACTCAGTGCCCATTTGACTGCTACAAGCGGTGTTCGCATTTGGTGTCCTACAAGGGAAATAAACTCCGATTTTCTTTGATCGAGTTCTTGCAAATCAGCATATGCTTTTTTTAATTCTACTACTCGTTCTTCAACCTTTTGTTCAAGTTGTTTATTTAATATCTCAAGTTCGTTTGTCTTCTCTCGAACCCGTTCTTCAAGTTCTCCTTTTGATAACATCGAAAGCCATGCATTAAGGTTCAACACTCGTTCAGGGATAACCACAAGAACCTCTGATACAATCTCTGAGTTATATACCTTGTGTAGTTTTTCATACACTCCATTAAAAAGCTGTTTTGTTACATCATTACCAAACGAAACCTCCACTCTTTCAGAAAAGACTTCGAAGTACACTTTAAACAAAGATAAGATTTGCTCCTCTGCTTCACGCTTGGCTCGTAATACTTCAGTGTTAAATTGCCTAAAGTCAAACCCATCTTTTGTAATATTTACTTTTTCTGATATCTCGTTAATCGTAAGAGATGCATTTGTAGTAATAAGCACATCAATACCAAGGTTGTCGATTACATACAAAGAAACAAAGTGAAGAAAAAGTTCTGCAAGATAAATAATCTGTATTTCTCGTTTTTCAAAAATCAGTCCAAATGCAATATCAACTTTATTTAAAGGAATTTCTGTGTTGATTTTTTTGCGTAATATACTTGCAGTCAAAACTTCTCCTGATCCCACTTTTTGCTGAGTAATAACAAAATCCTCCCAATCAAGATAAAGCCGAGTAAATGTAAATATATCAGCACTGCGAGATTTTTTTAGTCCTTCTAACTTGTACCAAAAATCATCTCGAATACTTGCATCAGGTGTAAGTGTTGCAAGGATATTGAACACCTTACCCATATCTTCATTTCTTGAAAAGCAAGTTTCTTTTTGTTTTGAAAAAAAACCAAACATTATTCTGGAAGATTATGTTCTGTAGTTGATAAAGTGAAGCTTCGAGCAATAAAATAGATTCCAATTGCAAGCAATAACCCTGAGAAGGCATACAACAAATCACCTACGTCTCCAGTATAGTATGTCCCGCTTTCAATTCGTGAAAAGAATACCAAGTCAGCAGCAACATTCACAATAAGTCCAAGCAAGAAAACTAATAATCCTTTAAATATTTTTCCTCCCGCAAGTCGAAGTGTTACAACAACAACCGCAACCAAGATAATATCGGTAAATGTATATGCAACATCAAAAAATGATTTAAGAAATGTATCACCTCCTTCAAATGAAGGAAATGATAGCCCGAACACAAAAAACATTGCACTACTTGCTAAAAGCGCAAGGACAAATGCTTGAAACAACTTAAATTTAGTTGTAACAGAACGATAGACATTAAGTAAGTAAAGAACCCCTATACTCACAAAGTAATAAAAGAAAACATAAAAGAAATCGGCTGGAGCAGGATAAAGCTCACTTTGACCAAGAAGTGTTTCTGAGATAAACCAAGTAAAAAAACCAAGTGCATTAGCACAAAGCGCAAACCCAATGTACAGAAGTGATTTTCCTACCGCACCAGCAAACCCAAGTCGCTTTGAACCAACAAAGGCAGTAAATGCTCCCACAAGCATACTAATATGAATAAAATAAATCACATGATATTTAATCACATCATCAGAAACAATCGGATCAAGAAAATGAAACATTAAAAGCCAACCAAAAACATACCAAAGTAAAGAACCTATAATAAGTAAAACATAATGACCTTTATTAAATAGCATATATCTATTATAACACCCTATACAAACTTGCAAACCCTCTTATCTTGAATATCTTTCTATTCTTGTTTTTGTGCTTCTGCCACGAAATACCCCTTTTCTTGTTTCAAAAGTGTATAATTTCCAAAAAGAGCTTCAAAATTCTTTTTGATAAAGAAATCCAGCCCCGCAATGGTCACCACAACAAACTTCCCTCCAACCTGTAAATGATCTTTTACCTGCGCAAAAAGAATCCAAAAAAATTCTTTTGATACCTTGGCAGGTAGATTTGAGACAATCAAATCGAATTTTTGCCCTTCTTTAATATGAGAAAAACCGTTTGAAAGATAGGTGTCAGCCTTCACATTGTTTAATAGAGCATTTTTGGCTGCATACTCTACCGCCACAAAGTCTTTGTCTACCATATGAACAACTTTGCTTTTGTATTTCTTTGCAAGTGCAATACCAACCGGTCCATACCCACATCCAATATCCAAAATAGCATCAGCTTTTGAGACTTGAATAGCTTCGAGCAACGCAATTGTTCCTTCATCGATTCTTTCTGGACTAAAAAGTCCCCACGTCGTTTTAAACAAACATTTGTTTTGCAGAAGCGTTGCTTCTATTTCTCTATCTTTTTTGAGCTCTTCAATTGGTATGTGTTTAGAAGACATAAACTTTATGGTTATTTTTTATAATTCATCATCTGAAACATCATCAAAAGCCTTTTTGGCCGGTGTATTATAATTTATGTCATACAAAATAATCTCATCTTTTTCCTCATCATATGACATATTTTTGGGAGTAATATCAACAAATTTTTCACCTAACACCTCAAAAATTTCACCTAATCTTTTTTGAATTGACCGTTCTTTTTCTCTTAATGCGTTACACATACGTACATTTGAAGAAGACGATTCTGCTTCACTCAGTTTTTGATAAAGTAAAGAAAGATAATCACTCATTTTTCTTGAAGAAACAACAGTATTAAACTCAGAAACAACGTAACGTTCTCTCTTGATTTGATCATCATAGGCAAATATATATCTTACAACTCTTACTCCTTTGACATTTTTTTGTTTCAATAAATCAGAAGCCTCATATCCAGCCTTAAACTCTGAAATCCCCCCCTGACTTACCTCTGAGGTAGTTTGTTTTATAAAAAATTTTTGATTAGTCCCATCTTGGTTTGGTATCTGTATACTGAAGTATGTTCTTGTTGGCTTTTTTTTCTTCTCATCAATCCATTCTTGTAAAACAGGATTATGATGTGATTCAAGTGCTTTACACACGTCTTGAATAATAGAAGGATGTTGATCATGCACGGCGGTAAATTCTGGAGCATAAACCATGTTAAAACTTGGTCTTAACATCTCTCGAAATCCATTTTCGTTCATTTTTTGTAACTAAGTAAGGCTTGTATTCGCTCCTGTACTGGCGGGTGTGTCATAAACATCTTTGCAAGGAAGGATACTTTTTGCTCTTTGTCTGGCACCCCATCTCCATCTGCATCACCCCCAAGAGGGTTTGCAAGAAACATATGTGCAGTTGCTTTGTTCACACGACTAAGTGGTCCATGGTAATCAGAAATTTTGTGAAGGGCGCTCGCTAAGCCTTCTGGATAACGAGTAAGCAGTGCCCCAGTTGCGTCTGCAAGAAACTCTCTCTTTCGAGAAATTGCAAGTTGTATCAACGTTGCAATAAGAGGAGAAAGAATCATAAATACGATTCCAAGTATCGCAAAGAGAGGATGTTTGTTTTCATTGTCTCGTCCTCCAAACATAGACATCCGCATCAACCAGTCCGCAATCATCGCAATTGACCCTACAAGCACCGCAACAACACTTTGAAGTAAGATATCCTTGTTACCAATATGAGCAAGTTCGTGCGCAACAACTCCTTCTAATTCACTGCGATCAAGTAAATTCAAAATTCCAGTTGTAAACGCGACCGCCGCGTGGTTCTTGTTTCGTCCTGTTGCAAATGCATTTGGCGCAGAATCTTCTATCACATATACTCGTGGCTTTGGAAGTCCTGCAGTGATAGCAAGGTTTTCAACAAGTCGGTGAAGTTCTATGTATTCTTTACTATCAGCTTCTTTTGCACCATTGACTGCAAGCGCCAGTTTGTCTGAAAACCAGTAACTTCCGATGTTCATCACAATACTAAAGATAACTGCACCATAGAGAATCCCTGGATTTCCATAATATGCACTTGCAAAGTATCCGATAGCTACAAAAAAACTCAAAAACACCCCCATAAGCAAGATGGTTTTGAAATTGTTTTCTGATTTGTGAGTGTAAAGTGTTTTCATATTTTTATAGATCTAAACTTTTTTCATTTTATTTTTCGAAACCAGAATTACTATACGATACGCTTACTGAATATCCAGCAGATTCTTTTACAAAAGGACCTGTTTTAGTTTCATCTTTAATTATAACTACATCAAACTTTCTTCCATTAACAGGATTATCAAAAGAAATAACCTCTTTTCTGCCAGCAGAAAAACGGTTTAGACTTTGATTTATTCCATCCAGTTTAGCCATAGCCTCTTCTGCAGATCCTTCAGTAAGTGCTTCATTTAATGCTGGACCAAGAGTAGGAAAAAGCTCATACATTTTATCCATTAATGCAAGTCTTTCTTCTCTTCTTGGATCCACTTCTTGAGGTTGATCTGTATCTTGTATAGGTTCTTGCCATCCTGGTTTTTCGTATCCCATATATTAGTGCCAATTTAATAAATCTATATTCTATTCTTAGAATTTAACCTCCGGTACCTTCTGAGCCTCATCATTGTCTGGAAGATCAAAGAGATCCATTTTTCCAAATCCAAACATTTTTCCGATTACATTTGATGGGAATGATTCTACTGCAATATTGAGATCTCGAACAGTTCCGTTATAAAACCGTCGTGATGCTTGTACTTTGTTTTCTGTGTCAGAAAGTTCTCGTTGAAGTTCTACGAAGTTACCACTCGCCTTAAGGTCTGGGTAATTTTCTGCTACTGCAAAAAGACTCTTGAGTGCTCCTGTAAGCCCTCCTTCTGCTTGTGCATGTTCTGCTGTTGGACCTGTTGATTGCATTGCTTTACTTCGAGCTTCTGTAAGCTTTTCAAGAACTCCTGCTTCGTGAGCGGCGTATCCTTTCACTGAGTTAATAAGGTTTGGGATCAAATCATACCGACGCTTTAGTTGCACTTCGATATCTGCCCACGCTTCCTTTGCTTGGTTTACAAGTCGAACAAATCGGTTATAAAGTCCTACAACCATAAGAACTACTACCGCCAGAACAATTAAGACAATAACTAATGGTGACATAATAAATTTAAATTAAATGATAATGCGATATGCTCCCATTATAACATAAAAATCGAAAGTCAAACGAAATACGCTTATCTTTCATACCCTTTTCTATAAATTGACTTCCCTAACCCTTTTGTGATAGACTTTCAAATAACAGCAAATCTCTCTTTAATCTTATAAAACTATCTTAAAGAGCGACATATTAATTATATAACCAACAAACACTTCGTATGACTTCACTTACTCTTTCGTATATCCAAATCATTCTTTCAGTTATTATGGTGGGGCTTATTCTTCTTCAATATTCTGAAGCAGGTGCCGGAAGCGCCTTTGGAGGTGGAGATAACTTCTCTTCTGGATTCCATACTCGACGTGGAGCTGAAAAAGCAATCTTTTATACAACTATCGTTGTAGGTATTCTTTTCGTTGCATCAACATTTGCTGCTCTTATTATTAAATAATTATAATCAAGAAGTTATTCTTGACCTCAATCTATCGTGACACAACCATCTGGGCAAATCCCAAAAGCTATGTCAGCTTTTTCTCGAATCAAAACAAAAGGACTTGAAGCGTATCGTGCGTTTTCTTTTACTGAACAAATTATTTTTTATACACTTCTTGCAATCTTCACAGGAAGCACGCTCTTTCTACTTGCAAAGGTAAATGAACAATTTACCGTAGAAGTTCCTCTTGCGGGAGGCACCATAAAAGAAGGTGTTGTTGGATATCCTCGATACATCAACCCTATTATTTCAATTACAGACACTGGTAAGGATTTGAGTTTGCTTGTGTATTCCGGACTCCTCAAAGCTACTCCGGAAGGAAGTATCATTCCCGACCTTGCTGATAGCTATACTGTATCAGAAGACGGGCTTGAATATACTGTTATCTTAAAGGAAGATATTACGTTCCACGATGGCAAACCCGTTACCACAAAAGATGTTGATTTCACAATCAAAAAACTGCTCGACCCTGCTCTAAAAAGTCCAAAAGCACCGAACTGGAAAGGAGTAAGTGTTTCCGTTGTTGATGATAGAACCATTGTCTTCAACCTTAAAGCTCCTTACAGTCCTTTTCTCGAAAACTTAACCCTTGGAATCTTGCCAGAACACATTTGGAAAGATATTAATTCTGAAGGATTTGTGTTTAGTCAATTCAACATTGAACCTGTTGGATCTGGTCCATACAAAATTACTGAAATAAAACAAGATAAGTCTGGGCTCCCTGAGTATTACCATTTCGTACCTTTTAGTAAATACGCTTTGGGTAAACCATACATCAAAGACTTTTATACGTATTTTTTCACAAATGAAGAAAAGATGCTCGAAGCTTGGAATGACGGAATCATAGATCAAATGAATTCTATTTCTCCAGAAGTTGCCAAAAACATCACAACCAAGAAATCAGCACTTATCCATACTCCTCTCCCACGAATATTCGGACTATTCTTTAATCAAAACGAAGCGCCTGTATTTACCCACAAAGAAGTACGTCTTGCACTCAACACTGTCGTAAACCGTCAAGCAATTATCGACAACGTATTGTTTGGATTTGGTACTGCATCATTTGGTCCATTTCCAACTCAAGGACAAAAAGATCTTGTACCTAAAGACACCGAAACTCTCATTACTATTGGACAAGAAATTCTCGAACGAAATGGTTGGACCAAAAATGCAGATAGTATTTACGAAAAGAAAGATAAGAAAGGAAGCACACTTTTAAGTTTCTCTATTTCGACTTCCGATACTCCAGAACTCAAAGCAACTGCATATCTCCTCAAAGATATTTGGACTAAACTTGGTGCACAGGTAGAAATAAAGATATTTGAACTTTCAGATCTTAACCAAAACATTATCAGAGGACGTAAATATGATTCACTTCTCTTTGGACAATCAGTTGGAAGATACAATGACATCTTTGCCTTCTGGCATTCAAGCGAACGAAATGATCCAGGACTCAATGTATCAATGTACACAAACTCAAAAGTAGATAAAATAATTGACGATTTACGCAAAACTACTTCCGAAGAAAAACGAGTGCAACTGTACGAAACATTTGAAAAAGAAATAACCAACGATATTCCTGCTGTATTTATTTATTCACCCGACTTTATTTACATTACTCACAAAAACATAAAAGGAGTTGAGATTGATGGAATCGTAAGTGCATCAGAAAGATTTCTAAACATCCACAAGTGGTATACAGACACACAAAAAATTTGGAACATATTTAATTAATAATCAAAACACATATGACAGAACAACACAAAAAAGAAACTGGCGTTGAAGCAACTCCAGTAACAGGAGCACCGCAAAGAACAGTACGAAAACCGTTCCATGCAACAAGTAGTATCCTTAAACAAAAACCAGGGCAACACAAAACTCCTTCTCACACAGCTTCGCACTCACATAGCTCTTTTTCTTCGACTAAACATCCTCACCGATCTCACTCACACAACAAACAACCTATGCGTCCACATGTTGTAGCCCCACACAAAGACACAAACAAACATACAACGATACAAAAACCGGTCTCAAAAAGTGCATCTATCCCTCAACCTGCACCTGGAATCGTACGAATCATTCCACTTGGAGGTGTTGAAGAGGTAGGAAAAAATATGACTGCAATTGAAATCGGTAATGATATTATCGTGATTGATGCAGGATTTGCTTTTGAAGATGATACAACTCCTGGAATCGACTATATCCTTCCGAACACAAAATACCTCGAGGAACGAAAAGATCGTGTTCGAGCAATCTTTATTACTCACGGACACCTCGACCACACAGGAGGAATTCCTTATATTATGGACCGAATCGGTAATCCTCCTCTGTATACTCGAAACCTTACCGCTCTTATGATTAAGAAGCGTCAAACAGAATTTCCAAACGCACTTCCAATCGATTTTAAAATAGTTGAAAAAGACGAAGAGCTTACTGTTGGAAATATCAGAGTGAAATTCTTTGGAGTAACTCACTCAATCCCTGATTGTATGGGAATAATGGTACGTACACCTTACGGAAACATCATCAACCCAGGAGACTACAAACTTGACCACGAAGATGGTATTCCTGAAGCATATGAAGAAGCGATTTACAGTAAAGTGGCATCAGAGAAGACGCTTCTCCTTATGACTGACTCAACGAACATTGAAAACCCAGGATTTTCTACTCCAGAAAAACTAGTCCACCAAAACCTTGCGGATATTATTCGTAACACAAAAGGACGTCTCATCCTCGCAATGTTTGCCTCGCACATCTCGCGAATCGTAAAAGTAATTGAAGCTGCCGAAGCGTGCAACAAACGTATTGTTGTTGAAGGGCGAAGTATGAAAAACAATATTGAAATCTGTAGAGAAGGACGTCTTATTGAAATCAAAAAAGATACCATCATTCCTGCTTCTGAAATCGATCAATATCCACCTGACCGAATCGTCATCCTCGCAACAGGAGGACAAGGAGAAGAGTTTTCAGCTCTTTCACGAATGGCTGCAAAGAACTTCAAATACATTCAACTTAACCCTCGAGACACAGTGGTACTTTCATCTTCTATTATCCCAGGAAACGAGCGAGCGGTTCAAAAACTCAAAGACAATCTTGCTCGAAACGGTATCAAGATCATCCACTACCGAACTTCTGATGTCTTTATTCACTCAACAGGACACGGAAACCGAGGTGAGATTGAATGGTTGCACCGAAAGCTCAAGCCTAAATTCTTTATCCCGATCCACGGAAACCATTATATGCTTCGACTCCACGCCGAGCTTGCAAAAGAAGTAGGGATGCCTGCCGAAAATATTGTTGTCCCTGACAACGGAATGATCATAGAAATCCAAGACAATGGTGAAAAGATTGTTGCACTCAAAGAAAAAGCACCTTCAGGACAAATGATGGTGGATGGATTTGCCATTGGTGATATGCAAGAAGTAGTAATCCGTGATCGACAATTACTTGCTCAGGACGGAATGTTTGTGATCATCGCAACAGTGAACACAACAAATGGTAAGCTCAAAAAATCTCCTGATATTATTTCTCGAGGATTTGTATACTTGCGTGAAAACCAAGAACTTCTTCGACAAGCTCGTATTATCATCAAGAAGACCATAGAAGATAACACTGTAGGAATGCATCCAATCAACTTTGATCTTCTCAAAAATATCTTAACTGACAATATGAGTCGTTTCCTTTTCCAAAAAACAAACAAACGACCAATCGTGATCCCGGTTCTACTTGGAGTGTAAGGAGAACTTTACTCAAAAAGCCCCGCAAGCGAAGCTTGCGGGGCTTTTTTATTTCCCCTATACTAGAGCAATGTTTAAACCATTTTTAACCAAAGCAACCTCAAACAAAAAATTCCTCTATGTATTCATAGCGGGACTTTTTTTAGCATTTCATTATTACTTAATCGTCTATATCAATTCAACACTGCTTGGTCAATTCATTTCCACAGAAACACTTGGAACGATATATATTTCTGGTTCAATACTCCATATTTTACTCCTCCTTCAAATCCCAAAGCTTGCAAAGAAATTTGGTGTTTACCATCTCATGCTTTTCTTTACCTCTTTTGAAATCTTATTTCTTACCATACTTGCTCTTTCACACACACCATCAATCCTCATTGGAACATTTATGCTCCATCATGCACTGAGTCCACTCCTACTCCTCTGTCTCAATATTTGTCTTGAAGACCAAACAAGCTTAGGACATATGGGCGAAACACGTGGGTTGTTTCTAAGTATCCTTTCAATTGCTGCTGTTACTGCTCCTATTTTTTCTGGGACATTATTTGAAAGCTCAAATGGATTACGTCCAGTCTATCTTGTGTCGGCACTCTTTATGCTTTTATTTTTTTTCACAATACTCACCAACTTCAAACAAACTCGCTATGGTGAATACAAAAAAATTGATACCCTCGACTCAATCAAAGAATTACTTTCAAACAAAGAACTCACTCTTATCAGCATCGCGGGGATTATGTTACAATTCTTGTTTTCTTGGCTTATCATTTATCTTCCTATTTATCTTCATAGTGAAATAGGTATCCCATTTAAAGATATCGGTATACTTATTAGTATCACCTTGCTCCCCTTCTTGTTTTTAGAAATTCCTGTGGGAGAACTTGCAGATACAAAATACGGTGAAAAAGAATTTTTGATTGGAGGAATGCTTACTTCTGCTATTGCTTTTTTTGCATTTCAATTTATCACAAGTAGCTCGATTGTGATCTGGGGCCTTATCGTTCTTCTGGCACGAACTGGCGCAAGTATTATGGAAACAGCTATTGAAACCTATTTCTACAAAAAAGCCAAAGGAAAAGACGAGCTTATTAGTGTTTTTAGTTTGGGTTCTCCAATTGCCTATATTATAGGTCCGCTCATAGGAAGTCTTACTCTTATATTTTTGCCATTCAAATCAATGTTTATAGTGCTTGCAGCAGTGTTAGTACTTGGAAGTATACTTATGTTTCGACTCAAGGATACGAAGTAAACTAATTAACCTCATCTTTCACACACTCATTAAATACCTCAACTGATGTATTGTAATCCCGTATAGCATCTTCAAGTACCTCAAGGAGACTGTTATATTCCTTCACAAGCTCATTGTACATATCAATATCTGTTTTTTTTTCCGCTTGTTTCTACTTCTTGTTTCTTGTCTTTCATTTCAAGTGCAAGTTGTTTGAGGGTTGCATTTGTGTAGTCTATATTTTTCTTTTCTTGTTCATTTGGTGCATTACAAACGGATGCTGGTTTTCCAAACTCCTGAACTGCAAGATAAACCATATCACCTTCAAAGAGACCTTTTTTTACCGCCACTCCAATCTCAGTAAACTGTTTACCGAGTATATTGGCACGGTGTCCAGGACTATCCATCCAAGCCTTTACGAGCTCTTTGTCATCTTCAAATACCCCAAGAGCAAGATTCTCTCCTGTTGTAAGATATGCGTATCCTGCTCCTGTTACAAAATCAGCTGGTGCTTTACCCTGTGGAGACACGTGTTCGAAATACTGATACTTAAACATATCGTCAACTTTCGCGAGAGCCGCTTTTGCAAGGGTTTGATTATAAACAAGTGGTGGTATGTTTTGTTGTACACGTTCATTGTTGGTTTCTTCAAACACCCCTGATGCCGAAAGCACTCCATTAGTGGAAGCATCTTGTTTTGGTTTTACAACAAGAGGAATACTCTCGGTTACCTTTTTTAAATCTTCAAATAGACGATCAACATCTTTTATCTCAATATCAAGTGTCTTCATATGCGAAACACCACTTGATAGATTTTCAACTTGCTCAAACAAAAAGTCTCGGCTATCTTTTCGCAAGACAACCAAGACTATTAGTAGCATCAAGATTCCTAAAAAAAATTTAAAAATCCGAAACATTGTTATTTATTTCTTTGGTGCACTTTTCTTAACTGCAACTTTTTTTGGTGATGTGCCTTTTGCTTTCTTTTGCATTACTTTCCAGTATGATCGGAGTTCCTTTGCAAGCACGTCTACTTCATCACCATATTTATCTTTCATTTTGTAATACTTACCCATCACAGCATCGATTGCTCCTGTGTACTTGTCTTCAGTCAAATCTTTGATTGCTTCGATTTTTTCAAGCGCTTCACCTTTTGCTTTAACCATCCATCCTTTTACCGCCTTTCGTTTTTGTTCACCTGCTTTTGTTCCGTATAAGAAGTATGCTCCTGCAATTGCTCCAAGTCCTGCAACCACTGCTCCTCCTACCGCTAAACCTTTCTTAAGTCCATTTGCTTTTGTTGTTGTGCTTTTTTTTGTTGCCATATTTTTTTATTATTTATAAATCTCTCGGTTTTTTCTTTGACTCTCATTTTTTATGATTGCCAAACAATAAAGATACGATACCAGAAAGTGACGTACCCTTTTCTTTGATCGTCTCTCTCATTTCCCGAGCATCTTGAAGAAACTCAACGCTTTCTTCTTTTATTTTCTTTGAAACGTATTTAACATCAGACATAATTCTGATAGCATACGTAATCGCTACTACAACAAACAGAGCCACTACTACCACTACTATTGTCGTAACAAAAAAGAAAATATCTGATTTTAAAATTCCTTCCATACCTTCTATTATACTCGAAGAGTGCTAAATTATTCAAATAGAATGGGGATATCAAATTGAAGAGGAAATCCATCTCCAGAGACGTCTTCCCGCTCAAAGATAAGAAACCCGCTCTTTGTATCTGGTTTTACAAACGAAAGACTTCCCTCAAAAGGCACCAATTCTTCTGTCATAGAGTCTTTTGATGCAAGGACAATTCCCGAACTTATCACATTTCGGTATTGATCAGTAAGAACAACATTAAACTGCCCTTCAAAAAACCACACACCACTTGCCTGTCCTTCGATCACTACCGGAGACAACACAAGATTGTTTGAGATAGGTGATTCAATAACAATTTTTGGAAGATTTTTGTGTCCCTTTTTAAACGCACCTGCTAATTCGCTGAAGGGATTTTTTTCACCTCGTTCAATCCATACGTCATACGTCACAACACACACAGAAACAATTGCTGCAACAATCACCATATGTTCAAATATATTTTTAAATTTAGTTTTCATCTATTACTTTCTGTCTTATCATCACAATCACCTCTTCGATCGGATGTTGCGATGTATCAATCACCAAATCAAATACTTCATCTCGAGTTTCGTAATCAAAATCAAGATTATAATAATTTTTAAACCGCTCTCGAATCGCCTGCTCACGCGATACGGTTTCTTCTTTTACTTGATCAAGTGACTTGTTTTCTCGCTTCATAATTCGTACAAGCCGGACTTCATCAGGACAAATAAGTTTCACTTTAAAAGAGTCTGGTACGTTAAACCATCCCAACCTTGCTTCAATAACGCAGTTTGAGTGAGTCTGTCCAAATTGCTTTAAATGCTCGTCTCGGAGCAAATCATATTTCTTGTCTTTTTTTGACAACTCTTCAAGCTCATTTAACGTAATCCCGAGTTCAGAAGCAGTTAAACGTCCCATATCTCCACCTGAAGCAAAAGGATACCCAAGAACAACCGCAAGTTCTTTCCCTGTACTTGAAGTTCCTGTTCCTGCGAGCCCAAATATTGTGATTTTCATAGCTATGATTGTAGTATGAAGGAAGAATAAAAACAACCACCGCGGCCTTCGGCCGCGGTGGTTGTTTTTTTCAAATTAATGATCAAAAGAATCTTCCAAATTCTCACCATTTATATATATCTCCACATCATCTACCGTTGAGAACTGTAAGGCAGTTTGTTTTAATTGAACATACACTGTGTACTTAGAACAGTACCCCGAAGAAGTCGCGTCCCACTCTTTTCCTAAAAGTTTTATAGTTGCCACACCTTTTTTAATAAATATATCCTCTATTTTTAAATTATATTTACTTACAGGATTAAGTAATGCTGATTCATCTTGTGGTTTAGGTTCAATCAGTATTTTTATAATATCTCTCAGTGGTGAAATAGAACTTACATTATAAGAAAGGCCTACAAATTCATTTCCACACTCACTTGAGGTGTTATCTAAAGAGTCAACAAAAAATGCTTTTGCACTTGTTTTATTTGAATCAAAAGAAGTAGTAACCTCAAAACTTACCTTATTACTCTTCTTTCCGAACGGACTTGTATACAACTTATACATACCAGGAGTAATATTTAGATAACTTGTACAAGGGTTTCCTGAATAACTATTATTTTGTTTACAAGCTCTTTCTGGAATCTTCACTACAATTTGATCTGTCTTAAGTTGACCTGAATACATTCCAGGAAGATATCCAACCTCTCCCGCACTATTTTCTATCCATGCATCAAGATCACCTTCGAAACCAGCAAGGTCAACTCCCTTTAAGGTAACAACTGTACCAATTGATCCCGATGACTTATCAATCGATTTAATAAAGGGAGATATATTAAGTTTCGCGCTATTATCTACAGGATTTGACGACATTCTTGCAATCACATTACTCATTAAGTTAGTAATGATAGTCAAAAAACTTCGCTCCTGCTGCGCTGTAATTTTGTTTTGATTCCGTAAAACAGGAATTTGAGCACTCAAATTACTCAGCGTACTTAAAATAGATTGATATTGAGCTTGCTCAATATTAGATGAACCTACCGCAAACACGCTCGACGAAACAAAAAACAAACCAAACAAAACTCCTAGAATTATTTTTTTCATATTTTTTTAAATTAATATACCCTTTATATTAACATAAATACCCCCCCTCCATAAACCAGTTATACACACTACTTGTCTAGGTTAGCTTTTTATCAGATATTGGCAATTTAATTCTATATTCTATAACCCTCTCACACCTTACTCAATGAATCCTCTATTTTGGTGATTCCAGAAGTTGAAGTAAGTTCCCTTCTTCGCAAGCAATTCTTTGTGATTTCCTTCTTCGATAATCTCTCCTTTTTCAAGCACAATGATTCTATCCATCTTCTCAATAGTTGAAAGTCGGTGCGCGATTACAATGGTTGTTTTACCCTGCATAAGTCGGTCTAGTGCTTCCTTGATATGTGTTTCTGAAACTGAGTCTAGGGAACTCGTAGCCTCATCAAGGATAAGTACTGGAGCGTTTTTAAGTATCGCTCGCGCAATAGCTACTCTCTGACGCTCTCCTCCCGAAAGTTTTATTCCTCGCTCCCCGACAAGCGTATCGTATCCATATTCAAGACCTGAAATAAACTCGTGACAATGAGCTTCTTTTGAAGCCTCAATTATCTCTTCCTCTGTTGCATCTGGTTTACCGTACGCGATATTTTCTCGGAGTGTCCGGTGAAAAAGAATTGGGTCTTGTGGCACATACGAGACAACTGACCGCAAATCATCTTGGGTGATGTTTCGAATATCTTGACCATCAATAGTAATACTTCCACCCGTCACATCAGCAAAACGAAGAAGAAGTTTTGTAATTGTGGTCTTTCCAGCTCCTGAAGTACCAATGATACCGACTTTTTCTCCAGAACTAATTTTGAGTTCCAAATCTTTAAAAATAGGTTTTCCGCTTTTGTAAGCAAAAGAAGTTTTGTTAAACTTAATTTCACCTTTTAATATATTTAACTTTTCAGGAGACTGCGGATCGGTTATTTCAATACTTTCGTTTAGTATATCTGTGAATTCTTTTGCATTTGTGTATGCATCTGTAAAACGCCTGATAGCGCTCCCTAGACCACCTAATCTATTGAATAAGGTAGTTGCATAAGAAATTGTAAGTACAATGGTTCCCGTAGTGATGAGCTCTTGATTCCAAAGCCACACACTCAAAAATATAAGAGAGCTTTGAGCCAAAATTGATACAGTGGCTTGCACAGTATAAGTTTTGTTCGCATAGCCCCAATTCCTTATTCGAATTGTGTGATCTTCAGTCAAGAGATTGTGGAAGTTCTTTTCTTCCTGTGTCTGAGAAGAAAAGAGTTTGAGATTAATTACATTACTTACAATATCAGAAAGCACACCGGTAACTTTTGAATCCATTCTACTTGACTCACGCTCAAGAGGAATACGCTTTATCGTCGCATAAAGCATAACAGAAAAAAATACAATAAACCAAAACAACGCCACGAGACCTAAAAAAATGTTGTTTATAAAAAACAAAACCAATATACCGATAACATTTAAGAATGCGAACAAAAAATCTCTGACAATAAAACTAAATAGATCGTCAACAGATCTTACAAATCTTTTGAACTTCGTTACAAGAGAACCTGCGAAATTATTCGTGAAAAACTGATATGAATGACTCGACAAAAGCCTTAGCCCATAATCACCATTTTTTACATACGCTTTTGAAATTAATTTTGAATCAAAATATTCAAAACCTCGATAGAATAAGACTTGAAGCAATCCTAAACCAAAAATTGAAAGTAAAATACCTACAATAATTTCGTAAGAACTGCCAGTGGTGATTGCGTCTATCAGATTTTTATAGAAGTTCGGTAAGATAATACCACCAACAACAACCCCTAGTCCAAAAATACAAGCCACAAACAAAAAAGCAACAGAGTGTTTTTTGCCTAAAGCCTTTTTATAATGCCCAAAAACGGACATTTGTTTTTGTTCTTTTTTCATTTTCTTTATTATAACTTAGTCTTTAATTTCTTCGAGGAGATCTCCAAGGTCTTTGTAACGAGGATGTACTTCTTGCTTATGAAGTACCCAGAACACACTCGGATTGAAGTTTTCGATAAACTCATAGTCGTGACTTACAAGGAGTATTGTACTTTTAGAATTTTTGCAGGCCATAAGAAGGATTTCCCAAGTCACTTCATCGAGATGGTTTGTTGGTTCATCAAAGATAATCACATCACTCTTCCGTCCAAACACAATCCCAAACCGCACTCGCATTCGCTCCCCTCCAGAGAGACTCTGGATTGGTACGGACATTTTTTCACTATTAAACCTCATACTTCCGAGCACACTTCGCGCCGTTTCGTCATCACAATGGAGTGCGTCCACTACTGCTTCAACAGGAGTTTTGCTCTCATCGAAATGCGCGTGCTGGTCAAAGTATGAAAACGTGATTCCTGGCGTCCAAGCCACTTCACCTTTGGTCAATTTCCATTCTTCGATCAAACATTTAAGAAAGGTACTTTTACCAGAACCATTTCGTCCAAGGAGTACAATATGCCCACCGGTACGAATCTCAAGATGCACGTTTCTAAATATATCTGTTTTGCTTCCTTCATAGTGGTATCCTGCATCTTTCATTTTCCAAAGAAGCTTTCCTCCGTGGAGACCATCACCCTTTTGATGAATTCTGATTTTGGTCTTTTTGTCTTCTGGTCGGTCAGACTCTTTGTGCTTTGTTTTGAGTTCATTTAACTCTTCCATCTTACGTTTGTAGGCAGAGATTTCTTTTCCTCGAAACGCTTTTTGGCGAAGAATCACCACCGTTGCTTCAAGTTGTCTGATCCGCTTACTTTCAGCATCATACTGTCGTTGCAGTCCACCGATTCGCTCCATCTTACTTTGAATATAATCTTCATATCCTCCTTCTGATAAGTGCATCACTCCTCCCGCAACTTCAGCAACCTTGGTCGCAAGCGCGTCGATAAACAACCGATCGTGAGAAATAAAGATAATGCTTCCTCGATACTCTTGGAGCATTTCAATAAGGACCATTCGACTCACAATATCAATATGGTTTTCAGGTTCATCAAGAAGAATAAAGTCAGGGTTCGTCGCAATCACCACCGAGAGAGCCAGAAGCTTTTGTTGTCCTCCCGAAAGCGAGCCACACGTTCGGTCCATAATACGAGAAATATCAAGTCCAAGCTTCTTTGCAATATCATCAACTCTTTTTGCAACAGTCACTCCTGCCTTCTTGATCATATAGTCAGAAACCGTCGTCTCAAATTCTTTGTTTTCAAACTCTTGAGGAACGTATGCGATCCGCATATGAGTACTCTTGTCGATATTCCCCTCAAAAGAATCAATATCTCCTGCAATAATCTTGAGAAGCGTTGACTTACCACATCCGTTTTCTCCCAAGATACACAGTCGCTCTCCTTCTGTACACTTAAACGACACCCCTTTGAGAAGTGGTTTTTCAGTGTAAGAAAAGACGATGTTTTTAATTGTAATTGTTTTTTGCATTTTATTGTTTTTCTTTTACAGAAAGGGGTTGGACCCCTTTCTGAATTGTTTTTTTTGTATTTTTACTTATTTAAGTGTTTCTTTACTTCCTTCAAAATTTCTTGGTGAGTGACTCGATTAGACATAACCACTCCTTTAAAAGGTTTGAGGTATGAGAGTTTTGATCCATCAAGTGCAGTTATCTTACCGCCAGCTTCTTCAACAATAACTTCTAAGGCACATACATCATGATTATTAACACCAGGTTCTGTGTGTCCAACAATTTTACCAGAAACCAAAAGATTTGCTTTATATACCACACCACTTATCGAGAATATACGTGCACCTTTAGATTTAATACTTTGTAAAAAACTAGAAAATGGTTCTGTCATACACTTTGATAAACTTCCTGATCCTGCAAATACCCCATTTTTTAAGTTTTTTTGAGACACTCTTAGACGCTTGTTATTTAAAAAACTTCCGCTTCCTTTTATACCTTTAAATAGTTTATTTAAAAATGGATCAAATATTACACCCAAAACAGGTACTCCATCTATCACAAGTCCAAGTGAAAACATCGCAGTTGGACAACCATACACAAATGCCGCTGTCCCATCGATTGGGTCACAAAACCACTTTCGCCCCATTCCAAAAGAACCAGAACTTTCTTCTTCTCCAATCACATCATCGAGAGGAAAAGCTTTTTTCAATTCTTTAATAACCATAGTGTTAATCTTTTTGTCGGCAACTGTTACAAAAGATTTATCTTCTTTTGTTTCAACTTTTTGATCTCGATCGAAGTAATACAACATTACCTCTCCTGCTTTCCGAGCAATCATTTCTGCAACTTCTATTTCTTTTTTAAAATTTTGTTTTTTTGTCATTAATCTTTATTGTCTTATAAGCACTGCTCGGGCAAGTCCTCCATCACATCCGACAATCTTGAGAGGAAACGCAGACAAGATATATTCACCTCCCTCTACTTCTTTTAAATCAACTCCTTCAAGAATAGGAATGTTTCGAGAAAGAAATTCCAAGTGCGGTCGGTTGTCGCTACTTCCCTTTTGTTTGATAGAAAGAAAGTCGATGCCAACAAGTGATACTTTTTTTGACGCCACGTATTCGCTCGCTTCTCCGGACAAAAAGACAAAATCGTTTCGAAACGTCTCAAACCCCACAAGAGAATTCTTTGTCTTGAAGAGCACTCGATCTCCTTCTTCGATTTGTTTGCTTTGTACAAAGGCAAGTGAAACTGACCCTTCTTCTCCTGTCGCATCAAACACCTTACAAGGACCAAAGAAAGCAGAGAGCGGGAGCGTATCTATCGAAGCGCCCGCAGGAATACAGTGACTTGGCGCATCAATATGTGTCCCTGTATGACTCCCAAGAGTGAGTCGAGAGACATTAGAACTTCCCCCACAATCAATATCCTGAACTCGCGACACCTCCACCTCGGGATTGCCCGGATACACCATCATTCCTGTATAGAGTGGGATAGAAATATCAATGATCTCTTTGGCGTTCATATTGTAACAATATACTCTAAAACGGCCTTAATAGAAAGCATTTCCTTTTTATCCCAAATCTGCTATATTTTGTAGGTCAAAAGGGGTATATATTTAGCTTCAGCTCTCTCTGCCAAGACAAATACAAGCTGAAACCCATTTGATACAATGTAACAATTGGCCCTATCGTCTAACGGTTAGGACGAAGCGTTCTCAATGCTTAAATCAGAGTTCGATTCTCTGTAGGGTCACAATAGAGAGAGCTAGTTCGAGCACTCGAGAGGGGTCGAAAGACTCTTGTAAAAATACACCTTTAATTAGGTGTATTTTTGTATATAATAAGAGTATGGATTTAGTAACAGCAGGCACAATTACATATTTAGGAAAACAACTTCTAGGCAAAACCTTTGATGTTATAAGTTCTGACATTGCAGATTTATATAAATCGGGCAGAGATAGAATTATTGAAAAATCAACAAAAAAGATTTCTAACCTAGACGATGGAAAAACAGCAAATCTTCGAGTGGCACGAGATGTTTTTTGGAATGGGTCTTTTACTGACGATGCTATTTGTGCTGAGTATTTTGGAGGTATCCTGGCTTCATCTAGGAGTGTCGATGGGAAAGATGATAGTGGAGTGTATTATGTTGATTTAATTAAATCTTTGTCATCAAGCCAATTATCACTGCATTACTTAATATATTTCTGCCTTAATCAAACATTTATAAAAAAAAGCGAAAAGAAATCTTTGAATGTAGGGCAAGAGAGCGAACTTCAAAGAGAAAAAATATTTATCTCTTTGAATGAGTTGAGTAGTATATTAAAATCAGATTTAGGTCGCGACCTGCACGCATTGCATGCAAAAGGCTTGATTGGAGAATTCCAGACTGGTCATCACGATCTTAAAAACGGAGATAAAATTCCAAATTTGAGAGTTGCCCCCAAAACACTAGGTGTCCAACTTTTTGCTGTAGCTCATAACAAAATTGACGAGTGGCGTAATTTTCCAACCTTTGAATTTAGTAAGTTTGAAGAACTAGGAGTTCCAAATTTTTACGGATCAAACATAACTGAGTTATTAGAAAAAGCTGGTATTAAAGACGAATAGTATCTACTCGAGAGAGGTCGTTCTTATTATTTTAACGATAGCTAAATAAGTTTTACCTCGTAATGAAATCATTGGGTTCTATCTCGAGAAAGTTCACAATAGAGAGAGCTAGTTCGAGCACTCGAGAAGGATATATGTATACAGAACTTTTAGGAAAATTAATCTCAAATCTATGGTCTCTTGAGACTGTTATTAGGTATTTTATTTCTATAAGATTAAATGAATCAACACCCGATATTTATGAAATAGAAATTGGTGATGAGGTTGAGGATAGTTATTTTACTAATTTTAAAAGTCTAGATCAATTAATTGAAAAGTATAATTCTCTGTGCTCTCATGATTTTCAAAAGATTGATAAGGAAAGAGTTTTAGATATAAGGGATTTACTTGCTCATGGAAGAATACACGTAACTGATAAAATAGATGCAAATAACTGGTATTTAGTTAAGTTTAGTGATCCTAAAAAAGATAGTGGAAAAAAAATAATGCTAACCCACAAGGTAAAACCCAATAATGATTCAGGTGCGTGGATAAAAGAAAGTATAAAATTTATTTCTGAACAACTACACAGGGTTGGAAAAAGTGGTAACTTTGAAATTATTCAGAACAAAAAGACTACTCGAGAATAGTTAAACTAATTCCTAAATTTATTAAATACAACATAGTATATACTAAAAACATCCACATCACTTGCCACCAATCTCCCCTTTCTCTGCTATACTTACATTATGAACTCCTACAACTGGTACTCACAATTAATCAGACCTACGTGGTCACCTCCCGGATGGCTTTTTGGTCCTGTATGGTCGGTGCTTTATACCATCATTGCGGTTTCGTTTGGAACGGTCTTTTACAAAGCATTCACAAAACAGATTCCTTGGTTTGTTGCACTTCCCTTCGCACTAAACTTACTCTTCAACTTCATCTTTACTCCAATCCAATTTGGACTCAAAAACAATCTTCTTGCAGCAATCGACATCTTGCTTGTACTTGCAACACTTATTTGGGCGCTTGTCTTACTTTGGAAAACAGTACCGAATCTACATTGGGTAGTATATGCAAACATTCCCTACCTTCTCTGGGTGACATTCGCCACCTGCCTCCAACTCACCATCACGTATTTGAATAAATAAACTAGTGTCCTCTTTTTTTAATAAAGACCGGAGGTTTTTCTATTGGTGTACCTTTATCTGGAAACAATTCCACTATTTCATCCAAAATATATTTCCATGTTTTCATATCTCTAAAACCATCACCTGGGGTCAGAAACAAATCTTCTCCATTTATTTTATTTGGCTTTAAAGAAGCATCAATTCCAAATTCTTGCGCTTTTGTTTGAATCCGAGAAAAGAGCAACGGATCTATGGAATCTTTCTCAAACCCAATCATTTGCCTACCTGTGTACATATATTTCTCATTGATCCCTGAATATGTCGTTTTGTAGCCTTTTTTTGCAAGATGGATCACAGCATCTCTTACTTGAAACTCAAGCATCTCTTTAAAAACACCTATCCTCTCTTCATCTGCATCTGGTATAAGTTCTGACATATCAGTAACGCCATTCTCTTGCAACCTTCTTGCAAGAGAATGATCTGTTTCTTCTTTAAGTTTTGCTACTTCCACTTGATTTACTTTTGCATTTCTTTCTTGTTCTTCCGTAAGAATATGAGGCTGACCATCAAGAAATCTGTCTATTGCCCCTCTGATTCCGAAGTGAATATCTTCTGACACCTCTTTACTAAAAGAGAGTGAATAATGACCATCATCAAGACGAAAAGTAATCCCATACTTATCTAATTGGGCTTGTAAATCTGCTGGCAGAGACTGTTCTTCTTTATTGAGAAGTGGAGATTTTTTTTGATTAAACTTAAATCTGTCTATAAAATTTTTAAAACGAATAAAAAGACGTGTAAACACCCCTGGTTCTTTTTTACCTTTCGAAGGCAAAGATCTGTCTGGAGATAACGAAAAACTTGTTCGAGGACCTTTCTCTTCTTGTCTTACTATATCGTTATCGTCGCCCGAATCTAGATTAAGTGAATCTCTCACCTGTTTAGCCATACCCCTATCATCAGCCGCAGCTTCCACCACCTCAATTCCAGAACTTTCATTTTTATTTCCATTTCCTTCTAGAACCTTCGTATGCTCAGGAAAAAAGACTCCTGATTCTGATTTAGGTATTTCTCCTTTATCCGTATTGGAAGAATGCATTTCTGAGGACATATCTTGATTATCGAATATTAATTTATATAACTATAATAACATACCGCTACTGTTTTTTATTATAACTGACATTCGCCACCTGCCTCCAACTCACCATCACGTATTTGAATAAATAAAAAAGGACCATCAATTTCTTGATGGTCTCACAATACAAATCACCGCACCTCTAATCCTGCCTCCCTGTAGACAGTAGAAACATAATCATTCCACGCCGGACTGTTTTCGTTACCTCCAGAACGTTTCCAGGCCTGATACCAATCCAGGCTATCAGAGTTTGGAATGATGCCGTACTTTTCAATAGACGGCACTATCGCAAAGCGACAAGACTGAGCCCACGCGTACTTTTCGGACCTGATCAATTCATCTGTGTTTTGATGCGTTTTACCGCGATCAAAAACCAAATGTTCAAGTTCGTGATGGATCGAAGAAAGAAAACTTACTTTGAGCTGCTGTTCAAAATTTTCTTTTGATACAGAGCGCAAGCTTTCTGCTATATCCATCTGTCTCTGCACCACAATCTCTATCACCGGGACACCCTGGTCAAACCACGCCCCTGCCGCTACAGTACGACTTTTGTAATGATAGGTCGTGATTAACCGCACTGCAACGGGTTTTGAATAGAGCAACTCTATTTGTTCCCGAAGCTCAGTGACACGACCCTGAACTTCAGTGAACGTGGACTTCCCTTCAAACAGCTCGTTGAAGGTTTTTTCCAAGCAGGTTGTCCAAAAACGTTTCTGCGCATCCTCAGACCGATCAGAAAAGACTGGAACATAATTACTGATCGACGGTTCGTCGGCAGTCTTGTGCTCAGTATTTTTCCGATTTGACGACATGAACAGTGGCAGAACGATTAACACACTAACCAACAGAGCAAGGATAATAGGAATTTTTGATTTCATATTTTAAAAAGAACATTTTTACAATACAACATTTTTTTAAAAAAGTAAATACATGGATGAAAATAAAAAACGCACAAAATTATGCGGATTGAGGATTGAGACGTAACACGAATATGGCACCAAGTAGCGCTATCATCTTATCTTTCATCACATTTGGCTTTAATGCTCTGATCAGTATTTTTTTAAAATCAATATAGATTTAGTTATAATTGACCTATACCCCTGAGGGGGTATACAATATATATGTGCATAGAAATAAGCAAAAATTAATTCGTCGTCTCAAAATTGTAGAAGGACAGACACGAGGACTACAAGATATGGTCGAGAGAGATGCATACTGTATTGATGTCATTACTCAAACTTCTGCCATTAAACAGGCACTTTCAAATATTGAGGATATGCTTATGGAAAACCATCTCGGTCATTGTGTCGTGGAACAAATTAAGAAAGGTCAGACAGAAAAGGCTAAGGGAGAGATATTAAAAGTCTATCGCCTAAAGCGAAAATAATAAAATCCTTATGATATTAGTAACGCCCATCGAAGATGTTCTTATAGCAACGGAGACTTTGGCGATGATACTTATTACACCCTATCTTTAATAATATGCATATTTCATCTCTTATCAAAAAAACATTTCTCACACTTGCTCTACTGGGTCACCTTAGTGTGGTATTACTTGGTGTTTTTCATATCGCTCATATGGCAAAAATTGATATGCCAATGGAGCACTGCCCGTTTGCACTCGGTAACCATTCTTTGTGTCAAATGAATGTGGCAGATCATATTAAGGCATGGCGAGAACTATCCACTACTCTTTTGCCCACCATAAAAATACTGTTCTTAGTAAGTGTTATTTTTATACTGTTTTCATTTGCGTATCACATACCTCCTATTACGCACCTCTTGCTTTACCAGAAACGGGAGCGAATCGAAATTATACCTTTATATCAACTCCTCTTCTCAAAAGGTATTCTTAATCCAAAAATACCATAACTCGTATTACGTTCTCATTATTAAACTAACATAAACTAATTTATGAAAAATCAAACTATAGTAACCATTATTATTTCACTTATCATAGGTCTTGCTCTTGGATACACTATGTGGGGTAAGACTCCCGTAACAGTATCAAATGGGATGATGCACCAGATGCCAGACGGCTCAATGATGAATAGTGGAGGAGGTATGAATATGGACGAGATGATGAAAGGAATGATGGCAGGACTTGAAGGTAAAACAGGAGATGCTTTTGATAAAGAATTTCTTACTGAAATGATTGTCCATCACCAAGGAGCAGTTGAAATGGCAAAAGCTGTCCTTGCAAAGTCGAATCGACCCGAACTTATCAAACTTGCAAACGATATTATTTCTGCTCAGAACAAGGAAATTGGAATGATGCAGGGATGGCAAACAACTTGGTTTAAGTAAAGCTCACTTTAAAGCAACCAAAAACACCTCGAAAGAGGTGTTTTTGGTTGCTTTAAATAGAAAGACAACGATTAAAAGTAAGGTTGCTTTTAATCTATCTATAAAGAAGAGTCAAAATAAAAAAACCGAGCTCATGTGGAAACTCGGATTAACGCTTACTCTCCTCGAAGTCTTAGCACATCTGGATCACCCCGCCAGTATGAATCCAGTATCACAATTACTGTAAACTCTCTTGGTACAGGAATTTCTTCCTTCTTGACATCTGATATCAAGACGGCGGCGTAATCAGCTGCCAAACCAAGACTGTCGCTTAAGCAGTGAGCATCACTCATCCGGACAAATACTTCACCTGCTTCACCGATTGTGACAAGCACCCCGTCGACAAGCGCAGATCTTGATTCATTAGAAGAATTCGTTGTCTGTAAGGCAGCAACGTATGCCTTACAAATAATCTGTGCCAATTCTTCTATCTCCTGTGTTAGTAGCTTTTTTACTACATACTGAGTTGCGAGATAAAACACAAAAAAAAGAACGGGTATAAAAATCAATCTATTTGCAAAAAAAGAAAGTAATCGCAACGTCTCTACCTTCCAAATATCAAACATGCTTCCAACTGCATAAGAAAGATAGAGAATCACCACTAAACCAATAGATAGTATCGTGGGCAAGACTGCTTTTTTTTGAGCTACCGCCAATTCTGTAAAGGGTCCATTTTTCATAACTTACACCATCAAAGCATGTATAAACAAATGAGTCAAAAGTTGACGGTATAGATTCTCTCACGTATATTCAAGACAGATTGGCCGCCAACCCATCTTGAGTTGTTCCATCACCCGCACACCTTTTTAAGGCAGTGTGGTTTTTTATTTAAAAGTTGTTATACATAAATCAAAAAGGTTTTACTCCTCCTCGAACCCTAAACACACTGAATTAATACAATATCGTTTTTTTGTTTGTGTTGGACCATCATCAAATACGTGTCCAAGGTGAGACTGACATTTCGCACACAATACTTCAACTCTCCTCATCCTGTGACTGTCATCTTCTTTTTCGATTATTGCACCAGAAACCGCGCTATCAAAACTCGGCCACCCTGTTCCTGAGTCAAATTTACTTCCTGAATCAAACAACTTCGCATCACACACCTTACAATGAAAACTTCCGTCACGTTTTTCATTTAACAATGCGCCCGAAAAAGGTCTTTCTGTTCCCTTCTCTCGAAGCACAGTGTATTCTTCTTCTGTGAGTTTCTTTTTGATTTCGTCTTCTTGCATATGTGGTGTATATAGTATCTCATAGTGACAAACATTTTCATACAAAATTCTAGATTCCATATTCTGTATTCTATGTCCTAAATCCCTACCCTCTAACCCTTCCCTTTTTAAGGAGTATGTGATATATTTGGGGAGTCAATTTCCGGCCTTTGGCCGTTTTGTTAGCAACGTAAAGCGAGCGAAAAACAAAAGATTATTTTTGTTTTTCCGAGCCGAGGAGCTAATCGGTTGAATACTCCGAAGCAAAGCTTCGGACATAGTGCGAGTGAAACGAGTACTATACCTCGAAGCAAAGCTTCGAGGTAGTTAATTTTTATAGAAATTATCAATATTTGACTTAAATTTATGGATATTAGAAACATCGCAATTATCGCCCACGTAGACCACGGAAAAACAACTCTTACTGACGCCCTTATGAAACAAACAGGGATGGTAACAGATGATACATCAATGGACTCAAACGCTCTCGAAAAAGAACGAGGGATTACTATCTATGCCAAGAACACTTCAATCAACTACAAAGGATCAAAGATCAACATTGTAGACACACCGGGCCACGCCGACTTCGGATCTGAAGTAGAACGAGTACTACGGTCAATTGACTGTGTACTTCTTGTAGTTGATGCGCAAGAAGGACCAATGCCACAAACGCGTTTCGTACTCAAGAAATCTCTTGAACTTGGACTTAAGCCAATTGTAGTGATCAACAAAATCGACAAGCCTGCTGCCAACCCTGCTCGATGTCACGATGAAGTGCTTGAGCTCTTTATGGATCTTGGTGCTAACGATGAACAACTTAACTTCCCTACTGTATATGCAATTGGACGAGAAGGAGTTGCAATGAAAGGTCTTGATGATCCACGAGAAAACCTCAACCCTCTTATCGACGTTGTTCTTGAACACGTCTCACCTGCAAATACACACAACGATACTCCTTTGCGTGCACAAGCATTCAACCTTGCGTACGATAACTTCCTTGGACGTATGGCAGTGTGCCGAATCTATGATGGAACAATCAAAAACGGTTCAACTATCCTCCTTAAAAAACAAGATGGCTCAAAAAAATCTTACCGTATCACGAAGCTTTATACTTTTTCTGGAGTAAACAAGAAGGAAGCAGAAGAAGCAACTTCAGGAGATATTGTGATGGTGGCGGGACTTACTGATGTATACATCGGAGATACACTTTGTGTAGATGAAGAGACTTTACCACTTCCACTTATCGCTATCGACGAACCAACTATCGCACTTGATTTCCTTGTAAACGATTCACCGTTTGCAGGACGAGTTGGAAAGTTTGTAACCACAAGACAAATTCGAGACCGACTCGAAAAAGAACTTGAAGTAAACGTAGGGCTCAAAGTTGATTTCGGAAATGCAGACAAATTCAAAGTATACGGACGAGGAGAACTTCACGTTGCAATCCTCCTTGAAAATATGAGACGAGAAGGATTTGAAGTCCAAGTATCGAATCCAGAAGTAATTATGCACGAAGAAAACGGAACGAAGCACGAACCGTTTGAAGAAGTAACCGTAGATACTCCAGAAGCCTTTTCAGGTGCAGTAATCGAAAAACTCGGAAAACGAAAAGGGATTATGACCAATATGAAACAAGACGGCAGCCAAGTACGAATGATATTCGAAATCCCAACTCGAGGACTTCTAGGATACCGAAACCAATTCATTATTGACACAAAGGGAGAAGGAATTATCTGTTCTCGGTTTGTAGGATTCAAAGAGTTTGCAGGACCAATCGAGAAACGAGAAGTAGGATCAATGATCTCTATGGAAGCAGGTAAGACACTTGCCTTTGCACTTGATAACCTTCAACAACGAGGAACACTTTATGTGGGAGCAGGAACAGAAGTATATGTTGGAATGGTTGTTGGAAACACATCGAAGGGAGAAGAAATGGAAGTGAACCCAACCAAAGGAAAACAACTTACCAATATGCGAGCAAGTGGATCAGACGGAACAACGTACCTTACTCCACATTACGAGATTGATATCGAACGAGGTCTTGAACTTCTTCAAGAAGATGAATACCTTGAAATCACACCAACAGATGTACGAATCAGAAAACAATATCTCACAAAAACTGATAGAGACAAAAATAGAAAGAAATAATAGAGTGGTGAGGTAGAGAGGAACAAGACTTTAATGAGAATGAAAACAAAAAGACGCTTTGCCCTTCGGGCAAAGCGTCTTTTTGTTTTTATTCTCCCTCTTTTTCTTCTTCTACTTCTTCTTGGAGTCCTGCTGTAGCCGTCTCAAGTCGATTTGCCAAATCTTCCGACGCTGAAGCTAAATCAGCCACCTCTTCCTCCAAAACACCTATATCCTCTTCTGCTTTTTTTAATTGTTTTTCTCCTGGTTCTTCTGGCATATATTTAAAATTAATTCCAACTAAATAAACTTCGCCACCAAGACTTTGCTCTTCCTACCATTGTTTGCTTTGGACGATTTGGTTCTATTTTTCTTTGACCGAAACTTACAGGACGTCTTCCTCCCCTTGAAGCAGTTTGACTTCGAGATTCAGTTTTTGGTTGTCCAGATGTAGCCTGTGTTGTTGCCGCAGAAGCGGAAGCTGTAGCTGTAGACGTTTCTGCAACCTTTGGCTCTTCTACTACAAGATCTTCAAATACAAACCCCTCAAAAGAACCTTGGTTTGATCCAAGATCTGTTGACTCTTCAATCCCCTTTGTTTTCTTGACACCTTCGATAGAATCAATTCTCTTATCGATACCACCAAGTAATTTTTCTGCTTTTGCCAGATCTTTTTCTACCGTCTTTAGCTGAGCTTTGATTCCAGCGATTCTTTCTTTGTTTTTTTCTATCTGATTATCAAACTCTTTTTTACCTTGTTTGTCTATTTTTTTAAGCCCTTTAAAGAGCTCAATTTGTTTTTCAAGTTCGGTGATTTCTTCAAGAGCTTTGTCATATCCTTCTTTAAGAGTATTGTAATTTCCCTTTTCTTGTTCCAAGTTTGTTGCAATCTCAATACGTTTTATTTCAGCATCAAGCTGACTTCGCATTGACTCTCGAATCGTATTTATACCTCCTTCAATAGCTAGAAAATCTCTTTTTTGATTTTCGTATGTTTCACTGAGTCGATCAAACTGAGTCTGCAAATTTGCTTTTTGCGCATCGAGAATAGTCTTTTTCTCGGCAAAAACCTTTTCGATAGACTCAGCTACAGCTGGAGGAACGTTTTGTCCCTCACCTGTTTTAAGTGCAAGTGAGCGCTTTTTGATATCTTCTGCGTCTTTTAATTCTTGATTGAGACGTTTCACCTTTGCTCTTACTTGGATGATTTCTTGTTGAGTAGCAGTTATTTCAACAAGAGCATTTTCTCTTCGTGCAACAAGAGATTTCATTTCTTCAAACTCAGAACTGCTTTCAAGTTTCTTGCCAATATCCTTTGCACTCAAAAACACTTCAGTCAAAGGAGCTTCTTGTTCAAATTTTTCTGACTCCACAGGAACTTCTTCCTCTTCGGTATTTTCTGGCTGCACTAGCCTCCCTGAGGCTTCGAATGTTTTGAAAGCACTGGGTTCAATTCCATTCTTTTTTTGTAACGGGAAACCTCTTTGTTTTTCAGCTACTTGTTGTTCAGTTGTAGAAGTTGAATTTTTGGCTTCTTCAAACGTCTTAAAATCACCCTGCTTCACCCCACCTTTCTTTTCAAAAGGAAATCCTTCTCCTCTTTCCTCAAGAGATTTACTATCCCCTTTTGGTGTAGAGGGAGATTCTGGATCATCATCAAAATCTCTAAAATCACCACGGGCAGATCGGTAATTTGGATCAAACTCTTCCATTAGTCTTTGTTGTTGGTTCATATATCAATTATATACGAAGAAGGAGACTGTGTACAAGCATAGCTTAATTTACTTTGTTTATAAGCCTCTTTTCTTTATACTTCTCCCAAAAGTGCCAAATAAAAGCAAGAATAATTGAGATCCATATTAAATTACCAAATAAAATTGCAGATAACTGAATTGCAATTGAACTCCGTGAAAAACATACCCCCCAACTACACCCGAGTTCATCTACACCGAAAGTCATACCTAATACAGCCAAAAGAGTTGGTATACCTAATACAAACCACACCTTAAAGACTTTTATTGGGAAAAAGATCAACGTCAAAAGTGAAATTATAAGAGGGAGAGATAAAGCTAATACAGGATAAAAAAATAACTCTCTATATTGACCAAAAAAGCGACCAAGCACATAGGCTAAAATGGCTAATAATGAAAATAATATTAAAATTTGTAAATTCAACTTCCTCTTTCTAAAAAAATCTTTCATTTTTGTTCTAATAAATCTAATAATTCATTAATCATTGTTATGAGCACTTCGACATCTGTCTTTGTAATGTGTTTGTGATGGTGTTTATTATACTCGTGATGTGACAAATGTTTAAGTTTATAATTGAAGTCACGGATTTTTTTGATCAGTTTTTTGTCTACCCCTTTTTGAAGAAGCTTTTCTATTTTTTCAATTCGTTTTATCAACTTATCTTTGATCTTTTTTGAAATTTGAAGTTCAAGGACTGTTTTTTTGAGTAATCCGATATATTCTAAAGGAGTTAACTCTGTATTCGATTCAAGCTCAACATCAACAACCCCATCCCCTTCAATATCTAATTGAAGTATTGGTTCCGCTTCTGGTTCTAAGACTACTTCAGCAAGTGTATTAGCAGTTGTTGGAATGTCAGCAAAAACTTTTTCTTCTATTGTCACTCCTCCTTCTTGCTTTTCGATTTCGAGCGTAAATGTTCCGGTTCCAAGTCCTTCAAGCTTAATAACTGGATTAGTATGATCAAAGAGATAGACGTATTTCCCTTCTCCCACTTCTTCATACAGACTATTTGGGATTCCTTCTTCAATATAAGTTTTTCCTGTTTCTTCGTCAACTTTCACTCCTGTGAAGTTGCCAAGCCCATCATAGACTCCAAGTGATACTGGGGAATGCAGTCCTATACGTAAGTTTGGATAGTCTTTGTAAGACGGTTTTTCGAGAGTAATATATTCTGGAAGCGTTACAAGAGAATCGGTCAAAAGCTCTGATATAAGCGCTTTTATATCTGTAACTTCCATTATATCAGTATGTTTTGAGGCACTACCACTAACGTTATAGTTGAGCATATCGAGATAATAAGTTCTTCCTGCATTAGCAGTTACACTCGGGGTCACTACTGTTTCGTCCCCATCAATTGTCTTGATAGTTTTGTAATCAAGTTTACCTTTGTCGTTTTTGAAATATTCAAGTCCTGAAGTCGTAAACACGCCCCATCCAACCACCTGAATCAAATCAATTCCTTCGGGCGGAGTCCAGTCGTCTATCTGAGTATGAACATTCGTTGCGTTGTTTAGAAGTACAGAGTTCAACACATTAGGTTTTGCAACTTCATCACTTCGCGGGTCTGTCCGACCATCTCTTGATGCTGTAAGAAATGCTACTAGCTCACTGTGTGAATCAACTTCACTACCATACAATCGATAGAGGTTACTAATATCGTTTGTCGAAGATGCAATCTTGATAACCGGGTCATTAACAATATCAAAATACATCGGTGAAGGAATGAGATTATAAGCCGATTTCATATTCTCCCCCAATTGACGTATAGTTGCTTTTCCTGCTATTAATTTAATTGTTTGCTCTTCCCCATGCAACATACTTCCAATCGTCTTTGGTGTCCCGAGCTGTGGTGGAGCAACCAAAATCATTTGATCAACAATATCTTGGTGACCCTGAGATTTGAGTTTATCGACAAGTTTTTTTGCAAGGAGTCCTCCATTACTGTGAGTTACCAACGAAACTTTCTTCGTCTTGGAAGTACTCGCAAGTCGAACCACTTCGTCAACCAAGTTTTGAGTATATGTTTCGTACCTTACTCCATCTGTTAATAATGTATCGTAGTCAAAGCGCCAGTCATACGGGAGAGCTTTCCATTCGGTAATCTTCTCGTCACTTACCAACTTATCCATAGTAGTAATAAATGTTTTATACACATCAAAATCAAAGATGTTTCCTCCCGAATTAGTTCTATCCAGAATATCTCTTGTATAGATTCCAGTATTCTTAGAAGTTCCATCTGGTTTCAAATATAGGTATTCAACATCAGAAGCAAAAGAAATATTGGGTTCCCACAACTGATCTTCAAGAATCCCCTTCTTATAGAGCCTTGAAGCCTGAATCCCCGGCAGAAACGCAACGTTTGAACAGCACACCTCTGGTGTATCATCTGGGGCATTAAGCCAAGGTTCGAAAAGTACTTGTACATCAAATATTTTTATCGTATCTCCTTGTCCTAAATCATTACCTTCAAACACATATGGACCTGTTGCATTACCCCACCAATTATTTCTTGCATCTACAATCTGATCTGGATTATTTCCGTTGCCATAGGCGATGACCCCAACACCATTATTTACAATTTTGTTAAGAAAAAACTTTGATTCGGATAATTCGTTACTTGTATAATACTCAATCCCTTTTGTATTGTTCGAGATCTCTGAATCAATGACTGCAATGTTACCACCATACACAAGAATACCCACTTCAGTAAAATTACGTACAATACTGTCTTCAAGTAAAAAGTCCCCACTGTATATTTTAATACCTGTTTGAAGTCCTCCTTCAATAACCAAACCTGTACCAAAAAGACTGTGGCCAAATGAGACAAGTGGTGTTCCAAAGGTCGAATTAATTGTTACACGATCAAGATCAACAAAACTATTATAAAACACTGCCGTTGCTTGAGGCCAACTCAACGCTTCTGCCTCAAGAGAACCCTGTTTCAGAAGCACTTCTGATTCTTCATAAGAAGTAATTGCGATGTTTTTTGTATTGATATCAAAATTTGAAATCACTACTTTACTTCCACCATAGACATTAATTCCATCAGAATAATTTTCCATATCCAAAGACTCAATATCGAGCGTCGCACCATGAACATCAAGACCGACACCAAAAAAATGAGTATGCTTGATCATTGATTGTGTCGAATAGAATACCCGCAGTACGGCATCATTCAAAGCTCCGTCAGCCAAAGTAAAGATAACAGGGTCTTCTTCACTTCCCTTAATTAGGATTTCACCAAAAATGTTTAGATCGTCACCTGACGATAGTACTACTTTTACTCCTGGTTCAATAGTGAGAATGGTACCTAAATCAAAAGAAACGTTAGAAGCAATAACATAAGGACTATTTTGCTTAGTCCATGTTGCGCTTTCTAATTGATAACCAGAAACATTCGTCTGTGCAGATGTTGGAGAGAAACTTAAGAACAAAGATAGAAGAACAAAAAATATTTTCTTCATTTATTTAAATTAATAGGGTTGATAATTCTAAAAATAGTATATCAATATACTTATTTATAATTCCAGAAACATCTGTGTATAACTTTAGAGATGTCAGACTGATTATTAGTTCAATTGACTTTCCTATCAAACCTTCACAACCAAAAACATATTCTGATATTCTCAAGAGTACCAGAATTATGACGGTTAAAAAGTAAATATCAAATAAATTGAGATGAGTGAAGGGGGGGGCAAAACCTACAAACCAAACTATCCTACTCTGGTTCGTTTGATCGAAAACGCGAGAGCAAAAGAATCAAGTTTCTTTCCAATACTCTCTGCAAGCGAACGCATATAGGTACCACTTGAACACGAGACCTTAATCTTTGCTATTTGAAATGAGCCCAGACTACCCTGCAATACATCTCGCCACAAAGACACAACTTCTTCTTGTCGGAAATCTCCTTTTACTTTTGCAATATTCTCGAGTATGTAATCAAGCAACACCTTGCTTGATACCCCTCTTTGTTCTAATAGATCAATACTGAAAATCTCTACTTCTTTTGTTGGAAGTGTTTCGGGCAAATTACCGCTTTTTGCCAACCCTTTTGCATAAGCAAAAAGCGGCTCTCCATTGACCGTCTTTGATGAAAACGCGGGATACTCTTGAACAAACTTCCCTTCTAAGCTTTTTAAGACTTGTTCTAGTTCTGCTTTTTGAGTTTCAATGTGGCTTTTTGAGTTTTGACTTTTGACTTTGCCAAGCAAATCCCCTGTATCAGTCTCAAACCCCAAAAGCACCTCAACTTCATACACTTTATTTAAACCAAGATACTGCTCTTTCTTCTTGCACTCCTCACCAACAAGAATCAAAAGCACTCCCTCTGCCATAGGATCGAGCCGCCCCGCATAGGTCATTGGTAGCAAGGGGTCCAACCCCTTGCTGATACGCACTCTTTCAAGTGCTTTAAGCGGGGTTTCGCCGATGTGTTTGTATACCGAAAAACATTTCTCTTGATTCATATTATCTGTTAAAATAGCATTTATGGACAAAACATCAAAATTAACCACAGAACCCTACAAAGGAGTTCGGGATTTCTATCCAGAAGATATGGCAATCCAAAACTATATTTTCGACGTGTGGCGCAAGACCGCAGAGAGCTTTGGATATGTTGAATACAGCGCTTCCCCATTAGAACCAACAGAACTCTACAAAGCAAAAAGTGGAGAAGAAATAATCAACGAACAAACATACAGCTTCAAAGACCGAGGTGACCGAGAAGTGACCCTTCGTCCTGAAATGACACCAACTGTTGCCCGAATGATTGCGGGACAAAGACGCGAAATGAAGTTTCCTCAAAGGTGGTTTTCGATTCCTAACTGTTTTAGATATGAACGTCCACAAAAAGGACGCCTTCGAGAACACTTTCAATTTAATTGTGATATATTTGGTGTTGCCCAGATCGAAGCAGAGGTTGAAATTATTTCACTTCTTTTCTCTGTACTCAAAAATTTTGGACTAAAGCCCGAAAACTTCAAAATAGGAGTAAACAGTCGTGAATCAATCTATCAAACAATCAAAAACCTTGGAGTAAAAGATGAAGATGTAGAAAAAGTTCGAGGACTTCTTGATAAGAAGAATAAAATAAAAAACTTTGACGAAGAGCTCGAAAAAATAATCGGCAAAAAAGTAGATATCAAAATAGAAGAAAGTGATGATGTAAAAGAATTAATTAAGAAACTTCACAAAAAAGGTATCACAAATGTTTTCTTTGATGAATCGCTTGTTCGTGGGTTTGATTATTATACAGGTATTGTATTTGAATTTTCTGATACAAATGAGGCCAACCCTCGAGCGCTTTGTGGAGGTGGACGATACGACAACTTACTTTCAATCTTTGGAGTGGACCCTATTCCAACCGTTGGATTTGGTATGGGTGATGTGACAATACGTGATGTACTTGAAACGTACGACCTCTTGCCAGAGTACACATCAAAGACAGCTATTGCTATCCTTCCCTTTTCTCTCAAACAATTTGAATACGCAGATATGGTTGCTACAACACTTCGTGCAACACAAAATGTGTCTGTTGATTATAGTGAAAAAAAGATTGGTGACAAGATCAGTAAGGCAGATAAAGAAGGAATCAAACAAATAATTGTTATAGGTGAAGAAGAAGTTGCTTCTGGAATTTTAAAAATCAAAAACCTAGAAACAAAAGAAGAAGTAACAGTCACATTAAAAGAAATAATAAAATAAAATGAATCCAGAAAGAAATCCTCAACAAGACCAAACATCTGAAACACCCTATGGACAAATACCTAAAGAGTACGAAATGAGCGTTGGTGTAATATTAATAGATATTGCTGAAAACAAAGAAAAACGTACCCAAAAAAATATTATGGGTCAACTAGAAGAAGAGTGGGAGAAAATAGTTGATGAAAAAGAACGAGCAATTCATAAAACGGACTATTGTATGAGATATATAAATACGATAATAAAGAAACAAATTGAAGTAATCAGTGAAGTAATAATTTCTTCCAGAGAAAAATTTAGTCAAATATTGTCAAACGAAACTTTTTTAAATGATTTAAAAATATATATAGATGACATATTAGAATTTCTTAAAGAATTCAATGAATTTATGGGTACAAAAAATATTGAACCTGAGTTACAACAAAGAGTCGAGGAAATTCAAACATTACTATCTTCTAATACAGAATAAAATATGAAAAAAATCATCTTTGACATCGAAACACGGAACATCTTTGATGATGTGGGCAAAAACGACCCAACACTACTTGATATATCACTTGTTGGTGTATATGACTCGTCTACAAATGAATATTCAAGTTATCTTCAAGAAGATCTGCCAAAACTTTGGCCACTTATCGAAAGCGCTGATGTACTCATTACATTCAACGGCGACCATTTCGATATCCCTCTATTAAACAAATACTATGCAGGAGACCTTACCAAGATACGAAGTCTTGATCTACTTGTAGAGTTCCGTAAGGCACTTGGGAGACGAGTAGGGCTTGGTAACATCGCCGAAGCAACTCTTGGAGTTGGTAAAAGTGGCAATGGACTTGAAGCGGTCAAATGGTGGAAAGAAGGAAATATCGAAGATATCCGTACGTATTGCCTCCAAGACGTAAAGGTAACAAAAGATATTTATGAATACGCACTCAAAGAAGGCAAACTCTTTTACAAGGATGGAGAAACAAAAAAAGAGGTGAACATAGACACATCCGGGTGGGAAAAAGAAGAAGACTCTGCAATGACATTTTCACTTCCCTTTTAAATGAAGTATAATAACATCTATCATTAAAAATTAATTATTTATGTATGGAAGAACAAAAACCAAAAAACAATCTTGCTATCCCATTTGCAATCATAATTGCGGGAGCACTTATCGCTGGAGCAGTTATTTTTACAAGCAAAAATAAACAACAAGCACCAACAGATTCTCAAGTACAAAAAGCTGATGTAAAAATAAGAGAAATTTCATCAAGTGATCATATCCTTGGTAACCCAAAAGCAGAAATTGTTGTTGTGGAATATTCTGATTTTGAATGCCCATTTTGCCAATCATTCCACAGTGCAATGAAACAAATAATGGATGAGTACGGTAAGGATGGAAAAGTTGCTTGGGTATATCGACATTTCTGGGCAGAACGAAAAACTCAAACTGGTCAAATATTTCACCCTTACGGAGGAGTGGCAGCAGAAGCAAGTGAGTGTGTAGCTGAGCTTGGTGGAAACGAAAAGTTTTGGGCATTTGCAAACGGTCTCTTAGAGTCACAGCAAACTCAAAGTACAAAAATCAAAGACCTCAGTAGTATGGCAACAAGTATCGGAATAGATAAGACTGCGTTTGATACGTGTGCTTCAAGTCGCAAATACAAAGATGCAGTACAAAAGGAATACGATGAAGCAGTTAAGTTAGGTGTTTCTGGAACTCCAACATCATTCTTGGTGTCAAAGGCAGGAACATTTCCTATTGAAGGAGCTCTTCCTTACGCTGAACTCAAAAAAGCAATCGAACAAGTTCTTGAGTTGAACTAAGGTTTCAAAAAACTCCCCGCAAGCTTCGCTTGCGGGGAGTTTTTCTTTGCTTACTTCTTTTGTTGTTAGAGTACAAATCCCCCTCGACAAAACTCACAAGTCTCGTCTTCACATTTTTTTGAAAGAAACTTCCCTTCATATATTTCAACAAGTACATCTGAAAGCGTCTTCGTAATTTCTTCTTTGTCTTTTTCTTCGAGTACAAAACGCTCAGTAAGTGTCTTGCCTTTTTCAGGTGTCAAAAACGTAAGCGATCCCTCTGTCACCCGCTCATTTTCTCGTGAACGCTCCCACAATAACTTATAAAACTGAAGTTGCCGATATTCGTTACCCGAATCAGTTTTGGTAAGACCTTTGATTGCATTTGGGGTCATTCGTTTCTTTGATTTGAAATCAATTACATTTACTTCATTGTTCTGCATTATTGCAAGGTCAATCTTTCCATTAATAAGAATCTCAAACGAATCATTATCAGTTGCAACGTTCAAAGGAAAATTAAAGCTTTCTTCCACAAATACTTGTGTATCTCCAAACCCATCAAAGGTCTTTGTATAAGCTTCGATGTTCTCAGTTACCTTTGTTAGTGCGAGCGGAAGATCAATCTGCGAAAACGGTTGTCGACTGACTTCTTCTTTGATGATTTGTGTTAAGGCTTCGCCACTTAACGTTTCTCCTCGCTTTGCTTTCAGATGCAATCGTCGCAGCACTTCGTGACAACTTGTTCCAAGCAGAGCACTAAACTCAAGTACATCAGGAATGAGCAAAAGGTTTCGGAAGAGGTATCTATACGGACATTCTAAATAGTTATTAAGAGCCGAAACCGAAAACCCTCGTTTGAGAAACCGTTCTCGAAGGCTTGCTTTTATATCACTTGAGAAATCGTCCGTGACCTGAAGTAGATCAATAGCAACCACCGTGTTTGGACACTGTGTTCGCTTCACCAAAGAAGAATCAAGTTCATCAAGTAGCACGCTCGGTGCAAGCGCGTCATCTTTTCTTCCAAGAAGTGCGTACGAAAGCACGACATGTTGTTTTGCTCGAGTGATTGCTACATACAAGAGCCGTCGTTCTTCAGCAAGTTCTTTTTGGGTGCCGAGTCCTGGAACTTGAAGCGAATCACTTCTTTTTCTGTCTTTTTCAAATGCTTTGTCGGTTACTCCAAGTACAAAGACTGTATCAAATTCAAGTCCTTTTGATTTGTGAATCGAACAAAGAGTGACGTTTGAATCAAGTTCTACAAGGTGTGAAAGCGGAGTGATGTTATGTTTTTGGATCAAATCCAAATGCGCGACAAGGTCTGCGAGCATTGCGTTTCGCTTCTTGAGCGTCAATTTTTCGGCTTCGGTAAATACAAGTTTTAATATTTCATAGAGTTCGGTTTTATCAGAAAGAATAATCTTTTCTCGAAGGAGCTTCAAAAACGCAAGCAAAGGAAGTCTAAGTGCTTGCTCAACTAACTCCAATACTACTTCTTTTGTCTTCACAAAAGACTCTTTGTCTTCAAGAGGATAATCAGTTTTTTTTGAAAGAAAGACATCACCAAATGTTCGTCTTTCTTCTTTTGCAAGATCTTGAAGAAAAAATATATCACGAATACTCATCTCAAAAAATCCAAAAAAAAGTGTTTTTACCAAATCTCCTTTTTGCCATGGAGAAACAACCGCCTTAAGCAAGGTGACTATCTTTTGATATTCAAGACTCTCAAACAAAGATTTTTCACCTTTGAGCGAGTATGGCACATTGAGCGCTTTCAAAAACATCGCGAGTCGCGATAATGTATCGTTGTTACGTGCGAGCACTGCAACCGTCTCATCTTGAGCACGCTCTAAACACTCTTTGACTTTGTAGGCAACTGCTTGCAACTCTTGTTCTTCATCTGTATATTCGTTAATTTCGATTGGTTTTTCTTCAAAAGAGGCACGAGCAGACAGTTTTGTGTGATGCATTCCATCACTTACAATCAAAGAATGACTCGCATCAAGAATCGTTTTATGTGATCGATAGTTTTCTTCCAGATCAATCTTGAGAGCATCTGGAAAAAGCTCCTTAAATGAGTAGAAGTTTTCAAGACTTGCTCCCTGGAACCGAAAGATTGATTGCTTATCATCTCCTACAACAAACAAGTTTGGTGGATCGATAGCGGTCGGGTCACTAAAAAATTTCAAAATCTCGTTTTGTGCCCCATTGGCATCTTGATGCTCATCAGCCAAAATAAACTGAAAACTTTCTCGCATCTCTGTTTGCATCAATGGGTTTTCTTTGAGTGCGTAAATCAAACCAATGATCGTATCATCAAAATCATAAATCCCTCTTTCTTTCAATTTCTTCTCGTATAATTCAAAAAGCGAAACAAACTCTTTCATTCGGGTGAAGTACTTTTGTTTGCGTTCTATTTCGTTTTCGTATGTCTTGGTCTTTTTTTCTACTCCTTCGATTTCTTCTTGAAATGACGCTTCTTCAGCAAGTACAAGAGAAAGAAGTTTCGCAGGGTCAATATATTCACGCTTGAGCTCACTGATCCGAGTCTTGATTCCCTTTACTGTTGTACCAAAAGTTGAAACACGTAATTCTTGAAAAGAAACCTCTTCAAAAATCTCCTCGATTACTTCGATCGCATCCAAATCATTTGCAGGAATCCTGTCACCTATATGTTTGAAGTTTTCTGGATAAAGGGCGCGCATATAGTTAGCAAACGCATGGAAGGTGTATATATGCACTCGAAATGATGCATCACCGATAATTTCTCGTAGCTTTTCTCTCATTGCCTTAACCCCCGAATCAGTAAAAGTAATTGCCAAAATCTCTTCTGGTTTTGCATCGGTTTGACGTAAGATATTTGCAATACGAAGTGTCAAAACAGTTGTCTTACCAGTTCCAGGACCCGCAATGACCATCACAGGACCGTATACGGTGTCTACCGCTTCCTTTTGTTTGGGATTAAGTGCCTTATATTTGCGATCAAATACTTCTTGATTCATTCCTTGATTATAACATCAAATAGGGTTGGGATTAAAAGAGGAGGAAAAAATGTTTAAAAAAGAAAAAGAACCTGTAGAAGAGGTGGTGCTTTTTGGTCAACCAGTCTGACGACTTAAAATCTGGGATCCAGAAGCGGTGGAGCGAAGTCGGCGCCGACTAGAAGGCATGAGATCATTTCCAGCCCGTTCTTTGAGACCTAGCGCAACAAAGCAGAGCGGCTAACCCCGCTCTTTTTTTATGATTGACTAAATACGAAATATTTAGTATAGTGCGGATCTATGAGTTCATTAACTAGAATACTCGGGGTGCTGGGAGGGCTCAGTTTAGCTCTCACGTTCTACATAGTCATGCATCTGAAGGACCAGAACATGCTCCTTGCGGGCATGATAAACTCCTTGGAGGATCAGGTGGTACGACTCAATATCATTGAGGCGTACCAAAGAGAAAAGTTCCCTCGAGGACTTACTCCAGAGGAGCGCCTCGAATGGTTCATCAATTCAAACCACCTGGACCAAGACCGGATCAGATACTATGGATTGGAAAAGGTGCTTCTAAAAACACCCGCTCAAGAGCAGTAACCCTGCTCTTTTTTTATTTTCCTCTCTCCACCCTCCTTCCCTAAATAACGAAACATAATTTTTGAGGGGGCTTCGAGGCTGACTGAGCCGAGAACTTCAGGAATTTTTCGGCAGAAAAATTCCGTACCCTCAAAAATTATGTTTGGTTATTTACCTACCTCCTTCACATCATGCCCTCCAAACATTGTTCGCATAGTCGAAAGAAGCTTGCCTATATACGACGGATTCCCTTGACTCATTGATCTAAAGAAAAGTGAAGTTTGTATCGCAGGTGCTGGAGCGTTCATTTCTTTTGCTGTATTGACCGTCCATTCTCCTTCTCCAGATGCTGCTACTTCTCCAGAAATTCCATCGAGCTCTTCGCCGAACTTTTGGAAACCATCTCCAAGCCACTCCACCAGTCTGCTTTCGATTACGCTTTTCTTTTGATACAGATGTGCTACTTCAGTAAGGCGATAATTAAATGATGAATGTTTTATAATATTAAATCCTTCTGCAATCGATTGCATCATTCCGTATTCAATTCCATTATGTACCATCTTGGCGAAATGTCCCGCACCATATGAGCCGAGATACGCATACGCACTTGAAGAATCAGAAATATCAGAAAAGAGTGGCTCAAGTGCATCAAAAGACTTTTTGCTTCCCCCGATCATTAAGCAAGCGCCGTTTCGAGCACCGTATGGACCTCCAGATACACCAATATCCAAAAACTCAATCCCAAGTTTTGCAAACTCTTCTCCACGACGAATTGAATCTTTGTAAAAACAATTTCCTCCGTCAATGACAGTATCTTCTGGTTTCAAAAATGGTTTGATTTCAGAAATTACCTCATCAACCCCTTGATGACTTACCATTATAAACACAAGCTTCTTTCCCGAAACCTGTTTAAATGTATCTGCAAGCGTATCAAAGACATGAAGCCCTTCTTCTCTTGCTTTGATTCTTCCTTCTTCACTGCGGTTAAAACAAAATACATTATGCCCTTTCTCTTGCATCAAAAGCGCCATTCCTTTTCCCATTTTGCCAAGTCCTATATAAATGATTTGCATATTCTTGTTCTTATTTGTTTTGTATCTCTTTTGGATCTACTCCTTTTTGATACACTTGTAATGTTTGCGTCTTTCCTTTTTGTTGTATTGCCTCTGCGATCCGCCACTGCTCTTTCACTTCATCAGTTGAAACAAACAATGTTTGGTCTCCCGCAAGCAAGTCAAGAAGAAGTTTTTCGTAAGGATAGATGAACTGGTTTTCTTTGTTTCCTAGATCAAAACACATCTGTTTTGATGTATCGTCGTTTACATTGAGATCAACACAGATTGATGCGTCTGGTTGAATCAAAAAATGAATAGCATTTGGCTTCTCTGCAACTGATTTAAAAAATACCGAAATACCTGTTTTTGTTTGATTCAACATCTTGCCATGCTCAAGTACAAATGGTACACCAGTCCACTCATCGTTTTCTACAAACAACTCCGCCCTGAAGTATGTTTCTGTTTGTGAAGTCTCAAATCCTGCTGTTTTGTACCCTTCGTATTGACCAAACACAACATCAGAGACATCTCTAAGCCCCGTTTGCGAAAGTGTTTGCGCTCTCTGTAAACGGATTTCAGATACAAAGGCTTTCTTCATTGCAATGAGGCTCAAGAGTTCAAGTAAGTGATTTTGACCAAAGTCTCTAAGCGCACCTACCGCATCATAAAACACCTTCCGAGATTCTATACTGTCTTTTTTCTCATCTTCAAAAGCAAATATATGAACCTTTTCTATATTTTCTTTATTCCAAATATCACCAAAAAGCGTATTTTCAAATCGAAATGCATATATAGCCTGAACAGTTTCTTTCGCCAAGTAATGATCAATTCGATAAATCTGATCTTCTTTGAAACTTTGCCCTAAGAGCTCATCGAGAGCAAGAGCATTTGTGAGATTGGATCCGAAAGGTTTTTCTACCACAATCCGAATCCAGGGGGTTGTATGTCTTAGACTTCCAATACACGGCAAACTCAAACCACTTAAAGAAATGTTTTTAAATATTTCTTCGTAGGTTCCTGGAACCGTTGCAATATAAAATAGCTTGTTAGAAGAGGCACCAAACCCTTGATCCACCTTGTCGAGAATTTCGCGCAGATCAGTCAATGAGTTTAAATCTGTTGCATCAATACTGTAATAATACAGATGTTCCAAAAAAGAATTCACTTCGTCCTCTTGTCCTATATGAGCAAGAGCAAGCTTGGCACGTTCACGAAATTCACTATGTGACAAAAGCTTTCTTGAAAGCCCAATAATCGTATACGTCTCAAAAACTCTTTTCTTCTGACATATATCAAAAAAAGCTTCGGTGAGTTTTTTCTTAAACAAATCGCCGGTCGCTCCGAATACAACAATAGTAAGTGGTAACATAATTAAAATGACATTCCTCCGTGTCTTTGGATATCAAGGGTTTTTGATCGAATATCACTTTCAATAACTCTTGATTCTCCTTCCAGAGTACGGAGTTCTGATTCTGTACGTCGAATAAGATCAAGTATATGCGGATCTCGACGACCAGATTTAAGCTTCACTAACTCTCGTTTGAGGTTTTGTACTTGCCCTAGAACTCTTTGATGTTCGAGTCTTCGATGAGAGATTTCGTGCTTTAACAAATCATTTTCTCTTGCCTTCATTTGCTTTTCTCGCATCTCTTTTTCTCGAAGCATACGACCAGCCGCATTATTGTATGTTTGTTGACCAGCAATATTTACATTTTTATTTAAATCTCCAAGTGACATATGTATATTGTATCGTATCTTAATGATGATGTGAATGGCTATGACCGTGTCCGTGACCATCCCCTTTTCCCCTAAAACTCTTAAGCATAAGGACTGCAATAAGAGATGTGATAGGCACTGCAAGGACGAGGCCAATCGATCCTACCATAGTCCGAATAATTTCAGTTACAAAATGCTCTTTGTTAAGAATTGATAAAAACGGCAGTGTTGAGCCATAAAACAGAAGCAAGAGTGGAAGTGACGCTCCAACATAAGCAATCGCAAGTGTATTGACGAGTGCTCCAATATGTTCACGTCCAATTCTAAGTGAACGCAAGAACACTCTACGAGGAGACATATATTCGCTTGCTCGGTATAACTCTTCTACTGCAACTGCCTGACCAATCGCAGCATCATATAGCACCCCAAGAAGTCCTATGATGATTCCACCTAAAAGCAATCCTGCAAAATCAATATTCCCTCCTGTATTGAAATTAAGATAAACCGATTCTTCGCTTTCAAAACCAGTTAAATGTACAAACGAAACAGCAAACCAAGCAAGAAGTCCTGTAAGCAAGACAGTTGCAATCATCCCTATCACCGCACTTGAAGTCGTCTTATTAAATCCGTGTGTAATATAAGAACCAAGTACAATAATAATACTTGCACTGATAATACTAAGCCATATAGGAGAAGCTCCACTGAGTACCCCAGGAAGTAACACATAAAGAATAATAAGCAAACTTCCAATAAGACTCATTAGCCCTCGAAATCCCTGTTTACCTCCAAACGCAATAACAACCACAATAAACAATACAACAAACAAAAGCATATGAGGAACACGATACACATCACCAACCGCAAAAACAACTCTACCTGTATCTGCTTCTATTGTTTGAGTTAAAAAAAACACATCATTCACCCGAAGAGGTAGATAATCATTTTTTATCTCAAACAACTGACCCTTGAATTCACCTTCTGTTGGAATCACTTTAAGATATTGAGTAACAAAGGAAACTTCTGTTCCCTCAACTGTGTGAATTTCAGTTGAAAGCACTTCAGATACCTTTGCTTTCATGATGACTGTTTTGTCTTGCAATAACTCAGCTCCAAATACGTTGGAGCCAAAAATAAATGACACACACGCAAGTGTATACACACATATTCTTTTTTGTATATTTATCGACATTTTTTGCATTGTCCAAAAAACTCCAAACTATGATCAGTAATTGTTTTAAATTTTTTTGATTTTGATGAAATAGTTTTTTGAATTTCGGCAGATAAGCACACATCTACATCTTCAACATCACCACAATCAGTACAGACAATATGATGGTGATGATTGTCGGCAAGTTCAAAGCATACTGCATCTTTTCGCAGATCTACCCTTCGTACAATTCCTTTTTTTGCAAATGAAGTAAGAGTTCGATACACGGTTACGTTATTTGTTTGCTTGTCTTTAAGCTTCTTAAAGATAGCTTCTGCATCGAGTGGTACCTGACTTTCGGACAAGATGTGGAGTATTTCAAGACGAGCAGGAGTGACCTTAAACTGATGTGACTTGAGTAGTTTTTCTTGTAAAGATTGATTATTCATACAAACAACAATACCATAAAAAGAAGCTTGTTTCAAACTAGATGCAATTTACTTGCATTTGAAATATTTCTGTGTTAAGCTTGTTATATTAAACAATTACAACTGATTTTATGTTCCCACTCATCATCGCATCAATTATTATTATGTTTGCTTCCCTATCTGGGATTGCTCTTGCGTCAAAAGTCTTTGCAAAGTGTATGAAAAAAAACTTACATTTTTTGGTAAGTTTTTCAGCTGGAGTCTTTCTTGTTGTTACATACGGGCTTGCTACCGAAGCACTTGAACATAACACACTACAAACAGGTCTTCTTTGGATCCTTATTGGATGTGTTGCAACCTGGCTTTTAATGAAGATTATCCCAGAATCTCACCATCACCACGAAGAAGGATCAGACCACACCCACTCTTCTATCGATGCTCGAAAAATGGTGCTTGCTGATACGGTTCATAACCTAGGAGATGGAATCTTACTTGCAGGGGCTTTTACAGTAAGTGTATCGTTTGGAATCATTACGGCTGTTGGTGTACTAATCCACGAAATCCTTGAAGAAATCTCAGAATTCTTTGTAATGAAAGAAGCGGGATGGTCAACTAAAAAAGCGCTTGTTATTAACTTCTTCACTTCAGGTTCAATTCTCATTGGTTCTATTGGTGCGTATTTCTTGTTTGAAAAGATGGAAAAAGCTGAACCAATTCTACTTGCGCTTGCTGCCGGAGTATTTCTTGTTGTAGTACTACAAGACCTTATTCCTCACTCTATTCGGACATCATCAAAAGAAAAACATATCTGTCTCAAAAAACATATAATTTGGTTTTTGTTTGGAATTATTCTTATGTCTGGAGTAAACACATTCCTTTCTCATAAACACGATCATGAAGAAGAGTATTCCAAAGAAGAATCTATACGTCAAGAAATCAATCATTAAAACGAGTACATTATTTTAATTCAAAACAAAAACCTCTTTAAAAGAGGTTTTTGTTTTGAATTATTTGTTCTTCTACTACTCTCTCCCCAACACTTCCCTCGTCTTAGGTCCTACAAGTCCTGCTACCACCTCAGTAGCTGAAGAGATGATCTTGTGCTTTAGCTGGAACTTAATGACTGCAGCTTTTGTTGCATATCCAAAGAGGGTTGTTTCACTTCCCTTTGATCCAGGGCCTGTTTGTGCTACTTGTGTATCAGGATCACTGTTGAGTACTTTTTGGAGTTCTTTTACGTCTGTATTGTTGTCACCGAATTTAAGAAGTTTAGTAAATATAAATCGAGAAGTAGTTGAGATTGGTGAAGAAGTATTTCCTTGTAGTTTTGCAAGTTGTGCCTTCAACTCTGCAAGACGAGCAAGGAGGGTTGCAATGAGGTCAGAATCTGAGGCTTGTGCGATGAGTTGTTTGTTAACTGAACGAGGTCTGCTTCCTGATACAGAACCTGATGTTTCAGTTCCAAAAAGTCCAAAGACTGAGAAATGAGTTGTAGTGCAAGTCACCGTATTAGCATTTACATTCACTGTACAACCAGAAAGTTCTGACCAAACCGATCCATCATATCGATAAATTTTAAGAGTTGATTCATCCACATCTGACACATCAGTGTCTTCATATGTAAGAGTAATTGTAATTGGTTCATCAAAGGTTGTAAGTGTTGTTGTGGCATTTAGATATGCTTTAAGATCATATATGTGACCATCGGCAACTGCTTTACCTGTCGGACTATCAATACTTTGAACCACATTAGTATCTGTGATAATTTTGATTTGGAATGTAAGATTTGATGCTTCAGTTGTTACATCAGCTGGTACTTCAAGATCGATTTGTTGCCCTCCTGAGGTAAGTGAAAGGTCTGCTCCACTTGAGACAGTGACATTGTCCACTTGAGTGTTTTCTACACTAGCAGACCCTGTGCATCCTGTTGTTGTAAACGTAGAACCTGTTCCATACCCAACATTTGTTGAAACATCGATTGATGCAACTCTAAAATAGTATTTGGTACAAGATAGTAGGTCTGCAATAGTGACTGAATGACTTGAAACTCGGGGTGAAGTGTCTGCTTCTGTCGTTGTTGCAGAGTATGTACTACTTACCCCATATGCCACCAAAGAAGATGAATCTTCATCTGTATTCCAGGTAATAGTCACAGAAGACGATGAAGGTGTTGCAGAGACGCTTGAAACATTTGGTGCTCCTGTATCAGCTGTTGTGGTGAATGTGTAATCAGTTGATGTTGCATAGTTGTATGAAGCATCACCTGAAGAAACGCGGAAATGATATGTCGTGCTTTCCGAAAGACCTGTAAGTGTAATTGAGTGATTTGTTGTTAATGTATTTGAAGAAGAGGCACTTCCATATGAAGAAGTGGTTCCGTATTCAACAGTTGAGGTTGCATTTTCGTTTGTTGTCCATGTGATTGTTGCTGTGGTTGTGTTTGTTGAAGAAGCAATAGAAGAAATGATTGGTGCTGTTGTATCAGGTGCAGTAGTTGTTCGTAATGTATATTCACTACTTGTTGCATAGTTGTTTGCAGCATCTTTTGATACTACTACAAAGTAGTAGAGCGTGTCTGCAGAGAGTCCTGTAAGTCCAAGTGAGTGACTTGTTACCGTTGATGCACTTGATGTACTTGTGGTGTATGTTCCCGCTGAAGTTCCGTAAGATACTTTAGAGTCTGATGATTCGTCAGTTGCCCATGTGACTGTTGCAGTTGTTGCAGCTGTGCTTGAGGCTACAGAAGAGATAGTGGGAGCAGTGGAGTCATCTGAAATAGTAAATGCACGTGCAGTGGATGTTGAAGTAATACCATCAAGATCAGTGACACTTGTGTACAAGTTATAGTTACCATTTGAAAGTCCTGAGAAAGTATTTCGCATTCCATACGCTGTTGTTCTCCACACTGACCAATAATCAGCTTCTGTTCCTACATACAAATATTCTCCCGTACTATCCCAAGAAATTCCTTCTGGCATTTCAAACAAAAAGTTTGAGCCACTGTCCGCTCTTGCCACAACTCCTTTTTGTGCAACTACACTACAGTTTGATGTATCAGAAACATTAACCTCAAGTATTTTGTCCCCCATATGTGAAAGAACATACAAATGATTATTAGTTGGTTCAAAATACAAACCTGAAATATCAGAATATCCAGGACTTGCAGGAAATCGAGTTGCATTAGTTTCAGTCAATGCAGCAAAATCCAAGTTAGTACAAATCTGTTGATTTGTTGCACTATGTGTTGCAATATCTCCAAACGTTACTTCATAGAGTTTTGGTACTCCAGCTGCACTTTCTTGACCTTCAAGAGCAGTGAAGGCTTTGCCGTTATTTGAGTTATATGCCAAACCTTCAAGTCCATTGTTGGTTGCAGGGGAACTACTAATCCCTGTAGACCAATAGTTAGTTCGGTTTACAGTTGCCGCTCCCGTTGAATGAATGACGACTCTAAAAATCTGGTGACTTGTTGTTGATCCATCTTCAGTTGAAATCAAAAACGTATGATCATACCCTCCCGCAGTTGTGGAAGCAACACTTGATACCAAAGTAATGTCTTCAGCATCATTACAACTTGAACATGTAATTGTCCGTAAACTTACTCCGGAAGTCGTGACTTCGTGTATAACGTTTTGGTTGTTGTGAATAGTAAATAATGTATTTGTGGTTGGAACATACACAATTCCAGATAAATCTCCCGTAAGAGAAAGATCAGCTTTGTCTGTAGTAGTCGCAAGATGATTAACGTTATAGTCTCCATATCTTGTTGATGTAGTTGCGTGAGAAATAAGTGATCCTAGAGCAGTTTCAAGCCTAAATGTTATATAGTCTGGGTTTGCAATAGTTGAAGAAGCGTATCCCGTAATTGAAGTAGAGGTCGTAGAAACACCATTAGAAATAGTTGGAGAAATAAAAGAAATCACTGTTTGTGGCGTAGCAGAAACAGTCGAAGAAGTAGCACTTCGCAAACCACTATTACTTGCTGCGACTCTAAAGTCATATGCCGAGTTATTAGTAAGTCCTGTCACCAACGTACTTGTTGCAGTAGATACTGCATCACTAAATGCAGTCCAAGTCGCATCAGCAGAAAGTTTATATTCTACAAAGTAATCTGTAACGGTTCCAGTTGAAGTCGTCCATTTTACATTTACTTTTCCATCATACCCAGTTGCAACAAGAGCAGTTGGAGTTCCTGGAGCAGCATCACTTACACCATATGTAACTAAACCATCAGCTCCTCCTGTATATGTTGCGTTAAGCCAATTTGCAGATCGTGTTGTATTTGAAATACGAAATTCATCAAGTTGTCCATCAAGGTTTCCATTCTTTAACGCATTGTTTCTTCCGATTGAATTAGTCTCTCCTAAGACTTCCATTCCACAAGTTGGAGATACAGGAGTACCTGTTGCAGCCTCATTGAGATAAAGCTTCATATTGTTTGTGCCTCCGTTTTTGTCCCAAACCGCCGCAGTGTAATACCAAGCGTCAAGTGTAGGTGCAACTGAAGTAACAATACTGTTTACGGTCGCTCCACATTCGATTCGATATGTTAATTTGTTAGATGCGGCAGAATCAGTAAACAGACGCCATTCTCCTTGCCAGGTACCAGACTTTACACGTGAGAACAAATATCGTCCAGAAGTCGTCGCAGCGTAGTTGTCGATATTAAACCACATTTCCACTGTTCCTGCGTTAAGTGGAATAGAAACAGTAGTACTTGCAGTTTCAATAAAACCTGAAGTTCCATTTAAATCTAAACCGTCAGAAAATTGTGCAGTTGTAGTTGCAGTAATGTTTGTTGATGTTGCGTGTGTGTTATTTGATGTGCTATCAAATAAGTTTGCTCCTGAAGCAAGTGGGTTATCATCCATATGATACACAGAAAGATAGTTACTGTCCCAAACAGCGGTAGTTGAAGCGGTAGTAGGAGCATCAGTTGCACTTGAGTTATCATAATACAAATAAATATAGTCTGTTGCTGAAGAAGCATCTATTTGTGGCACCTTAACCCATACAGTTGATGTACCTGTTGTATCCCATTTTTCTATTTCATAGTTAAGTACAGTTACTCCATCAGCATCGACAAATCGAATATCGTTTCCACCAGTAACAAAATCAGCATAAGAAGTTCGAGTATTGTTTAAAAATACCGCAAGAGGAAAGTTAACCAAATTCTCAGCACGACCTGAGTTGTTAATAGTTAACTTAATCCGTTTAGTCCAACTCGAATCCCACCACGCATCATCAGCGTATACGTTATTAAATGGATAAGAAAGTAATAAAAATAATGCAATAAAAAAAGAATATATGTATGTTCGTCTCATTATTTTATTATAAACCATACACTTCTCTCTTACAATAACTTTGCACCCTGACGAATATCTTGTTTTTCTTCGAAGGAGAACTTTTCAAGTGCATAAGAAAGCGTAGTTGAGTGAATGAACGGTCTGTGTGTTTTTAAAAAACTTTTCAACAGTTCCTTGTCTCTTTTTCCTACTTCTCGAAGCATCCATCCAACTGCTTTGTGTATCAGATCATGTTTATGAGCCAACAATTGTCTACTTATCTCTAATGTGTCAGAAAAATCGTTTTGTCTAATAAATGCAAATGTCGCAACAATAGCGATTCGGTTCTTCCACAGGTCTTTTGATTTTGAAAAGGTATACAATACAGAGCGATCCTTTTTTTCTAAAAGCCACGCACCAAGCAAATGATACGCTGAAGCATCCACCAAATCCCAATTATTAACAAAAGCAAGATGAGTTTTATACATCGTAATGATTTGTTTTTGAGATACAACCCCTTTGTTGAATTGAAGTATCATTATAAACAAAGCAATAAGTCGTGCCTCGTGATAAGGGTTTTTAAGTAATATAGCAATTTCTTTTAGAGGAAGATCTTTCGCCTTGCCTGCAATATTTCGACACTCCGGCACTGTTAATCCAAGAAACATATCCCCTGCTCCATACTGCCCTTTTTTCGTCTTAAAAAAACGCATCGATAAAAGCGCTTTCTTTTTATTTCCAGATTTTTTTAACACATTTAACACTTCTTTACCTGTATTCATTTTTTCAGTCAAAAGTGATATGTTCTCCTAATTACTCGTATTGGTTCTCTTTTTTAAATCAGTATAACTAAAAAGTATATCAAACCCTTTGCACCAGATAAGTATCTTTGAATATTCTTCGATATGAACTGTATCTGGAATAAGATAATTAAAATTCCCTTCGGTTGCCTTAAGAGGACCAAGATCAATAAAGCTCTGTGCTTCCAAATCCTTTGACATATACACCCTCAGGTCTGGACCGCTCATGGTTTCAAAGTTTTCAAACCGAAGATATAAGTTACGATCTGCCCCTTCAATGAGCGCCAGCGTCCCTTTTACATCGTGTGCTGAAGGAATCATATCAACCTTTGTTACAATGCCAAGTGCCTGACTTTTTACTCCATCTTTGTTAGTAGAAACAATTATTGGCGCAGGCTCATCAAGATGCACTTTCTTAAACGTAGGAAATACAACATACCAAAAGACTCCAAGAAGTACTAATACAATAATTGCTGTAATAATTTTTTTCATACTTTTACATACATATTAACATCCAAACCCATTTGCAGGGCAAGTTGCGTTTTCGACATTTTCTTTACGTACTTTTATTTCTCCAGCTTCTTTTCCTGTTGTAATGTATTGATACGCCCAGGTCGAATACCATTCATGCTGATGATTGAAGCTTTGCCAATCGTTTCGCCATTCATTCCAACCAATATTTAAATGCTTCACATATATATTATGATCAACAAGCATTTTACCGATCTTTCGACTCGTCATACAGGCAGTTGAATAACAATATGTAATAATTTCTTTATCTTTTGGAATAAGTTGAAATGACTCGACAATCCGTTCGACTGCTCCATAGTCAGGAGTATTCTTGTCTTTGTATGCTGGAATGTTGATTGCACCTGTGATATGTCCCGCTTCATACTCCTCTGCACTTCGCAGATCAACAAGTACCGCATCGAACTCACCTGCATCCATTTTGAGACGCATTCCATGAGGACTCACACTCACAAGGTTTTCAGTATTATAATAGTCACGAATCAAGTTTTGTTCTTGTTCGCGCGGAGTTTCTTTGGTATGTATTTTGTACATATATGTAGAACCAAGAAGACTTAAAAGAACCGAAGTTGCCACTAATAATATATCTCGTTTTGTAATATCCATACACATAATTATACGTCAAACAAAGCCGACTGCAAGACTTTCAAAAAAACACTTTTTAGCATACTATGGTCTATATGTCAGATATAGATAGATTATATACAAAACATCAAGAGGCTTTTGAAACATACCTAAAGGAACTTCTTTTGTGGAACGAACAATTTAACCTAACTGCTATCCGTACCCCAGAAGAAATCAAAGTAAAGCATTTCTTTGATTCACTCACTCTTCTCCCTTTTATCCCCAAAGGGGTAAAAACACTTGTAGATGTAGGCAGTGGAGCCGGATTTCCAGGTATCCCTCTTGCAATAGTGCGCCCTGACCTTTTGGTTACCCTTGTTGAATCAGTTGGTAAGAAGACTACGTTTCTGGAACATATAGTCACAACACTTGGACTGAAGAATGTTGAAGTGATTTACGCTCGTGCCGAAGAGGTCGCAACTCATCCCGATTATTTTGAGAGCTTTGATGTTGGTGTCGCTCGTGCAGTTGCCAAGCTCGACAAACTCGCAGGATTTGTACTTCCACTTATAAAAAAGCACGGTATCTTTCTTGCCCAAAAAGGTACACTCGAAAATATAGCCGAATCAGAAAATGAAGTTACTGTGCACAGTGGTAAAATTATTTCTACCGAAACGATTACCGAAAAAGATTTAAAAGATAGAATTGTTGTAATAATAAAAAAGACCTAGCTCACACAAGAGCTCGCTTTACACTACATAGCTGAATCAAGTTTTACGCAGCGACATCTACCACGTCCCGATCTTTATCAAAACTTCCTCCCGGACGTTGAATCGCGATTACTTGTTTATTTTTGTTGTTTATCTGAACCACCCTTCCAAATTGTTCTCGTGCAAGCCCCATTTCATCAGGAACATCTCTATGTCCAATAAACCATCTCGCATTTCCCGCATTAACATTTGCAAGTGTTCCGTCAACGGCTTCTTGTGAAGAACCATCCTTAGTATTGTCTGTCCAAGTAAGACTTATATTAGTATCTCGTGACCTTCCTTCCACTTCAGCTTGAGTAAGAGCTTTATCAGGTACTGTATGCGTCACTACAATTTGACCTGTTTTTGATCGTACCATTACAGGTAAGGCTTCTTCGAATTGGGCATACTTCTGCAAAAAGTCATCTCCGTATGTTGTAGTCACCCATTCTTTTACTTGCTGCGATTCATTGGCAAACTTATGATATTTTTTTATTTTTTCTGCTATATCGTCATGGTTTCCTCTCGTATAATGAAACGAATCTGGGTACGCACTTTTCAAATCCATAACCATTTTCATTGCACCAAGAGACTTAACCATTTCTCGTTTCATAAATTCAGCTTGCAAAATAGGAAGGATTTTTTGAAACACTGCTACTGCCGGAGCCTGATTACCAGCTTGTTTGATTTCAACAAACGTCATTTGCTTTAAGGGCTTTCCCGCCACAGCTTCAAGTGCCTGTTTGTATTCAACAACCCTATCAAATACATTTCGATCTGTTGTTTCAGCCAAGAAACCATCGATATCATACTTCAATAAATTTACCTCCCAATTCTTTCCACTTTCAGAATGCATCCCGTCACCAACACACACAATGTTTATTTCTCCTCGTTTTAATTTTGCGTGAACACTCTCACCATCTATTTGATACTTTAATACATTAACCAAAAAATCTCGTCGTGCATGAATATCAGAAATAACAATAGTTGGTACATCTTCTCTTTCGAGAGTAGCAATACCTTTGTGTCTTCCAAGTGCTTCAATCGCTTTTTCAAGAGATTGTGTGTATTCCTCTTTTGTTTCAAGACTGGTATTATGCGCAAAAGCTTCAACAGAAGAAATGTTCTTAACATCAAGAGAGTTTTTTTGTTCTTGTTTTAGTTCTGAAGTTTGAGATTCTGGAACAACTATCTGTTGTGGTTGTGGTGTTTGAGGCGCTTGAACTGCAACGCTAGCCTGTTTTGCAAAAGCAAGTGCAAGTCTTTGTTGGAGATGTATAAGAGTAACTTGTAAATGCGAACGTTTTTGATCGAATTGCACTTCAAATTGCCTATCTTCTTCTTTTGCTGTACCCCATTCATTTTGCAGAACATGAAGTGCATACAACTCTTCTTTTGAAAGATGTTTAGCATATCTTGCAATAAACTCATCTCCCGATTGAATTGCTTCACGAATAAATTCTCCGGCTTGTATTTGAAATTCAGAAAATCTGCTTCTGGTCGCTTCATCTAACTTGGCATATAAATCTTCAATTTGACGATTCTTAGACTGTTCCTGAAGTTCATATTGTTGTCTAAATGCTCGAATAACCTCCTCTCTTTCTTGTTGTTGAATCCTTTGTTTCTCTGGATCGGTTTTGACTGCAAGTACCCACATTTCTTCGAGTAAATCAGGATCAACAAGCTCTCGATAACGAGTTGGAATACGATCAAGTAGGCTTGGTTGTGTAGTGGACTCAGGCTGCATATAACTTTATAAAAAGGATATCAGAAAAGAGCAATATATGCTACCATAAGCAATAATGCATCATAAAAAACCTTCAAACAAAAAACTACAAACCCATACTGGGCTCATTAGTATCAACTCAAAAGGAGTTGGTTTTGTCGCCCTCGATGACAAGAAAAACGACATAGAAATCAAGACGGAACGACTCAACACCGCTTTGCACAACGATACAGTGACCATTACCCTCCTTCCAGAACGTATTGCAGGGCGTGCCCAAGGAGAAGTCGTATCTGTCGTCTCACGAAACAAAGATCGATTTGTAGGAACTATCCATAAGGATGGCGACGTGTTTTTCCTTGCACCTGATGATTCACGTATGTATGTCGATATCATCATTAACCAAGCAAACCTTGGTACCGCAACTGAAGGTCAAAAAGTGCAAATTGCACTTTTCCCGTGGACAAACCCGAAGGAAAATCCTGAAGGAAAAGTCATCCAAGTGATCGGAAACAAAGGAGAACATAATACTGAGATGCATTCCATTGTGCTTGAAAAAGGATTTGAAATCGAGTTCCCAGACGAAGTAATGAAAGAAGCAGAAAAGATCAAAGCAAATGCAAAACAAGATCTCGAAGCAGAGCTCAAAGTTCGCAAAGATATGCGAAGCACCCTTACGTTCACTATCGACCCAATAGACGCAAAAGACTTTGATGATGCGATTTCGTTTAAAGCACTCGAAGGAGACCTTGTGGAAGTAGGAGTGCATATTGCTGATGTATCACACTTCGTGCGACCTCATACTGCACTCGATACTGAGGCACTCAAACGTGCTACCTCAGTATATCTAGTGGACAGAACTATCCCAATGCTTCCTGAAATTCTCTCAAACGATCTCTGTAGTCTAAACCCCAACGAAGACAAACTCGCCTTCTCTGCTATTTTTCACATCAACAAAAAAACTGCAGAAGTGAAAGAAAGATGGTTCGGCAAAACAGTGATTAACTCAAACCGCCGTTTTACCTATGAAGATGCGCAAGAAGGAATTACAAAAGGTACAGGAGAACACGCGGAAGTACTCCAAACAATCAACAATCTTGCGAAGGTGTTTCAAGCACAGAAACTTGCAAGTGGAGCAATTGACTTCGATCAAGAAGAAGTGAAGTTCAAACTCGACGAAAATGGAAGTCCACTTGAAGTCTACAAAAAAGAACGACTCGATGCTCACAAACTTGTAGAAGAATTTATGCTTCTTGCGAACCGAGAAGTTGCGTTCGCACTCTTTGAAGCAAGCAAAAACAAACAAGGTCTTGTTGGTCTCTATCGAATCCATAATCAACCAGAAGCCGAAAAGATCCAAAACCTCGCACTGTTTTTGAAAGCCTTGGGACATACTCTCCCAATACACAAAGGTAAGATTGATTCAAAGGATATAAATATCCTTCTCAAAAAAATCGAAGGCTCTGCCGCTGAAGCACTCATCAAAACAGCGACCATCCGTTCTATGGCAAAAGCAGTCTACTCACCGACAAATTCGGGGCACTTTGGACTTGCCTTCACATACTACACACACTTTACTTCCCCTATCAGACGTTATCCTGACCTTGTGGTCCATCGAATACTTGAAATCCATTTGAAGGATCTGAAGGTTACCAAAGACGAGTTTGCAAAGATTCACAAGATTGCCGAGATGTGCAGTGAGCGTGAAGTCCGCGCCGCAGAAGCAGAACGAGCAAGTATCAAGATGAAACAAGTTGAATATATGGCAAAAAGGATTGGACAAGTATTTGATGGCTCAATTTCAGGAGTAACCGAATGGGGTATCTATGTAGAAGAAATAAATACCAAATGCGAAGGAATGATTCGACTCAAGGATATCACTGGTGACTTCTTCAACCTCGATCAAAAGAACTATCGAATCATTGGAGACAAAACCAAAAAGACATATTCTCTAGGAGACAAAGTAAAGTTCAAAGTCCTTCGGGCTGATATCGAGCGAAAGACGTTGGATTATGGGTTGGTTTAAAGAGAGCTCTCCTCCAAAACTACATTTTTTACATCTTATTAAAAATATGTATGTTTATAGATCATCCTCATCTTGATTCAAAAACTGCATCATAGAAAAATGCAGATCAGTTAATTTTAGACTTAAATTAAACTCAAGACTTTTCTGATCGTCGCTATCTTTGGGAACACGATCAAATAATTGATCCTCATTTATCCTAAATGTTGAAGCATCAATACCAAATCGGTCATAAAGTGCGGTTCGACTCCAATAATTTTCTTCACTAATTTCACTTATTAAATCACAAGTTGATTCTAAAACATTGCGTGGTATGTTATCAAATGTATCAACAATTTGTCTATCAGATAGACCAAACATAAAATTCAAAACCTTTCTTGCATTTGCATAATAATCAATAGATCGTTCTCGTGCAATCTGGTCTAAATCTTTATGTAAATGTCTCATAGATTGAAATAGACCGCTATCAAGTCGAGGATCAGGTTTTTCGGGTTTTTCTGAGAGTGACATCTCAGCTCTTAAAAGATCAACTAATTCTCCTTGTTGTTTTGATCGAGGTGTTCGAGTCTCTTGTCGTTCATCTTGAAATTTCTGAGCAAATACAAACTGTGCACTTAAAATAGCATCGGAAACACTGATTAACTCTTCGTTAGTAAGAGCTTCAAGAGTAGTATTGTATTTATTTGGCTGAATTACTGCCCTATCAGCCACTCCAGCCATAAATATTATATCTGCTTTTTTGTCAGGGTCCGTTTCTTTTGTAGCAGCATCCCTCAAATTATTTTTATCAAAACCTCGTAATAAAATAAGGGCTCGTGCTGTTTCTAAGGCAGATTGAAACTCTGGTTTTAATTCAAATTGTCCACCTTTTTCATTAAATAGAAAACTTGGCTCTGCTAACATATCACCATCACGACGCCGAACAGAAAATTCTGGTAATCTTTCATTGGGATTTGAAAAAGGATTTTCTTCTGACATAAATTTATTTGGCCACCGCTTCCGCTTCGTTAAATGAAATTGAAAGAAGTTTACTTGTTGCGTCTTTGCCCATAGTTACTCCATATAGCACCCCAGCGCGACTCATTGTTTCTCTATTATGAGTGATTACGATAAGTTCTGAATGTTTTGCCAAGTTTTCTACCATATCACCGTATTTTCGACTATTTGCTTCATCGAGCGCTGCATCAGTTTCATCGAGAATTACAAATGGTGGTGGATTTACCTGAGAGATTGCAAAAAGAAGCGCGATTGACGTCAACGCTCGCTCTCCTCCTGAGAGCATCATAAGTCCTTTGATCTTTTTGTGTGGGAGCGACACTTCTATTTCGATTCCCTCTTCGAGTTCTGCAACTCCTTCTTCGAGACCTTCGAGATCATCTTTTTTGCGTCGTTTTTCTTGGCGTACTACTTTAAGTGACGCGTGTCCTCCACCAAACATAAGTCCGAAGTATTCACTAAATACATCGTTTATTTTTTTGACCCCTTCTTTAAACTCAATATCGAGTTTTTCAGTGAGTTCTTTTATAAGCACTTCTAAGTCTTCTTTTGCCTTTGCAAGATCAAGAAGCTCCTGTGCCAAGAATACGTCTCGGTCCTCGGTATCTTTGAATTCTTTTTTGATATCATCTCCACCAGCGATTCCCATTTCTTCGAGACGGATTTTGAGGCGTTCGAGTTGTTTCTTTCGTTCCATTTGGACACTTCGAACTGTTGAACCTTCATCAAGCTCTACTCCTTCAAACTTTAGTGCTTCTACGCCAACAAGTGCACCAACTTCTTGAATATCGTTTTTGAGACTTTCATTATCAAATTGCAATTGTCTTTCTTCACTCTTGAGACGGTCTAACTCGCTATGTAATTCATTTTGTTTTGCAACAATCACAAACACCTGCTTTTCCGCTTCTCTTGTTTCGTCTTTGGCTTTTTCGATTTCGATTCGTTTTTGTTCATACTGCGAAAGCAACGATTTCTCTTCTTGTTTTTCTTGTTCGATTTGGCTTTCAATAAGCTCCTTTTGTTTTGCAAGAGACAAAAGCTCCGCTTCAAAGAGATCAATTTTGTTCGACTCAGTAACATCTTTGTTCCTAAGCACGAACTCTCGAAACGCATTTTGAATCGATGCAACCGCTTCTTTGAGTGACTCAAGCGTTGAAAGACTCAGTCCCTTTGAAGCAATCTCGGCAATATGTCGTTCCAAGTGCACCACTTCTTTGAAATTGATTGTCTTGTTTTCTTCTTCTTTTTGCAAAGATTCTTCTCGCTCAATCGCCTTTTTTGTATACGAAATCTCCCCTTCAATCTTTCCAAGATCACGCAGTGTTGTGTCTTTACGATGTCTCACTGCTTCGAGGTTTTTTTCGAGCGCAACAATTTCTGGAGTATTACTTCCCTCTTTTGCTTCGCGTTCAATTCGCTCCTTCGCACGTCGCAGTTCATTATCTAGTTCAAGAAGCTTTGCTTGCGGAATCTGTTTTTTCTGGTTTACCAGTGTTTGGTTTGAGGTAACATAAAACGTTTCTTGTCGAAAATACGTTTTCGCAAGTGCAGTGAGTTCATTTTTGAGTTCATCGGCTTTTTCAAGCTTTTCGACTTGTCGACGCAAAAACTTCAAATGAGGAGCGATTTCCCGTCGTAGTGACTCAACTTGTTTGATATTATCCTCTGTTCTATTGAGTTTCTTTTCACTTTCTTCTTTTTTGTATTGATAGATTTTGATTCCAAGCGCGTCTTCAATCATTTCTCGACGTTCCTTTGGGTTGGCGTGCAAGATCCTGTCAGCTTCTCCTTGAGAAATGATGTGATGTCCTGATGCACCAATGTTTGCTCCTGCAAGAAGTTCCAAGATATCCTTGAGACGAACCTTACTGCCGTTAATTGCGTATTCATTTCCACCATCTCGAAACACCACTCGTTCGATAGAAACTTCGTCAAAATCAACATTAAAGATTTTTGACTTGTTATCAAAAACTAATTTGACTCCCGCCCTGTTACCTCGAGGGGTTTCATTTGAGCCGTTAAAGATAAGGTCTTCACCTTTTTTCCCTCGCATACTCTTAAGCGATTGCTCTCCGAGCACAAACCGAAAGGCTTCTGCAACGTTACTCTTCCCACTTCCATTAGGCCCTACAATAGCCGTAATTGACGTAGTAAAATCAAGCGTCGTTTTCTTGCCAAACGACTTAAATCCGTTTATTTCGAGCGCTTTAAGTGACATAGACAAATTTTACCATACAAAGATTCTTTTAAACAATTGTTTTTTTGATAGAAATTGATACTCTAAAAGAATGAAAAATAAGTTCCTTTTAGAAAAAAAGACAGTGGGAGAAATCCTATTAGGTATCGCAACGATATCTATTATCCTAGGGTTTATTATAACCCCCTGGTTCTTTGTGGCCAGTGTCTTGCTAGGCCCCGTCGGTTTTTTACTTTTAGTTTTTGATGACAAACCTCCGTCTTGATATGGAGGTTTTTTTATTCCTCCTCTGGCTTATCGATTCTTTCAAACTCAACACCAATTGAGTCTTGCTTCTTAGAAAGTCGGACAATATCTTTGTCTATTTTTTTGAATTCTTTTGATGACTCGTTGTAGTGATTGACTACCGTACTTATCGACTTACCGAGCTTGTCTTGTACTTCGGCATATTTCTTAAGATGCAAAGTAAGTTCCCCTACCCGTTTAACGATGTCTTTTGCCTCTTCTTCGATTTGCATTGCCTTGAGACCTTGAAGCACTGTTTGAAGGTACGCCAAGAAAGAAGTTGGGGAAACAATAATTACTTTGTATTTTGAAGCAGCGCGTTGAATGAGGTTTTCGGTTTCTTCTTTGAGGGCGCCGATTTTGTTGATAAGGAGATCGTAATAAATCGCTTCGTGTGGAATAAACATAAAAGCAAAATCCATTGTTCCAAGAGTTGGTTCTATGTATTTAGATGTTTCGACAATTCGGTTTTTGAGATCATTTACAAACAGTTTTTCGAGGCGCTCTTTTTCTACTGGATCTCGCTCTTCAACAATCTTGTTATAATTTTCGAGACTGAATTTTGAATCAACAGGGATAATCTTGTCTTTCACAAACACCACCGCATCTGGGATAAGATCATCTCCGTTCTCACTTCGCCCAAGCTTGTACTGCATCTCGAAGCTTCCTGGAGGCATTACGTTTTTGAGAAGTGTTTCGAGATAATATTCCCCGAGAATTCCCCGTTGTTTTGGATTCTTCAACATATCTTGAAGCCCTTGTAGTTGGTCAGCAAACGATACCACCTGCCTATTGGTCTCATCAAGTTTAGTAAGACGCTCCGTAACATCTTGGATAATTTTTATAGATTGGTTGCTTTGATGTCTTATGTTTTCTTGCATCTCTTTGGTGCTTTCACCGATCTTTTGATCAACCGTTCGGCTGATTTCATTGAGTTGTGTCAAAATAAGCTGGAGTCCTGCCCCATCTTCTTTCTTGTCTTCTTTTTTATTACGAAGCAAAAACCAAATAACCAAGGTGTTGAGCCCGAGCGCAAGAATAATCACCAAAATTATTGAAAGATTCATATTTTTTATTATAACAAAATTCACCTTATCTGCATACAAATGAATATCCATTAGTTTAGTTACCCGACCGCTAAATATCTAAAACTTTTTTCTTGTCATTTTTGGGCTATAATAGATACATTATGCAAAACACAATAAGAGAAAAAATTAAAGAAGCGATGCTTGCCAAAGACCAATTAGCACTTGCAGTCTTTCGTGGTATTTTATCAAGTTTTACAAACGAGCTTGTATCAAAAGGCAAAACACCACAAGACACGCTTGCTGATGAAGAATGTATGACGGTCATCAAACGTCTTGCTAAACAACGCAAAGATTCTATCGAACAATTTACAAACGGTGGACGTCCTGAACTCGCTGAAGCAGAAAAGAAAGAACTCGATCTTCTTGAAACACTTCTTCCTGCCACAATGAGTATTGATGACATCAAAACAATTGCCGAAAAGAAAAAACAAGAACTTCAAATTGTCGACAAATCAAAAATGGGGCTTCTAATGGGCGCAGTAATCAAAGAAACAAAAGGTAATGCAGATGGTGCTGATGTAAAGAGTGTTGTTGAAAGTTTGTTTGAGTAATTAAAAAAAACCGCGAAGGCCTCTGGCCTTCGCGGTTTTTTTAGTCTTTAATCTTTAAGCTCCGTGACACTTCTTGTACTTCTTCCCACTTCCACAAGGACAAGGATCGTTTCGTCCTACTTCCGCTTCTTTTACAATTGGTTTTGGAGCATTCTCTACCGTCGTCTTTGAGTTCGATTGGACAAGCGGTGAAGGTGCTGCTTGATGTACTTCAACCACCTCTTTTACATCTTCAGTTTTTTCCCGGAGCGTGATACTTGGTATTGTCTTAAAGATACTATCAATAATCGAGAGTTCCATTTCTTTAAACAACCGAAGTCCTTCTTTTTTGTATTCAACAAGCGGATCTCGTTGCCCGTATGCACGCAAGTTTACCGATCCTCGGAGATAATCCATCATTTCAAGGTGATCCATCCAGAACAAGTCGATTGTTTGTAGAATAAGAGAACGTGATGCAATAAGGAATGTTTCTCTTCCAAGCTCTTGCAGTTTCAAGTTAATGACTTGCTTGAACTCATCATCTCCAAAACTCATTTGCTCGAGTTCAAGTTCGATTGTATCAAGATCTCCTAAAAGAACCTTTCGTCGTCTTTCATAGATTACTTTTCGCTGATGGTTAAGGACGTCATCAAATTCAAGAATATGTTTTCTTGAATCAAAGTGGAATCCTTCAATTCGGTTTTGAGCTGTTTCAAGAGAACGAGTGATAATACGGTTTTCGATTGCTTCATCTTCTGGAATATTGAGTTTTGCCATCATTGATTTCAACATATCGTTTGCAAATACGCGCATCAAATCATCTTCAAGAGACACAAAAAACTGTGTTGTTCCTGGATCTCCCTGTCGTCCACTTCGCCCTCGAAGTTGGTTATCAATTCGTCTTGCTTCATGTCGTTCGGTTCCAAGCACAAACAATCCTCCAAGTTTTTTTATTTCTTCAGCTTTTTCTTCTGTGAAAGGCATCCCTCCAAGCTTAATATCAACTCCTCGTCCTGCCATATTGGTTGCGATAGTGACCGCACCTTTTCGTCCAGCTTCAGCAATAATCTCCCCTTCTTTTTCGTGGTTCTTGGCATTGAGGACCTGATGAGGCACACCTTCTCGAGTAAGGTACAAAGAGAGTAATTCGTTCTTTTCGATTGATACCGTTCCGATAAGTACTGGTTGCCCTTTACTATGTAGTTCTTTTACTTCACGCGCGATTGCTTTAAATTTTCCTTGTTCAGTTCGAAAGATGAGATCGTTTTTATCGATTCGTTCGATATGTTTGTGAGTTGGGATTACAAGCGTATCAAGTCCGTACACTTTGTAGAACTCTTCCTTACTCGTCTCTGCTGTTCCAGTCATCCCCGCAAGCTTCTTATAGAGTCTAAAATAGTTCTGATATGTAATTGATGCGTATGTTCGAGACTCTTCTTGAATAGCAACTCCTTCTTTTGCTTCAACCGCCTGATGAAGTCCTTCTGACCAACGTCTTCCTGGTTGCATTCGTCCCGTAAACTCATCAACAATAATCACTTCACCATTTTGTACAACATATGATTTATCTTTTTGAAAAAGTGCCTTTGCACGAACCGCTGTTTCAAGATGGTGCACATACTTAATACCTCCTTCGGTATACATATTGTCTACCCCAAGGGCCTTTTCAGCTTTTTCAATTCCTTTTTCAGTCAAAGTAATTGCTCGGCGTTTTTCATCTACCATAAAATCTTCTTCAATGTTTAGATCTCCTGCAATTCGTGCGAACATTTGATACAGTTTTTCTGACTTTGCCGATGGAGCAGAAATAATAAGCGGAGTTCTTGCCTCATCAATAAGAATTGAGTCGACTTCGTCCACAATTGCAAAATTGAATGGACGCTGTCTCAGTTCACTTGAACGTTGTGCAATATTGTCTCGCAAATAATCAAACCCAAACTCACTATTTGTTCCATATGTAATATCTGCTTCATAAGCCTCCTTTCTGGTACACGGTCGGAGAAATTCATACATCACTTTGTATGAAGCAACTTCATCTTTTGTTCCATCAAGTTCTTTGTGTGTTGGATCAAACAAAAACGAACTGTCGTGGTTAATAACTGAAGTCACAATCCCCAAGAATGAAAAGAGTTCTCCCATCCACACCGCATCTCGACGTGAGAGATAGTCGTTTACAGTAACAAGATGTACCCCAAGACCGGTAAGAGCATTCAAATACAACGGAAGCGTTGCAACCAATGTCTTTCCTTCTCCTGTACGCATCTCAGACACTCTTCCTTGGTGAAGAGCAATTCCTCCAACAAGCTGAACATCGAAGTGACGCATCTTTAATGTTCGCTTAGATGCTTCACGCACCACTGCAAAGGCTTCTGGCAAGATATCATCAAGAGTGCTCCCTGAAGCAAGCTTATCTTTGAAATAAGGAGTTTTTGCTTGAAGCGCTTCGTTTGAAAGAGTTTGCAAATCTTTCTCGAAAGCATTAATCTGCAATACTATTTTTTGTATTTTTTGAAGGTCTTTTTTGTTTTGGTCGCCAAATATTGATGTAAGAAACATAAAGGCTATTTTAGCACAAAACAGAGAAATATAAAGACAAAAGAAAACCTCTCGCGTAAGCGAGAGGTTTTCTTCAAAAGACTATTTTCGAGCCTTTTTTGCAGCTTTCTTTGCTGGTTTCTTAGCAGCAGCCTTTTTCTTAGGAGCAGCTTTTTTTGCAGCTTTCTTTTTTGCAGCCATGTTTTTTATTGCGAAATCTTTTCAAAATGTTTGGTGTGAAAAGATTTCAAAAAAATTATTTTTTTAAGGTACCTTAAGTAAAAATAATTTCGACCGAAAAAATTTTTCTTAAGTTATGATTAAATTATCTCAATAAAAAAAATAAAAACAAATTTTTTTTCAAAAAAATTGTGGATAACTTTTTTTATTTTTATTTTTTTAAAAAAATAAATATAATATTTTTTAAAAAATGTTTTTTATTTTAAAAAATAAACATCTCTCTAAAGTACAATCACCTCTTCTTCAAGTTCTATTCCTACTTTTTCAAAAAATATTTTTTTTATTTTTTCTACAAATGTTTTTATTTCGTCTGCAGTTGCATTTCCAAAATTTACGACAACAAGCGATTGATGTTCAAATAACCCTACATCTCCTTCTCGAAAACCACGTAGTCCACATACCTTATCAAGAAGCCATGCTGCCCCAACCTTTTTGTAGCCTGTAGTCATATCAAACAGAGGCATATCAACATACCGCTCTTTTAACTCATGTGCTTTTTTTTCTTCAATGACACAATTCTTAAAAAAAGAACCAGCGGTACCACACACTTCCAAATTAGGAAATTTTTTACCTCTAATTTCTTGTAATGCTTTTCGTATATCAAGGATTGTAATATTTGTTTTTTCTTTGAAATATTCCAGCAAGTCTTTGTATGACGTATGGAGATCGTGTTGTTTTGTAAATCGAAATAAAACCGACATAACAATGAGATGCTTCCCTTCACTTTGTTTGAACACACTATCTCGATACCCAAATCGCAATGCGCTTGTCTGAAGTGTTAGTGTTTGTTTTGTATCTGAATCATATACGGTAACTTCAATGACACTATGTTTGATTTCAACTCCATATGCTCCGATGTTTTGAACAACACCTCCCCCAACTGTACCAGGTATTGAAGTAAGGTTTTCAATACCTCCGAAGTTATTATTAACGGCATACTCGACAAATGCATCCCATCCCTCACCTGCACCAGCACGCACGTATACATATTGAGTGTCTTCAGATTCTATTTGTATTCCTTTTAAGTTGATTTTTGTGACCATTCCATCAAAACCCTTATCACTAAATACAGTATTTGATCCTCCACCTAAAATCCACATTGGTAATTCATTCATCTCCACAAAAGAAACCACCTCTTCTAGATCTTCTCGTGAATTCACTTCTGCAAAAAAACGAGCCCTCCCCCCAACCTTCATTGTACTGAAAGCATTAAGAAAAACCCCTTGTGTTATACAAGAGGCTTTTGGCCGTGTTTGATTTGTGTGTGTTTCCATACCTTGATGGCCAACGGGTGTGAGCTCCAACAAATACCACTTTGTGAGTACAGCCGTCAGCCATCAAGATAAAGAAGGCTTGTTCTATTATATACCAAAAAAGACAAAAACAAACCCCCAGCCGAAGCCAGGGGTTTGTTGTGGTATTTGTTTTACGGAGCCACAATGAATATTCTGCGACTCACATTGCTATTCTAGCATATATCAATTATTTGTCAATGTTTTTTACATTTAATGCTTCGAGTGCTTGTTTTATATCTTTATGTTTATTTTTTGCATATGCTTCTTTCAAAACATCAACAACAACATCGAGTCGTTGTTTTGCACTTAAAATCGAAATAATATATGGTTTTGGTATAGTTCCCTGTAATGCAAACGCACGCAAAATATCTTGCGCCGTTAAGAAATCATTTTTTTCCAAGAGAACAGCAGTATACATCATGGCACCATCTAAATGCTCTGGTGATAGATAATAATTTTCCTTAAGGACAGCAAGTGCTCCTTCAAGATCCCCTTTAACCAAATATGAAATACCTATCTGAATAAGTATGTGTTGTTTCTGGGGAGATACATTGCGAAGTGTATACAGTATAGCTAACGCATCATCAGGTAAACCAATTTGATTGAGTCCACTTGCAAGCGTAAGAAGTACCTTTCCATCCTCTGGAAAATCTTTTTGATGAAGTTGTGATTGCTTGAGTGCTTCTCTTGCAAATTCTTGTTTTGTTTCTAAGTCTATATTTGGTGCTTTAACAATCTGAGCAGTAATATTTAAAAACTGTTCTCTCGCTTCTCCAAGTCCACTTCCTCCCATTGCAAATGTTTTTTCAAACAAAGCGAAATTTTCTGAAATATTCTTTTTTGAAATGATTGCATCAATAAGTGTAGTGCTTTGTAAGAAAGGTTTAATTGCCCACATATAACTCATAGTCAAAAACAATGCAAGACTGATTCCTATTACCAAACCAGGATGAACTGCTTCTTGTTGTTTTTTTTGAGAAACCGTATGTGAGGGTGTGGTTTGATGAACAGATAATGAATGAATATAAGCGAGCAACCCAAAAAACAATATATAACTTGCAAGATTATCAAAGATAAATAAGTTTTGAAATCCATACGCACAAAGCAAACCGACAATAATAGCAAATTCAATTTTGTGATCTCGCCAAAATATTTTTTTTGCCAAAATAAGACAATAGACATACAAAGCAAGATACACACCAAGTCCAATAAGTCCTCCTGCAACTAACCAGTCCAAAAATACATTGTGGGTTCGATCAAACCAAGGTTCATGTCGCCATAAGTCAGTGTCATAGTATTTGAGGAATACATAATTAAATCCTTCTTGTCCCCATCCAAATACAGGCTTTTCTTTGAACCCTTCCAGAGCCATAGGCCAGATAATCTGCCTTGCTTGGCCATTTGTATTACTCCAAGAAATTTCTGCAAATCGATTCAAGATCGGACTTTCTCTTACAAACGAAGTATTACGTATCGCAATAAAACCAAGGACAACAAATACAATACTTCCGAGTATCACGAAACTTGTTTTGCGAATTTTATTATTCTTTTCAAACAATGCAAGCAAAGATACAGTCACAAAAAGACCTCCAATAAATCCAAGTAACGCTCCTCTTGTTTGAGTCATAAAGAGCATATACACAAACCCGCCGCAGACAACAAGATACAACGCTCGATGAAGCAGTTGTGTGTTTCGTAAAGAAAGTGTGCTTGTAAACCAATAGATACCTAACGAACAAACAAGTGCAATGCCCGCAATCAAACGTCCTTCCAAGGTTGGAGCTTCGCTTACTGCATAAATAACACTAAAAAACACTGAACCAAGTATCAATGCTTTTTGAAGATATCGACTCTTCGTATCATCTTGTTTATATAACAGTGCCAAGATAAATATCAAAAACATCAAAAACCCTGCGAAGTAAGCAGAGTTCCCCATCAATGAATCAACTCGAACTGCACTTTGGTTAATCACGGTTCCTCCTGTAATCTGAAGGACCGCATACAATGCCATAGTGATTCCAACTGTGATTGTGCCATACCAAAAGAAAAGCCAATCTTTCTTTTCTTTAAGTACTGAGCCCAGAAGAGTCATATAAAGACCAAGATGCATCAAAAGCACAAAGCCTTCCGATCGTTCAAAGTTGCTCCAAAATGCCCGAGTAAAGTTCAATGATAAAAGATTTGAAATGAAAATACTAAGTAAAAATAATCCAACGAGTATAAGTAGCGGACTACTTCTTGGGCGAATCGATTTATTTTTGAATGCGTCAATAACATACAAAAGCGCACTTATTTCAACAACAAATCTAAACAGTACACTCTTTCCCGAAATAAATGGGAAAAACATATTGTCAAAAACAAAAAGTAAAACAATTGGTATCAAAAAAAGAATATATTTTAGAAGCCGATTTAACATATGTATTAAAATGATTTATAATGAGATTATAACATAATCTTAAATAACTAAGTAAAGGTAAATTTATGAATCGGCACTATATTACATACAGTAGCAAATTTAACTAAAAGAAAACTAATTTTATGAATAAGAAAATATTAATTAATAATGTAGTACCCTTTGGGCTATTTTTTTTTCTTAGCCTTATTATTGGATTATTCTCGATTTCACATCTTGGAGCTTTCCCAGTAATTTCTGATTTTCTTGATTACGACACGATAGCCCTTTCTCTCATAAAAAATCATACTTACTTAGCAATCTCTTCTGATGCGCTCATATATCCTCCAGGATATCCTATTTTTTTGTCTATTCTATATATTACCTTTAAACATTCATATACAGTTATTTATGTCTGCCAATTCATTCTTACAGGTATTATTGGCTTTATATACTACAAAATATCTACTGTCTACTTAAAAATGAGAAAAGATGTGAGTCTTATTGTAGGACTGACAGTAGTAGGCTGGCCTTATATGATACTTTACTCACAGTTACTTAGTAGTGAAATTGTTTTTATATTATTCATTTCACTATTCCTCATCTCTTTCTTAAAGGAAATGAGTGAGCTAGAAAGAAAAATAAATATCATGCCAGGTTTTTTCTTAGGTCTCGCCACACTCACAAGACCAGTTGCCTTACTTTTACCATTTTGGATTATTATATTTTTATATATTTCAAATAAATTATCTGTATGGAAATTTACAAAGACACAATTAAGAAAAATACTTGTCACATCAATCATTTTTATTGCAACCATCAGTCCATGGATATTATATGTATATATAAAATATGACCGCTTTATTCCTGTTGCATCAAACCTTTCCTTTGTGTTCAATAAAGGAAATAGTTCCTTTGAATATCTGCAAACTCCAGGAGAACCGAAGGTTATCGAAACCAAAGAAACTCCTGACCAGCTAAAAAACTTTGTGAAGGCAAAAGTACAAAATATATTTTTATTTTGGAATCCTGGGGCAAGCGGTTATCATGTCGATGCACTTATACATAAATACCCTAAAATTATTTTCTTTGTGTGGTCTTATAAAATCATTTTTATTATTTTTATTCTTACTGGATTGTCAGCCTTCTGTTGGTTCAAAACCAATAAGATAGTTGCTATGTTTTTTGCTGTGGTTTTTTACTTTTGGGCAGTCCACGTAGTTTTATTCCCATTCCCTAGATATACATTACCTGTTATACCCATAGTCATTACTCTTGCTTTTTTTAGTATAGAGAATATATTTAAGTTAAAGAAAAATGAATAAAATACTTATTTCAATTCCAGCAAAAGATGAAGAATTAATGATTGGCTTTGTTATTGAACAAAGCCGTGAAGCAGTCAAACAACACATTGGGGTCGAGCCTATCGTCTTGGTAATTAACGATGGTTCGAAAGATAAAACATCACAAATAGCAGAAAGTTTTGGAGCTATTGTAAAAAACCATAAAAAAAGTCATGGGCTTGGATCTGTATTTGCAGAAGCGGTTGATTACGCCATTGAACATGATTTTGAAATCATGCTCACAATTGACGGCGACGGCCAATTTGATACGAAAGACATACCTAATTTACTTAAGCCGATTTTAAAAGATGAGGCTGACTTCGTTACAGGTTCTCGTTTTCTTGAGCAGTCAAAAGTTTCTGGAATACCAAAAACTAAATACATCGGCAATAAACTAATGTCAAGATTGATCAGTTCTATTTTGAAGCAGTCATTTACCGACGTTTCATGTGGATTTAGAGTATATTCAAGAGAGGCACTGCTCCATCTAAATATTTTTAGCCAATTTACATATACCCATGAAGTTTTTTTAAATCTAGGTGTAAAAAAAATACGCATAGTAGAGATTCCTATATCAGTAAAATACTTTAAAGAAAGAGTGTCTCGAATTGCATCAAGTCTATATAAATATGCAATTCAAACAACAAAAATTATATTCAAATCAGTACTTCTATATAAACCCATGAGACTATTTGGCTTTATTTCTTTTATTACCGGTGTAATTGGATCCTCTATACTCGGTTTAGTGACAATTCGTTACGCTCTTACAGACCTCATCACTCCTTTTAAAGGAATCGCGATTGTAAGTATTATACTCATCATTATTAGTTTTGGATCTTTTTCAACTGGAATTATTTTGGAAATCATGAGTCGTATCCAGTTAAGTATCGAAAAAAATATATATTATGCAAGAAAAAAATAGCATTACACAATTTACGGATAAATACGAATTTACTAATCCAATTACAAAAAAACTTCTTGAAAATTTCTTCAAACGAATCGTATCTCTGTGTCCTAAAAAAGTAGATAAAGTTCTTGAAGTTGGTTGCGGTGCAGGTTACTCAACAAAAATTCTTTTCGAACACCTTGCACCTTCACTTTTTCACGCATCAGACATAGACCCGGAACTCGTATATCTTGCAAAAAAAAGAGTTCCTCTTGCAGAAACTGCGACAGAATCAATTTACAAACTACCTCATCAAGATAATAGTTTCAATTTAGTATTTACACTTGAAGTCATGGAACACCTAGAACATCCCCTCGATGCACTAAAGGAAATAAAACGTGTGACAGATAAATTTGCAATTATAAGTGTACCTCATGAACCTATTTGGCGTATACTTAATATGGCAAGAGGAAAATATATTACACATTTAGGAAACACTCCAGGGCATATTAACCACTGGTCAAAAAGAAGCTTTAAAAAATTTCTAGAACAAGAGTTTACTGTAAGAGAAATAAAAACATCTCTTCCTTGGCTTATTGGATTTGTTGAGAAAAAATGAGCGCAAAACCAAGGATATTTTTTACCGAGCTCTTACGATACGGAATTGTTGCTTTATTAAGCTATGGACTTCTTTATGCTGGATCAATTTTCTTTGTTGAAAAAATAAGTTTCTCCCCACAGTTATCCTATTTTATTACACTCTCAATTATTTATATTGGTGTGTATCTTTCTTATACCTCATTTGTTTTTAAAGGATGCTTTAATATAAAAACCTTAAAACGATTTATTCTTGCGCTCATATATATTTGGATATTAAATAACGCTTTTTTTTATTTAACAAACACAATTTTAAATATTCATTACATTATTGCGATTACGTTAAATATTTTTATACTTGGAGGTGTAAGATTTTTGTTACAAAAATACTACGTATTTAACGAGAATAATGAAAATAAAAAGGTTGCACTTACTTTCGACTTAGAACTATGGCATGAAGGTGACTGGCTTAAACCTTTTATTAAAGATGAAGTAAATAAGAAAGATGCACTTATTGAATCAGTTACCCCTTTACTTATGACTTTAAAAAAATATAATCATAAGGCAACTTTTTTTGTTACTGATAAAGTAGTCCGTTTATATCCAAATGTCATAAAGAGCATATTTGAAGAAGGGCATGAAATTGCTTCTCATAGTGTAGGGCACCAGAAGCTTCAGCGCATTTCTCAAGAAACCTTCAAAAAAGAGATGGGGGTCCATTGTCTTGAAATCAAAAAAATAACGAATAAATCACCCTTAGGGTTTAGAGCCCCTCACTTCTCCCTGAATGAAGAAACTTCCTGGGCTTTACCGGTGCTCGAAGACCTTGGTTTTGTATATGATTCAAGTATTTTTCCTATCAAAACAACTGAATATGGAGTAAAAGATGCACCAAGAAATGTCTATAAAATATCAAAAGAAAACATTGCAACACATTCAGAAACAGCAACCCTTATTGAACTTCCTCAATCCACACTAACGACTCCATTAGGAAGGATACCTGTTGGGGGTGGTATTTATTTTAGATTATTGCCTTTATGGATATTTAGCCTCATGCTTTCAATTGCAATAAAAACCAATTCAACTCCAATGATTTATTTTCATCCTCATGAACTATATTCTAAAACTCCTCAAATAAAAGGACCCTTTCTTAAAACACTTCTAAAATATTGGGGAGTAAAGAGAAGCTTTAAAAAATTTAAGGTATTAATGAAAAAATTCCAATTTGACTCAATAGAGAATATTTGGAACTTTAGATAAGATATTCCCCATACACTTCAGACAGGAGCTTCTCATCTTTTTTAGTCCCTTTAAGGAGTTCTATATTTTTATCACGCATTATCTCAAGTATTTTTATTGCATTCTTATCTGAAGGAACTTTTTCTTTATATGCCTGCAAAAAAGCTTCGAAGTCTTTTATAAAACACCCTCCTCCAGCACCTCTTCCATTTTTATGAACAGGTGTAAGGTACACATCACCAAAATCATGATCCGCAGCAACTGATTGTTTAATGACCTCCCAATCAGCTTGGGTTGATATCGCTAAATCATAAAAGATGTTTGTAAAAATCGTTCTTGCATACCCAACAACGTTTCTATAATATTTTATAATTTCAGCTTCTTCAAAAGAGCAAATTTTTTCATACTTGGCTTTTGCTAAAATTGACATTAGTAAAGTTGCTTTTTCAAGATGAGATTTACTTCCCTTCAAAACTCCTACGATATTTCTTTCTGGATGACGAGCATCGAACTCTGCACTTACCACTGAAAGAAATTCGGGATTATAAAGTATAAAAATATGAGGAAACATATCTTGAAGTATCTTGGTAAAACCAGGGTACAAAGTTGATTTTATAACAGCAATCTTTCCTTCTCCAATCAAAGAAAGAGATTCTTTAACACTATGACCATCAAATTTTTGAGAAATTGTAGGAGTGGGCACAGCAACGAACACAACATCACAATCTTTTATTTTTTCTTTGTTATGAACGTATGCTTCATCAAGTGAATAGCGCAGTACGTTAAAACTCCGTTCCTCAAAATCATTAGCATAATTCTTTCCTATCCATCCCTGACCAATAAAACCAATTGTGAGTTTTGATTGTAAGTTCATTATAAAAAACTATTCCGATTTCATTTTTTTAATACGTATATTTGATTCTTGGACAGCCTTAAGTAACACAGGATCAAAACCCTTTGATTCAGCTGACTTAATTATTGCACTTAAGTCTTTTGGGTAACATTTTCCACCCCATCCTCTTTTATCTTCAAAAACCATAGTATGATTAGGATTAATACGAGAATCAAGAAGCCAAAGTTCTCGTAATCTCTTATAATCAACACCAAAACATTTAGCAATCTCATAAAATTCATTACAAAAAGAGACTTTCATAGCAAAAAAAGTATTTTCCATATATTTTGTTATCTCAGCCTCCTCTGAAGAAGTAATCATATACTTTGTATCTACTGACATCACTTTCATAAATACATTTAAAATTTCACTTGCTTCATCACCCCCCACAATAACAAAAGTATGCGTCTCTGCCTTTTCAGGATCAGGATATTTCCAAAAAGGAGTAAAATAAGAACTTTCTCCCATATATTCAGGAGAAAAATTAACTTTTTTGTTATATTTTTCTCTTAAAAATGTTGTTGTTCCTGGTGGAATCGTACTCTTCACTAAAATTAACCTTGTTTCAAGCCAAGATACAGAATCCTCAACAACTGAGATGTCGCAGCTTCCATCGTCTTTCATATCACTAGGAACACAAATCACTGACAAATCACACTGATTACACTCCTCTTTTGTGGCTGAGCCTAAAACATTTGGATCAAAAAAGACCGTCTCAAAATGCCGCTCGAGAAGCTTCTCCATCCCCTTTCCTACAACACCAAAACCAATAATTGCAATTTTCTTTATTGTCATATTTCTCTATAAGTTATCACAGAAAGCAAAGTTTGAAAAGCTATCATTTTAGGTTAAGGATATTTTGAATAATAACTCCTTTGGGTAGTCTACTTCTTTGAGAATTATCAATAAAAATGCAACTTTTATTTTTCGAAAGAATATCTACAACTTGATAAAAATTAAACTCGAGATCTTTTTTCCATGCTTCTAAATAGACTTCACCCATTTTAAAACGAGGACTGAACATTGAATCCTCTGCGGTAGAAAATCTATCAAAACCAGTACCCTCAACAACAAGAAACTTTTTTTTCCATGTAGGTAATGAACTAAGATGCTTACGTAAGATAAGTGTCTCTATTTTCCCTTCAAATATACTAAGTAACCTTTGGCAAAGACCCTCGTCTATAAGAAATATCTTTTTTGAAAATAGAGAGTAAAAAAATGCTTTAGCCTCTTTTGCACAAGAAATAAAAAACAGGTGTCGCACATATGAACGAATCAACAAAGGTTGACCTTGAATCAACTTTATATATTTTAAAAAATATATTGGTTTAAGAAAAATAAACACTCCTAAAAAACTAGCTTTTTCAAATTTTGTGTTCAATTGAACTACACAAAAACGAGAGTTTTCTTTTACAAGGTTTGCTATTGTTGACTTCCCGCTACCAGGGAGACCTATAATCTCAATATTATTTTTTCTTTTGTGCATGAATTTGAAAACTTTCAGAAACAAAACCCAATAAAAATAATGGGAGTAATTTCCACGGAATCAAAAGTAACACTTGGTGAAGAATATTGGAAATAAATCTTGCAAAACGAAAACGGAATAATTTACCAAAAATAGCTGGTTTAACATTTAAAATTTCAAAACCACTTTCTTTTAAAAGTGTTATGACTTCTCTTACAGAAACTTGTTTTGAATGCAAGGTTTTTTCTTTGAGATTTGTGTGGGCATTATAGTCTCTACTTTTAGTCACAAGTAATAAATTACCCTTTTCCTTTAAAATTCTATGCATTTCACTTAAAAATTTTCTTTTATCAACAAAATATTCAAAATTTCTTATAGAAATGCACGTATCGAATATATTGTCTTCTAATGTATTATTTAAAAAGTCTCCTTGATTAAAACTAATCTTAGAAATTGACTCTGCTAGTCTTTTTTTCGCCTGCTCCAACATCTGAAATGAAATATCTAAATAATATAAATTTTCACAAACATTTATATAAAGTAAAGTCCAAATTCCATCTCCACCTCCAACTTCAAACACTTTTTCACAAGAAACCGTATTAAAAAACGTGAGTAAAGTCTTTTTGGTTTGATTAAAATGAATTAGATTAACTGGACCTTCAAACCAACGATGATCCGAATGAAAAGTTCCTAACGTAGAAAGGAAATTATCATAGTACTGACCAACATACTCGCCAGAGAGATTGTTTTTTGATTCTATTTTATTATCCATAATATCCTAGAATAATGACACAAATTATTTAAAACAACAATATATTTTAGGCCTTTTTTGTGTTAAAATAGTAAAAAGTCTTGAAATATATACTCAAAAAAATAAAAGAGATGGGAAATTCATTCTTCGCAGCTGATGTTTCATATGTCATGAAACATGGAGGATGGGTATTTATAGCTCAAATAGTCACCTCATTTTCAGCCTTTGTATTATCGGTTATCTTTTCTTATTTTTTACCAAAAGAAGAATTTGGCGTGTATAAATACATTCTTTCGATGGCTGGTATTTTAGGAGGATTTTCACTTACGGGCCTCCACACCGGAATCATTAGATCGACCGCCAAAGGCAAAGAAGGATTATTCAAAGACAGCTTTCTTCTAAGTATGAAATGGGGGCTAGTTTCAACATGTCTTTCTCTTTTTGTTAGTGGCTACTATTTTTTAAATCAAAATAATATTTTAGCACTCTCATTTATAATTATAGCAATTTGTCAGCCTTTACTGAACAGCGCACTTTTATTTAGATCTTTTTTAAACGGCAAGCAGTCTTATAGAAGTCTAAGTAGTTCAAATATTATTATCAGTATTGTTTCTTCATTTATCATCGGATTAACTGTTTTATTTACAAAAAACCCTATTTTAATTATTTTGAGCTATTTTTTATCTAACTTAATCTTAGCTATTTTAATATTTAGTTATGTCCAGAAAAAGTTTATTCCAAACAGCGAACACGAAGAAAACGAAATTTCATATAGTAAGCATTCGAGCCTTATAAACATATTAGATATAGTTGCAAATAATATTGATAAAGTAATTTTATTTCAAATGCTTGGCGGAACAAGTGTATCAATCTACACTTTTGCCCTTGCCTTTCCAGAACAGATACGAAATGTTTATAAGATAATACCAATGATTGCAACTCCAAAGTTTGCCAAAAGACCTCTTGAAGAAATAAAAAAAGTCTTTCTTAAAAGAACTTTGCGTATGTTTGTTGCATCTTCAATCCTTATCCTTTTGTATATTTGGACAGCACCGAAACTATATACAATCTTCTTTCCACAATATACTGACTCCGTAATGTATTCAATTGTCTTTTCTATAACTCTTCTTATTGAGGGAGGGTTATCAAATGCTATTTTTAAAGCAAAACAGGCAATCAAAGAACAATACAAAGTAAGCATAGGAAGTAATATCCTAAAAATAACACTTCTTATAATCTGTGCTTTCTTTTGGGGATTATGGGGGGTAATTATAGCCAGAGTAATCTCTAGATTTCTAGGTTTTCTTTTGTCGCTCTTTCTTACTATACAATTAATCCATGATCCTGAGAAAAAGAATGCTTTTTAAGTTTATAAATTCTGGTATGATACATATAATAAAAATAAAAATATGATAGGACTAATTCTTGCAGGAGGCAAAGGAACGCGTTTACACCCTTATACAGAAGAGACACCTAAACCTCTTATTAAGGTAAATGGCAAAGCAATTTTAGAACATCAAATAGAACTCCTTCTACCTAAGGTTGATAAGATTGTAATTATTACAGGTTTTTTGCGAGAAAAAATAGAAGGTTTTGTAAAAGAGAAATTTGATACAACAAAAATTACCTATGTACACAACAGTGAATTTGAAAACTCACGCCCGGCTTACGCTATTATCCAAGCCTTACCTTTACTGGAAGATGCAATTATTTACCTAAATGGCGATGTTTTTTTTGATATACGTATCCTTGAAGAAGTTATTAACACTTCAAATCCTAACACCACCGCAATCCAAAAAGTTACCTGGGATGAAGAAGAGGTGAATGTAGTCCTCGACAAAGATAACAATATTCAACACATAAGCAAAAACATTCCTGAGGAAAAAAGTGCGGGTGAATTTATTGGAGTAACAAAGCTTGGTGTAGAGTTTCTTAAAAAAATGAAAGAAGTAGCTGAAAAAGAAGGAATAGAAACATTTAGATTTTCTTTTGCTATCGACTTAATTAACCATGTAATCCAAGAATATCAACAAACACTCTTTGGACTTGATGTGACAAAACTAAAGGCTATAGAAATAGATACCTTAAAAGATCTAAATACTGCAAACATAATGTTTAACGAAAAATGAATATAGTACGTAAAACAATTGTATACGGGGTATACTTCTTCTCTTCACTTTTTCCAAGAGATAAAAACCGATTTATATATATCGGTTGGCATAAAAATAGTTCTGGGGAAGTATTTGCAGATAATACAAAGTATCTTTTTCTTTATGCAAATAAGCACAGTCAAAACCAAAAGCATATTTGGCTTGCCAAAAGCAAGATATTAGCCACAAAACTAGTATCGTCAGGCCTTCACTCTTCTTATGAATTTAGCCTGCAAGGTGTCTGGCACATGCTCCGAGCAAAATATTTTGTAATTGATGCCCTGTTTCAACCACAGCATTTTATGTTCTCAGGAAGAGCAAAAATCATACAACTTCTTCATGGCAAAGGTATGAAGAAAAAAGGTTATAGCGAAGCACAATTAAAGAAACAAGATTTTATATTTGGTACATCTCAATATAGCTTAAGCTTACTACCAGAGAGTTTCATAAAAGGTTCAAAACTATTTGTAACAGGCTACCCTAGAAACGATATTCTCTTCTCTCAAATTGAGAAAGCAGACATTGATATAGACACCGATATGCTTTCTCACCTAAAAAAACAGAAAGCAAAAGGCAAAAAAAACATTTTCTATGCCCCAACATTTCGTAGAGGAGAAAAAGAAGCTCTCTTAAAAGGACTTGATATGGATAAGCTTGTCGCATGGGCAAAAGAAAAGAATGTGCACGTTGTTTTAAGCCTTCATAATAAATATCGAAACCAGCAAGACTCGCATAATCTTGGAGAACATATTAGTTCTTTAAAGGAATCTGATATATATCCCTTACTCTGTGAATTCGATCTTTTTGTGACAGATTACTCATCTTCTTTTATTGATTTCTTACTTCTTGATAAACCAATAATATTTTATCCATTTGATTTCGATACATATTCAGTAAATGAGGGAATTATTCAAGACTACTTTAAAATGATTCCCGGACCACACGCAACGAACTTTAAACAACTACTTAATATTATCGAAGAAAATCTCAAGCAAGATACCTGGCAAGAAAAAAGGCAAATTTCAAAACATAAAAACCACAGTTTTTGTGACGGAAATAGTGCAGAAAGAGTGTTTAAAGTAATTGACAGCTTAGAAACATCAAGACCTTAAGATAAAAAAGCTCTCCTTATCTTTTTTTGTCGGCATTCCCAATGAATATTGTTGGACCCCCAGAAAAGAAGTTTCTTTCTCTGTCACAACATTAAAGCCAACCAAACGAATCAATTCCCTTACATCTTTTTTTGAAAAAGTATGAGGATGATGGGGACCTCTACTTTTTCCACTTTTTTCATGAGTCTCAACAGTTAAAATAAAATAGCCTCCAGGAACTAGAACTCTTTTAATTTCACTCAAGACTTCTATAGGTTTCGAAACGTGATCAAGAACATTTGTACAAAAAATGTGTGTAAAATAACCATCTTCAAAATCAATCTTTTCCCCATGACTTTTTCTTACATCAAGATCTTTAGGGTATGAATAAAATTTATGATACCAATCAGCAAGAGGATCAATACCGATCTTCTTTTTTCCTGGAATAAAATGTAGGATACTAGCTATACCACACCCAACATCCAAAACAACACTTTCATTTGACAAGTGTGTTTGAATTAAAAGATCATCCAAGAATCGAAATTTTCTGTAATAATTTAAAGCATTTATCTTTACATTTTCTTTTTCAAACTCTTTTCCCCAACCCATTTTAGCAGCAAGTTCACTTTCATATTTATCAAGAAAGTGATTATAGAAAAAGTCTGTTAGACCAAAAAATCTTAAAATATTTTTTATTTTTTTTGGAATGAGCGCTGAAATTTTTTTCTGAAAATTAATTTTTGATAAACCTTTCATTTTTATTTTTTTTATAATAATTTTTCAAATTTTAGCACATTTTTTTCAATCGAACAATCCTCGGAAATATTTTCAGAAAATTTAGACATCAAAGGGTAATTGTATCCTAAAATTTTTTCTAAAAATTGTGCAGAATCTTCTGGAAAAAGAGATCGTATATAAATACCATTTTGCCCTTCTTTTAGCAACATTTTTGTCCCCCCTGTTTCTGTAGCAATAAGTGGCAACCCAAAAGCAAGTGCTTCGAGATAAGACATACTCATACCTTCAATAAGAGACGTAGATACGAGAAAGTCACTCGCCCTATAATATGTATATATATCTTTTACAGCCCCAAGAAAAAATACACTCTCTTCTAGGTCTAGTTTTTTTACTTTTTCTTCAAGAGAACTACGTAACTCTCCTTCTCCTGCAATCAAAAGAATAACATCTTTATGTTGTTTAACAAAAAAAGAGAAACTTTCGATTAATAACGAATGGTTTTTTTGACTAGTAAGGCGAGCCACGGACAAAAAAATCTTTTTATTTAAAGGAAGAGAGAGTTTTCTTCTTGCCTCTTCTTTAGTTAAGTCTTTTTTCAGTTCTTTAATTGGCTTTAAGTCAATGCCGTTTTGTATGGTAATACATTTACTTTCATTAAGTTTTTGTTGTGTAATGGTAAACTCTCTTACTTCTTCAGAAACAGCAATTATTTTATAAGAAAGACCACTCAACATCCTATCCATAAACACCTGCCACCTTCTCTTATTTGTGTAAGTGTTATGCTCAACAGTAATAACTCTGTACCAAAAAATGACTTTAAATATCCTTAAAAGTGTGTTCGATAAAAATAAATGAGAAACTACTGTATGAGGCCTAAAAGAAAACAGAAGTATAGCGATGTTAAGTAGACCTTTTATATCATAGGCACTTTTCATACCTATCCGATGCACTTTAATAGAGCTGGGAATGAGGTGATATAAATCTTTCCTTGCCTTGAATTCAAAAAGAGAGACTAGTTCTATATCGTATTTCTCTTTATTGAAATAAAGTAATTGAGATGCGATCAGTTTTTGAGCACCTCCCACTAGAAAATCATTAATCGATATAAGGACTCTTTTTTTCATTTCTTTTTTAGAATATAAAATCTGTGATATTTATTCAAAGGTGGATTGAACACTTTTTCAATGTGAAAATGTCTTTCGAATACTTCCACTATCTTTCTTTTGGAAGTAGTAAAATAATCTATTTCGAAATAATGCTGATCAGATTCCTTGAATCCCTTGAACTTTATAGGGAGCTTAATACTTATATCAAAAAATTTTCTCTTGAAAAGCGTCTGAATAAAAGGAAATTTCAAAACAAGATTAAAACCAACATGTCGTTCCGGAAGAGATATCACAGCATACTTTTTTGTAATATTGGCTATATCAGAAACAACTTTCTCAAAATCAGCAAAAGGAATATGCTCAAGAATTTGACATGCCATAACACAATCAAAGCTCTCTTTTTGAAAAGGTAGGGATCTTACATCTGCGACCACATCAGGAAACACCTTTTCATCGAAGTCACAAGTGGTCACAGAAAATCCTATATCCATTAATTCCTTTGATACAAGTTTATTTCCTGGACCAATTTCTAAAATAGAAGAAACATCTTTTAGGTTTGTGATCGAATCAATTTGATAGAAATAAGAAATGAACCTCTCAAGAGTATTGTACCCTCTTCTTTTATAATATCCTTCCTTTACCTGAACGTTGTTATTTTTTTCTAATGACATAAAAGTAACCCATAGGAAGAGGGTGTTTATTCCTTATCTTTCTTGGTATAAACATATCAAAACATACAGCAAGAATATTCGCAAGAGCACGAACAATTGAAAAAACAAAGAACGGGTGAAGGGCATATGCACAAACAGAAAACCTATCGCCCATAAACCTCTTCTCAATCACTTCAAACCCCGAAGAAGAAAAGAGTCGGCTCAATCCTTCACTTGTAAAACGTAAGAAATCGTGAGGTTCTGGCATCTCATTTGTAGCATAAGGAGAAGAAATAAGTGCGTGCCCACCGACTTTAAGTACTCGATAGATCTCATTTAAAGTAAATTCTGGCTTTTCTGCTATATACAGATTATTAAAAAGTAAAATAGTGTCGACTGTTCCTGTCTCCATTTCAAAAGGTACATTAAAATCAACCACAAGATCGATTCCCTCCTGAGTTATATATTCAGATTTTAGGTATTCAATATCAACAGGAAGACAATTTCTATATGAAGGATTACTCCCTGAACCAATATCCAAGACCCTTCCTTTTATAAAAGAGGATAAGGATAATATATTCTCTTCGAAATAAATTCGAAATAAAGTCTTTTTTAGTAAAGTTTTTTTTATAATTTTTATTATGCTAACCATTTTTTTGTAAATCCATATAAGGATGATAATTTAGCTTTGAATACAAACATTGATACTCCAGAGTCAATTGATAAGCGTGGAAGTTTAAATAAGTCAGAAGAAACATCCACAAACCCTTCCTCAACAGTAAAAGCTGAATTTACATAATGTTTTATTATTTGTATAACTTCAGATGAATACTTCCCTCTTGGATAAGCAAGAGAGACTTCTTTACCATCCTTAGACAAAAGAGAAAGAGATTGGCGCATTTCTTCCTTTAATTGATCCGGAGACAAAGAAGTAAATTCATTATGCAAGTGTCCGTGACAACCAATCTCAACAAGCGGGTTTTCAAAAATGGTTTTTATTTGTTCGAAAGAAATAAGAGAACACGAATCTCCTTGACTAGTCTTTAATACATTATCCTTTAAACCACTTGGCCAAAAAAGTGTAACAGGGATATTATGTTTTTTAATAAAAGACATAACAATATCTAGAAAATCTATATGTCCATCATCGAAAGTAAGTACTACTACCTTTTTAAGACTCTGCTTTCCTTTTATTTTCTCAACTAATTCATTTACTGAACAAAAGATATAACCTCTTTTTATAAGGTATTCTATTTGAGTAAAGAAAGACTTAGGATCTACGTTAAAAAAAACATTTGGCAATTTAAAAGAATGGTACATCAGCACCCGCGCACAAGAATCTCTCAACAAAAAAGAAGAAACTGTGCAAATACTGAAAAAAATTTTTTTTAACAAACGTTTCATAAAAAAGTCGAAAATGTATTTACTAAACTAGAAAGACTATGCTTTGATCGTGAGATTAAAGCAAGTTCTTTCGTAATTGAATTATATTCAGACTCAGAAAGCTTTAAAATAGCAAAAATCCCTTGAGCGAGAGATTTTATATTATCCTCTTCAAACGACACAACTGATTTTAAATTTGATGGAAGGTCTAAAGAGAAATTGGGGTTCGATACAAGTGGAATGATCTCACAAAACGCAGATTCAACAATTGTCTTGTCAAAACTACCAGAATTTGTGGTATTTATACAAACAATTCCACTACTATATACACTGGGTAAATCTTGCTGCTTCACTCCCCCAAGAAATAATACAGCGTCTTCAATATGAGCATCTAACATCTTTTGTTTTAATTCTTTTAGATACTCCTCATCTGTTGTTGGTCCATAAATATGAAGAAATGCTGAAGGAATTTCTTTTTTTACTAAAATAAAAGCATCGATAAGTAGTTCAATCTTCTTGACCCGAGAAATTCTACCGACATACACAATTTTATTTCTATCTCTTGCAATATCAATTTTTTTAAAGATACTATCATCAACTCCAACTGGCATAATAACCGTTTTCTGAAACTTAGCAGTAAATGATGTTGTTGAGGTACAAAAAACTTTATGAGACATAAATACAGCAAGCCTTGTCTTCCAGGTACCACTTAAGTGATTTCTCCAAAGGAATATCTTTTTACCGCAAAGCCTCCACCACAGACCAGCCAAGAGAACATACTCTTCATTCATATGAACAAAAACCGCGTCATAATTACCTTTTTCTTTCCATAAGTATTTATAAAAATTAAAAATATATTTCAATCTTGATTTCCCTTCTTCTTTCCCAAGAGAATAAATATTGATTTCTTTAGGAAAATGATTCTCACCTTTTTCTAAACAAATAACTGAGGAAATAGAAACTTTCTGTGAAAACACCTCTATCCATCGATGAACAAAACTCATTACTGGATTATTCAGATTAACAGCTTGTGTAATAAATAACACTCTTTTCATAATATTTCCTAGAATTATCAGTTTTTAAACTAAATAGTGCGGCATCAAAATCTTTTACGTAGAAGCTAATATTAACATAAATACCATCTGTAACAAGATAAAAAATCAGAATAATTTAATCAATTCATCAATTGTCCTCTCAATAGAAAAGAGTTTAGCTCTTTCTGTTGCCGTTTTCTTTATATTTTCTGTGGACTCAATTTCCATAACCTTTTCAAGAGAGTCAATCATCTGAGTCTGATTATTAACCTCAAATAATAACCCTGAGATACCGTCTTCAACTAATTCGGGCAAACTTCCAATTTTTGAAACAATTACAAACGCCCCTGAATACATCGCCTCGATAGTTTGAAATGAGAAGCTTTCAAAGCTTGTATTTAGTAAAAATACATCAGCAGAAACAAGATAATCAAACATTACATCACGAGGAACTTGGCCAACAATCATTACGTGTTCATTTAAATTTAAATCACTAATTAATTTCTCTAACTTTAATTTTTCTGGACCATCCCCCAATATAAACAATGTAATATTCTTTCTTTTGGGAATTATTTTATATAGGGCTTCTATGATTTCTTTGAATCCTTTCCATTGGACAAGCCGGCCGGAAGAAACAATAACGAAACTATCTTCTTTGATGTGTAAAGAAACTCTTGCATTTGTTTTTGTTTTTAATGATGGAAAATCTATACCATTATAAATAGTTTTTATATTTATTTTTTTGTTCGTCCACTTTGATACCACCTGAGTAAAATAATTACTTGGAGTAATTACAAATTCAGCAGATTCAGTTGTAAATACCTGGATCCATCTTAAAAATGTAACTCCTATGTTATATTTTTTTGTTTGAAATAGATCAATCGAATCTTTTACTCCGAACCTTTGTACTGATTGTTCCCACACATAATCACCTGGAACTCTTAAAAAAAACCTCTTTCTCATTAATTTTGAAACAATAGCGGCAGGAAAACCAACAGATACAGTATCTTGAGCAAATATAATATCCGCTCCAATACTTTTCTTAAAAAGAAAACAGATATATACAAAATGTCGCAAAATTTTTGGTAATTTTCTTACTAAAGAAAAAGGACATACATCAACAAGGATATTCTTTTTTGGTAACTCATCAAATAATAACTTAGAGTAAGTTGCTGGTCCGCCAATTTCAGGTGGATAAATACCAGTTGCCACCACAATTTTCTTCACTTTCACACTCTTATTTATCAATGTTTTTTTCATAATGCTTTGTTCCAACTATGTACTAATATTTTGAAGTATTCTTCTTTGGTTAAAAGTGTATGTAAGCTCCTTTCTAATTCTTCTTGTCTAAAAGGAAATTTTAATGTCTTTTCAAGAGTTTTAGCGAAATCAGGTATAGAAAAACCTGGAGACACAAACCCATTAACCCCGTCTTGTATAAATTCATATGCACATCCAACAGGAGTCATACACACGGGGGTACCTGACATCACACTTTCAACTGCTGTCATTGCATATCCTTCATAATCACTTGAAATAACAAAAGCAGATGCCTGAGACATAACCTCAAAAGGATTATTTTGAAAAGGAAAGATAGCAATTCTTTCTTTGTAAGCACTCTTAGAAATACGCTTTGTTATCTGTGTCTTCAAACTCCCTTCCCCAAAAATCTCAAGACGCAACTCAGGTAATCGAGATGCAAGAATCTCAAAACTTGCAATAAGACGTTCGAAGTTTTTTACCTTTTCAAAACGTCCAACAAACACAATTTTGTTTTGTTTTTTTGAGATTAACATCTCTTCTGACCTTGCCACAAAAACAGGTGCAACAAAAACAAGTTCTTCGTTGATGCGCAACACAGAGACCAGAAACTCTTTTATATGTTTTGATACTACTCGAATACTTTTTGCTTTCTTTAAAACAAAAGGAGCAATGATTGACTGCACTCTTTGTCGAAACGATTCTTGTTTGAAAAAAGAAGAGAAAAACTCTGTATGCACTTGTATATGTAATCTTAATCCGAAAATCCAAGATAGTGTCAAACAAATCAAACCGATTTCGAAGGGATCTTGACTACTTAACACAATCTCTTTTCTTGATTTACTTTGACATTCAATTTTGATTACCCTACACAAAGCTATTATTTGTGAAAATTTATTTTTACCAAAAACAGGAACAACACGAAAATTTTTTTGCTCTATTTGTTCTTTTTTTGTATATGAAAAGACAAACACTGTATATGTTGAGACTAAGGAAGCGTATTCAGAAATACGCTTAAACGCCCTTGAAGATGGATCAAGTAAATGTCTATCAGAACCAATTGAAAATATATGTAACATTGTATATCAGCTTATCCAGGCATTTTTAACAACACCATTATAACACAAAAATAATTAATTGACTGATTGAAAAAATTGTGCTATTTTCGTATCAGTATGAACAACTCACGAATATATATCATTGGTGGACTCATCGGCTTTTTGGTAGGAATGTGGCTGCTCTTGGGTCCAATGAGGAGACATGCGAATGATCTCCCGATTGCTGTTTTGATGACACCTGTAGCAATCGTCATTCTTCCAATTTTGGGAGCTTTGTTCCTTGGTTGGTGCAAGAAATAGCTCTAAAAAGCCAACCGCTAACCACACACCCGCAGGAAAATTATCTTGCGGTTTTTTTATTGGTCAAAAATATATTTATGTGGTATAGTATGTATTATGAAACTCGCTCTTTTTTACCTAGTGGTAGCGGTAGTGTTAATCACTACCGTAACCGTGTCAATCATGACACGGAGTCCAGTCCCAACTCTCATTCTATTAGGTTCGGTCGCAAAAATACTCTGGCCGAAACAGACCCACCGCTTTCACTAAGCGGTTTTTTTATTTCACAAAAACTAAAAGTAATTTATTGACATTTTATAAAAAAATAGTATAGTTTTAATCCTATGACTACCGCGAAGTTCTTTTGTAAACTTGCAACCTCAGTGTGGCTAGGCATTTTGGGTTTACTCTTAGGAGCTCTTTTTCAGAGCACGAGTGATAACCCGAGTATGGCTTCGGCTGAAAATTTAGCCGGCATTAATCTAGGAACACTCTCCGGACTCATCCTTGGCTGGTTTTTGGGCGGATTCCTCCGCAAAAAATACCTCCTCTGGCGACATCCATGCGGTGGAGGCCAAGAAGATGCAGAGACAGTTTGGCCTTGGTGGCCACAATAACCCAGTCGTTTGACTGGTTTTTTTATACCTCTCTCTTTTGTACCAATACTTCTGAAATCTTCGTCACACCCCCTGCACCCATTGTGATAACCAGATCCCCTTTTTGAGCTCGTTGTGTTACATAATCAACTGCGCTTTGTGGTGAGTCCTCATAGACTGCTTTTGTGTTTGTTATTCCCTCCACCAACATCTGCGAAGAAATAGAAGGGTCGAACGCTTCTCGTGCGGGGTAAATTGGAAGGATTACCACCTCAGTTGCATCCTTGAAACTCTCTACAAAATCAGTGAACAAAAGTTTCGTTCGACTAAATAAATGTGGTTCAAAAATCACAAACACCTTTCCTTCATTACAAAGTTCTCTCGCACCTTGAAGGGTTGCTTTGATTTCTGTTGGGTGATGCGCATAATCGTCATACACCTTTGCTCCCTCTGGAGTTTCTCCTTTATATTCAAACCGTCGCCAAGTACCCGTGAATTCAGTTAGAGCCTTAAAGGAAATGTCTTCTTCTACTTCAAGTAATTTGGAAACACCAAGACACAGAGATGCGTTTGATCTATTATGAAGTCCTTTTACTTGAAGCTGAGGTACCAGAGAAAGAAACTCTGATGCATCAATAATTGTCGCTTCTACTCCAACGAGCGTTTTTTCTACCTTTTCATCTTGCTTGAAGCAAATGATGAAACCATCTTTTGGAACTTTTTTTAAGAATTGATTGAAGCTTTCGATAATCGCATCGATACTCCCATAAAAATCGAGATGATCATTATCAATATTTGTTACAATGGCAATAAATGGATGAAGCTCCAAAAACGATTTCTCATATTCACAGGCTTCAACTACAAACAGATCACTTTTGCCTTCTATGTAATTACTCTTGTATTTAGAAAGAAGCGAACCAACTACAACAGTTGGATCTTTTTTTGCATTAAGCAAGACCTCTGCAATCATTGCAGTTGTGGTGGTTTTGCCGTGAGTTCCTGCAATTGCGATTGTTTTCTTTTGTTTTGAAATAAGTCCTAACACTTCTGGATATGACAAAACGTTTGTGAACCTTGCTTTCACCTCAGTTAAAAACTCTTTTGCAAAATCCCTAATAGCTACAGTGTATACCACCAAGTCTGTATCAGGAGCTATGTCTTCTATGTTTTGACCAATTACAATATGAACGCCGATTTTACGAAGTTCTTCTGTGATGAGAGATTCACCTGTATCTGAGCCAGAGACCTGAGCGCCTGAAGCCTTAAACATCCGGGCAAGAGCAGAAACACCAATTCCCCCAATACCTAAGAGATATACCTTTTTTATGTCATTTACATTTAAACTCATATCCATATAATATCACCAAAATACCCTCTATTTCATTGACATTATAATAATAATCTGATATTTTCAAGTTCGGCAATAAAGCCCTTTCATATGATCAAAGCAACCGTGTACATAAAACTCTCAGACGAAAGCACACTGAATAAGGAGGTATTCTTCGGATTCGTACAGATCGGAAATCGTTTTCTTCCAGCTGGACTCAACGAGAGTGAGCATGGCGACCTCCTGATCACCAAAATACAACACGATGAGCAAGTGCTTAAGAGCAAAGATGATTGTTGTGGAGTCTTCGTGTGGGTAGATGGAAAACACCTTGATGTTGACTCTGCTTTGCCAGCTCTTACAACAGCTGGTTGGCAAAATTAACTACGTTCAGTATCTAATCCTAGGTACTGTTTTTTTTATTTTTTCTCAAACACCAGCAATGCTTCGATAATATAGTTTCCACTCTTCATTTTAAAAAAATCCTCTTTTATCCTTTTCCCTGTATCAACAAAACCGTATTTCTTATAAAAATTAATTGCCTTTTTATTGTACTCAGCAACAAAAACAGTTATCTGTTTTTCTCTTGTAAACCAACTAAACACTTTGCTTAAAAATAACGAACCAATTCCTTGTCTTTGAAATTTGGAATCTATATACAAAGCAGTTACGGTATTCTCTCTTTTTTTCTTTGTGGCAACACAAAATCCAACAACAAGACCCTTAGACTTTGCAACCAAAATTAATTCATCTTGTTTTTTGTTTGTTATATTTTTTTGCCAATTACTCACCTTTTTATCCATATCAGAAAAACGAAATTTTATATCATCTTTGGTGATGCCTACTTTTTTGTTCGGATACGTTTTCATCCATACTTCTTTTTGTAAGAAAGCAAGTTCTTTTGCATCTTTTGGTTTTGCATTAACAATTTTGATATCTTTCATATATTTATATTATCCACTATCTTCAAAAACAAATCATTCCTCTCATATTTATTGTTAAACACTCTAACAAATAAAGAAGGTCTGGATTCCCCTAAAAATTAATTTTGTTTTGCAACATAATTACCTTCTATTAAGTCAAGAATTCCCTGCCTCTCTCTAAACCTAGTCTCTCTAACATAAATATTATTTTTGATTGCATCTGCATATCTTTTTTCAGCATCGCCCATTAATTTAAGCCGGTCTTCTACAATAATAGGAGTAATTATTGGAACACCTTTATCAGAAATTTTGGTATTCACAATTTCCATTACTCCCTTTAATGCAAGATTATCACCCTCAGTAACATCAGATTCTGTTTCTTTTAGAATACTTCTTATGTTTTCTATTTCATCGGGAGAAAAAGTAAGATCATCTCCTACATACTCCTTATAAAAAGTCCCAACAAACATCAACCAAGACCTAAGCATATGATAAGAATTGGTGATTATTTTTATCTCTTTTAAATCTCCAACTTCTGCATGATTTTCTCTTACCCAATTTAATATAGACTGAGCATTACCTAAGGTAGATTTTCCTGACGATAAATCAGACACCGCACTTTCATCGAAACCAAAATTTGATAAAAGTTTATCTTTCGCTGCTGTTGCCCTAGAAATAGATCTAGGGGCATCTGGATTAGATCTGATATACTCCATACCTCCGGTTGTAAGAAAATGAACCGGCCTTGATTGATTCCTAAGAGATTCAAGTTCTTTTTGTGCAACGAGCATTCTAGAATCTCCACCTGACACCTCAAAATTATCAAGCAGATCAGACCTACCACTTACGTCTACATTTTTAAAACCCATATCTTTTTTTTCAGTATCACTAACCAGAGGAAATCTAGGTACAATTTCTTCACCTCTATATTGCATTACTCCACCAAGTATTACTACAATGTCTTTTTTTTGAGATTCTGACTCATAATCATCAAACGAGTTCTCTTTCTTTTCGTATGGCATAGCATTATTATAACAAATTAATTTTATATTACATTTTTCGAAACCTTATATATCATGCCCTATAGATTATTCACTATCTTCAAAAACAAATCATTCCTCTCATACTCATTATTAAACATTCCAAATGATGCAAACATTGGACTAAAGAGCAGATTGTCTCCTGCCACACAACACTCCAACGCTTTCTTGATACCTTCTTCAAGAGAATCTACTTCTACAAATTCTTTAAGTAACGGTTTAAGCTTTTCACTTCCAGTCCCTTTTAGAAGGATGACTTTTTTACAAGTTTCATTCATTTGCATTGCAACTTCTTCAAGTGATACGTTTTTGTCTGCCCCACCACACAGAAGCACTGTATGTTTTCCCCCTGATTCTTGAAGTGATACGAGCGCAGCGGATGTTGCCTGCGGAGTTGTTGCGTTGTTATCATTCCAAATTTTGACTCCACCGACTTCTTTCACAAACTGAAGTCGTCCTTCTACCCCATTGAAGCTTTCTACCCCTTCTTTGATTTTTTCTTCACTTATGTGAAGCACTCGACACGCTTCAATTGCACAAGAAATATTGAGCAGATTATGAACGCCTATTATTTTGGGTTTCCAATCTTTCGGAACATTTGAAACACAGGCTTTTAGCCTTTTGCTTTTAGTATCGAGCTTTGGCTCATCGAGTCCTTCACCAAAAACAAGAAAATCATTTTCATTTTGGAACTTAAAAATATTTGCCTTATCTTCAAAATACTTCTCCATATCTCCTTCATAATAGTTCATATGATCAGACATAAAGGTTGTAAACACTGCGATATGTGGTGAAATCTTACTTTCTCCGAACCCCTGCAACTGCCAAGAATCTAATTCTAAAACGAGCATATCCCCACTTTTAATTTCTTGAACTATGGGCAAAGTTGCCATATCACGCACATTACCACCTACAAATACTGTTTTTCCTGCTTGCCGCAATATATGTGCAATGAGATGCGTTGTTGTTGATTTCCCCCTTGTGCCTGTTATTCCGATAGTAACAACTCCTTCTGGTAACAGTTTTACACAAAGAGACGAATCCATTTCAATTGGAATTCCTTTTTCTTTTGCGTAAGCAATGAATGGAGAATCAAGCGGTACTCCCGCTCCCTTTAAGATAAAATCTCTGCCTTCAAAATCTTCCAATCGATGTTCTCCAAGCCTGAGCATTAACGTATTAAAACCCTTTAATTTTTCTACTGATGACGCCAAATCCTCGGCGCGTTTTTTGTCAGTAACAATCAAATTATCTACCCCTTTTTGAAGCATAAATAATGCATCATAAAGCCCCCGACCCAAAAGTCCGAGTCCGAGTTGTGTTACTTTTTTGTTTTCGAAAAATTCTTTATAATTCATAATTTGATATTACATATTCTCAAAAATATTTTTCATCTCCTTTACAATGATCTCCCAATCGTACTTTTCTTTAACCATCTCAAACCCATTGCGTTTTATCTTTGAATAAAGTTCTGTATCTTTCACAAGACGCATTACCCCCTCTGCAATGCTTTCTGGGTTTCGAACCTCTACAAATACCCCTGTTTCTCCATCACGGATAAAATCAACAATACCACCCACTTCTGTTGCAACACAAGGAAGCCCTGCCGCCATCGCTTCCACATATGAGTTACCAAACCCTTCTGAAATAGGGGTACGAATAAACATATCTGATGCTCTAAATAAAGCCGGCATTTCATTGTGTGATACGTGCCCAAGCCACACAATCCTCTGTTCTACCCCAAGAACTCTTGCCTGCATCTTTAAAGACTCTTCCATATATCCACGGCCTGCAATTACAAACTTCATATTATCTGGCAAAAACTTCAAAGCTGAGATTACATCTTCAACTGCATTTTTTGATACAAGTCGCGAAGTAGTAATAAGGACAATATCCCCATCTTTTTTTTGTAATTTTTCTTTTGCTTTCGAAAGCTCATCTTCAGAAACCTCTCTTGTAAACTTCTTTATATCTACCGCATTTGGAACAACAAACACAGGTCCCTTTGCTCCCATATCGCGACCAAAATCAGCAAGATATTTTGAAATAGTTTGGATACAGTCGGCTTTAGTAAAAATAAGTTTAAATAAAGGCCAGACAGGAAGTGCTCGTTTCTTGATATATGGAATCGGATCTCCTTCTTGAAGAGTCAAAAGAAACTTAACTTGAGGAAAAATAATTTTTACAAAAAGAGCGGCGAACGAATTGTATGTTGCCATCATACTCCACAAAACACTATAGTGATGTTTTCGAGATAATGAAACTGCTTTAAAAAAACCAGTCAAAGGCATCATATATTTATTTAAGTTCACCCAAAATGGAATATGAGTTGGATCAATACGTTTTGATGAAGCCCAACCCACTCGATAGACAGTCACATTTCCAATCCTTTCAAAAGTAGGTACACATTTAGAAAGCCTCAGTGTTATGAGATCAAATTCAAACTCATCCCCTATCCGGTCTGTAATCTCTTTAATTGCCACCTCAGCTCCTCCAATAAATTCAGGGTAATACACGAGCGAAAATATAAGAATACGTTTCTTCATACTCCTCATACTACTCCAAAATCTCCTCAATCTCAAATAACTGTGCTTCTTTGGCGACTTCAGTTAAACGCTCTTTTTCAGCAAGCAAAAGAAACCATGACGCCGTAGCACCGAGTATAATGAGCAAAATTGTAAGTCCTAAAAACATACTATTTCTCCAAAATTCGTCGTAGCACTTCTTCAGGCACTTCTTTTACTACTTCTTCAACTTGTGACTGTTTCTTCTCTTCTACAACGACTGTTTTTTCTACCAGATCTTTTTGTTCCTGTTTTTGTACTGGCTTTGGCAAAGAAACTTCTTCTCTCTGTTCAACTGAAGTATCTGAAGACGGATCTTGTACTAGTCCTTGAAGCGCAGCTCGCAACTCCGCCAAATGTTCATTGGTTGGTGCTTTTTTATCTTTTTTGTCAGTATTAAGTTTACCGTTTTGTCGTAAGTAGCTAAGCGAAACTGCCTTTCGAAGAGCCTTCTCTCTATCATCCCCTGCCTCTTGTTTTGCAAATCGAGAAACAGGAACTTCGCTTCTTTGTTCCCCTCGAGGCATTGCCATATGGGATCTGTTTTGCGTTTGAGGTTTATCTCCATGCGAACTCCTTGCAGCTTGAGATACCGGCGCTTTATTTGACAACACTGCCTCAAGAGCTTGCTCGATAGGACTTTTCTTTTTTGATTTGTCATTTGAACCACCATTTACCCCTCTCTCACTTCCTTCTTCGTGCCATCTACGAATACTCTCTTCCACTTCTGCACGAGGTAATGCAAAGGTGCTTCGTGAAAACTCAACCACCTCATTACGAAACGATTCTGATTCTGGAGCAATCGGCGGAAGCGTGGTTGCAGAAAATGGTCTTGATGTCACTCCATCAATCATAAGTTTTAAATACACCTGTGCAAAACCAAGGTTTACCAAATCCTCCTGAGTAAAGTAGGGTGCAAATTCTTTTTCCAAAAACTCAGCATCAAATGCCCCTACTCGAAACATCGCCATAGTCCCTACGTTTCCAAAGATTGCTGCTCGAACTTCTTCAGTCATCTGTTCGATGTACTGATGAGCCACAATTAAGTTTAACTTGTACTTTCGAGCTTCCGAAAGAATGTCAGCAAATGATTCATTGGCAAAGTTTTGGAACTCATCCACAAAGAGATAGAAGTTTGGAAGTGTTTTAAGAGTACTCTCTGGTACATCAGCACGACTCATTGCAGAAAGATAGATCTTGGTAATAATCATACCCCCAAGAAGGTTTGCGTTTGATTCTCCCACACGCCCTTTTGAAAGGTTGATAATCACAATCTTCCCTTCATCCATAATTTTTCGAAAATCAAAAGTTGATTTTGGTTGACCAACAATGTTTCGGATAAGTGGGTTTGAGATAAATTGTCCAATTTTGTTTTGAATCGCCGCACCTGCTTCCTGCATATACTTAGGTCCATACTTAGCGAACTCATCAACCCAAAACGACTTCACTGCTGGATCAGTTACAGCTTCGATGACTTTGTTTCGATATGCTTCATCTGCAAGCATTCGGTTTACTCCAATGATGGTTGAATCTGGATACTCAAGAAGAGCAAGAAGAATATTGTTCAAAATGTATTCCATTCGAGCACTCCATGCATCAACCCAAATCTTTTTGAATGTCGACATTAATCCGTTGGCTACAAGAAATCTCTTGTCCGCCCCTACATCTTCCATTACGTTGAATGACACTGGGAAATCGAGATCAAACGGTGCGAAGTAAAGCACATCTTTGATACGCTCTTTTGGAATATAATCCAACAACAAATCGGCGGTTTTACCGTGCGGGTCGATAAACGCCATTCCGTGTCCTGCCTTAATATCTTGAACGGCAAGGTTTTCAAGTAGTGTTGATTTACCCATACCCGTCTTACCTATCACATACATATGTCGACTTCGGTCTTTGGTTTTGATACCAAACTTGAGTTTACGATTTCGAGAATCTGTCTCGCCAAAGTACATTATTTTTTCTTGATCTTCGTGTGTAGACATTTATTTAATTATACTGTTATTTTCAAAAAAGGAGAAGGGAAAGAAAGAAGAATATAGAATATAGATTTAAGAATACAGAAATAAAAAAACTACCAATCAGCTGAAAATTGGTAGTACTAAATCTATTCTGAAAGAAGTGCACCTGATGTATATTTATTTGACGCATCCCAAAGAAGCCAGCAATTAAGACCAACGTCATACGTTGACTGGATCTGTGCTCGAACCATCGCCGGAGTGTATGTGGCACCAAGATCGAAGTCCTGAATCCACGTACAGAGCTTCTGTGGAGTACTTGATGCAGCAATTGCTTTGTCTACTCCACCTTGCATTGCAAGCTTCACAACCTCTCCAGGATTGGCTGCTGGGTTCTTAAATCCATTCCAACCAGTTGGATAATGAGATGGATAGACCATTGGATATACATAGTCGAAATACTTAAGAGCTACTTCGAGCTTTTGACCAATATTGAGATCATCGTTATTTGTTGTCGTCATACCAAAAAGATCTCCAGAAATTACAGGTTTGTCTTGAGGGATATTTTCACGCAAGTATGAAAAGAAACGTTCAATGTTTGCTACTTTTGTGGTTGAAGCAGGACTCTGTGAAAACCAAATATTTTTCATATCTCCATCGGATGGATATCGGATATAGTCAAAATTAATTTCGTCAAACCCATCTGCATAGGCAGTTTCTGCAAGTGTAACCATATGCTCCCAATACGGCTCTGCGCCCACATCAACAAATGCCAACCCTTTCCTATCACGCCAAACACTTCCATCTTTTTTCTTTACAGCAAGATCTGGATGTTTCTTGGTAAAAGTTGAATCCTGAAATACGGTTACTCGCCCAATCACATAAATGTTTTTTTGGTGTAGCAGATCAACAAACTCTTTCATATTTTTTACAAAACAATTTGTATTGGGTACAAACTCTTCCCCTTCCATAGGATAAGAAACCATCCCTGTATAATCTTTGATATCGACAATAATTGAGTTAAGTTCGGTTGTATCAATAAGTTTTACTAAACTATCTTTCCATTCTCCTGTACTTGCAACACAACTCGTCATATAGAGCGCTTTCATCATCTGGGGTCGAGCGACATGAGAAGCTTGTGGGAGAGGAACTTCTGCTACCTTTTCTACAATCACTTCTTCTGACAAAACAGAAATATGCTCTCCATAAGAGATTGAAAATATTTTTGGGAGAATAAAGTTACCCACCAAAAACAACAGACAAAAAGCAACACACCAAAAAATAAACTTATTGGTTTGAAGGAATTTCTTCATCTTGAGTATGGATTCGCTCTACTTCTACTTCAGAAATAATAGGCTTACTTTCAACAAACGTATGCGACTTTCGAGTAACGGGTTTTTTGGCTTTTTTTATTTCTTTTATCTTTTCATTATGAAGAGCGATGATTTTTACATACAGGAGAATTGCCCCTAGTGTGACAAGCAGGAATGTTTTAAATGACTGAGGAAAACCCGTCAAAGGAATCACTATAACGAGCGCTCCAATAAGAATAGATAATTTTATTTGATCAATTGTTTTCATCCCGTTAGAAAAAGTTAGATAATTGCTTGTAAATATGTAATGCTACGTTTGTTATTTTTTATGTATATTTGATTGAAATGTTTGCACCGTTTTTTCTAACGGGATCACACTCTCAAGTATAACGAAAAAACTAGTCTGCTTCAACTAAAACAACGAACTCTCCTTTTTGCTTATTTTTATCTTTGGTTAATATATCAAGCAGTTCCGTAGCGCGTCCAGACAAAAACTCTTCAAAGAACTTTGTAAGTTCACGAGCAATGTATACTTTTTTTTCTGGTGCAAACTGAGACAATGACTCCAAAGCCTTCAAGATTCTATGTGAAGATTCATAAAAAATCATTGTGCGTTTCGATGTTGCAATCTCTTTAAAGAGAGTTTCTCTTCCCTTCTTATGGGGTAAGAAACCCAAGAAAACAAATTCACCTCCTGTAATACCACTAATTGAATACGCTGACGTAAGGGCGCTAGGACCAGGAATTGTTACGACTTGAAGTGAAGGATCTGTTTCTCGGATTTTTTTTATGAGTAAACTTCCAGGATCTGAAATCGCAGGAGTACCCGCATCACTTACAAGAGCGATGTGTTTACCTTCTTGAAGTAAAGAAATTATTCGGTCAATTTTTGAAAGCGCACTTTTTGAGTGATAACTTTCAGTTGGAGTTTTTATTTCATAATGACTAAGTAACTTTCGAGTCTCGCGAGTGTCTTCACAGAAAACTAGATCAACTTCTTTAAGTATGCGAAGGGCTCGAAGTGTAATATCTTCAAGATTTCCGATAGGAGTTGCAACAATATAAAACATATTATTCTTTAGTGTGCATTCGATGAGCCGATTCAAGCTCTTCAAGCAACTCTTTTATACGTTTAATTTCGCTTTGATTTACATTGTATTTTTCTTGAATTTTTGAAAGCTTGATATTGATAAGCTCACTTACATCTTTGATATATTGATTCAAAATTGACGCAACTTCTTTATCAGCGTATTCATCTTTAAGAACCTCACAAAGAGACAACTTCCCTTCTTTTTTTACCCACGATTCTCTAAATTCAATGATGTACATATGTTTTAATTATTTTTCTAAGATGCTCCGATATCCAGACTTTGTTACTATAACATGATCAAGTAATGTGATACCAATAATCTCCCCTGCTTCCTCAATCTGTTTTGTTACCATAATATCAGCTTTACTTGGAGTTGCAATTTGTGACGGATGATTATGTACCAAAATGACCGCTGCGGCTGAATACTCAATCGCGGGACGGAATACTTCTCTTGAGTGAATAATATTTGCATCAATAGTACCAACTGACAGGATTTCACTATGAATTACCTTGTAATGTGTGTTGAGATAGATCCCTCGAAGATGTTCTTTTGGAAGCTCACGCATTTCTTTTGTGTATTCAAATACATCTTTTGCGGTTCGCAACGTTTTAACCTGACCCGCCTTCTTTTCGAAAAACCTTCTTCCGAGTTCAGCACAAGCTACTACTTGAACCGCTTTTATAAGCGGAATATCTAAATCCTTTGCAAGCTTTTTTGGATCAATGTTTTGAGAAAGACTTCTCTCACCATACTCTTTTAGAACCCGAGAAGACATAGCAAGCACGTCTTCTTTTTTTGTTCCTGTATTAAAAATAAGCGCAAGAAGTTCTGACGAAGAAAGATGTTTTGGTCCCGAAGACAAAATCTTTTCACGAGGTTTATCCTCCGAAGGCAGATCACGAAACGCGAGCACATATTCACGATTTTTCATCTTTGTATCTTCAAGAAGAGTTGGTGCTGATATGTATGTGTATGTTTTTGTTACTTTCATCACTTTAAGTTAAAGCTTATAAGAAACCAAATGTTGCAAATATATTTTCCAATGTTTCAAGTTCAGAGTCCAAAAAAGATTTAAGGTCTGTTGGTTTTTCTGGATTTTCTATTTGTGGAAAATCAGGCGACAAAGGTCCAGGACCTGCAACACGAAGCACTGCAGTATAACAATACCTATCTTTATAAATCATATACTCTCTCATTTTTTCCTGGTTTTGCGTGTTACTTGTCACTGTATAATCGGGATCATAGATTTTAACATCGAGGTTATATTTAGAAATAGACACCGCATCATTTCGATATGGACACACACCGGGTCGGACAAATATAGAAAAACGCTTCTCCTTCCACATACTATATGTCTTCAGGAATGGTACATTTACCACAACTGCCAGTGTTTCTGAAACAGTTTTACCATCTTGGATAATTGGACGTGATTCAACCCGAAGTCCCTCAGGATACAAAAAAGAAAACTTGAAATCCTTGTTTTCATACACTTTTAAGACACTTTGTTTTGTGTACTCAACTAACTCAGTTCGGTTAAGGATATATGTTTTGATTATGTCTTTTTCTGCTGTTTTGAGCGTAAGAACGATTTGTCCATTCTTGATGGCCACTTGTTTGTAAGCAAGCACTTCTATATCGCCTGTTGGAGGAATAACCTCAAGTGTCTTTGGATAATTGTCTCGGTTCAGTACCACATGAAGCTCTGAGATTTCTTTTCCTTCTGTATAGAGAGTTGTGGCAACCACCGCATCACCATTACCATCACGATCAATATCACCAAATGAATAGGCGGTGATTTTACTGTACATACCCCCTTTTTTAAATTCCCCATCTTCAAATACCGCTTCAGGTACTCCAGCAATATGATACGTAGCAGAAGCAATATGATCTAACGTAAGATTGGTTTTGCCATTTAAGATACTCACCCCTTCCATGTCTTCAATACGAACCGGATTAGTATTTTCTGCCACATTTTCTGTACCAACAGGGACGGTGTCTATTTGATCGCTTGATCCATCAGATGGATAAAAATTATTTAACAAAAATTTACTTCCAATAATCACCCCTGATACCAAAATAATAACCAGAAGAAGTTGCTTTAAGTTTTTTTCAATCACATCATTAATCATTATCTTGTGTTTTGGTTTTATGTATAAGACTATAAATATCTGCTTTTGCCTGTTCAGGGTTGCGAGCATTTTTTATAAAAAACTCGTTTTTTGATCCTGCGGTTTGTACCATCAGTGTACCAAACTTAAACATTGTACTAAATACTCCGTACATTTCTACAGTAATATCTTCAATATCATCGAGCCGAACCGTAGCAATATCTCTTGAAAACAACCCCGCTTGATCAATATCAATAATTCGCTGATTTGTTACAATCCAAACATCAAACCGATAATCAGTCCATTCAATAAAAAACAAGATCCAAAGCATTGCAAGCCACATTGCATAAAAGAAACCAAACATATTTATTAGTCGCGGTTCAATTCCCGACTTTGCAAAAAACAAGATAACAACTCCAACAAGTACAGGGCCCATTGCCAAACAGAACATATAAAACCCCCAAGAAAAAAGTCTCCACCAATGTTTTCGGACTTTAATAATTATTTTTTCATCATCTTCAAGAGTAATCATATATAGGTTATAACATTAAATAAAAACCAAATGAAACCATCATTAAAAACAATATACCAATCAAATAAACAATTGGCATTAATTTATACTGAAAATCAAGCTCCTTGGCGTATTTAACCCAGTGATATACAAGAGCGCTTGTTGCAATAAATGCTAAAGCAAAAAAGGCACAGAATACATAAAACAGTATCTTTTTTGACATAAAAACACTTCCAATAGAAGAAAAATCTATCATAACAAAATTATACCATGCGTTTTCATGTATAAAAAGGAAGAGGGTTAAAAAATCTAAGATATTTACAAGAGAATATGTTACAGGCTTTGTGATTACGGACGATTACAAGACAATAGATATCTCTATGTAATATGAATCTAAAGCAACATATCTGCAAGAAAAAGTAATTCGATCAATATAAAAATATAAAAAACAATTAATCTTATCCTACCCTTAAGAAAAGCTCCGAAAGATAAGCACAGTATTACTGCCATCAAGGTAAAGAGAACGTAATCTGAATCTAAATAATTGTGACGTCCCCATAAATTATGAGATTTAAGATCTATAATTGGATATGTTAAGGGAACTAATGTTCCAATAATTAATAGATATTTTTTAGAATTATAATCTGGATTATTTTTATTAAACCTAACTAGAGTCCAAATTCCTAAAACTAGAAGTAAAGTAATTAAAATAGGAAACAAAATTACCCATTCCATACCGCAGGAATCTGTACATCGACCCAAGAGGCCACTGAATTCTACCACTGCCCAAACCAATCCTATTAAAGTCACTGCGATGACAAATTTCTTATATTTATGATATGAGTCCATAAGTCAATTATATATCATATTTTTATATACGACGACATTATAAGACAATCGAGTGTGAGAAGCATTACATCCCATGTCACCAGATCTTTTAAGATATTTCCAAGAGAATATGTTACAGGCTTTGTACGCGTGCTTAGGATCGAACCAAGGACCTTTTGAGTGAAGTCGGGGGGACCCGACTGCAAGACTTTTTGAGAGCTTTTACAAAAGAATAACATTCCGTATCTTGTGCGCGTGCTTGGGATCGAACCAAGGACCTTTCGAGTATCAGTCGAATGCTCTAGCCAGCTGAGCTACACGCGCACAAGATAAATAATGTGCTATTCTTTTGTAAAAGATCCAAAAAGTATACGACTTTATTTTCTTATGAGCGAAGTAAATTAGAAAATAAGAAGTGACCTTGTGTTTCAGTTCCTGTAAGGAATCAGTCGAACTTACAAATATTTTTCTGTTGAAAAATTTTGCAAGCCCGCCTCGCACCGTCGTGCTCCGGCTTTGAATTTTGGCCCCATCCCAAATTCAACTCTAGCCAACTCCGCTACACGCGCTTTTTTTATTACTCTAACTTTAGTAATTAAATACCTTTCTAGCTTGTTGTATTTATCTCATTAACTTCCTCGGCTCGGAAAAGAAAAAGTAGTCTTTTTCTTTTCTCTCGCTCTACGTCGTTAACAAGTAAGAGCCATCATACCAGAAAAAATAAAAATCTCAAGCAAAAAACCACCTTTCGGTGGCTTTTTGATATACTATTCTCTATTTTGTTCCGTTCGAATAAGAAGTCTTTCCTTCTTGTCATACAAGTAACTCTTGTAGAGTTTCTTCCTAAACCGGGAAGAATCAGCATTCACGAATGTGAAGATCGACTCAATAAACTTTGGTTGTACAAAGACTAACCTAAAGTGGTTTCAAATTGAATTATTCCACGAGCAGCTTCCGCTACCCGTGCCTTGTTACGACTTACTCCCTGTCATTGAGCTTGCCTTAGGCCGCGATAAACGCGGACTTCGGGCACTCCCAACTCCCTTGAGTTGACGGGCGGTGAGTACAAGACTTGAGAACGTATTC
>CAYLQP010000003.1:0-100667 GCA_964386665.1 uncultured Candidatus Saccharibacteria bacterium
ATGTCGCACAATATATCTTGATAGCAACTATATATACTATTAAAAGCCTATATTTAAAGCTTTATTACTTTCAATCCAAAATGTTGTTTCTTTCGACTTTCAAAGAAATCTTGCTAAGCTATCTTTATCAAACCTACCTATCTTTTATCCTGCATTCTTTTCTACAGACGTTACGTACAGATCTTTTTTAACTAATCATAAAAGATGCAATCCATTTGCATCTTGTACTTTCCATATTTCTTACCCTTGGTTTAGTCGTCTTTAACCCAACGTCTTATCCTACCTATTTAATCCATCTAAAAAGACCTTTGCACTGTTAAGTACCGCTTTGATGAAATCAAGTAACAACAAGAGTGCACTCCATAGTAAATTGAAGAGTGTTTTGATGACTGCAAGAATACTTGAGACCAATCTATTTTCAATAAGGTCTTTTGGTTCGATATGAAAAACAAATTTTAAAACAACAAGCGCAATAACAACAAGAAGTATCGCTTTTATAAATCCTCGGTTTCTATTCATAGGGATAATTATAATAGAAAAAAAATAGTAAGTAAATCCATTTACCCAACAAGATTATAGTTTTGGAAGATATAATATAGGATCAAGGTATGCCTTTGTATCTGCAATTGGCATTATCACCCCTCTGCAATTAACTGTTTTTTCAGGTGGAATAGTTGCCACTCTTGTTCCTTCGGTTGCGAGTACAGAGAAATGAAGGTGTGGACCAGTCACGTACCCTGTTCGCCCACTAAACCCAAGCGTATCCCCAGTTGATACACTCTGACCTGAAGACACACTAACAGCTGACAAGTGTGCATACAAAGTCGCAAGACCATTAGTATGTTTTAAAAGTACCCATTTTCCATATGAATAACAACCAGCCTTTGCATCTGTATTTCCAGTAGCCCAAACCGTTCCTGAAAGAGCTGTTTTTATTTTTGTACCGTCGACAGCAGCAAGGTCGATTCCATTATGACTTCCAGAAACATAGAGTCGTTTTGCATCAACAGTTGCACCGAAGTATTGTGTGATACGAACACTATCAAGTGGCCACTGGATTATCCCTCCACGTGCATCTGGAAGCTTGTTTTTATCAACAGTTAGTTTCAATTCTGATTCGTAAGAAAAGATTTCTTTTTCAAACGCTTCTTTTTGTTTTATTTTTTCTAACAAAACTTTTTGATAGTTTGACTGTTGGTTTTTGGTTACTGACAGTAAATTATTTTTTTGCTTTTCTGTTTCGACAACTGATTGCTTTTTTCCACTTAAATCAACCTTGAGTTCTGCAAGACTTTTTTTCTTTGCTTCTACACCAGTCTTTCGTTCTGCAAGATCATTTTTAAGTATAAGCAGTTCACTGATCTGGTCTTGGATTGCCGATTCAAATTTTTCGGTATGCTCAAAATACTCACCAATTGAACTCAAAGATTGATCAGTCAAAAAAGCTTCCAGTACTGAACCACGAGGTTCCTGTTGAAGCGTTTTCATCATACTCATAAGCACATTCCGATTACGAATAATTTGATCTTCTTTTTGACCAATTTCTGTTTCAATCTGACTGATTGTTTTGGTAGTTGATTGAATACCTTTTTCGGTTTGAGAAAGATCTCCTTCAAGTTTCTTTTTTGTATTCGTAAGTACTTTTATATCATCAGATAAGACCCTTGCTTTAACGGCAGTATTTTCAAGTTCTTTTTGATAGGTCTTGATTTCAGCATCAATTTGTTTAACCGCCTCGGTTTTTGATTGAATTTTTTCTTTAAGTGTATCGATAATAGACGCACGAATAAATGTTGGGAATAAGAAAATTACCAAGACAACAAACGAAGCATTAAGTTTTTTAAAGTGTAAGAACATTATGTAATCTTTTAATTACCTCATCTTTACCAATAACTTCCGCAACCAAAAAAGGATCGGCTGATTTTTCTTGACCCGTGAGTGCAAACCGAATTGCCCACAAAACTAGACCTCTTCCGTTTTCTGTTGCATAATCCCATATAGCTGTTTTTATACCTTCATACGAAAAATCGTTCACTCCTTCAAGCAATTCAATACTTTTTGTTATATGCTTCAATACATCTTCAATCGTTACCTCTACTCCTTTTCGCATTTTTTCGGGACAGATGAGCTGATTTTTGTCAGTAATAACAGGTGCTTCAAAAAAATACACAAACTCCCCTGCTTCAAACAAAGAATCTATATCGGACCATTTTGAAATTCTTTCAAAAATAAGTGGAATCACTTTTGATACAAGAGAGTGGTTCTTAAATGTTTCTGGAATCCTTTGCTCTATCCCCTCTTTTAGTTCTTCTTCTGAGAGAAGTTTCATATGTTCTTTGTTAATATGGTCAAGCTTATCTCCAGTAAATACAGCTGGGAATTGTTGTACACGTTCCAAAGAAAAACTATCTATGAGTTGTTGTCGAGTAAAGATTTCTTGATCCCCTCCTGGGTTCCATCCAAGAAGCGATATGGCATTTAAAAGTGCATCGGGGAGATATCCTTTTTCGATATATTCACGTACAGGAACAGCCCCATTTCTTTTACCAAGTTTCTTTTTATTTTCTCCAAGAATTGTTGGAAAATGTCCATAAAACGGTATCTGTGCACCAAGCGCCTGAAGAATAATCATCTGCCGTGGGGTTGAAGTCACGTGATCTTCACCACGAAGGACGTGAGTGATACCCATAAGAACATCATCAACCACAACAGTGAAATGATAAAGAGGATCATCAATAGATCGGGCGATAACAAAATCAGTATTTCCTTGTTCATCTTTAAATGACTCAGAAGAAATCCGGATTGTTCCTTTTACTAAATCATCCCAGACGAAATCTTGGTTTGGGTTTTTGATTCGGATAATCTTACCTGTTCCAGCTTGGTTTTCTTCTGCTTCATATACTTTTCCTTCATCCAAAAGCCGACGAAGTTCTTTTTTATAGATCTCCTTCCGTTTTGACTGATAATAGGGACCTTCATCAAAATCAAGACCAAGTGTTTTGAGGATTTCTATTTGAGCCAAATCAGCTCCAACCTTATTTCGCGCAGTATCTGTATCTTCAAAACGAAGCACAATCTCACCACCATGCTTTTTTGCAAATAAATAGTTAAATACAAAGGTTCGAACATTACCAAAATGCCATTCTCCGGTTGGAGATGGAGGAAATCTTACTTTTATCTTTTTTGCTTCCATAAAAGGTATTATAGCAAAAAGTTACAAAAAAATCAGTTTTTTCTTTTACCCCTCAAAGAAAACAATAGTTTGCGTTCTTAGTTGGTGAGAGACAATTACGGTGGTCTCTCTGCACCATGAATATCACCGTCGCCTGTTCATTTTCAACCAGGTCAGGTACAGCACGACAAACCAAACCAGAGCGACAACCCCCAGAAGGAGTGTCAACACTGTTGGTAAGTAATAACCATCATCCTCGATTCTTCCCAAGATACCCCTGAAGAACCCATGGTAGACCACAGAAAGCACAAGTCCAATGACCCCGAACGGGATCAGCAAGGCTATCCTGGGGTGACGACGCCGGAAGGTGTTCTGGAAGACATGAGCAATGCCCAGTAGAACTGTTGATATATTCAAAAGGGCGATGAAGTCGATTGTTTTCATTGCGGTAGCCCGCGCGGTAAGTTAGTTGAGTTAATGCGCGGAAAAATTACAGAATTTTTTCTGCAATTTTTCCGCGCATTAAACTAAATGAAACAGTGTCAAAGGACTTTATATGTTTATATTATAGCACAAAACATACTGTTTTGTCAATACATAAAGTTTTTTTCTTGAAAGCTACTTCTCGTGAGAAAGGGCGATATTAAGGATAACTTCAGCAACCTTTTTAGCTGCATCGGGTTTTGCAAAAGAAAGCGCTCCTTGCTTCATTCGTTCGAAACGTTCTTTGTTATTCAATATATCGTTAAGCTCAACTTCGAGAATTTCTGGTGTCAGATTGTTTTCTTCAATCACAAATGCCGCTCCACTTCGCGCATAGTTATATGAGTTCTTGCGTTGATGATCACCGTTGGAATCACTAATAGGAATAAGAATAGAAGGAATACCCCAAGCGGCAATTTCAAAGATAGTTGATCCTCCACGCGAAATAACAATACTTGCAACACCGGCCGCCATACGAATAGCTAAAGGATTGAGATAATCAAAACAGTGATATCTTTTTTTGAATGTTGAGTTTTCAAGAATGGTAGATGATTCATTTTTTACATCATTAAAATTAAGTTTTCCTGTTTGATGAATGATTTCAAATTTTTCTACCAGTCTCGGAAGCGTATCCATCACCACATTGTTGATGGTCTCCGCTCCAAGTGAACCTCCCATAATAAAAAGTACAGGTGTATCTGCTTCAAGCCCAAGATATTCACGTGCACCTGAAGTAGCAGGAATCAATATTTCTTTTCGAAGAGGGTTTCCTGTATGAGCTACTTTCTTCTCATCAAAAAACACCCCAGCTTCTGCAAACGACACCGCAACATTTCGAGCAAACTTCCCTGCTTTTAGATTGGCTCGTCCAGGATAACTATCCCCCTCATGTATAACAACTGGAATCCGAAGAATTCTTCCTGCGTAGACAACAGGCAAACTCATAAGCCCTCCTTTACTAAATATAACGTCAGGAAAAATAAAAAACACTTTGAAAAAAGCTTCGACAAATCCCCAAACAGTGAGAAAAATATCGTAAATATTTTTGAGAGAAAAGTACCTTCGAACACGTGCCCCACAGTGGATCTTGATATATTCAATTTCCATATCAAAAAGAATACCTGCGTTATATGGACTTGGTGCAATATAGTATATTTTTGGTTGTAAGATTTTTTGATCTGCTGCAAAGTCTCGTATTGCTTCTGTCACTGCAATAAGAGGATAGAAATGTCCTCCTGATCCTCCTCCCGCTAATATGATTTTCATAAATTTAAGATTAAGATAATAAGCCTCGTTTTTTTAATTTGCTTTTTTTGCTCTTGAAACATTAAGAATGATTCCCATCATTGCAAGTGTTATAAAAAGCGACGTTCCTCCATGACTAATAAAAACCAAGGGTGTTCCAGACAAAGGAATGATTCCAAGCATAGCAGAAATATTAATAAAGGAACCCATAATAACCATTATAACAATTCCAAGGGTTATTAGTCTACCGAATTCATCTTGAGAACGTTTAGCAATCTTGAGACCCCGAAAAGCAAAAAACAAGAAAAGCACAACAATTGCAACACTGCCAATAAAGCCGAATTCTTCACTTGCAACCGCAAAAATAGAATCCCCAATAGGTTCAGGCAAAAAACTAAACTTCTGAGTACTTTGTCCAAACCCTTTCCCAAATACACCTCCTGAACCGATGGCAATCATTGATTGTTGAATCTGATATCCACTCGAAAGTGAATTTTGACTTGGATTAAAAAACGTCATTACTCGTTCTCGAACATAAGGCCTGGTTGCAAATATTACTCCCAAACCAATTATAGCTAACAATACCAATATCATAATATCTTTTTTCTTAGCCCCTGCCACAAAAAACATTGTTGCTCCAGCAGTGAGTGTCATAAGTACAGTATCGTTATCTGGCTGAAGTCCAATAACAATAGCCACAATAGCTGACAATACACAAAACGGAACCAACCCATACATAGGTCGATCTAGTTTATTTTTGTTCTTCGCTAACACGGCACCGAGATAAAAAATATATCCAAGTTTCAACACTTCTGATGGTTGAAATGTAAGTCCTCCAAGAGAAATCCAGCGCAATGCCCCACCGTGACGCATTCCAAGTCCTGGTACAAACACCAAAAGCGTAAGAATAACTGCTCCAATAAACAAAAACAGTGACCATTTTTTCCAAATCTTAAATGGAATTCGAGAAGTCAAAAACGCAGTTAACCCTCCAAGACAAATACCAAAAAGAAATTGATTTGTCGCGATAGCTGTAAACTTGGCACTATCTTTTGCAAGTAATCCCAAACTCGCAGAAGTAAAAACAAAGAAACCAAATACAGCTAGAATAATGATCGAAATTAAAAATGGTTTATCGATTGGTTTATTCATAGCCGAACCTATTTCAAAAATAACCGCTTATAATAGAAAGAAGACAAAACAGCTTGAACATCTAAAAGCCAAAATTTTGGTAAAAAATCAAGTTTCCTCTTTCGCCATAATACCATTATGACTCTTTCGTCATCCTTGATTTTTTCCTTCAAAATTTTGGCTTTTATTTTGTTCATTATTTTTGAGATAGGTTCTTCAAATAAGAGCAAGACAAAGGCCAATAATTCCAAATACAAATGAGAGGACCCAGTATCGCATTGTCACTTTTGGTCCAGACCAACCAAGTGCTTCAAAATGATGGTGGATTGGTGCAACTAAAAACACCTTTTTTCCATTTCGAAACTTCTTCGAAGCAAGTTGTATGATATCAGAAAGAGTAGTCAAAATAAGCGGCAACGCAATGATTGGAAGCACAATAAATCCTTTACCTGCCCCAAGTTCATCTGTCATAAACGCAACAACCGTAAGAGTTATTGTGAGAGCCATTGTTCCTGTTTCGGACATATAAAACCGCGCTGGAGGAATATTGAACCACAAAAACGCGAGTAGCCCTCCCGCCACTGCACCACAAAATGCCGCTAGGTTGATTTGTCCACCTGCAAAGGCGATTCCTGCATACGAGCAAAACGCAACAGCAAATACACCTCCTGCAAGTCCATCAATTCCATCAATCACACCACCTGAATACATAAAGACCATCGTAAGAGCAAAAAACAAAATAAAAAGTGGTCCTAACTCAAGATAGTATCCTCCAAAAAGATTAACGCCCCCAATGTCGAGTTTTTCATAAAACCAAAACCCAATCAATAACCCAATGATACATACAAGTCCAATTCGCTTTTTTAGAGAAAGACCTCCCGCTTTGTAATCGCCAGTTCCCCGCACCTCAAGAAGATCATCAAAAGCACCAATAATAGCCCCAAGTAGCAATGTCACAACCGGAATCCAAGTTTGATCTCGAGAAAGAAAATCAAGTTTCGAAAAAACATCACCCCCAACAATCAGCGCAACTGCAAACAACAAAAACGTAGTCACAAGCACACTTACCCAAATAACCGTCCCTCCTAGTTTAGGTACTCCAACTTCTTTGTCTTTATGGAGGGCATTAAAGATTGGTGTTTCTCTTCCGTCAGTGGCAATCTTTCCAGCTTTCTTTTTCCACATTTTGTTTTTGTATAACCAGTGAGTAAGTATCGGAGTAAACAACATTCCAATACAAAAAGAAGTTGTTGTGGCAATGAAAACTTTTACAATATCTATAATCATAAGTTGTTTTTATAATCGATTAACAATGCTTGAGTAATACTTTCAGCGTCTCTAAACCTTCCTTCTTTCGTTGAACCAAGAAGAGCAACAATTACCATTCTTGTTTTATCTTTGAAAGGGACTTTAAGTGCAAACACCAAATTTCCCCCTGCAAGTTCAGTGTATCCCGTTTTTGAAGCTATCAAACCCTTCAAATATGGCGCAAGCTGGTTAGTGTTTTCAATAAAATAATCTGTTCCTTCTTCTGATTTTGTATTATACCCTTTTAATCGTGTTGGTTCAAAGATATCAGGGTATGTTTTAAGTGCATACTTAAGCAAAAAAGCGACTTCCTCTGCGGTTGCATATGCACCAGCAGTTTTAGGATTTATATCAAGCCCAGTTGAGTTCTTGAACTCTGCTTTCCATAACCCCAACTCTCTCCCCTTTTGATTCATCTTTTCAATAAAATTGATTCCGTTTTGCGTTCCAAATTGTCTAAACGCTTCACCGGCTTCGTTAGAAGATTTTGTGAGCATCAATTTAACCAATTCATTTACAGACCACTTTTCTTCAAGCAGAATGTTTTGAACCATACCATCCACATAAAAAGCGTTTGGGAGTGTGGCAGACAAGATATCGCCTCTTTGCCATAGATCTAACGCAACAATAGCTGTCATTATTTTTGTAATTGAAGCAATAGGTTTTATTTCTGTTGCATTTTTTTCGAAGATCACTTCGTCACGAGTCGTATCTAGAATGTACACTGATTTCGCTTCAAGTGTCACTTGACTTAGTGCATTAAAAACAATTTTTTTTTCAAAAAAAGTTGCCTTAATAGAAGAAAAATATATCCCAACAAGTAATACACCAAAAATCCCGCCACTTACTGCCAAAAAATACTTGAATCTTTTTGTGTAGACAAGTCCGTCGTTCATATATTATTCAAGATTATCTGTCTTCTCTTCTTCTGACGGATTGTCACTATTTGTTTCCAATTGTTGCTCTACTTGTTTAGTCAACACACCAAACTCTGGCAACTCTTCACGCTTTGTAATACCAAGAAACGCAAGCAGATCAAGTGTTGTCTTATACAAAAACACCCGTGCATCTTTGTGTGACTGCTCTTTTTCGATGAGTCCTCGAATCTCAAGATGACGAACAATGAATTGAGAATTCACTCCACGGATATAATCGATTTCACTACGAGAAATAGGTCCTTTGTATAGAATAATTGAAAGTGTTTCGAGCGCTGCTTTCGAAAGCTCTTTTGAACGTTCGGTTTTCTCAAGTTCAGTAATAAATGATGATACTTCACTACTTGTCGCAAGCATCATTTCTTCACCATCTTGCACAAGCACAATTCCTTGATCAGCAAGAAGAGCTTCGAGTTTTGTTAATTCTTCTTTTACAACTTCTAGGTCAAGTGAAAGCACCTTGGCAATTGCATTTGCGGTCATTGGTTCGTTTTTCCAAAACAGAAGTGCTTGAATTTGTTTTTGAATCGTGTTCATTGTTATTTATAATTTGGTGTTGTAATTGTTTCTGTTACTACCATAATATCATCAAATGTCTTTTGTTGCAGAGCATCTACGACTCCTTGTTTTACCATTTCAAGTAAAGCCAGGAATCCAACAATCACAGTAACTCTTTCTTCTCGTGTCTTGCCTTTGTTTCCAGTAAATTCACGGAAACTCATCCGGACCGCCTTTTGAACCCTTTCTGTTAAGTTATCAATCATCTCTTCAATCGAGATGGTTTTCTTGATTGTTGCTTTAACTGCTGGTTCAGCTTTTTTGGGGATACGAGCAAGTGTATCAAGAAGCGCTTGGTGTATACGAGAAAGAGTAATTCCCTTTTCTGGAGCAAATACTACCTTAATTCCTTTGCTATCCTGAGCGAAATAAAGAGGAGAGGTCAAAAACTTTTCTTTCACGTGTAGTGAAAGATCTTTTATCTTTTGATAAAGTTTGAGTCTTGTTTCTAAGTCTTCGATACTTTCTTCTTCTTCGGAAGTTAAGGGCATCTCAGGCAAAAGAGACCGAGATTTGATCAGAAGGAGTGTAGAAGCAACAAGGATGAAGTCTGCTCGATATGCCACTGTATGGTTGATGTTTTCTTGGATATGACGGATATAATCATCTGTAATCTTGGCAATCGAAAATTCGTTGATAAGGAGTTTGCGCTTTTCGATAAGAGAAAGCAAGAGATCGAGCGGACCTTCGAATCTTTCATTTTTGATAATAAACTGGTTTGCTTGCATTTTAACTTATTATATATTAGTTTTAATACAGAACAAACTTCTTTTTTTTATGCACCACCTAATACCCGTCTTCTCTACCTACTCAGAATTCCGCTGCGCCACATGTGAGGCAAAAGTAACTTCTTCCACAGAGAAACCTGAAGGATGGATTGATCTCAGCCTTACAAACAAACCTCAACTTTTTTTCTGCAATTCTGCTTCATGCAAGAAGCAATGTGCCTCACTTGCAATCAACGAATCCGAAAGAGATTCGTGGTTTCGAAACCACTCAGGATACACAGGAAAGGTGGACTATGCCACTTACGAATGTTCGGGCTGTAAAGCACGGCACAATCGGTGCATAGCTCCGCCCTCACACTCCATTCCGATTGGAGGAGGTCATCCGTGGGCTGGGTGGATGTTTGTGACGCACCAAGGAACTAGAGAGGCAAGCCAAAAGCTCTTTTGTCGACAGTGTGTCGACAAAATCCTCGCTGTTTTCCCTTAATCCACAACGTAATGGTTGCGGTTTTTTATTTCTCTTTTTTGTTGATAGAAATCCCAAGTTCAAGAAGTTGTTCAGGAGACACTTTGCTTGGTGCATCCATCATAAAGTCCTTTCCTTCTCCTGTTTTTGGAAACGCAATCACTTCTCGAATACTTGCTTCGTTATGAAGAAGCATCATCAGTCTATCCATTCCCCACGCGATTCCTCCGTGCGGTGGAGTTCCAAGTGTAAAGGCCTTGAGCATATGACCGAATTTCTCATTGATCTCTTCTTCTCCATATCCAAGTATTTCAAACACCTTTTTTAGAAGTTCTGGTTTGTGATTTCGGATACTTCCTCCTCCAATTTCAAACCCATTGAGTACAATATCGTATTGAGAAGCAATAATTTCTCCCAAGTTTTCTTTCTTTGAAACAGAGTCTTCCCATTCACTTTTACAACCAGAAAACGGATTGTGTGTAAATGTCCACTTAGATGATCCATCAGCATTGAGGGTGCCAGTCTTTTCAAACATTGGAAAATCTACCACCCAACAAAATGCAAGGAGGTTTGGATCTTCTTTGTTTTCTCGAATATCTGGTCTGTCAATTCCGTATTTTTCCATTGCTTCTTTGTAAGGAATTCTTGGGAAAGGAATTGCTTGAATTGTTTTTTCTGGATAAAGCGTTTTTACAATCTTGATCAAAAGTTCTTCGATAAGATTCATAATATCTTCTTCAGACACGAAACTCATTTCGATATCAAGTTGAGTGAATTCTGGTTGTCTGTCCCCTCTTGTGTCTTCGTCTCGCATACATTTTGCGAACTGGAAATATCGCTCAATTGCCGAAGTCATAAGAAGCTGTTTGTATTGCTGAGGAGATTGTGGAAGCGCATAAAAGTTACCTTGCTCAAGGCGACTTGGCACAAGATAGTCTCGTGCTCCTTCGGGAGTTGATTTGGTAAGAATTGGAGTTTCTACTTCCGTGAACAAACGCTCAACCAAGTGATTTCTTACAAGCGCAAATACTTCACTTCTCATCCGCAAGTTTCTTTGCATTCGATCACTTCTAAGGTCGACATATCGGTATTTCATTCTCGTTTCTTCTCCTACAACTCGCGTATCAGTTCCTATATCAAATGGCACTGTTTCTGATTCATTCAAAACAACGATGTCGAGAATTTCAAGTTCGATTGTTCCATTAAGTTTGTCTAGTACTTTGTTTTTTTCTGGACGTTCATTTACCTTTCCTTTCACTTCTACAACCCACTGTGGACGTACTGTCTGTGCAATAGTCATCGCAGGCGATCCTGGAAGTACTACTCCTTGTACAATACCTGTCATATCTTTGAAGTCGAGAAAGATGAGTTTCCCTTGATCACGCCGGACATCGATCCAGCCCTTGATAGTCACTTCTTCTCCTTTTTTACCTTCTAAGTCTTTGTTGAACGTTCGCATATGATTAACTTTTAACTAATGATTAATAATCTTTTACAAAAAAAATAGCCCCTGAAAATTTGAAATAATTTATTTCAAATTTTCAGGGGCGATTTCTTACGAGTTCGCGGTGCCACCCTGTTTTATTACTTTTATATTTCCCTGGATTCTTTGTGAAATTACACAAATCGATTGTCAGTCGAGACCAAAGAATTACTTATAATATAACATATATTTGTATTTTTTTACAACTTGTAAAGCTCAAAAAAAGCGTATGCTTTTAGACAGCTTAGTTCTTCTCTGCACACGGTGTGCAAGAGTATCCAGCTCTCGGTCCAGGCAATGTCATTACAGAAAGGAGAATAAAAAACAGATAACCTGGTCAAGACGCCTACGTGAGGACACGTCTATATACTTTGTTCGCAGACACAAACGGAAGTCGAACAAGGGTACTAGACGGAGCTATGGGTCTGGATATGCTCGGATAAAACGGTTGCGGAAATGGGAGATAAGCAACCATCTCACGTGCACGTATCATCTGAAGGAGGGGGCGCAGGTTACATTCCTGCGCCCCCATTGTGTTTCATTACAGATATTAATGTAGATACTTTTGCAACACCTTTTCTTTATTTATTCCATTTACAACATTTGTATACCCATACTTCTGCATCAATGAAACCGCTCGAGCTGAACGCCCTCCAGACGCACAAAAAGCAACTACAAAAGCATCTTTTGGGATAAGTCTTCCAGCCACCTCTTCCGTCAAATCACAGATATCAATATTGATGGCACCGGGCACAGTCCCTTCTTCAAACTCTTCTTTTGTTCGTACATCTATATATACTGTTTTCATATATTAAAAACACAAAAACTGCCGAAGCAGTCTTTGTGGAATTTGTTTAGTTAATTCTTGTCTTCTCCTTTTACTTCGTGTTTATGATGTCCGCAATGATGTCCATTGTGATGTGAACAATTTTCTCGTTCTTCTCTTCTAATCTTTTGCCATATCCATACTCCAAGAAGTACAAGATCGATAAATACAATAAGTCCGATTATTACACAAAGGATATTTGGTCCACCGAAACCATATCCGTACCCAAACCCGTGATACATTTTCATCATAAAAGTTTTTGATTGATATATTATTTATTAATAATTCGACTGTCTCTTAATTATAACACAAACAAAAAAACCGCCGAAGCGGGTTCTTTGTAGCCCTAGAAATTATATTGATATATTGCTATATCAAACAGTGTTCCCTTGCAGTACAACCTTCTGATTTCTAGACCTTTACTTAGTTTACTTGCTCTGGACACATAGTGCAAGTGGTTTTTCACCAAAACATTTTTATACAAACAAGTCAAATCGAACTGTTATTTCTTCTCCAACCTCAACTAACTCTTTTTTGCGAACACTTGCCTTGAGTGCAATAAAAAATCTCTTCTCTCCTGTCTTGTTACCCATAGGGAGAAGCGAAGTTCGCCACGTTGTACTTCCAAGCGTTACATTCACAGGGAAAAACCCACGACCAATTGTCCTTGGTTTTTTGGTTTTGACTTTTTTTATTATTTCTTCTGGCACAGTCACGAAATACCACGCAGCGGGCAGATTGAACTTTTCAACTTGTGCTTTAAATTTATATTGAGAAGAGGAGGTCATTGTCTTTTATCATTAAGGCTCGCTTCATTATGTGTTCCCCTATTTCACCCCAATCAAAATAAGTTTTATAATCTTCTGGATCAATCAGTTTGATTTCGGTAATATCACCATCAGGATCAAATTCAAATGTATCAATAGGCTCCACCAAACACACAGATCGTGTTTGCACAATAACTTTATCGGATTCATAAATCTTTTGAAAACCAATCAGCTTTTGAGCAATAACCCGCATATTTGATTCTTCCTTTACCTCTCGGATCACCGCTTCTGGCACAGACTCTCCCTCTTCAACTCCACCTCCAGGTGGGGTCCAACTATCTTTCTTGGGTGCATACACCAATAACAACTGTCCTCTAAAGAAACAAAAAGCATGGACACTTTGGATTTCCATTCCTACCAATTCACTTTCATCCGCACAATCTATATATTCAACCTTACATCCTTTTCCAGACCCTAATTTTATTTCAGATGTTATATTCATATAATAATTATTATTTACTCTCTAATTCGTTTTGAAAACTCCAAATCATCAGCGTACTTCTCTGCTTTTTCATTTATCTGATACTTGGCACGGAGTTTCGTTATGTCAGTTTCCTCATCATCAATGAGTCCAAGAGTGAGCGCGTATTCATCAGCGTATGCCGGCATCAATGTTTTGAAACTAAATGGTACCTTACCCGGACTCAAGATGTTTACATGATCAACAATATTTGTCGTACACGTACTTGTAAGCGTGTTATAAAACTCAGGTTCCTTTGTGAGCTTGTCTGCTCTTTGAAGCATTGAGACAAAGAGTTCACGAGCTTTTTCTTTGCTTACTTTGATCGGATAGAGATACACATCATCCTTGCGGTAATTTGTTCGGAGCTTGAGTACGTCTCGTTCATCAGCAACCACATACGTTAGTTCGTATTGTCGAAACAACCCCTTCACAGGCGAAAAAGACTCACCTTCCTCTTTGCGAATCTCAACCGAAACAGATACATAGGAATCATCCGCGAAACCAAACGAAAGCAATGTATGCGCCGCACCAAACCCATGTCCTGAAAACGGCTCCACCATAAACCACACGGTTTCAAGCTCTTTCAAATCGAAGGTTTTGTCATAGTGAGCTACATCGAAGTCTTTTGTCGTTCGATATGAGATATTGCGAATATTTTGTATTGAGACACGGTCTCCATCAAACGAAATCTTTGGAAGAGTCTTTTGATCCTTGTTCCAATTACGATCAAGTGAAGGACGCACAATCAAAGCAAATACGATATATAACACAATAAGCAAGACAACAAAAAGAAGTAAGAAGGTAATAAATTTTTTCATATATGTTTACCAGTTATTATCATTTAATAATTCTAACACCTTTTCTTTGATCTCGCCTTTTATACGGATATATTCTTCAAGCGACTTTCCTTTTGGATCATCTATGGTCCAGACAATGTGTCGTGGATGTGATGTCACAAAAGCAGGGACTGTTTCTGGTTCTGCCATATCTACCACCATATATGCATTTGCCACCATTTCTGGAGTTATCAAACGTCTTGTATGGTTTGTAACATCAATACCTTCTTCTTCCATCATATCAAAGATAAGATGAGGTCTTGAAAAAAGTTCATCAAGTGACTTAGACCCACCTTCAAACTTGGTCCCAGCAGAAACTGCTTTTATTAGTTTGCTGTTTTTATTAAAGAGATACTCTGCAAACACACTTCTTGCAACGTTTCCTCTACACAAAAAAAGTATGTACGGTTCTTGGTTCATATTTTTTAGTTACTAATATATTTCACTCCATCAAACCGACTACCAGATGCTTTGAAATCTTGAAACACTTTTGTTGGGAGTATATTGAGTGTGCTTTCTTTGTTGACCCACTGCATATCAAATATTTCAAACGCGTGTGACCGCTTTTTGTTCTTGATTACTTCTAGATCGCCAAACTCTTGACCTTCTTCTACCACGAAGAAAAACTCAACATTAACCACCCCATCATTACCGTCCCATGTGTAGACATAAGCAAGTTTTGGCGATTCTAGCTTTACCCCAAGCTCTTCTTCAATCTCACGAATAATACAGTCCTCTGGATTCTCTCCCTTCTCCATATGTCCTCCAGGGAAAGCATAGTGTGCGTCTTGTTCTCGATGTTTGACTACCAGAACCTCATCACCCTTCAGGATCATTGATCGACATCTTACAAAAAAGTTTGTTTTCATATATCAAACATTATATCAAAAAATTGATTTGGTAATAATCCACACTCCTTATTGCAGTGTTTTGCCTGCCCGCCAATCGCTTATGCTCAAGGCATAGCAGGCGGACAAAATGCTAGTATAAACAAATGGTCGTAGAGATGATCAAAGGGGTGCAATATCTTGTGGAGGATCCTTGTGCCAAAGCAGTACAATAAAGAGAATAGCGAAAATGTAGATTTTTTTATATTGTGTTTATAGGCTTGTTACTGATATATCCTTGGATATTCTCTAAAATAATTCGTGCCATGTTTTCGTGTGACTCGCGTGTGTTGTAGCCGATGTGTGGCGTAAGCACAGTATTTTTTGCTTCAACAAATGTCGCATCTCCAGTATCAATTCCTGCACCGGCGATTGATTCGTTGTTGAGAGCTTCAATCAATGAATTCCGGTCCACAATCTCCATACTGGCAATACTAACGAATAGTGCTGATTTTTTCATTTTCCCTATTAAACCCTTTGTGATGAGCCCTGCAGTTTCTTTATTCAACGCAAGACAAATGACTACAACATCGGCTTGTGCCATAAGTTCATCAAGTGAAACTGTTTTGATTCCATTAGCCCCTTTCGGTGTACGGTTGTACCCGATAACATTCATCCCGATACCTTTTCCAATTTCCACTACTCGTGAGCCAATTTTCCCGAGCCCAACAACACCAAGAGTTTTCCCCTCAAGATTAAAGCCCATGTATCTTTCGGCTTCGGGTGTACCTGGATCGACTGCATAAAGTCCTGTCCTAAACTCTTTATCTCCTTGCGCAATTTTTCGAACTGTTGCAAACATTAAGCCGATAGCAAGTTCAGCAACCGAACCCGTGGAGAATCCAGGAACGTTAGAAGCGACGACATTTGCGTTTTTTACAGCTTCAACATCAACGTTGTCGTACCCAGTGGAATTGATTGAAAAGTATTTCAAATTTGGAGTATTTGCCAAAAATTCCTTCGTAACTGGTGTGAGGAAACAATCAATAACCGCAATATCCGCGTTCTTCAATCGCTCTATATAGTTACTCGCATTCGTGTCATTATAAACTTCCACATCACCAATTTCGCGCAATGCGACGATGTGAGTATCAGCAAGTCCTGACGGGTTTGTAATTACTATTTTCATAAATCTATTCTACCATTTTTTTTCTAAATTTCCTTATTGTAGTGTTTTGCAAAATGCTAGTATATATAACAATTGGATTTGGGTGGGTAATGATTATATAGGTGATCATTATGGATAGGTGGTGGAATGGAGGAAGCAAATTATTTTGAAGATAAGGTTTCTTTGACTCGGAACTTGATGATCTTGGAGATAAGGGTGGTTGGAAGTGGTTTGCCGTATGGGAAGCGGATGCATCCCTTGGAATAATCAAGGCCTTTCTTTTCCAATTCTTCTTTGAACGCTTCGACACCTGAAGAAGATGGGTAGAACCCGAAGTGACCCTTCATCGAAGCGAAGTGCACCAAGTTTGTATCATTGAGACGAATTGTCGGCATCCCGTAGCGAATTACTTCCTCACCTTGTGGAACGAGTTTTTTACAAAGTGCGCGCATCTCTGCAACTAAAGCCTTCACCTCTTTCGACTCCCCTTTTACGTATTCATTTATGTTTTTATATGTTTGCATGAGTTATTTTTGAAATATAAATAAATGTTCATGCATAATCAAGAGAAAGTTAGCATCTTTTGACTTATTGACCCAAAAGCCAGTTGCTTTACAATTAAATTGCCTTTTGATTATGTCTTCTTTGAGTTTAAAACCAGCGTCAAGAAACTTTTGCATTGTTTTGAATGCGAGTGGTTGATACATTTTGTTACGTCGAGTATCACCAATAAGAATTGCGCAATACTTACCTGGTTTAAGTACCCGATACATCTCTTTTGCCACACAACCTATCTCATCTACAAACTTATCAATATCATGAATTTGCGAAAGATCCTCTAAAATACCATCACTATATTTAATAATATCTGCGTAAGGCGGATGTGTAAGTACAAAATCAAACTCGTCATCTTTTAAAAATTTCATATTTCGCGCATCACCTTTTATAAGTCTTTGTTTTGACTTATTATCTACTGAAAACTCGAGAACACGTTTTGTCCTCTCAAGGGCTTCTTTATTTACATCAACACAGGTAATATGACGATTAAGAATCTTCGCTTCAATAGCAGTTGTTCCTCCTCCTATCATACAATCAAGAAGATGCTCGTCTTCCTTTGAATATCTCAAAATCAAGTTCCTTACAACTTCAGGCGCCCAGTTACCACGCCAATCAGAAGTGTGTGTAGCCCAATTACCACGACGCGGAAAAGCCCAAACTGTGGTGCATTCGAGTTCAAATTCTTCGGGATGGAGTTTTAGTTCTTTGGTTTTATTCATTCTTAATTGCAGATAAATCTAATTCTGAGACCACGTTATTGTTTGTATAATTCTTCTTGAAATAAAAAGCCCTTCTTCGTACCTTGGTTCTTCCACCTTTTCCATCTGGTGCGTCCGTGACATCCTGATTATTTTTACCCTTAGTTTTTGGTTCAATATAAGTACCCATTGAACAAGATAGCTTGTCTCCATCACCTTTCACAATATAGGATTGAATAAATTCCCAATCCCGCTTAAACACTTCCTGCTTTTTATGATCTGGTACATCAATAAACCAATCAAGTAAGATATAATTTTCTTGAGACATATTTTTTTTAGTCTTTATATCTCTAGGTACCCCGTAGACTATCCAAAAAATAGTTTCAATTTTGTCTCTAATCTTCGCGGTCTCCCACGTCTCTCTTGCTACTTCCATAAAATTAATCATTTTTATTTGAGTAGGTTCCTTTACCTTCAAGTTATGGAGTTGTATTGGTAGTACTTTAATCTCTACTTTTAAATCTTCGAGATCTGCCAAAGGAGAACCGTTGTTTGTTAAACCCAGAAGGTTTTCCAAAATCAAACCTGAGGCACCTTTCTTAAAATGAGAATGTTTATCCATGTTGAGTTCTGACAATATTGCACCAATAGTTTTACCTTTATTAGTTTCAATAATATCTATATATTTCTGCAATGCTTTTAATTTTTTACTTGATAACATATGGATTTAAATAGTTTTTATAGAGTCATAGACCAAGCAACCAATATCAATACCTCTTTTGCATATTGTTGTTTTTGGATCTTCCAAGAAACCAGTTTTGTAATTTTTTATATCTTCGTTAAACTTAAATTTTGATACTGAATATACATTCTTTATTTTGTCATCTATTGTCTCATTACCAGCATCATTATTATCGGCACTATGTAGAATGGTTAAATTTCCTATCTTGTTTACAAATTCAGAAACTTGTTCCTTACTGTATCCCCATTTCTTAGGTGATTGGGGTAAAATATGCTCAATATTTGGTTCAAGGATTGTTATACCGCGATCTAACTCATGATAATTATTCATTACTTCAAGCAATAAATATTCTATTAATTTAGAATCTGAACCATATTCAAGTTCTTGAGAAAAAGAATTAGAGAAATCTTCCTTAGAGGAAACTAAATTGTATAATTCTCTAAATTTCTTTCCTATGAACTTTTTGTAATCTATATCTGAATATTTTATAGATATTTCACACATAGATGCAAATAAATCTTCGTAATCAGATGGATTAATGCTTGAAAATTTTGCAAGTATTACAAAATTTAAGAGCCTACTAATATCTTCTCTAAAGGAACCATTTTTATAATCCTTATCGTCCAACTTTTTGTGATAGAAAGCCAAAAGAACTTCATATACTTGATCTAAACCACCAACATATTCAAACATTCTAATCATTTTCTTAACTTTTTCATCTTTTTTAAGGATAGATAAATTACTTTCGTATTCTTCAAATCTAAGACCTATGTATATTTGAGCACTATCCAAAAGTTCTTTAGTAAATTCGCCGACTTCTTTACCTTGCTTGGATTCAATCTTCTCTTTTTTTATTGTTTTAAACAATTTAGATCCAGATATATATCCATTTTTAGATATCCAATAATGGCGTAGAAATTTTGGAAATAATGCTGTTTTTGTCGATTCGAATATATTTTCTATTTGAGCCCAATTTAATTCAATAATGTCTCTGACATTTTTTTGAGTTGTCGATTTCAATACTGCATTTTTCAACAAGTCAGCAACACCTAAACCTAGACCAGTCGAGTTTAAACCCTCAAATAGATCATAGATATCATTTTCTGAGCTAACCACTATAGCAATAAACTCCACTGATAATATTTTTTGTATTAAAAGATCGATATCATCCTCTTTTTTACCTTTTATCTCTTTCTTAACTAAAGCAATAATGTATTTGATATTATTCCAGTAACGAGTTTGATTGTCGTCTAATTCCAAAGGTACAACATCACTAAATTCTCCATCAATTAGTGCATTATAAATATCTAGAAGATTTTCCTTTCCTGGTATTAATCTTGGCTTTAATTCTTGTGTTCTGGGATTTCTCCAATATAAGTAATCTTCAATCAAATTTAGTACACCCTCAATTTTTTTATTATTTTTGTCTTTGAAAAAATCTCTTAATACAACCTTAAAAGCTATCAGGAATAGTGATATTGTCGTTAGTCGCTGTTGACCGTCCACTATAACCAATGTGTCATCAGAATCAGAAGAAGGATTGAGACAAACTAAATTTCCAATAAAATACTTACTTTCATTTTCAATTATTGCATCCCAAAACTCAGATAGTTGTGCATTTTTCCATGCATAAGGCCTCTGATTGTGTGGCATTGAAAACCTTTTATATCTATCACATAATTCAGTGTATTGATATGGGGCAGTATCTATAAATTTTTTACTCATTTTTTTTAATAATTAGTCACTAACACCTCCTTAATCTTCCCTCTCTTATCCCCCTTCGAATTAATCGCTCGCCCCGCTTCAACTTTTGAAATTCGAATACTCTCATACCCAGAATAGATATCATTGATAAATTTTGCATCAGAATTCGAGATCATCACAAAACATCCTCGTTTATGAAGTTCAAGGACAGTATCACGAAGCTCTATTTGGTCTTCCGCAGAAAAGTTCTCTTTTGTATAAGAGGTAAATGACGAAGTTTCATTTAAGGGATGATATGGTGGATCAAAATAAACAAAATCACCTTTTTTAGCTTTCTTTAACACTTCTTTATAATCTTGATGTTTGATTACGACATCTTGGAGAGCTTCAGAAACTCGATGCAGGTTAACTTCATCACAGATGAGAGGGTTTTTATTGAGTCCAAAAGGTACATTAAATTGACCTTTACTATTTACTCGATATAGCCCATTAAAACATGTGCGATTTAGATAAATAAACCGTGAAGCAATTTCAACATCAGTGAGTTTTGATGTATCTAAAGCTCGAATCGATAAGAAATACTCTTTTTCGTTTTTATGTTTTTTGAGTGCAGAAATAAGCTCATCAACATTATTTTTTATAACATTGTAAGTAGTTACAAGCTCTTTATTAAGATCTGATAGTTCTGCGTGTTTTGGTAGTAAATCGAAAAACACTGCCCCACCACCTACAAAGGGTTCGAAGTATTTATTTTTTATTGGATCAAACTTTTCTGGTGGATATAGATTAAGTTTCCTGAATTGGGCAAGTAACTGTCTTTTACCTCCCACCCATTTCACAAATGGTTTTGGTTTTTGATTTAGAAAAGATATGAAATCAAAATCTTTCACGGTCTTTATGGTATGAAGTATTCTTCTGGTAAGAATGGGATTCAGGTTTAAATTCAGACTTATTTTTTGAAAATTTTCTTTTGATAACATACTAATATTTTAACATTAATTGTAAATTAGTAAAAAGTAATGTTAATTATTTATGTACTTTGGTTGTAAGCCCAAAGATAGCTACATAAAAGATGAGTCCAAGGGCGCATGTTGGCAAGCCAAGGGCAAATGCGGTGAAGCCTTGATCGAAGAGAATTGGGAGCTCTCCAAGGGTGAAATACCCCGCAAAAAGGATACCGAGAAACGATACCAGCTTGATAGGACGAACGGCGATAGAACCATCCTTGCTAAAGACAAGTATGAGACTAAAGACTGTAAGAAGTAGATACATTGCAAATCCAAAGTAGCACGCTGGGTACCCCAAGAAAAAGGGACACCCTTCTCCAAGTGCACAAGAACCGCTAAAAAACTTCACCCCACTCAAATAGCCTGCGAATAATAGACCTCCAAGACTTAATGTGAGAATTGCTTTTTTCATTCTTTTATTTTATCACAAACTACTCAAGTGGACAGGTATTCTTGCCAAGGAGTGCATAGAGTCCACACCAACTAAAGATCGCTTGAAATAAAGTAAATCCTGCAAAGAAAAGCACGATTGGATGAGAAACGAAAGTGTAGAGAACAAGGAGTGCGATACCAAAGACCCCACGCATCACTCGCTCACCTTTGTTTATGTTACTACCTTTTGATGTAAGCGCGCTTTTGGATGCGAGCTTTCTATGCAACGCTCTCAACAAAAACCCAGAGACAAACCCAACTCCAAGCCACAACAATATTGTATTCATATTTTTTTATATTAAAGATTTTTCTTATAATTCATCATAAATTGTTTTGTATTTTTCATAAAAGAGTCGCATATCATTCATAATAATAGCGTTTGGATTGCACTTGAGCACCATTCCATCGAGATACATAAGACTTCGAATGATGGCAAAGATCCCTTTTTCGAACTTCATTCCACTTTCTACTCCAAGCTTTATGGTGAACATCATTTGTTTTGTAAGTGAGACTTCTGTCACGGTCTTGCCTTTGAAATCTTTGTAGAGTTCAAGAAACTTTTTTTCAAATCCTTCAAACACTTCTCCTTCAATAGAAGTATCTGCCATTTCATTTAAGAAATGTGCACAGGCCTTGTAATCATAATTGGAAAGGGATTCAAAAAATGAAAGGAGTCCTTTACGAATCTTGTCCCCTACAACTCCTACAAACGCAGTATCAACAAAATAGAAACGGGACCCGTCATACATAATGTTACCTGGATGAATGTCTCCATGAAATTTACCTGCTATAAACATATAAAATCCTTGTAGATAAAAGAGTTTCAGCATATCTGCGTATGTGAACTTCCCTTCTGTAAGTAATTCATCAACAGTGGGTGCTTGTATGAACGAGGATACAAGGATATTTTCTCCCGAAAGTTCTTTGTCGATTTCGATAAATGAAAGCATTGAGAGATCAAACTTGTCTTTATATCTTGTATATTCTTCTTCGAGAATACTTCGACCGATTGCTTCATTACGCAGATCGAGTTCGGCAAGTGTGTAGCTTTCAATATCTTCGAGAATGCCGAGTGGATTACCAACTCCTTTTAACTTTGGAAACAAAAACAGCACAAGCTTAAAGAACTTACGAAGTCGTTTTACATCTTTGCTAAATTTGTCTTTGAAAGATTTCTTGATCACCTTTATCACCACTTCTTCACCTGAGACTTTGGTTGCTCGATAGACTTGTCCAACAGAGGCGACCGCAAGAGGCTTTTTGTCTATATTCTTGAAGTGTGAAAGGAAATTTGGTCCTCCATAGGTTGCAATGAGTGAGTCAATATCTTCAGCTGGAATTTGTTTGGCACTTCGATAGAGCTTAGCGAGATGATTGCACTTCTCGGCAGAAAGAAAATCGGGTCGTAAAGCGTGGATTTGACCAATCTTGACCGCAAGAAGTCCGTACGACTGAATCAAATCCAAATCCGGCAACCCCTTCTTAAAATACAACTCGTGAATAAGACGCAGCGATTGGATTGAATTCATAGCATATAATTATTTATCGCTAATAAGATCCGCAGTGATTCTGCCTGATTCGAGAATTGTTGGGAGCCCACTTCCAGGATGTGTTCCTCCTCCAACGAGAAAGAGGTTCTTGATGTTTTCAAATTTGTTGTGAGGACGAAGATAGAGCATTTGTCCAAGTGTATGCGCAAGATTAAAGACTGCACCTTTGTATACATTTACCTTGTCTTGCCAATCAAGTGGTGTGATAACTCGCATCACTTCTATCTGGTCTTGAATGTCTTTGAGTTCTGTTTTCTTGACGATCGCTTCGAGAACGAGTTTTGTGTATGCTTCTTTTTGGGTATTCCAATCTATATCTTTTGCACTGAGGTTCGGGACAGGCACAAGAACATAGAGCGCGGACTTCCCTTCTGGTGCAAGTGAATCATCAGTTACAGAGGCATTGTGAAGATAAAATGAAGGGTCTTGTGGGAGGGTTTTTGATTCAAAAATTTGTTCAATATTGTGCTTGTAGTCAGAAGCAAAAAAGATATTGTGATGTGGAATGTCGTATTTTTTCTTGAGGCCAATATAAAGCATAAAGGTTGAGCACGAATAAGATCTTGATTCGAGCTTTTCGTCACTCCAACGAGTATGTTTTCGATGTTCGTTTGGAACCAAACTTGTCATACCCGCAGCGAAATCTGCATTCATAATCACTTTGTCTGCGAAGTCTTCTTGGCCGTTTTGAAGCCTTACTCCTACCGCTTTACCATCTTTGATTATTATTTCTTGTATAGGGGTGCTCAAATGTATAACCGCTCCATTTTCTTTTGCAACCTGTGCCATCGCTTCAGTAATCTTGTGAACTCCACCTACGGGATGAAAGATTCCAAACTCGTGTTCAATAAATGACAAAATCGAAAACGCTCCTGGACAGTGCCATGGTGACATACCAAGATACTTGGCCTGAAAGGTCATAGAGATTTTCATATCTTCGTGTTTGAAGTATCGACTCATCACATCATAAAGTGAACTAAAGTTGTTCATATATGGAAATGCTTTGAGAAGCTTGAGTCTAAAATAGTGCCACAGACTTTCGTAAGGCACCTTGAGACAAGGGTACATCTTTTGAAACTGTTTGCGTTGTGCTGTCAAAAACTTCTCATAGCCTTGTTCATCTCCCGGGAATAGTCGCTTGATCTCTTCTTTGAGTTTGGCTTTATCATTTGAAACAGTAAAGTTTCTACCATCTGCAAAGTTAAGCCGATACAGAGTGTCGAGCTTCTTCCACGTCACATAATCTGAAAACTTCTTACCAGAAAGTTCAAACACCTCTTCAAAAATTTGTGGAAGCATCACAAAGGTTGGCCCAAGTTCAAACGTAAAACCATCGGTCTTAATCGGTGAAGTTCGTCCTCCTACGACTGCCTGCTTTTCGTATACAACTACGTCATACCCTCGATGTGCAAGGATCATCGCAGAAGACAGTCCTCCAGGACCAGCACCAATGATAATGACTTTCTCTTTTTTCATATTGTATATAATCTCATATTTTTGAACGTTTGGCGATTATTTTTTATAGATACACATCCAACGCTCCTTCTCCTCCGTGTTCAGGCGAAGCAAAATGGAAACGCTTTTTTTGGTCTGTGAGATAGTTTTGTACAAATGATGGCAAGACAGCTCCAAACTGGCTTTTTGTTCCCTTACCGACAATAATCCTAATGTGCGTATACGAGGAAGATTCAAACGCTTCGTCAAGCATAATCTTTGCTTCAAGTGTAGTGCATCCGTGCAAATCGAGTTCGAGATCTACATCATCGTCATCCGGATCTAAATAAATGAAAGACTGGCGTTTCATCATACTTAATCTGCGTTTTTGTATTTAAGTTTTTTGTACCAGTACACAGCGTAAATCAAAACAAGAAAAAAAACATTGGTAAAGAAAATAATAGGTGAAGACCATGGAACTCCGTCAATGCGAGTGTGTGCAAATGGCCATAAGTATGGCGTCGGGAAAAACTCTGTCGAATGCGTAAACATATCAAGAAAGATATGAAACGCCCATGCAAACAATTCCCAAATAGGTTTCTTGAAAATAATCCAACACAAAGCAAACACGACAGCAAAGGTAACGAAGCTGTGTGTGATGTCATAAAGCGTATGAATGTATTGTGGAATATCTCCAAGTTCTGGTTTGCCAAAGCCAGCACTTCCCTCGATTGCAAATATACGAGCAAACGTAAAGATACCAAAAGAAAGCATATCGGGCAGTATACCGAGCACAAACGCAAGCCAGAAGCTTTTGCGGTTTTTTCTTCCGTACATTACCCCACCCCAAAGCCCGTGTGAAAGAGTGTCCATATCTTAAAGGAAAAAAGCGAGTACAAACGCCGCAACCCAACTGATAGCTGATATTGCACCAGAAATAAATAATGGGAGTTTTTGTCTAAGTGTCAGACTTGAAAAAGGCTTTTGACAAGCAATGTTCATAAGATGTCCAATGAAAAAACCGTTGATTGTTAGAGCGACAACAAAAAACATCTTTGCGAGAAAGGCTGGGCTTTCGAGAAGATAAAATCTCTTGTCCCAAAAAGCAAGTAGCCCTGAGACAATGGTAATACCAAGTCCTAACCAAACGAGCCGATGAGCTTTGGTTACTTTTTTGATATCAAGAACTGATACGATACCTCGAAACCACTTGAGCGCATCCTTTTCTCCATAGACAATAAAAGCAAAAGAAAGTGCTACCCCCAAGATATGCAAAAAGAAAAATAAGTCTTCCATAGTTAGTTTGAAAGCACCCCTATCTTAAACGATGCGAGAAGTTGTTCTGGTTTTGTTTGTCCTCCGTGCTGATCTTCAAAGAGACTTGAGCCATCCTTACCACAGATTTTCAGAATTTTGCTTGCACCACCTGGATGTCTTGGAATATATGAAGTAACGTCATATACGTTGCCATTGATTGTTGTATAACAACTCTTGTCTGTAGTATGAGTAGAAACTTCTGCCATTGTAAATGTTTTTGGACCAGAAGAAACAGGAGTTGCTTGTGGTGTAGTTGCGGGAAGTGTAGGAGTTGTAGGAGTTGTAGGAACTGGCGCCGTTACTGAAGTAACAGGGACTGCAGTATTTGTCGCTTGTGGAATGTCCATAAACTTCACACTTGAAGGAAGATCAAACATCTTGTTATCAGCTTTCCAATCTTCACAGTTGTAACTACCGATTTGTGATGCATTGAAACTATATGTACCACTTGTTGAAGTAGTTGTGTCTCCTGTTTGTTCTTGCACTTTTACTTTGTAACCTGTTTGAGGCATCATAGAACTCCATGAGTATGAGAATCCTTCTTTCATAACAAACGAAGTGTCGACAGACATCCCTTGTACCTTGGTTGTAAATTCTCCTTTGATCTTTTGGGCAGTCATGTCATTTGATGCAACAACATAGACTGTTCCTGTGCTTTCGATATTTGAGACGTTTTGAGTGATGCTACATTTGTATGATCCACTCCCTTTGAGTACGTCGTTAAATGATTTTGTTTGTGAAGGTGTTTGGGTTAAATCCTTTGTATTTGGACGTGTACTAAACCATACGACACCTCCAAGCACTACGACTGCTGACATGATGTAAATGAAATTTTTTTTCATATATTTTTTGTTAATCTTTTTTTATTTTTAAATCTATATTCAACATTCTGTATTCTATATTCTTTTATTCCAACACTCCTATCGCTCGTTTTGCTTCTTCGAGCTTTACGTTCGCAACTGCAAGAGCTTTTGCTTTGCCTTCCTCAAGGGTCTTGGCTACAAGTGTAGGGTCTATAGCAAGTTCTGCTCGTCGTGCTCGAAGAGGTGCAATAAAGAGCTTCAAATCAGCTACCAGAGCGTCTTTGAGAGCCTTGTACTTACCTTTGTTTGCTTCGTAAAGAGGTGCGAGTTCTTTTTCTTCCTTCAGTAATCGATGGATCGCATATACGTTTGTTGGCACATCTCCACTTGAGTCTGTGACGATACTCATTACAAGCTTTTCGATTTCTTCATCAGTTGCAAAAAGTGGTATGTAGTTGTTGTAACTCTTACTCATCTTGCGTCCGTCGATCCCTGGAACTGTCGCAACATCTGTTACGATCTTTTCTTCTGGAAGTTTGAATACTTCTCCAAATTTGAAATTGAATTTGTCTGCAATATCACGAGCGTATTCGATATGTTGTTTTTGATCGAGGCCAACAGGTACAATGTCTGGACTATAAAGCAATATATCAGCTGCCATTAAGACCGGATAGCTAAAGGTTCCCATAGACACTTCAACACCTTTCGCCTCCGCATCTTTGTATGCATGAGCACGTTCCATAAATGGTACTGTTACAAGTGTATCAAAGATCCACGTGAGTTCTGTATGAGCTGAAATATCTGATTGTTTAAAGATAGTCACCTTCGCTGGATCAAGACCAACTGCGAGATAATCGAGAACTAAGTTATAAGTCAAAGACTTCATAGTTTCTTTATCTTGAATAAAGTTGAGTGCATGATAATCCGCTACCATCACAAACGCTTCAAATTCACCACTTTGGATCATCTCTACCCATTGTTTCATTGCTCCAAAATAGTTTCCTAGATGTGGGGATCCTGTTGGTTTAATACCTGAAAGTAATGTTTTTTTGTTCATAACACAATAATAGCAGAAAACGGTTTTTTTGAGAAACTCCTGAAAACCCTCTTAAAAGGTCCAAAAAAAATAATTTATTTCAACACAAATACTTACTTGATCAGTTTTATTCTAATACCTAGTACTCCTAATTTTTCAGCGTCTTCTTTTTTATAGAAACTATAGATTGCACTTAGTAATTCTTCTTTAGATGTATATCCAAAATTACTTACAGGGAAATCATTCACTAAATCTTCAAAAGATTTGTACTGCAGAAGACCGATTACTTCTGTATCGACTGCTTCCATTTGTTCTGGCTCTCTTTTAAACTCGATACTATCACCAAGTCTTATTTCTCTTCGTTTTTCATCATAGAGTCGTACCTCAATTACCTTCTCTCCCTCTCTTATCTTGTCGAAAGAATAAGGCTGTAATTTCATTATATGTATTATTTTATCCATAGTATCTAATCGTAAATTATCAAATATTGTTTAAGTATAGCCAAAAGAAGTGGGTTTGGGAACAAAAGAGCCGCGCCCTTCGGGCGCGGCTCTTTTGTTAGTTTTGAAGATCTTCTTCTTTTGAAAGATTACCGTCGATTTCTTTGAATTTTGGACGATTATCGAGATGCACTGGTTCAAGCTCGATATAAAACGTTGACCCCTTACCTTTTCCTTCTGACTCTGCCCACACTTTGCCTCGATGAGCTTCCATAATCTTACGTGCTACATAAAGCCCAAGTCCTGTTCCCATAATATTTGCCTTACTTGCATCAGGGGCTCGAGAGAATTTCTCAAAGAGTCGCGGAAGGACATCAGGGGTAATTCCAACACCCGTATCTTTGATTGATACTAAAATATTGTTTTTTTCATTATGTCCAATAGACACCTTGATACCTCCTTGTTTTGTATATTTGGTTGCATTGTCGATAAAGTTTGAAATCACTTGTTTTATCTTTCCTTGATCGGCTCGAACAGTGTATTCCTTTGTTGCATCATAAGAAAAGTCGATAGTAAGTTTTGAGAGCGCGACGTTTGGAGTTACTTCTGTTACTACTGTTTGAACAAGCTCTTTCAGATCGAAATCAACGAAATCGTATTTCATTCGTCCTTGTTCAATACGTGTAATATCGAGATAATCTCCTACAATAACTACTAGCGCTTGCGTTGATTTGAAGATAGTTTCTATTGCTTCTTTTAATTCTGAAGTAAGTTTACCGAAGTCTCCCTCAAGAAGCATTGAAGCATATCCCTTGATCGCTGTAAGCGGTCCTCGTAGTTGGTGAGATGCAAGAGAGATGAACTCAGTCTTTTGTTCGTCGAGTTCCTTGAGTCGTCGGTTTGATTCTTCGAGTTTTTTGTTTGTTATATTTAATTCTTTTCTGGCTTCACTTTCTTTTTTAATCGAACGAGTGAGAATCATTACAAAAATAATCGACATAAAGACCGTAATGACGGTCAAAACTAATCCGACAATATTTTTCGCAAAGAAAAGCTCTGAAGCAACCAAAACAACAAGTACATATGCAATAAGTTGCTGTGACCACAAACGTAAATTAAATAGATTGAGACGAGAAATCGTAAATACAATAATAAGAAGGAAAACTGGTATCGCAAAGAGTCCAAAAAGCAAAATTTCATAGACACCTGTTTGACCTGCAATATAACCCGTTATTGAGAAAGTAAGTAGAAGCAATAACAGACTTGAACCAATCAACAAAATTACACTCTTTTCTTTTGGCTGTTTTCTTAAAGTAAAAACAGTAGAAATAATAATCAAAAACATTATCAATATCTCTACACCTACTCTATATTTACTTAAGAAAGAACTATCTGTAGCTTCACAAACAGGATGATAAAAATCAATAATTGACAACCCTCTAATGGTTATATAAAAAGCCGGCAAGGACAAAATAATAATCAACTTTTTTGCAATTTTATTGAAAGAGGGGTTATCAATAAGATTTGTAAAAAAATAAAAACTAAATAAAAATGCAACAATCTCAAAATAATCAAGAACAGACCACCAAGCCACTATCAAATCATAATTATTAGATGCCCAAGTTACAAGATCACCAATAAGCCATAAAATTAAAAAACCAATAAAAAAAGAAAAAGAGATGTGAAGTGTTTGCTTATTTTTTTGACTAAGAACGTAAATACCTATAATTAAAAGAATAAATACAGGAACCAAGTGGGTGTAATAAGCAATAGGTCTTACTGCTGATGCGGTTGCTAAACATGTATTAATTAATTCTTGCATTTTTGATAGATTCTATATGATTAAATATATCATCATTGTAACAAAACCAAAAATTCTCTCCTTCAATATCTGTGGGTTCAAGTGCAACTACGAGAGGTTTTAATTTAAATAAATTCTTAGTTTTTATAAAATTTAATAAAAAGACCTGGTCAGTAAATCTTTTTTCTTTGCCTGTGAGGCAGAAATTTTCAAATAAAATATTATTTTGAACAAAAAGATTCATAACATAATTATAATATTGTTCTGGTTTTTTTCCTACAATATTAAGCCAGGGTGAAATATCAAAAAAATTAGGCTGAGTATGTTTTGAATGTAATTGAAAAATTTTATGATGAAAATCAACTAAAGATTGCCCCCACAAAGTCTCTACCTCAGATATTTTTTTACCGTCAAATTTATGAAAATCAATTACATTAATATTCCTTTTTTCTAAATTCTTTTTTTTGTAACCTAAATAAAAAGACAATCTAGCTAATGCTAATTTCATTGGGCTATTGGTTGTAAATTTATCTTCGAAATACTCTAAAAATAAATTAGAAACACCAAAACCATCTGATGCAGCTAAGAAACGTAAATTCTCAAAATTTGGAGTTGCAACCTGCCGAAACAAAACAAGTCTACCTTTGGGATCTAAAAACGGTTCTGGTATCCCAACTTTTTTAAAAAAACATTCTACTTTTTTCTTTAATCCAGAATCCTGTTGACGTTGATGGAGTTCTTTTATAGCTTGATCAACGTCAGTATATACAAACTCATCAAATGCTTTTCGGTCATTCATTAATTTGTTTCGCCGCCAGTAGTATTCTATTGTGCTTCTAATATTATTCCAGAACATTTCGTATAAGAAAATAAGGCTTTTGTATATAATGACACTAAATAGTGTATCATATCTATCAAATTACAAAAACAATTTAAGACTAAACTTTCTTCGCTAGAAACTTTAATATATGCCAATTTTTAAATTCACCTTTCATAGTCTTCCCTAGCCCTTTTTCTTCAGATTGCCAAAGCACACTAAATCCTGTTTTTTTAAGAAATTCAATCATCTCATTAAAATCAATTGGAGTTAAAAAATAACAAATATTATCACTATTACTCACTTATATATTGACAAGTATTGTTTTTTAATGTTATTCTGTGTCCAGAATACTGTTATTTGACAACACTTTTCCTACTATGATTATTTCACTCACCGGACCATCTGGTGCAGGTAAGGAGCACTTAAAAAAAGCCCTCCTGCAAAGATTTGTCACACTAAAAGAACTCTGCTGGACTACGACTCGTTCGTTACGCCCAGAGGAGTCTCAGGGTGTCACGCGTGAAAGTATTTCTAGACAAGAGTTTGATGAATTGGTGCAGGCTGACGAATTCATGTTCGTCCAGCAAGTATTCAATAATTCATATGGAATTCGTAAACATTTTTTGCGAACTGAATCAGGATTTTTCCTGACCGAATTTCATATTGAAAACCTGATACTCGCTCACTCGCAAGAGCTGTGTCCGGTAACCATCGGACTTATCCCTCAGAGCATCGAGTTTCTGAAGGAACGGTTGAAACGAAGAGGAACGGAATCTGCGGAAGAAATTGCAGATCGCCTGTCCTCGGCCAAGAAAGAAGTCTCACTCATTAACCAGCACAGACATTTATTCTCCCTTCTTGTAAAATTTTCGGGAGCAAACGAACACGCTGTCGCTGACATTGTCTCAGAATTCCTCAAACCTCACATCACTCCAGCAACCCCATGAACAAACTCCAAACTTCTGTTGGGGGTATCACATTTGAGACCCCGCTTCTACTCGCGTCTGGCTACATCACAGAAACACCAGACTTCTGCCTACGTTCGAAGCGATTCGGTTGTGCAGGTATGGTGACACGCTCTCTCAAGGAGCATGTGCCACCAGAACGATCACGGGTCCCATCACCACGTTACAGCATCTTCGGTCAAACATCGATGCTCAACTGTGAATGGGGCAACGAGCATCCTTGGACCAACTGGAGAGATGGTTGGGCCGATAAAGTCAGATCTTCTGGCAATCGCCTGATTATTTCCTTCAGTGGAAGAGACATTGCAGGATGTGCAAACTTGATCGGAGCATTCGCTGAACAAGCAGATGCTTTCGAGATTAATGTGTCCTGCTCTCATTCGGGAGCTTTGCACGGTAATCTCAATCTTGACTTTGATCATCTTCGCGAACTTCTCCGAACCATCAGACCAATCACAAAAATTCCAATCTGGCTCAAATTGTCTTACTCACCCATCGTGGTGGAGATGGCAAAAGTTGGCCAGGAGGAAGGCGCGGATGCCATAGTCTGCACCAACACGATTGGACCTGGTCTACTCATCGATATTGAAACTGGCCTCCCAAAGGTTGGAATCAAAGGCGGTGCAGGTGGAGTTTCAGGCCCAGCGATTTTCCCAATCGCCATGCGCTGTGTCTATGAAATCAGTCAGGCAGTTACCATTCCTGTGGTTGGTGTCGGTGGCATATCCAGTGCTGAAGACGTCCTACAGATGATGATGGTTGGTGCCTCCGCTGTGCAACTTTACACATTGCCAGCACTCAAAGGTCCACGGTCGTTCAAAGCGATCAAAGAAGGTCTCATCAGTTTTCTCGATACTCACACTCAATACGGAAGCTTGCATGACATCGTTGGTCTAAGCCATAATAAGGCTAAGTCCCATCGGTTTATCGCACCTATTCCTACAGTATCAATCGACAAGTGCACAGGGTGTGGCATTTGTGTTTCAAGTTGTGCTTTCGATGCAATCAAACTCACCAAAGGTAGTGAGGGTCCGAAAGCAGAAATAAAAAGTAATTGCACAAGCTGTAACGCATGTCTCGGGGTATGCCCACCAGAACTTAATGCAATATCAACAACATTCACCAACCATGGCTAAAAATAAGAAGAAAATATTCCCAATCGAGGTGTGTTGCACGGGGTGTAACTCTGTGCTTTACGAATACAACAAAGAGGGGGCCGGCTCTCTCGTGAAGTGCTTTGTGAGTGGTATCACCAAGGACCATACCAAAGGTGACCTGTGTTGTCAGAAGTGCGGAACCCAATTCTGCAGGCTCGGACAAATCGGACACCGTCCGATCCACAAAATTATCCAAGGAAAAGTGTTCACCAAGGGCCATTGCCCGAAGTGATCAAGGAGGGTGACAGAGCAATCTGTCACCCTCTATTTTTATTTATAAATACCTTTTCTCTTCAAAATACCCTTTCTCAAAACTTTTGTAATCAAAGTTAATATTTGCTTCCCTGTTTAATGTATTCACATATTCAAAGAAATCATCCTTTGAGAAAACTTTTAAATTCAATTCGTCACAAACTTGTTTGATAGATTTTTCTGCTTCGGGAGCACCTTCTGGTGAAGAAACTATCTCTGCTTCAAAAAAGAAACTATGATTTGGTACTTCTACAAGTGCAAACTCTATTCCCTTGTAATCATAGACCATACTATTACGAACACAGAGTACCCCCCTTTCATGTCCGAGCTCTCCAAACACCTTTACAAGTGATTCAAATTTACCAGACTCTGTCTTTATTGATACCTCTTCTCTACTTTCTGTTCCACCCCATGATCCTAGCTTGAGTATTATCTCTGGTACACCGTTTGTCTCTCGTATTCTTATGTCCTTAGTCCTGTTTTCCATTCCAGAAGAATAGTCGATAAGCACCCTCTCCTTCTTCCCTTTAAAAGTACCATTATTTGATAAAAAGGCACTTAATCTATCCATCTCATCTTTAGTAAGAAGTCCTCTGATTTCTACTTCAATATCTTTATTACTCATAGTAATTATTCTAATGATTTATATATTAACTGTCTTATACACATACCCCTGTTTTAATTGATTCCAACACCCCTTTAGATTGTAAAAAGTCATAAAGCATAAAAACCAAAAGAAAAATGTTCTACTCTCCTTCTCCTCCGGAACAAACATCTCCTGCCTCAGCATTACATTTGGTTTCTTCGCAGTTTTTTGGATTGGCACAAAACTTCCCACACGTATCTTCGGGATTACACCGTGCAAAGTCAAAACCCTTAATAACGTATCGATGATAGCTTTCAAGGCTATTTGGCGGACATTCTTCCGTTTCGCAGTCTCGAACAAAACAAGTTGAAGTAGTTGAATCACACGTAGTTTCAATAAAGATATCGTAGTTTTTTATTATAAAAAAACGAAGAAAACTCATCAGCATCACGAGAGCAAGAGAAATGAGAAAAAACTTTGAAACACGTGAGTTACTTTTTTGTAGTTCGAGGTCAGCTGGATTTTTTGTTTCTTCTACGGTTATCATATGTTGTTTATTGTAACATACCTAAAACTAATTTGTCACCAAATACACCCCAACCGCCATAATAAGAATTGAAACGAACTTAAGGGCTAAATTTTTCTTTGAGATATCTTCTTTGATAAATCGAGGAAACAAAAGAGTAAAAATAATACCAAGCAAAAAAACAAAAAGCGGTTGTACTGAATACTCAATCAAAATAATAATCGCAACAGGTGCCAACAAAATCGCATAATTGTTTACAATAATCCCAATTGTCTCAAAAATTTGTTCAAGTATATTAACCCCTATTATGGTTTTACTGTTTTCCTTGAGAGCCTTGATGAACTGTTGTCGATATAGAGTTGATGCAAAACAAATAAGCCCAAACAAAAACATTCCAACCTGATTCCAAAATATAGAGGTCCAAAAAGAAAAATCTTCTACTGCTGCTTTTTTAAACAAAACATTACCAAGCGCTAGATAAACAGAAGATACAATCATTGTATAAAAAATCTCTTTTCGAAGTTTGAGTTTTCCATTTCTTTTTTTAAATGATAAAAGCAATGCACCAAAAAGCACAATAACTCCTCCTATAATTTTGTGTTGTTCGATTTGTTCAGACAGCAAAAACAAACCAAAAAAGTACGTAAATACTGGTGTTAATTGCCAAAACGGCACAACAAGCGATGCGTCTTCTTTCTCAAGTGCATCAAGATATAAAAGCACAGCCATGTTGTACAAGAGACCTGTTGCTAAAAGTAATGCAACATCATATATAGATACAGTAAATACATCTGGACTGAATACAAAAATAATCAACGCAAGTGGCAATGCAATTACCCCAACAAAAATCATTAGTGCACCAATACCACCTTTGAAATACTTCGACACCAAATACTTATCAACGTGATTTACAATACTCCAGATAAACGGTGCGATAAGTGCAATGATAATCCAAGACATGGTTTAGTTATTAGCTGTTAGGTTATTAGGCTTTAGGCGCTAGCTTTTAGTTACAAGTCATTAATTATGAGTTAATCTCATTTGATTTTCCTAAAGAACATTTTACCTTTTTGGAGAATATCATTTGGTGCAAGAGTAAGTGCGACATCAGTGACTACTTCACCGTTTACTTTTACTCCTTTTTCTTCAATCAATCGGCGAGCCTCACCCTTGCTTGTAACAGCAGAAGTTTCGATAAGCACTGCAACAATGTTGTAATCACTTGGCGTCACTTCTTCAAGATCATCTGGAATCTCCTTTTTTGAAAAGGTTGAAATCCAATACTGCTCCGCCTTTTCTGCATCTTGTTTTGAGTGATACATTTCAACCAAAGTTCCTGCAAGTTTCATTTTGATATCGCGAGGGTTTACCCCATCAGCCAAACTTTTTTCATAGATTGCGATTTCTTCAAGTGATAGCCGTGTAAGTAACATAAAGTATTTCACTACAAATTCATCTTTCAGTGACATAAGCTTACCAAACATATCGTTTGGGGTATCAAACAAGTTTACTGTATTACCCCAACTTGAGCTCATCTTGCGTCCATCGAGCCCTTCGATGATTGGACCTGTAAGAATGTCTTGTGGTTCTTGTCCGTATTCTTTTTGAAGATCACGTCCAGCAAGAAGATTGAACTTCTGATCAGTTCCTCCAAGTTCTACATCTGCTTTTACGGCGACTGAATCATACCCTTGCATCAAAGGATAAAGAAGCTCACGAAGCGACACTCGTTTTCCTTCATCGAGTCGCTTCTTGATGTTTTCTCTTGAAATAAAGTTAGAGAGTGAAAACACATCAGCATGTCGTCCGATATCTCCGTAATTCAAGGGACCAAGCCACTCTGAGTTGTATCTGATTTCGGTTTTTGCAATATCAATGATTTTGCCAGCTTGTTCAATATAGGTTTCTAAATTTTTTTTGATTGTGTCACTTTGAAGCATTGGTCGTTCACTATCCTTATCTGACGTATCTCCAACCACCCCCGTGAAGTCTCCAATAATGAGTACAACTTGATGCCCTGCTTGTTGAAAATCGCGAAGTTTAAGAAGAGGAATAGATCGACCCAAATGAATATTTGGACTTGTTGGATCAATACCAAGCTTCACTCGAAGTCTCTCTCCGTTTTGAAGTCGTTTTTCTAAGTGCTCTCGGTCAATGATTTCTTCAACCCCTCGTTCTAATATTGTTTTAATATCCATACAGACAATAGTACAATATTTTTGAGATAGGTGCAAAAAAGGTAAAAAAGTGATTAGAAAGTTAGGCTCTGGGCACTAGCCAGTTAAATAAACAAATAACAAGCACTAAATAACAAACAAAATTCAATGACCAATGACTAATAATGAAAAACAATTCCCCACACACCAGGGGTGTGTGGGGAACCAAAACCTAAAGCCTAAAAGCTAATGCCTAATAGCTAACCTCGCTTCCTTGTAAAAGAATGTATTTTAGGTAATCTAAAGGGTAGCTGCTAAACAACCCAGCTCTTTATTATTATGGTAAACGACTTTCAAACATGGTGCTTAGGCCGACATATGGCACAAGCAACCGCAATGTTGCTCACCGATTCACCAAACGAACCTCATCTCGTGCTCCTGCATGGTCAAGGCAATCCAATTCTTCCGTGGGGTGACCTCCCTGCATCGATTCCCTACGGGTCTGTCACCATCAAACCGGATGTGAGATGGGCAATTGGGAACAGTCTGGTCAGCTTCAAAACCTTTTGGACAGAGGCAGTAGCACGACACCATCGAGACGGTGCAGCAATACACGGCACAAAAATATCGGTTGAATTAATCGGAACGTCAATTGGGAACAGTGCAATATTAACTGCCCCTAAAACCACTGACAGTAATGGCCGCTGGACGCTCAGTGGTCATGTCGTGATCATATTAAGATCAATTGGTTACTAACTCGGTTCGCCGAGTTTTTTTTATTTCCCAAAAACTATTGCCTAACAACCCAAGGCCTAAAAAGTTAGTAGCTAACCTACAGCCCCTCCTCTCTCAACTCCTCCACGAGCTTTCGCGATTGTTTTGAAAGTTTGTTTGGAGTTTTGATATGTATATGGATCAAGATATCTCCACGACCGTTTCCATGAGGCACTCCTTTTCCTCTTACCTTAAGCACATCGAGATGTTTGGTTCCTTCGGGAATACTCACCACTATATTGCCATCAAGTGTTTCAAGTCCTATCTCTGCCCCAAGGAGCGCGTCCGTTAGTTTGATTTCGAGAATGGTTTCAAGATTGAAACCTGCCTTTTTAAACACCTTACTTGGTTTGACATAAATCTTGATAAATAAATCTCCATTTTGTCCTCCACGTACCGCTTCACCTCGTCCAGTTACTCGAAGCATTTCTCCATGTTCAATCCCTGAAGGAATCTGTACTTCAATATCTTCACTTTGTTTGTGGACTCCTGCACCATGACAGACACCACACTTATTTTTTGGAATTGCACCCACACCAAAACAACTATCACACACACGCTCACTTGCCACTTGTCCGAAGATAGATCGTTTCATTTCTCGAATGACACCCTGACCATTACAATGTGTACACGTATTCATTTGTGAGCCAGCTTCTGCCCCGTTTCCATTACAATTCTTGCAACTTGAAACTTTGTTGAGGTGGATTTTTTTTGCGACACCAAACACTGCGTCTTTGAAATCAAGTTCAACGTCAACTTGGATATCATTCCCCTTTTTTGTTTTTTGTCTGCGACCTCCGCCTCCGCCGAAAATATCCCCAAAAATATCCCCAAGATCTCCCATATCAAACTGAAACCCACCACCTTGTCCTCCAAATCCACCAAAGTCAAACCCTTCGAAACCAGCTCCTCCACTCGATCCTGCTCCTGTGTCTCCAAACCGATCATACTGAGCTCGTTTTTGCGTATCAGAAAGCACAGTATATGCTTCACTTACTTCCTTGAAGCGTTTGTCATCTCCACCCTTCTTGTCTGGATGGTGTTCGTGCGCAAGTTTTCTAAACGCTTTTTTGATTTCGTCTTGGGAAGCGTTCTTAGAAACACCTAGTATATTATAGTAGTCTTTTTTGTTCATCTGTTATTTTAGTCAAAAATTAAAAGTTAAAAATCAAAATTGAATGTAAAAAGTCAAAATTATAACTTTTTTAAACTCATTACGCTTTTTCCGAGCATATTGGAAATTTGCTCCGCTTCATCAATAATCAATTCAAGATCTTTGATAGCAACTAGTTTTGAATCTTTTAAGAGATTAAGCCAATAAAGCGTTTCATTTGAGCTTTTAAGTGATATCTCATAAAACTTCTTAAATTCTAATCTCGAGCTAGAGGCTTTTGCTTCCACAATGTTCGCACCGATTGAGGTGGCAGATCTAAGTAATTGATCACCAATGACCCAACCGGCACGTTTTTGTGGTAAAGAATCCAAAAGTCTAATGATACTTAAACTAAACTGATAAGTTCGTTGTTTGAGATCGGTTTTGAACTTTGAGTTTAAATTTTGCATTTTGATTTTTGAATTCTTACTTTTACCTATTTCTTCTCTTCCTCCTTAAACTCAGCTTCTTTTGGTTCTTCTTGCTTTGGAGTGTCAGCTGATGATTCAGGATTTGCTTGTTGAGATTGTTTTGCCATCTCTTCACCAATCTTTGACATCTCAGTTGAAAGTGCTTCTGTTGCTTTTTTCATTGTCTCAATATCATTTCCTTCTTTTGCTGTTTTGAGATCTGCAATCTTTGCTTCAACAGATGCTTTCAAATCTGCACTTATCTTGTCTCCATTGTCCTTAAGAGACTTCTCAGCAGTGTAAAGTACTTGATCAGCGATATTTTTCGCTTCGATTTCAAGTTTTTTCTTCTCATCATCTGCTGCATGCATCTCAGCATCTTTTTGCATCTTTTCGATATCTTCTTTTGAAAGTCCAGAACTTGCTTCGATTCGGATTGAGTTTTCTTTGTTCGTTGCCTTATCCTTCGCCTTCACAGAAAGAATTCCGTTTGCATCAATATCAAAGGTTACTTCCACTTGAGGTACTCCTCGAGGTGCAGGTGGGATTCCATCAAGAATAAATCTTCCCAAACTCTTGTTGTCAGAGGCCATTGCTCGTTCTCCTTGAACGATATGAATTTCAGTTGAAGTTTGGTTATCTGTTGCGGTTGAGAATACTTGAGACTTTGAAGTTGGAATAGTTGTGTTCTTTTCAATCAATTTTGTTGCTACTCCTCCCATTGTTTCGATTCCAAGAGAAAGCGGGATTACATCAAGAAGAAGTACATCTTTCACATCTCCTCCAAGAATTCCTCCTTGAATAGCAGCCCCAAGAGCTACTACTTCATCTGGGTTTACTCCCATATTTGGCTCTTTGTTGAAGAAGTCTTTTACCGCTTTTTGGATTGCTGGCATTCGAGTTTGTCCTCCAACCAGGATCACCTCATTGATATCTCCCACCTTAAATGGTGATGCTTCAACCGCTCGTTTAGTAATAGACATTGCTCGGTCGATAAACTCAGAAGTCAACTCTTCGAGTTTTGCTCGAGTAAGTGTGATGAGTAAGTGACGAGGTCCTGAACTATCTGATGTAATGAACGGAATATTTACTTCTGTTTGAACTGCTGTCGAAAGCTCGATCTTGGCTTTTTCTGCCGCTTCGTCTAATCGTTGCAACGCAAGAGCATCTCCTCGAAGATCAATACCTGATTCTTTTTTGAACTCATCGGCAAGGAAGTTAATGATTTTTTGATCTAAGTCCTTTCCTCCGAGGTGTGCGTCTCCATCAGTTGATTTTACTTCTACAACATCATCCCCTACTTCAAGTACTGAGATATCAAATGTTCCTCCTCCGAAGTCGAACACTACGATCTTTTCATCTTTTTTCTTGTTGAATCCGTATGCAAGAGCAGCAGCAGTTGGTTCGTTGATGATTCGCATTACTTCAAGTCCTGCAATCTTTCCTGCATCTTTGGTTGCTTGTCGTTGTGCATCGTTGAAGTACGCAGGTACCGTAATTACTGCTTGTGTGACAGGTTCTCCTACTCGTGCTTCTGCGTCAGCTTTGAGCTTTTGGAGAATCATCGCAGAAATCTCTTCTGGACGATATTCTTTGTTCCCCATTTTTACTTCGATTCCTCCGTTTGAAGACTTTGTTATTTCGTATGGAACTGAAGCTTTGTCTTTTTGAACCGGAGCCTCATCGAAGTTATGTCCGATAAATCGCTTGATTTGATAAATTGTGTTTTTTGGGTTTGTTACTCCTTGTCGTTTTGCAAGAAGCCCTGCAAGACGTTCCCCTGTTTTACTTTCGGCAACGATCGAAGGAGTCGTTCGAGCTCCTTCTGCGTTTTCGAGAATCTTTGGACTACCTGCCTCCATTACCGCAATAGCAGAGTTAGTAGTTCCAAGGTCAATACCAATTATTTTTGACATAAATTTTTTAGTTAGTTAGATGCTAGGCTTTGGGCACTAGCTAGTTTAATAAACAAATTACAAGCACCAAATAACAAACAATCCTCAAATCTTAATTTTGCAAATTCCAATCGTAGATTAATTATTGGAGTTTGAATTTTATTTGTGATTTGGAATTTGGTTCTTGGTGATTACGCTAGCGTTGGCGCACGTGGTTTAGATCCGTTGATATCAATAAGACTACTTACATAAGGAGATTGAATCGCAAGATTAAAAGTTGAAATAAGCAAGTCATCAAATACAGAAGTACTTTGACATATAGGCAAAGCGATTGTTTCCGAAAGGTCTTCAATCTTGCCAAGAGGAATTACCTTAATAATTTCTGCCTTTACCCCATCAAGTTCATTTGAAACAGCAAAAAAGACACGGAAAATAAAGCCGTTTTTCTCGATTACTTTTTCAACTATTTGTTTTCGGGTAGTTGTAAGCATTTGTTTAATTATACCAAAACAATATCAAAACTAAAACCCCAACACAAGACCTTTATTTCTTCTCAAACACCTTCACTCCTGCTGGGCGGATTTCTTTACCATTTAGTACATAGCCTTTTTGCATTACTTCTGCAACCAAACCTACTTTTGATTCATCGTCAGTTTCAACCACTCCAACTGGATTATGTTTCATTACATCGAGCTTTTGTCCTACGGGATTTTCTTGTTTAACTCCTGCGTTTTCGAGAGTTCTAAGTATTTGATTGTAAATGTATTCAATACCGCTTCGCCATGCACTATCAACTTTTTCCCAGGCTTCTTTGTTCGCCATTGCCATATCAAAAGCATCGAGTGTTGGTAACAACTCCACAATGAAGTTTTCATTTGCATACTTAATTAGTTCAAGTCGAGACTTATCCGCTTCTTTTTGAGCGTTCACATAGTCAGCTTTTGTACGTTGCCAACCGAGAAGGTTCTCAGCACTTTCTTTTTGCAACTCTTTTATCTTTGTCTTGAGTTTTTTGATTTCAGCCCTCGCGTCTTCTTCTGAATATTCCATATCTAAATCTGCATCTAGATCGGTGTCTGAATTTGTATTTGGCTCGATTGTTACATCGTCTTGTTCTTCTTGTTGTTGATTATCCATAGATACATTGTATAAAAAAAGAGAGAAATTTCAACTTACAAAAAACTTCGCTTTGTGGCGAAGTTTTTTTGGTTTTTTGAAGTTATTGTTTTGACCATTGCGGGTCCCAGATATTTTTCTGGTGAAAAATTCCGTGACCTCGTCTCGCGCCGTCGCGCTCCGACCTTGCAGTCGGGTCCCTTTCCCGACTTCACTTTTCGCGCTCCGCCCGCAAGGCGCTACATAGTGGTTAGTAAAGCAAAAAAAAATCCCCTTTCGGGGATATTTTTTATCGCTTTGACCACTGTGGCGCCTTGCGGGCTTTCTTGAGACCGAATTTTCGTCGTTCTTTTGCTCGGGCATCTCGCTTAAGGAGACCTTCTTTTTTGAGTGCTCCTCGAAGGTGTTTATCGTATACTGTAAGAGCTCGGGCAATTCCAAGAGATACTGCACCTGCTTGTGATGAAATTCCTCCTCCAACTACTTCAACTGAAACTTTAAATTTTTGTTCAATACCAGATTTGACAAAAGGAGCAGAAACTGTTTTTTGTAAATCAGCTGTTGGAAAATGTACTTCAAAAGCTTTTTTGTTGATTATAAAAGATGTTTTAGAATCAGGAGTAATTCGCACTCGTGCAATAGAGGTTTTTCGTCGTCCTAGCCCTTCAAAATATGTTGTATCTTTAGTCGCCATATAATTATTCTGTTATTTTAAGATTTAAAAGCATTTTTGCTCGAAGTTTGTTTTTTGGAAGCATTCCAGAAATAGCGTGTTTGAGCACTTCACTGTATCCCTTCTTCTTTGTTACACGTTCAAGAGTTTCTTTTGTAAGTCCTCCTGGGTATCCAGAATATCGTGAGTGTGTACTTTCTTTTAGCTTCTTTTCAGTGATTGAAATAAGAGAAGCGTTTGTAATAACCACCTTTGAAACTGGCATTTTGTTTCGTGCAAAATCAACTGAATCTTTGTTCATCAAAAGATGTGCCGCCTTACTTGCGATTCGTCCTAGTTTTTGGTTTGTTGCGTCAATTGTATGTTCCATAATATTTTTACTTTACAAATTCTATAAATGCCATCTTACTTGCATCTTTCTGACGTCGTGGAAGTTTGATGATTCGTGTGTAACCTCCATTTACTTCTTTGAATACAGGAGCGATATCTGCAAACATTTTTGTAAGCGCAACACCATTACCGATTTTTGTTGCAACAAGTCTTCGAGATGCCACAGAGTCAACCTTAGCTTTAGTAATAAGCTTTTCAATATGAGGTCGAAGTTCTTTTGCTTTTGCTTCTGTCGTAGTGATCTTTTCTCGAGTGATAAGAGCAACAGACAATGCCTTCAAAAGCGCTTTTCTTTGATTTCGATCTCTTTTAAATTTTCGTGGTTTACTGTGGTGTCTCATGGTACTTTATTTTAATTCGATTGAAAATTCCTTCAACATGTTTTTGATTTCTTGTACGCCTTTTGCCCCAAGTCCATCAATTTCACCAAGATCTTTTTCTTTTTTTCGAGCAAGACCTCCTACTGTTCGGATATTTGCATTAATAAGTGCATTGATTGTTCGTTGTGATAAATCAAGAGATTCAATTCGAGTCTTAAATACATCCTCAAGATCTTCTTTGTCTCCACTTTCTTCATCAGTAGATTCTTCAACTTCTCGTACAAGAGGAGCGTCATCTTCTTCTTTGAATCCAACAATCGCTCGGAGTTGATTGATCATTGTAGCAATTGAAGTTTCAAGAGCAGCTCGTGGAGCAATACTTCCATCAGATTCAATAGAAATCTTGAGACGGTTGAAGTCAGTTCGGTTTCCTACTCGCATATTTTCTACTTCGTAGTTCACTCGTCGAATCGGACTAAAAAGTGCATCAACTGCAATCGCACCGATTTCAACTCTTTCTCGTTGAACCATTTCTTTTGAAAGATACCCAAGTCCTTTTTGAATTTCGATTTCCATTACAAGTTCGAAGTTCTTATCAGTTACTTCACAGATGTATTGATCTCCGTTCATAATTTCTACTTGACCTGGAAGTTTGATATCAGACGCAGTTACAACCTGAGGTCCTCTTACAGAAACAGTAACTGTTTGTGCTTCATCAGAAAGAATCTTAAACCGAAGTTTTTTCAAGTTTAAGATAATAGTGATCACATCTTCTTTTACCCCATCAATCGTTGAGAATTCATGATTCGCTCCCTTGATTTTAAGACTTGTAACCGCAACTCCTTCAATTGAAGAAAGAATGATTCGTCTAAGTGAGTTACCAAGCGTATGTCCATACCCTGGGTAAAGTCCATCGATTTCATACATACCAAAAGAACCTTCTTCTTTGATTATCTTTGGTTGTGAGGGCAATAGAATTTTTGTTTCTGCCATAATATTTAAATGTGACCTTATAATTGATTTAACTAAAAAACTTTACGATTATACCTTATTTTTTTGATCTTAGCAACTATCTTCGGTAATACTCGAACACCGCCTCCAGATCAAACATTAACTCTGTAGGTTTTGCTTTTGGAATACCAGAGACAACTCCTTCTTTTGTCTTCACATCAAATGTGATCCATTCAGGGATAGTGATGTCTTTGTATCGTGCTTCAAGGTCTTTGAAGAGTCCGGCTCCTTCACTTTCTTTTCTGATAGTTACTTTATCTCCGTTTTTTATTGCGTAAGAAGGAATAGTTACTTTTCGTCCGTTTACTTTGATGTGACCGTGAGAAACCATCTGTCGAGCTTGTCTTCGAGTAAGTGCAAATCCAAGTCGGTATGCAACGTTATCAAGTCGTCGTTCAAGTGCTTCAAAAAGTTTATCTGTTTGAGATCCTCCTTTTGATTCGAGGATCATTTTTACATAGTTCTTAAATTGCTTTTCTGAAACTCCGTAAGTAAATCGAGCTTTTTGTTTTTCATTTAGTTGAAGACCAAAAGCACTTTTAGGTTTTCCAAAAGCTGCTTTTCTTCGCTCTTTTGAGGCAGCAAATTTAGCTGTTTGAGTTTTCTCAAATATTGGAGCTCCAAGCCGTCGTGCTAATTTGTATTTTGGTCCAAGTTTCATAAAATGAATTCGATAATTTAAAGTTAAGTGTTAATTATACTCGACGTGGTTTTGGTGGTCGAGGTCCGTTATGTGGTACTGGGGTTACGTCTTTGATTCCAGTGATTTCAAAGTTACCTTTTGAGATAAAACCTCGAATTGATGATTCTCGTCCAGAACCAACACCGTTTACAACAACAGTAACTTGTTTTACTCCCATTGCAAGGGCTTTTGCTCCCAACGTTTCTCCGATTTTTGCAGCTGCAAATGGAGTACCTTTTTTTGCACCCTTAAATCCTAGACTTCCACTTGAGCTCCAAGCAAGCGCATTTCCTTTCATATCAGTCAAAATAACCTTTGTGTTGTTGTATGTAGATTGGATATTTAAAATAACAGAATCTACTCTTTTCTTTGAAAGAGAAGAAGATCGAGGCTTATCATCCTCTTTTGATCCGTCCTTTTTAGTTATGATTCGTTTTTTTCCCATTGTGTTGCCTTTGTTTATTATTATTTCTTGTCAGCTTTCTTTCGTCCACTTCCCATCGTCTTTTTAACTCCTTTGAGTGTTCGAGCATTTGTCTTTGTTCTTTGCCCTCGCACTGGAAGTCTTTTCATATGACGTACTCCTCGGTAACATTTGATATCTTTGAGTCGTTTGATGTTTGAACTGATTTCTCGCTTGAGTTCACCTTCAAGTGTGAATCCTTCGATTACCTTTCGAATCTCGTTTTCTTGATCAGTTGAAAGATCTTTTCCTTTTGTTCCAGCATCTATACCTACTTGTTTAAGTATAGATTGCGCCAAAGGACGTCCAATACCATACACGGCAGTTAAACCAATTTCTAATCTTTTTTCGTCTGGAATTGTAATACCTAATACTCGCATAATATATTTTTATTTAAAATTACCCTTGTCTTTGCTTATGTCGCTTATCAGCTTTGCAAATAACTCGAACAAGACCCTTCCTTCGAACGACCTCGCATTTCGGACATATTTTTTTTACTGATGCTTTTACTTTCATAATATTTTGACAATATACTATACTCTCCTTTTTAAGTCAAAGGAAAATATACATTTACCTCATAATTTAACCTCTTCTAATGATTCTCGCCTTTCCACCATAGGGATCTATCTCCATTTCTACCTTATCCCCAATCAACACTCTAATCCGATTTAACCTCATTTTTCCTGAAAGAAAAGCTAAAATAACCTCACCATCTTCTTTCTCAACTTTAAAAAGAGTATTCGGTAACGCCTCTAAAACAACTCCATTTTCGGTCGGCTTTTTTTTTGTATCCATTTACAATTTATGTACTTTTTATTATGTGTAAATTATAACTAATCTCATATCACAAGTCAAATAAACCTCTTTTTAAAGTTCTTGGGCTAGAGGCTTTTATTGATTCCCTAGACTGTTTTTTGTAATGTTGATCTTAGATGTGTTTGATGTGACGCTCGAAAACCAAAATGGAGTGACTATTACTTGGGCTTTTTCGATAATAGGAAATTGTGTAAGAATCTTTGGTATTTCTTTCTTTTTTTGACCTACAATTGCGGTTTTTAGCTTCTCATCGTCTAAATGATAGGTAAACCGAACTGTCCCATTAAATCCAAACGTAGCGCGTGTTCCCTCTTCTGTAATCGAGACAATCTGCAAACTAGCAAAATCTGGGTTAGTATTAAATCCTTCTTCCAAAGGTATTTGTTTTTCTTTTGCAAGGACCGCGAGTAGTTCCGTAGCCTTGAATGTAAATGCCTTGATGGTTGCTTTCATCGTTATTTTTGCTTTATCACCTTCATTTACACTTGAAACTGGCTCAAAGGCTATACGATAAGCACCTTCGAGAAGAATAAATTCTTTTGGTAGTTCAGCTCGCACTTTTGCAATAATTGCTGTTTCGAGCTCTTTTTTCATTTCTGTTTCAAGTCCCAAAAGAGCTTCTGCTTCAATGACAGGTACTGTACCTTCCATACCTCCAAGCATTAACGTCTTTGATCGAGCATAAAACCCATTAAACTTTGGTGTACCTTTAAATCCAGGGATTGTAAAATCAGAAAGAGGTATATTAAAACGAGCACCAGCTTCATCCGCAGTTACAGCCACCTCAACACTTCCTGGAACAATTTTACCAGAAACAGTCTTCTTACCAGGAACTATGACTGATTTATCGATTCTAAATATATGTCCATTTTGATCTTCTAGTCTCGTTCCAGCAACGAGTTGTTGTGTAGCTGTACTGAAGTTATTGAATACAACAACGGTTCCTTTTGCTTTGGCAGAGACTTCTTTTTGACCCTTGGCTTCAACCACCTTTGAAACTTCGTCACTAAGCTCCACGGTATTGAACCGGAAAGAAGCTTCTTGGTTCGAATCACTTTCAGCAAAAAAAGATTCATTTTCAATTGTAAATGTTGCTTTTTTTAGATCGATAACAACTTCGGTTTTAGAAAACAACCATAATAACGTCCCAACCAAGAGCACCAATGCTGAAAAAGCGACGAGCCACATTGTTTTGCCAGATGTTTGGTTTTGTTTTTTGAAAGATGAGACAGACTCGGTATCAGTAAAGACATCCTCATCAGGCGTATCAAATACTTCTTCTTTTGTAAGTTTTCTTCTTGGTTTTGAAACTCGTTCGTTTACATCAGATGCTTCAACATTGAGTCGTTTATGAGATAACGGAATATCTCGTATTGAGCGTTTTTCTGATGGGATAATATCTCTTAGTGAACTTTTCATATTTGTGTCATTATACCTAAAAAAAAATTTTAATTCTACTGTGGAAAGATTTATAACATCTGAATATACAAAACCGAAGTTGCAAGGACTGTCTCAAGAGATGAATTGTGGACAGTCTCCTCATATGTGACAAACTGTTCAAGATCTTTGTGTGTGAAAAATAATCCCTTAAATCCATCAGTAGTGAAAGTGTGGTTTATGTATTCTTCCGACAAGAACCATTTGGCAAGTAGATGTGTCTCAAAACTATTATCTGCAAATATAACCGTGTTTGGTAATAAAATGTTTTTGTTTAAATGCTGAAATGCTTGTCCCAAAAGTTCCTTGAGTACGTGTTGTGCCTCAGCAAAAAGCTTCAAGAGCTCGGATTTCTTTTGATCAGTAAGCCCATTAGTTCGATACAGTTTAAGAAAACTGTATGCTTCTGTCTTTGAACAATCAAATCTCTTCATTATTAGTTCAAGTATGTACTGTTTTCCATATGGCACCGATACACTTGATTCAATAGAACCATTTGAGATATGGATCATCTCAATAACATGAGCTTCTGGTAATATCAGAATATAGTCTTTCTCTTTGATATACTCTGACATTACTGAAAAAGTTGATAATGAATATGTGTGAACAAAGATTTCAAAGTTAGGTAAAAAGATACTGATTGTTTCGGTAAGTTGCTTGTACAAATCTTCTTCAACTACCGATACAAATCCTTTATATTCGAGTGATGAAACCCTTCGTCCAATCGGATCTTTGATGATATAACCATTAGCCTTAATAGAAACAACCTTTTTTTCGATATGAATACCATTTACAAGCACCTGATCAAATAGTTTTTCGGATTGTTGTTCAAGTATTTCTGGTGTCAGTACAAATGAAGTAGTATCAGTGAACACGTGTGTTGTGGTTTTAGATAGGTACCAAGGAACCCCTAAAAACACATGGGTATACTTGAGATTAATATCTTCCTTCATTGTCTGAATATGCACAAGTCCTTCTTGCATAATAAGTTCGGCACTACGTTTGAGTACAACAAGCATTCGAGGAACTAAATGGGATCTGTCGAGCTCATTGTGAACTGGTATAGACATTCGATGAACAAAGAGAACGTGAGGGAGTTTACCTGTTTCAAATTTTACAATGGCCGAAATAATTTCCCCACTTTCAATACAAAAAATAACTGAGGTTTCGTCTTTAATGATTTTTTTTTGAAACAAATGTAACACAGTAGTTTAATTATAAACTAACCTGTCGAATAACCAAATCACAAAAAACAAAAACTAAATAAGTTCAAGGATCAATGCTTTACACTTCAATGTTGAGTATTGAGAAATCAAGCGCTGTTTGTAGTTTGTTGTTTGGTTACCAAATACTTAGTGATAAGTTATTCGAGCACGGCTTTAATCCGTCTTACACCTGCTGAAACTGCCTCTTCTTTCTGAATCTTGAATGTTCCTTTGAGTTCTGAAGTGTTTTTGACGTGAGGACCTCCACAAAATTCTTTTGAAAATGCGTCTGCAATAGTGTCTCCAATGTAATACACAGAGACTTGATCACCGTATTTTTCTCCGAAGAAGTGAAGTGCTCCTGTTTCTTCTGCATCTTGCTTTGGCATAATTTTGTTTTGAACAGGGAGAGCTTCTCTAATCTTTTCATTTACGATATCTTCAACTCTTTTCTTTTCTTCATCAGTCATTTTGCGTTCAAAAGAAAAATCGAACCGAAGGCGTTCTGGTGTGATGTTACTTCCCTTTTGACCAACAGTGCTTCCAAGCACATCTCGAAGAGCTTTGTGAAGTAAGTGGGTTGCGGTGTGGTATTGGAGAGACTTTTCACTCGTATCTCCAAGACCTCCTTTGAATTTTTGTTCACTTCCAGCACGAGATAGGTCTTTGTGTTTTTTAAATTCAGATTCAAATGCTTCTTTATCTATTGCAATTCCTTTTTCTTTGGCAATCTCTTCGGTAATTTCAATAGGAAACCCGTACGTTGAAAACAAAATAAAAGCATCTTCCCCAGAAAGACTTCCTTTCTCAACTTGTTTTAAAAGCTCTTTATTTCCATCTTTAAGTGTCTTTCGAAACTTCTCTTCCTCACGCTTTATTTCTTCAGCAATAAAATCCAACTTTGCAAAAGTTTCTGGGAAGGCTTCTTTATAAAAAGAAAGCAGAGGTGACACAAGTGTACTGATTCCTGCATCTTGTATTCCAAGCTTATCCCAAAACCGAATCGCTCGTCTGAGAAGTCTTCTTACAAAGTATCCTTGCTCGCTATTTGTTGGCACTACCCCATCACCAATAAGAAAAACTGATGAACGAATATGATCTGCCACCACACGGAAAGTAGCTGTGAATTCTGTATCACTGTATTTTTTGCCTGATAATTTCTCGAGAGTATCAACAATACCGCCAAGCGTATCGATCAAGAACACATCACTCTTGTCTTCTGAGACCGCAACGATTCTTTCAAGTCCTCCTCCGAAATCTACGTTTTTTTGTGGCAATTTTTCAAAACCTGAAGCCGTGCGCCAATATTCCATAAACACAGAGTTTCCAATCTCAAGAAACCGTCCACAGTCGCAGTTAGGATGGCAATGTTCACCGAACTTCTTGTCATGTGTTACCGAATCAAATTCATAGAAGAGTTCTGAATCTGGGCCTCCTGGTTCTCCTTCTGGCATTTTTGAAGGCACACCACTTCGACTCCACCAGTTTTTCTTGACATCATAAGCAAAAATTTTCTCACCTTCTTTTATACCCCGCTTTCCAGCTTCTTCTTCGCTTATCATATCGGCATCAAGAGCATTGTCGATTCCTGCTTCTTTAAAAAGACTTTTCCATAGAGCAATCGCCTCATTGTCTTTAGCAATACCCGTTTGCTCATCTCCACGAAATACAGTGACAAAAAGCTTTTCTGGCTTTATACCAATCTCTTTTGTTAAAAATTCGAATACAAATGGAAGTTGTTCATTCTTGAAATAATCACCAAGTGACCAGTTTCCAAGCATTTCAAAAAATGTTGTATGACGATTGTCTCCTATATCATCGATATCTTGAGAACGGAAACACTTTTGACTGTTGGTAAGTCTTACTCCTTCTGGGTGCTTTTCACCAAGCAAAAATGGTACAAGAGGTTGCATACCTGAGCCCGTAAAAAGCGTTGTAGGGTCGTTTTCTGGTACGAGTCGAGCCGAAGGAATGATAGTGTGCCCTTTTGATTTAAAAAATTCTAAGTATTTTTTTCTTACTTCTGCGGTTGTCATATATGAGGCATAGTATAGCGCAGAGTAATCAAAAATAAAAATACCTCCCCTAACTTGTGGGAGAGGCGGGTAGTGTTTGAGCAGGTAGTCTTAGTAAGGGGATGAAAAGTTCTATTCCCCAGACATAGATCCTAACTGCGTTATCTACTACAGAAGAACTTATACCGCCAAAGAATTCTAGTGGTGAGTCTTTCGCATAACAAATTATTTCTGAAACGCGAACGGTTCGACACCTAGAGCGATGTTTGTAAGTTAGAAATATCCCAATCACACTTCCCGTTTCTCGCACCGCTTCAATGGTCCACCAAATTCTTCTTCTCCTTAGATGTATTGACAGAAGGATTACAGAGGGTCCACACAAATCTGGAGTTTTCATTTTCTAATAAATAATAGTACACAAAAAATTGATTATGTACAGTTTCTTTGATACGATAAAATTATAGATAGGAAACTTGAACTAATACAAACATGGGTTCTGATCTTCGTAACCCTCCTCTTACTTGTCACCAGTGGAGAATTCTCCAAGTTTGACTAAAACTTCCTTGTGAAGTTTTTTTTGTGTTAGAATTTTCTTATGAAGGCATTAAAAAATATTTTATCTCCAAAAGAATTTCAATTACTAAAAAAACTCAACACTCCAATCAAGATTCAAAACTTTCTTGATACACTCCCTATCAACTTTGAAAAGAAAGCTGAAACGTATATGTCACCTCGTCGGGTCCTTCAAGAAAAAAAAGCAATGTGTATTGAAGGTGCAATGCTTGCGGGAGTATGCTTGTGGCTACAAGGAGAAGAACCACTTCTCCTTGACCTCAAGAGTTATAACGGTGATGATCACGTTGTTGCTATCTACAAACAAAATGGCTATTTCGGTGCTATCAGCAAGACGAACCACGCCACCCTTCGATTCCGTGATCCTGTGTACAAAACAATTCGAGAGTTGGCGACATCATACTTCCACGAATACTTTGATGTGAAAACAGGAGAAAAGATCCTTCGAAGCTTCTCTAAACCCTTTAACCTTCGAAAGAAATACGGTACAACGTGGATTACTCGAATGGATGAAATGTTCGATGTAGCAAATGATTTAGATACGTCTCCTCATATTATGTTTACCTGCAAAGCCAACCTAAAACACCTTCGCTCTGCCGACAAAATGGAACTAAAGGCAGGCAACATTCTAGAATGGAAGAAAACCAACAAAAGAACGTGATTATGCTACAATAAAGCCCATGACGAAACGAGAACATATATTTATTAATTTATTTGCAATACTTGTCTTGCTATCACTTGCTTCCTTTGGAATATACAAATACTACCTACTAACACTTCAAAACAAAGCACAGACGCAAACAATACAAACTCTAGAGCAAAAGATCGCTCGCTTTGAAGAAGATATTACCAAGCGAGAAGAAGAAAAAAACAGCCTTGTGAATTCACTCCTTGCCGAACAGGAAAAGGTAAATCAGATTGGAAGTGAATTTGAAAAAATAGCTGATACAGTAAACACACTCGAAAAGTTATCAAAAACAGATAAAGAGCTTCTACAAAAATACTCAAAAATATACTTCCTCAATGAGCACTATATTCCAGAAAAACTTACCCTTATTGACCAAGACCTTTTGGCCACAGGTAGAAAAGAAATATACATCCACTCAAAGGTTAACTCTTATCTTGAAAAAATGTTTGAAGACGCACAAGATGACGGGATTGATTTACGTGTTATATCTGGATACCGATCATTTGAAACTCAAAAAGCACTAAAAAGTGCTTACAGTGTCAATTATGGAAAAGGTGCAAATACGTTTTCTGCTGATCAGGGGTTTTCGGAACATCAACTGGGAACAACGCTTGATTTCACTACTAAGCAACTTGGCCAAAGTTTCGCTTCATTTGAACAAACAAAAGCTTACCAATGGTTAAATGAAAACGCACATCGTTATGGCTTCACTCTGTCATATCCAAAAGGAAACACGTTCTATATCTTTGAACCGTGGCACTGGCGGTTTGTTGGATTAGAACTTGCAGGAGACTTGCACGAAGATGGAAAACATTTCTATGATCTTGAACAACGTGAGATTGATACGTATTTAGTAAATATTTTTGATTAATTCTACAAAAAGTATCTTGTCTTTATAGCGAGTAAATGTCGAGCACGATGTTTTTCGTAACTGCTTTGATCAAACACTGATTTTTTGATCATATCTCCAATATGTTTTGCACCAATATAATGCGGTACTGCCACATACGTTGCACCCGCTTCATATAATGCATCTGCTTCTTTTGAATCATGAGAAAGCAATATCACCACAGCGTCTGGATTCTTACCTTTGGTATAGGTAACCAAAAGCATATTGGTGTCAAAATCTGGAATTGTTGAAACAACCAAAGATGTGTCTTTTAAATTGAGCTCATCAAGAAACTCGACATCCTCTGCATCACCAAATCGATGTGGAATATTTCTCTGTTTCAAGTCTTTGAGAGTGACAGGGTTAAAATCAACAATCAAAAATGTTTTGTGAATTGATTGAAACACTTTCACAAAATCCATCCCCACTCTTCCAAAACCAAACAACACAACATCGTATTTCACATCGGTATTATGTTCATTACGAACACGTGTTTTGGTTGGAAATATTTTTTTTATAAATGGCTCACAAATATAAAACAACTTATCTGAGTACATAATCAAATACGATGAACCTGCAATCGTAATCATCCCAACAACAGTCACGAGAGATAACACTTCAGTTGTAATAAATCCAAATGAATGTGAAAGTGCCATCAATATCAGCGAGAACTCGCTAATCTGAGCTACGGTAAGTCCGGTTTGAAAGGAAGTTTTGTGTTTAAACTTCAACATATACATCAAAACAAACACAATAATCGGATTACCAATCAACACAAAAAGTGACAACATCACCCCATCAAAAACCAAACTCGATACATCAGTCACTACAAGACTCACTCCAAGCAAAATAAAGAAAAGTAAGACAAAGAAATCTCTGAGTGGCTTAAGTCTCGAACTAATTTCATACGCAAACGGAGACGCAGCGAGCGTTACTCCAGCAATAAGGGCTCCAATCTCGATTGAAAAGCCAACAAATGCAAAGATTGAAGAAATCCCAAATCCCCAAGCAAGCGAAAATATAAACAAAAACTCTTGATTTGAAGCAATGAAGCTCGTGAACTTGGATACAACCTTTGTACTCAACAAATACAAAAAGACTGTGAGCAACACCCCTTGGACAACAAGAAACAAAATATGAAATCCGATAGAATTGTCAGTTGTCTGATGAGCTCCAAGGGTAGAGATCACCATCAAAATAATCGTTGCAACAACATCTTGTACCAAGAGCAGTCCTAAGGCTACTTTACCATACAGTTTTGTTAGGTCACCTTTGTCCGAAAGGAGCTTAAGAATAATGATTGTGCTACTAAGTGTGAGAGCAAGACTCACGAGGATTGCAGGTACGACCGCAAGACCAAGTGCAAGACAAATAAAAAACCCTATAACCGACGTAAATACTACTTGCCCAAGCCCTGTGACAAAAGAAACCTTTCCCACTTCTTTTATAATATGAGGTGAAAGAGAAAGTCCGACAATAAAAAGAAGAATACTGATTCCTATTTTTGAAAACACTTCAATATGTTCAACTGATTCGATAACATTAAAAAAATAAGGACCAAGCAAAATACCCGAAAGAATGTATCCAACAACAAGAGGTTGTTTCAAGAATCTCATTACAAAAGAAACGCATGTTGCAATGATCAAAATTATACTTAGTTCTAAAAAGATACTCATTTGCACTTATTATATAATAATTTTTTCAAAAAAGAAAAATATAGTATGATACATTTTATGAGAAATGTAATGAAAAGTTTTAGATGGGCGGTTAATGGCCTCAAGACAGTTTGGCGCGAAGAAAGAAACTTTCGTATTGAAGTGGTTATCGCCTGTATCGTTGTGAGTTATGGATGTCTCAAGGACCTTTCCGCATATTCCTGGGCGCTCTTATGTGTAGCTATCACTCTTGTACTTACCGCAGAGATTGTAAACACAGCAGTTGAAGATATATGCAACAAAATAGAACCAAAACAGGATAGTACTATTGGTAAAATAAAAGACATTATGGCAGGATTTGTTCTCCTTGCTTCAATCTGCGCAACACTGCTTGGAATGATTATTTTTGAGATAGGTTTCTAACATATGACACAAATACACATTGATGGCTTTCATACTGACGGATCAGGCATGACAAAGAAAGATGATTATACGTATCACATCTGGAACGGACTTCCTGGTGAAGATGTAGAAATTGAAATATCAAAAAAGAAACGACGTCATATCGAAGCTCTTGCAACAAACATACTTAATCCATCTCCAGTTCGAATCGAACCACTCGAAAAGGACTTTGTTTCTTCGAGTCCGTGGCAAATTATTGAGCTTGAAACAGAACTTCTCTTCAAGCGAAGCATCACCACCGAAGTATTCAAACAACTCCCTGACATCATCGAGTTGTTTGCAAAAGAAAAGGTGTTTACAGATAGCACCCGTCTGCACTACCGACACAAGATGGAGTATCATATTTATACCGATGAAGAAAATAACTTCCATCTTGGTATCTTTGGACGAACCGAAAAGAAAAAGATTCCTATCCCGCCAAGTATCCTCGCAACCGACGCACTCAATCTCACAGCATCAAAGATCATTACATGGCTTGATGAAGTTAAATTCCCTCGCCCACTACTTAAAACCATTATCATTCGAAGTAATACAAAAGGAGAAACTGTTGCAGGGCTTTTTGTAAAAACACACGAAATCGAACAACTTCGCACTAACCCCTTTGATAACCTCACTATTTATTATTCAGAGCCCAAGAGCCCCGCTTCTGTTGCAACAGAACTTCTTGTTGAAGCAAAGAAACATACACTTACGCAGTCACTTCTTGGTATGCCGTTTACGTATGGGCTTATGAGTTTTTTTCAGATAAATCCTTCTGTGTTTGAAGCAACCCTTCGAGACATAGAACAGTTTATCGAAGCAGGTTCTTCAGTTGTGGACTTTTATTCTGGAGTTGGAACCATAGGACTTTCTCTTCGCAAGATCGCAAAAGATATCGTTTTGGTAGAAGAAAACAGTGATGCAGTTACGTTTGCAAAACAAAATATCGAAAACAACAACATACAAAACGCGCAGGCGTTTTTGGGTCAAGCGCATACACTTCGAGAATACATCAATGCCGAAAGCATTCTTATCGTCGATCCACCACGAGGAGGACTTCATCCCAAGGTGATCAAAAAAATCATCGAAACACTTCCTCCAAAACTCATTTATCTTTCTTGTAATATCGAAAGCCAAGCCCGTGATCTCCAAGACATCCTTCCTTTTTACAAACCAGTTTTTGCCAAGCTATACAACTACTTCCCTATGACTCCACATGTTGAGAGTTTGATTGTGTTGGAGAGAAAATAAGTTTAGTTTTTTTAAAAAAATAATATTAAATGAATAAGAATTGATTGTACACTTTTTTATTATAAAAAAGGGCGTCAACTACATAGCCAACACCTTAAATTGAAACGAATTAACTTTTTTTACACCATACAATAAGAGCACTACCACAGCTCCCAAAAATCATAAAACCTGCCTTATGTATGATTTGTGATTGCATACTCACTTGAGTGAAATTAATTCCAAGCAAGTGATCGATAATTGTTAGCACCCATGCACCAGCAAGAAGGAACGCAATAAGAATAAAGATTTTCATTTGTGTTTTTTTGTCCAGTGGTAAATATACAAGACAATAAATAATATGTCAAACCACTTGAAATCTTTTTTTAAAACAATCTATCTATTACAAAACAGCTTATTCCTTGAGTTTAGATACATACTCTCTCAAAATCCCCATCGCTTCTTTTGCATTTGGTGCATCCATTAGCGCGATCCGTAGATCGCTTGCGTTTTCGAAGCTTTGGATATAACTTTTGAAATGTTTTTTCATAAGGGCAAAGTTTTTTGTCGTCCCTAAAATCTCATCAAAAAGTTCTATATGAAGAAGAAGTGCTTCAAGCTGAGATTTGAGATCCTTTGCTTTGCCTTCTTTGCTAAATAGAAATGGATTTCCAAATATTCCACGTCCTATCATCACTCCATCACATCCGGTTTCTTTGACTCGTTCTCGTGCTTCATCGAGGTTTTTGACATCTCCGTTACCGAGAATAAGTGTTTGTGGTGCTAATTCATCTCGAAGACCTACTACTTGTTTTACAAACTCCCAGCGTGCAGGAACTTTGGACATTTCTTTGCGTGTTCGAGCATGGATGGTTAATGCCTGAATGTCTGCTTTAAGTAAAATTGGAATCCATTTTTCAATCTCAACTGTGTTGTAACCAATTCGAGTTTTGACAGATAAAGGAAGAGTTGGCGCACCACGTTTTGCCGCTTCGATTACACTGAGCGCAAGTTCTGGATTTTTTATCATTGCAGAACCGCTTTTTTGTTTTTCGATACTTTTGTCAGGACAACCCATATTGATATCAATTCCATCAAACCCGAGTTTCTCTACAAGAGCCGCTGCAATCTCCATATGTTCTGGATTTGAGCCAAAAAGTTGAGCGACAATTGGTCTTTCGCTTTCATCGTATTCGAGGTCTTTGAGAAGCTTTTTCTTCCCTTCTTCGGTTGCACGTACAAGCCCGTCCGCTGAAACAAATTCAGTCCACGTGACGTCTGGCTTACCGTATGTGGCAATCACTTTTCGAAAAGACGCATCTGTCACATCCGCCATCGGCGCAAGGACAAAAAAAGGTTTTTTTAATTTTGACCAAAAGTTTTTCATATCATCTGCAATATACCAAATCTACTGCGTATTACCAGGGAGCGGAAATTCAACCTCCAAATCTGAGATTTTTTGAAAACCAATGTTTTGTTCAACGTATCGAAGGAGTCGATCCAAGTCACCATCACGATCACTGCTTTTTAGTACAACAATTGCAATCCGTCTTTTTTGTTTTTCTTTTTCTCCTGGAACCGTTAGTGCAACGTCATAGAGTGACACAGAAGTTTTGAGCGCCTCATCAGTAAAGCCATTCTTACCTCCTACAAAAGAAGCTCGCCGAAGTTGGTTGTTACCATTTTGCCACTTATGAGTTCGGATTGCGTATTCTTTTACCCGAGTGATATCCCAAAGCTCTGGATATGATGCGTCAATGAACTGAGCAAGTCTAAACAAATCTCTCGCGGTCGAAACGTTTTTGTGAGATAGTCCACTTGGATCAGTAAAGGATGTATCCACCATCAAAATATCAGAAGCTTTTTCATTGATTCTTTTCATAAAAGTGTCGCGACCAAGTCCACTTGCAACTACCTCTGCTGCATCGTTTGACGATTCGATAAGGAGTGGGTAGAACAAATCAGTCAAAGCTATTTTTTCTCCTGCAAAAAGCCCACCCGATGTGCCATATGTATTTATTGAAGAACGACTTACCGTAATCACCTTATGAAGATCAATTTCTTCCTTGGCAACAACCGCAGTAAGAAGTTTTGAGATTGATGCGATTGGAAGAACCATATCTCCATTTTTCTCTAGAATAATGTTACCTGTTGCCACGTCACCTACCAAAAAGCTCAATCCTCGTGTTTGTGGTAGTGCTAGTTTTTTGTTCAAGGTCAGATAATCCACGTCTTCTTCTGTTGAAGAAACCACATCATCTGATCCAAGAAGCTTTTCTTCAGTTGTTGTTGCAACCTGGTAGACTACGACCTGTTTGGTACTAAAGACTTCTTTAAGTGCAAGAAGTGATTTTTCTGAAACTTGTGCAACACTGCCAAACAAAATAAATCCCGAAAAAAAAGCCATCAAAACCCATACAAATGTTGTATGTTTGAATGTTGGGGGTTCTTTCAGCAACTCAAAGACTCTCTGACGATGTGGTCCGAGTGTTGTAGGAGTTACATATACCTTTGGCTGTTTGTATGCAAACGGATTTTTGGGATCAATCATACTATCTTTATATCAAGGGTTTTATTATCTTTCAAGAAGAATGTCACTCGAGATCCAGAAGAAATGTCTCCTGCAATCATTCGCTCTGCAATAATCTGTTCTACTTCGTTTTGAATCGCTCGATTCATTGGTCGAGCTCCGAACTTAGGATCAGTTCCTTGAGATACAAGATAGTTAACAAGATCCTCACTTTGTTCAAGAATGACACTTTTTTCACGCATTCTTTTTGCAAGTCTTTCTACCAAAAGTTTTGCAATATCTTTGAGATGAGTTTCGGTTAATGGATGGAACAAAATAATAGCATCAAAACGGTTAAGTAATTCTGGTTTAAAGATTCCTGCATTGATAATAGATTCAACCACTTCATCTTTTTTTGTATTAATATCTTCTCCCTTGAGTGCATACTCAAAGAGCATTTCGCTTCCCGCGTTAGAAGTAGCAATAAATATATTGTTTTTTGCATTAATACTTCGTCCTGCCGAATCACTAAACTGTCCTTCATCAAGCACCTGCAAAAAGAGATTGAGTACATCTTTATTTGTCTTTTCGAACTCATCCAACAACACCACTCCATAGGGACGTTCTTTTATTTTGCGCACCAAAACCCCTTGTTCTTCACTTCCAAAATATCCAATCAGTTTCGAAAGTGCATCCGCACCATTGTATTCACTCATATCAAAACGAGAAATATTTTCTTCAGATCCAAAAAAGATATCAGCGAGAGCCTTAGTTGTTTCTGTCTTCCCTACTCCTGTAGGACCAAGGAAAAGAAAAGAACCTATCGGTCTATCAGGATTTCGAACTCCTGAACGACTTCGCCTGAGTGCATTACTAATCACTTTGACCGCTTCATCTTGTCCAACCACTCGTTTATGAAGCGTATCTTCGAGGTGTAACAGAAGTGCTTTTTCTTCACCCTTAGGAGCTTCTGTTGGCATCCCTGTTTTTGATCCAATCAGTTTCAGTATAGTTTCTCTTGTGATGACATATGAGCCCAGTGAAGCACTAAATGGAACTGATTCAGTGATAATATCTTTTGCTTTATCTGCAACACCATATGCATCAAAATATCTGCGAACTCCATCACGGATAGTTTCAAGAGCCAAAAACGTAAAGAAAAACCGACTTTCGTTTTCTATTTTTTCGGCCTCAGTTTCAAGTAAAGAAAGAATTCCTCTCGCATCACTTATCTCTGTTTGAATAACTTCAAAGTTCTCCATAATCGATGCGTTGTGTGATATATGACTTGTAAACATCTCTTTCGAATCAAGAGCAATGATTTGAAGTGTTGGTGCTAAAAAGAAGGGTCGAATAATCGAAAGCGCATCTGATCCAATCGCTTTTGCACTTTCAAGAAAACTAGAAAAATAAGGAATTACTACAATCACATTCAGTGCTTTCATTGCCTCAACAAGCAAATCTTCTAGATTGCGCTCAAAAGAGATTTTGTCAGTTGCACTTTCAACCAATAAGTTTGTTTCAATCACAAACACTCTTTTTTTTGAAAGTGGAGAAAGCACTTTTCCTTGACCAATCTTTCGAGCAAGCATTGTCACCACATCCATTCGACTCGCCTCATCATCAGATACAACAAGAGCGTTCCCTCCTTTGCTTTTTGCGAGAACCGATTCGAGGCGACTCACGGTTGCTTTATGCATACTTTGATACGCCTCAAAATGAGATGACTGAATATGCGTAATATCTCGTCCATAACGCTCCAAGGTAAACGTTTCTCCATAAGACCAGTTTTTTCCAATACCTTCGATACGAGAAAGTTTCTCTTTTGACCAAAAACGTTCTTCTTGAATCTCATCTTCGTTTTTCTTCAATACCCACAAAAAGGCGCCCTCAAAATCATTGAAAGAAACATTCTTCTTCAAAAGCAATTCTTGTAACCCATTGTCACTTTCATACAGTGTTTTAACATAAAGCAGGAAATTTATTTCCTTTGGAAAAAGTGATCCGAGGCTTTTTGTGATCAGTGTTCTTGATTGAATAAACTCTTTGATTTCGTCTTCGGTAAATTCAAGCCTCTTGAATACTTCGTCTCCCAAACTTGAAATCAAAAAACCCTGAGTGAGATCTCCTCCTTCACTATAATAAAGCATTCTTGCTACTTCAAATGGTATATTTGGAACCTCGTCTTGTGAATATTCATACAAAGAATAAAAATAAGCATCAATACAAAATAACCAAAGCCAAAAAAAGAAACTAAACGCAAACACTCCTTTGATTTGAGCGACGCCCGTATCAACAAACAAACTTGCAATAAAAGTAAGGAGTGCAATACTTCCAAAAAGTTTTTTTAGAACCATTCTTGTGTTATGCGAAACCAGGTCTTCAAGTACAAGAAGTGGATATATAGAGCTTAATGTCTTTTTTAAGAAAGGATTGTTCATATTCTATGAAGAAAAAGTTTAATAGATGATACAAAAAGAAATACGAGAATCACTGGAATCAATGTCCACACTACAAAGACTGCACCGAACACGACAACTGCAAACACGACACAACATAGACCTATCAGAATAACAATGCTTCGTGCAAAAAACCCTACTCCTCGCATTAACACATTGATTGCAACTGACGCAAACCATTCTCCTATATGAAACCCTCCTCGGTATCTTTCACCAAGTCTCTGCCAAGGCGCAAACAACGTTCGTATTAAATCTTTGATTGAAAAGAGATGGAACAAAAACCAAACCGTGTTTTTAAGCAACGTAAAAATTTCTTTGTAGGCTTTTGTGTAATGCCAAATGATCCCAGAAAAAAAAAGTTGTAACATACTCTTTTAGTATACAATAAAGCAGACAGAGTTTAAAATGCAGATGTGGAAACACTTTTCATTACTCCCGAAGATGTGTGTTTCTGTTTAAAAAAAACTTTTGTTCCGAAACGAACATCGATATATTCAAGAGAAGACGGGTTCGGAGACACTTTTTTAAATTCATTTGATGCAAAAAGGGTCTTTATCACCTTGATTGTTTCCTCTGATTTTTTTGTGAGATCAACCTTGATTTTGAGTCCACCAGAAAGAGTAAGAATAGTCTCCCGCAAAGTAACAACATCAATACGTTCTGTTACAAGCGTATACTGCAAAAGAGCTTCGGTTATACGAAAAACTTCTTTTAAAAGAGCTTCATCCAAAAAGGTCTTTCCAAGAGGATTAGCATCAGTAATAATCCCTGTGAATATCTGATACACCCCACCAGAAAAGACAGGGGCCTGCGAAAATACGAGCCCAGCCGCATCAATAAAAAAACATTCTTTTTCTGTCTGACACCACAGCGCATAACTCCCTCGTTCTTTTATCTTGATTTCAAGGGTGTTTTTGTTAACCTGCATCTGCAATTCTTCTACCCGGCCAAATTCTTTTTGAATGGCATTTGTTAGTTCACCTTCTGGGTAGACTAATCTATTTTTTTTAGGAATAACAAACAAGTACTCTGACTCAAGGGTTTTGTGTACGAGTTCTTTGATGTGTTCCGCTTCAATAATCTGATTACCAGAAACAGACACATCAGTGATATACAAAAACGGCGCCCGAAATACAAAAAATAAAATAAGTACGCACACAACGCACACAGAAAAAAATATTGAAAGAAAAATAATTCGTTTTCTTTTTTTCTCTTTTATTAGTTTTGAAGAAACAAGGGGGGTGCGTCGAGACTGCATACAAGTTTTTTTTGAGCTAGGTTCTCGTGATTTTTGTTTTTCCAAACATCCACTTTTGAAGAACATCAGGAATAAGAATACTTCCATCTGCTTGCTGATAATTTTCCATAATAGCAATTAGAGTCCGTCCAACCGCAACTACTGTTGCATCATTCATATGAACACTTTCAAGTCTTCCATCAGATCGTTTCACTCTTGTACCGAGACGGCGTGGTTGAAATCCTCCAATACAATCAGCACTGTGTGTTTCTCGATACTTATCTTGTCCTGGCATCCACGTCTCAATATCGATTTGTCTATAATCAGGAAATCCCATATCTCCAGTACACACCGCAACTACCTGATAAGGCAGTTTTAGACTACGAAGAATATATTCTTGTATTGCAACAAGAAACTCTTGTTCAGAGAGAGAATGTTCAGGAAGAGAAAACACTTCTGCCTCTAGTTTATCGAACTGATGCACTCGAAGTATTCCTTTTGTGTCTTTTCCGTAGCTTCCTGCTTCACGTCTAAATGCAGTTGAATATCCAGCATAACGAATCGGTAAATCTTTTTCATCAAATATCTCATCCATATGCATTGGACCAAGAGCATGTTCCGCAGAACCAACAAGCATTAAGTCGTCTTCTGGAAACATATAGTGTTCTTCAGGGGTAAGGAAGCGTGCCATTCGGTTTTGCACTGCTGGTTTTACAAACACAGGTGGAATAACAGGAATAAATGGATTTACATCAAGAGTCACTCCCGCATCAGTTGCAATCTTTTGAAGTGTTTCTTTGTTTACCAATGTTTCAAGACAAAACTGCAACAATGCAAATTGAAGCAATGCTAAATCTCCTTTCAAATATCCAAACCGACTTCCCGCTACTTCGGTTGCAGTTTCAATGTCTAAAATATCCAAATCAGCACCAAGTTCAAAATGTTCTTTTGGAGTAAAGCTAAACGTTGGTTTCTCACCCCACTGTCGAATGATTTTGTTTTCAGTATCATCTTTTCCTATTGGAGTATCAGGTGAAGGAATATTTGGAACTTTGAGCATAAGTGCCATAAAGGTTTTATCAGCTTCTTTAAATTGTGCTTCAAGAGACTCGCTTTCGGCTTTGAGTTTTTGACCTAGTTCAACATCTCTGTTTTGTTGAGCGAGATTTCTTTTGCTATTGAGCTCATCGAGCTGTGTTCGTAAATCTTTTTTCTTTTCAAACAAAGTAAGCAACTCATCGATACTAATATCGCGGTTTTTGTTCTTGCAGGCAAGTTCTACAATTTCTTTATTTTCTTTTATAAATTTAATGTCGAGCATACAAAAAAGTATAACATATTATATAAAATTTGAAAAAATCGATTTATAGAAATGAGTAAGGTCCGGATTGCTTTCGCAAACCGGACCTAAGAAAATTTTAGTTAATCCCCTGATCTAGGAGAAAAACAAAGAACCAACCTCGCTTCCAACCAAGAAGCATCCTTACATACCATTCAAACCAAGAGCTTACACTCACAATATCTCGAAGTTAATCAAGATGTTATCTCGTTTTCACGAGATCTGCTCCTTTCTTTCCTTAAGAAGCTTCAATCTTTGATAAGCTGATAATGAATCATCTCACTTCCTCCATCCGATGATTCAGCCATAGTGTAAAGATCACGTTTTATAATCTTACCCTTGTTGCTTCTGTACACAAAAATATAATCCCATTCACTCTGGAATTCCTGCTGTTCTTCTGACAAACTCACAATTGTCCAATGACCCGGAAGCAACTCAGATTCTGTAGGCAAACGGGCATTGCACCTTTTTGCCTCACTCTCCAGGTCTTGTTTAGTTAAGACTTCGGCCGTCGAGAGTATTATATTCATTTTTAAGTACCGTGAGGGTAATTATTCACGGCTTTAAACATTTAAAATATTTAAAGGCTTAAAGCCGTGAATAAATCTTGGTTTTTATGATGTAAATGTAATTTTTACTGTACATATTATATCATAATATACTAAATTGTCAAGTATATTATCCTTATCTAAAAAGAGTTAAGATAGTGTATATGCTCTCTTCCTTCCCTATCAAAAAACTCACTCCTGAAGAATTCCCTCAAGCGCTTTTGGAAATCCCACAGGTTCCTAAACAATTATTTATTCGTGGTACGTTTCCAAAAGATCTCGTAATGCTCGCAGTTGTTGGTACTCGCAAATATACTCCTTATGGTAAAGAAGTATGCAAAAAACTCATCGCAGGACTACAAGGGTATCCGATCTGTATTGTTTCAGGTCTTGCTCTTGGAATCGATGCGATTGCTCATGAAGCAGCCTTGAACTCAAAACTTGCCACTCTTGCAGTTCCAGGTTCAGGGCTAGATAGCAGTGTGATCTACCCTCGAAGTAATCTTTCACTTGCCGAAAGAATCCTGAACACAGGAGGATGTCTTCTTTCAGAATTTCTTCCAACCGAAAAGGCAGCTCTTTGGACCTTCCCACAAAGAAATCGCATTATGGCAGGGCTTGCAAAAGCCGTACTTATTATTGAAGCAGAAGAAAAAAGCGGCACACTCATCACTGCTCGGCTTGCAATAGAATATAACCGAGATGTACTCACTGTTCCCGGATCGATCTTTTCACCTACTAGTTCTGGACCCGCCCTTCTCCTTCGTCTTGGTGCAACTCCTATTACAAAAAGTGAAGATATTCTTGAAGCACTTGGTTTTTCAAAAGAAACAAAACAAAATATAGCTGATACTCTTTTTGATGATTTGAATGAAGAAGAAAAACAAATTGTTATGTTACTTAAAGAATCTCCTTACAGTCGTGAAGACCTCGCAACAAAAAGTAATTTTGATATTTCAAAACTAAATACAATCCTTATGATGCTTGAAATCAAAGGAGTTACAAATGAGTTACTTGGTAAAATTATTTTGCGTTAATATTTGCCAAAAAATACATTTACATATATGTTATAGAAATATATGTCACATACATCAAAAAAACTTCTCATCGTCGAGTCCCCTGCAAAAGCAAAAACAATCGAGAAATATCTCGAAGGTGCTTATACTGTGCGCGCTTCCATTGGGCACGTTCGTGATCTTCCCTCTTCAAACAAAAAAGCAATTGATATAGAAGCAGGATTTGTTCCCCATTATGAAATTTCAAAAGGAAAAGAAAAAGTAATCGACGAACTCAAATCAATCGCAAAAAAATCAGACACAATCCTCCTTGCAACTGACCCCGACCGAGAAGGAGAAGCTATCGCTTGGCATTTAAGTGAATTACTTAAAACATCTACAAAAGGCAAAGAAGTTCACCGAGTGACATATCACGAAATCACCAAAGAAGCGATAGAAGAAGCCTTGAAACATCCGCGTCCAATTGACCAACATCTACGCCAAGCTCAAGAAGCTCGTCGTGTGCTTGACCGTCTGGTTGGATACGATCTCTCAGGTATCATCTGGAAAAAAGTTCGTTATGGACTCTCAGCAGGACGAGTTCAATCTCCAGCACTGCGTATACTTATGGAACGAGAACGAGAAATTCGCAGTTTCACCCCTGAACAATACTTTGTCATTTCTGGTCTTTTTGAAACACAAAAAAAAGATACACTAACACTTACTTGTGCAATCGAGCCAAAGGAAGCAGTAGAAGCAAAACGAATCGTTGATCTTGCAAATGCACATCCGTGGCATATTGTTGATATTGAACATACTGAAGTCAAACGTGCACCAAAAGCTCCATTTACTACTTCTACTCTCCAACAATCAGCTTCGACACGATACGGATTCTCTCCTTCAAACACAATGCGAATAGCTCAAAAGCTTTATGAACAAGGACATATCACCTATATGCGAACAGACAGTACAAACCTTGCAGAAAGTGCTTTGAAAACAATCGCACAAACAATAAAAGAAATGTACGGAAATAACTATCTTGAACATCGAACATTCAAGGCGAAATCAAAAAATGCTCAAGAAGCTCACGAAGCAATCCGTCCAACCCATATCGAAAAGACATCACTTGGCAACACCGAAGAAGAAAAGAAACTTTATCGACTTATTTGGGCACGAACGATTGCAAGTCAAATGAGTGATGCAAAAATGTCTCGAACAAAAATCATTGCAAACATTGCTACTGCAAACCAAATCCCTGACTTTTCTGCCACTGGTTCAACTATTGCATTTGATGGGTGGCTTCGAGGAGATCCTGATGCAAAAGGAGAAGAAAACATTTTGCCTCAAGTTGCAAAAAACGAAACACTCAAACTCCTTGAAATCCAAAACGAAGCCAAGCAAACTCTTCCTCCAAACCGTTACAGTGAAGCAGGACTTATCAAAGAACTTGAAAAACGTGGAATTGGAAGACCTTCTACCTATGCTGCAATCATTAGAACACTTGAGGAACGCGAGTACGTCACAAAAGAAAACAAAGCACTAAAACCAACAGACACAGGAGATGTTGTTTCAACTTTTCTTGAAGAAAACTTTGCCAATTATATTAGTGATACATTTACCGCAGAAATGGAAGATGAACTCGATGAAATCGCCAACGGTACTAGAGAATACGAAAAAACACTACGAGACTTTTATACTCCGTTTACAAAAGAGCTCAAAGAAAAAGACAAGCTCGCCAAAGCAACGACGTTTGGCGAAGCAGACAGTAAACACAGATGTCCAAAATGTGGAAGTGGAATGCTTATCAAACTTTCACGAGGTGGTAAGTTTCTTAGTTGTGAAAAATTTCCAGACTGTACTGGGGCACTCACTCTCGAAGGACTTGAAATCAAAAGTGATGAACCAATTGGAATTGACCCAGTAAGTGGGCTTCCTATCTTTGTAAAAACAGGACGTTTTGGACCATATGTACAACTTGGAATACAAATTAAAAAAACAAAGGCAAAAACAAAAAAGAAAAAAGAAGGTACAGCAGAAACAGCTGAAGAGCCAAAAGGTACTGTAACCAAAGCTCGAATGGCTTCAATTCCAAAAGAAGTCAATCCAAACGATGTCACAGTTCCAATGGCAATGAAATATCTGTCCCTTCCACGAGTTCTTGGAACACACCCTCAAAGTGGGAAAGAAATTCTTGCAAACAAAGGACGGTTTGGTCCTTATATTGTGCACGATGGAGATTTCCGATCACTAAAAAAAGATGATGTGTTTGAAATCACACTTGAGCGCGCACTTGAAATCCTCAGTGAAGAAAAGAAAGTAGGTCGTGGACGATTTACAAAAAAGAAAAAAGAATAAAATTTTTCCTCGTCCGTATACCCACTAGCTTGCTGTCCCCCTCGTTTCACTCGGCGGGGTATTATACGAGGAATCAGGGAAAATTTTGTTTGTAGAGAGTTTCTACGCAAACTCTGTTATCATCTCCTCGTGAGCTCGCTCCGAGGTATTTCAAGAATAAAAAAAGCTTGTCATCACGACAAGCAATTAATCTTCATCTTCATCATCTAGACCCTCTTCAACACTAGCTTCATCAGGATCATCCTCACAGTCTGTTGAGGGACCACCCTCTATATGAACCTTTATTTCTCGTTCTAACTGAGTTGCAGGATCATAATATCCAGGAGGTATGCTGTCAAAAGAATAACGTTCCATAACTAAATCAAGTCTATCAAACCAGTTCTAAACAGTAAAGTTATCAAGGTTATAAAACTCTTCTTCCTCAAATTTTTTCTTCTCTTCATTACTTCGATCATCGAGCGTAACCGCTGGTTTTTCTTCTGCGTCAGATCCACCATCGGTTACCTCCGATGCAAGATCAATTGGTGTTGCAGAGGTAAGCACCTGTGCTTCAGTTTGTGTGGAAGCAGGCAAATCAACGTCCGCCAACTTTTTCTGAAATCCATCTTTGATACGTTCCAAGATATCTCGAAGATCTGATTCGTTGAAATAATCGATATGGATTTTTCCTCCTTGAAGCTTCTTTTCAATTGACACTCGTGTACCAAGTACTTCGGTGAGCTTTTCTTCTATATCAACAATTTCTGGATGAGCCATCTTGTCGTGACGACGAACCTTTTCAAATGCAATTTTACGAGCAATCCCTTCTGTCTCTCGAACCGTCATTCGTTTGAGCATAATCTCCTTAAACAACACTAACTGTTCTTCAGGACGATCAATAAGCATAAGAAGCGGACGCGTATGTCCTTCCGAAATCTTTTCTTCCGAAAGCGCTATTTGCATCTCTTCTGGCATTAACAAAAGCCGAATACTATTTGAAACATACTCTCGACTCTTTCCCACTTTCTTGCCGATTTCACCATGCTTAAGATTGAATTCATCTGCAAGTTTTTTGAATGCTTTTGCTCTATCGATTGGGTTTAAATCTTCTCGTTGAAGATTTTCGATGATTGCAAGTTCGAGTTTGAGTTTGTCGCTTTGATCCCCTGTTTTAATAATTGCAGGAACTTGAGTGAGCCCAGCAATCTTTGATGCTCGAAGTCGTCGTTCTCCAGAAATAAGTTCGTATTCAACTGCAAGACCTCCTTCTGGCTTTTCTACTTCACGACGTGTAACAACAAGCGGTTGAAGGATTCCATACTGACGAATCGAAAGCGCCAAGTCATTAAGACGAGCTGTATCAAATTCAATACGAGGTTGAAAAGGGTTTGGTTTGATTTTTTCGACTTCGATCCAGAAAATTGAGTTATTATAAAATTCCATATTCTAATATTAATTAATTATGTAGATGATTATATCAAAAAAGCATCATTTTAAAAAATAAAAAAGTGTGTTACATTAGTATCGTTCCTTTGCCGGAGTGGCGTAATGGTAGCCGCGCTCGACTCAAAATCGAGTCTCGCAAGGGGTGAGAGTTCGAGTCTCTCCTCCGGCACAAAAATAACAAAAAAAATGTGCAACATTTTTGAAGTATTTTTTTTAGACAAGGAGGAGGGGTGAGAAAGACGGAGCCAGTATACAAGCGAACGAAGTGAGGCTTGTCGGCGAGTCGGGGTCGCGGGGCTTTTTGAAAAAAATAACCTGTGACCGAATCTCTCCTCCGGCACAAAAAGCGAAGCGGTTTTTTGTACCTGAAAGAAAGTTGCATATAATTTAGCGGTCGGGTAACTAAACACATGACACAAAATTCAAAACCAAAAATAATTGTTATCCTTGGACCAACTGCCAGTGGAAAAAGTGATTTAGCTGTGCATATTGCAAAGCAATGTAACGGTGAAGTTATTTCTGCTGATTCAAGACAAGTATATAAAGGCCTTGATATTGGGAGTGGTAAAATCACAAAAAAAGAAATGCAAGGTGTCCCCCATCACTTACTTGATGTTGTGTCACCTAAACAAATCTTTTCTGTTGAAGATTTTAAGATCAAAGCACAAGAAGCGATACAGACTATTTTAAATAAAGGAAAAGTTCCAATCATCTGCGGAGGGACTGGTTTTTATATTGATACACTGGTCAAGAATCTGGTTTTTCCTGAAGTCAAACCAAATCCAGCATTTAGAACAAAGAATCTAGAATTTACTGCTGAGAAACTTTACAAAAAATTACAAAAACTTGATCCAAAACGAGCAAAAACAATAGACCCTCAAAACAAAGTCCGCCTTATCAGAGCGCTTGAGATTGCAATCTCCCTTGGTAAGGTTCCAAAAATAACTTCAAAGCCGCTCTATGATCCACTTTATATTGGGATCAGTTGGGAAAAAGATGCGTTACAAAAACGTATTGAAAAAAGACTTCTCTCACGCCTTAAACAAGGAATGATAACAGAAGCTAAACATCTCCATGCAAAAGGACTTTCCTTTAAACGTATGGAAGCTCTTGGGCTTGAATATCGATACCTTGCAAGATATCTCAAAAAAGAAATAACAAAAAAAGAGTTAATCACAGAACTGACCCTTAAGATTTATCAGTATGCAAAACGCCAAATACAATGGTTTAAACGAGATACTGACATACACTGGTTTACAAGTAATGAACTCGATAATGTGCCCACCATCATAACAACATTCCTAAAGTCTAATAGTGAGAAACCAAGCCTATTCTAATCCCTTACAATTGCTCGCAGGAGTATATCCAGCACGCCTTGCCTCCTCTGTCGAATTGAAAGTTATCTTGTTTTTTTCGGCTATCTGTTTAGCACCAGCACACCAAGGAAAGTGGTATTTCTTGCCACTTTTAGAGGCAACAACCACTGAGGCAACATTGGTAGATTGAGTAGGTACAGTTATCTCTGAAACTTGCTTTGAGGGAGAACTTGATGCTGATGAGGCCTTTATAATATCGATTCGAGCATCTTGAGCTTGGTTTGCACTTAGTTTTCCAAGCCCGTAAGAACCAAATCCAACCAGTATTATAATGAGTGTAACTAAAACCTCTTCTTTTACCGAAGCAAAAAAGACCTTGATTTTTATTAAAAGATGCTTTATACTTTGAAACATAAACGTAAATACAGCTTAATTATAACCTAAAAATACAAAATATATGTCAACCAAAAAAGCCGGTGGAGTAGCCAAAAACCTGACCGATTCAAAACCAAAATTCCTTGGAGTTAAACTCTATGAAGGGCAAACTGCAAAAACAGGTTCTATTATTGTACGTCAAAGAGGAACACGAGTACTTCCAGGAACAAACGTAGCAGTAGGAAAAGACCACACTCTCTTTGCTCTCAAGGACGGTGTTGTAGAATTTGGAGAAAAACGAAAGAAAAACTTCGACGGAACTTCTACAGTACGAAAGATTGTCCACGTAAAATAACCCATCAAACAAAAAACACTCGCTTCAAGCGAGTGTTTTTTGTTTGATGGGTTATTTCTTTGCGGGAGTGATGATAAGTTTAACCTCTGCTTTATGAGTATGTGCTTTTACAACAATAGTGTATTCCCCTACTTCTTTAATTGGTTTTTCAAGTTCAATAAAATCTGGACTGATTGAAGAATGGATCTTTGAAGACAAGATTTCTGCAATTTGTTCTTTATGAAGACCTGCAAAAAGATGCCCTTTGTCATTTGCTTTTTCTTCAATTTCAACCACCTTTTCGTTGATTTCATTTATACTCTTTGCAAGCAAGTCTTCCTGAACTTTCATATCATCTCGAGCAAGTGCTTTCAGTGCCTCAACTTTTTCTAACGCATCTTTTGTTGCACTTTTTGCTTTTCCTTGTGGAATCAAAAAGTTAAATGCAAAACCGTCTGAAACGTCTTTTACATCAAATTTTTTTCCCACTTTCGCCACATCTTTAAGAAGAATTACTTTCATAGTATCGAATATATTTACATTAATAAGTTTCTGCCATTATAGCCTAAAAATCGTTTTTGTCTATATAACCTCTCAAAAGGTCACGCATTATTTTAAGACCTGAACCGCTTTTTCTAGTTGTACATCTTTGCCACTTTTTTGTTCTTCAAGAGTCGGTTTCACTACGAATTTTGGAGTAATTCCTACCTTTGAAATATAGGCACCCTTTGGGAGAAGCCATCGTGCTACTGTTAGTTTAAGTGACGTATCTTTTGTTACCGAAATCAATTCTTGAACAGATCCTTTTCCAAAACTAGTCTCTCCTACAAGTGTAGCAATACCGTAATCATTTAATGCTCCGGCAAGAATTTCTGATGCAGAAGCCGAACCACCATTTATCAAGATAACCATTTTTGCATTAGATTTGAATGTATTGTATCCAAGGCTTCGATGTACTTGAGCTTCTTTCTTATTACCATAATCTTCAGTTACAATTACTTTTCCTTGTGGCAAGAAATAACTCGCCATTTCAACTGCTGATTCAAGGTATCCTCCTGGATTATTTCGAAGATCAAGAATGAGTTTTTTGTAATTTCCTTGATTGAACTTTTGCATAGCATCTTTAAACAACGAAACTGAAAGAGCATTAAATTCAAAAAGCTTTATTTTGTAGATTCCTCCTTCAAGGACTTCTGTTTCAAGAGTTGGCACAAGAATCTTGTCTCGAATAATTGAAATTTCAATTGGTTCTGGTTCTCCTTTGCGAATCAATGAGAGAGTTACTTTTGTTCCTTTTTTCCCTTTGATCCGTTTAACGGCTTCAGAAACTGTCATTGAAACTGATTCTGTACCATCAATTTTGTAGATAATATCTCCTGCTTTTACACCCGCTTTATCTGCTGGAGAATCTTTGATAGGTGAAATTGCCGTCAATACATCATCACGAATACCAACCACTACTCCAATCCCCTCCAAACTTCCAGAAAGTTCTTCATCAAATAGATTCTTTTCTTCTGCAGGAAGATATTCAGAATATGGATCACCAAGTGCAGCAACCAACCCTTTGATTGCGCCGTCAATCTTGTCACTATCCGGTGTACTTGAAGCAGTGCCAGAATATACATATCTCTTATCCATCAAATCCCATACTTTCCAGAAATCACTTAGATCAAGTTTCTGTGAGACTTCAAGTTTTTTCGAATTCAAAAGTCTATCTTCTGCTGTTGCAAATTCAGACTTAACAAGCAATCCTGCAAAGAAAGAAATACCAACAAGAAAACAGAGTGCAATAATAATGTGTATCTTTTTGTGTAATGTAATCATATATGTTTTATTATATCACCCTATAAAAAAATATCATCTTTGTTGCCACTCCTCTTCTTGTCGCACCAAAAGCTTCTTTTGTTTTAGCCTATCTTGCAAAAGCGTTTCAACTACTCGCTCCATTCGTGCCCCTTGAGAACCTTTTATATAGACGACATCTCCTTCTTTTAAAATAGAATCTATTTTTTCTTTTGCTTCCAAAGAAGACTCAAACCAGTGCAAATTCTTCTTATCCATTTTTTTAATTTCGGCACCATCCAAAAAATCTTGTGCTCTCATTCCCACTGCCACAATTACATCAAATACACTTGCACCAAGTTCTCCCAAACGCAGATGTTCAGCAACAGAGTGACGCCCGAGCTCAAGCATATCTCCAAGAATAGCAATTTTTCTATGTTTTGTTTTGATGGTTTTTACAAGCTCCATACCTTCTTCAACCGCTAAAGGAGAGGCATTGTATGTATCATCGATAAGCACCATCTGGTTTTTTCCGGGAATAATATTCATTCGTCCAGGAGCGCATTGATGTTCACCAAATGCCAAAGATACATTTATAAGGTTAATTTCGAGATGCTTTGCAACACAAAAAGATGCGAGTACAGGATAAATATGCTGAGGTCCAAGCGCTTGTTTTAACATTACAGGAAAACTACTTCCTTCTACATCGATTTTAACTGACATACCTTTTGGTACATCATCCTCATACACAATACTCGGATACGACGCTCCGACATCAGCCTTGGATTTAAGACCGAAGGTGATATGTTGATGTTTTTTATTTTCTTTTAGTAGCAACAAATCAGAATCATCTTGATTCAATACGATTACTCCGTTTCGTTTTAGTCCATTCAAAAGATTTGATTTTTCTTTGACCACATCTGCAACCGATGGATAAAACTCAACGTGCACTGGCACCTTTCCAATCCGAGTAAATACTGCAATATCAATTTTGAGCCACGACATTACTCGAGCAATATCCCCTGGTCGATCTGCACCGATTTCAAGAACAAGCCAAGCTGGATATTCTGTTTTTTGAAACAAAACCTTTAGTCCTTTTATAATATTTAAAAACCACGTTTTAGGATCGTTCCACCCATTTGGTAATCCCAAGATTGTAAGGGGAATTCCTATTTCACTATTAAAACTTTTTTCAGTTTTACGAACAAAGTACGTTGTTTGAAGTGCAGTAAAAATAGCATCTTTTGTTGATGTCTTACCAACACTACCTGTAATACCAATAACACGCGGTTTGTATTTTTTGAGTACTAATTTCGCTTCGAGCGTGAGAATAAATATAATTATTTTTTTTAGTATATGTTTCATTTTTTTAGTCATTAACTTGCAAATCAATCTATCCTATCTATCCGGCGGAATCTCATAATAATTCACTAAAAACTTACTTATATCAAGAAATGGTTCTGTAAGTGTATTTGATGCATAGGTCACCCCTTTTGGATAAACGGTATACAAGAATACAATAAACTTTGGATTATATGCTGGAAAATAACCAAAAAATGAGTGCAAATATCTATCTTCAAAATACCCACCACCGTTTGGATTAGCAATCTGCGCTGTTCCTGTTTTTGCGGCAACTGAATAATGAGGGTTTTTGGCTCTTCCATCAAGAAGTGATTCGTCCACAACTTTTACAAGCATTCGTGTAATTTCATTTGAACTTTCTTCTGAAATAACCCGACGAACTGGATCTGGATCAATGTTTTTATGAAGCCCAGTTCGATAATTAATCCGCTTGATCAAATGCGGTATGACTAGATTACCACCGTTTCCAAGGGTTGCAAGTGCACGAGTAATTGACACAGGAGTAAGTGCAATTCCTTGTCCAAACGATGCGGTAGCATATTCAATATCACGCGGACTTTTAAGGTTCCCAACAATGTTTGACACTTCATTTGGCAAATCAATCCCTGTCTTTTCTCCAAACCCAAAGTCCATAAAATACTTCTTAAATTTTTCTTTTCCGAGCTTTTGATAAATGTACACCATTCCCGTATTGAGCGATTTACTCAGTGCTGTCTGCATCGGAATCTGTCCTCTTCCTTTTTTATCAAAGTTATAAATCGTCTCCGTATCAAGAGTAATTGATCCCTTGTCAAAATAAGTACTCTCCGCACCAATCACACCCGCATCAAGTCCCGCTGCAACAGTAAGGGGCTTCACAATTGAACCCATTTCACGCACCTCCTCTACAAGTGGATTACCGAACACCGCAACGTTTGTTTCTTTTTGAAAATTATTTGGATCAAAGTTTGGAACACTCGCCATACCAACAATTTCTCCAGTCATAGGATCCATTATGATTCCTCCTGTCTCAGTTGAAGACCATTTCGCATTAATACCCGCAACCGCTTCAGACAAATGCGCCTGTACAACAGGTTCAATAGTAGAAATAATATCGCCTTCAAGCACATCTTCTTTTGAAACTGTTTTTTTAATATTTGAAAATACTTCAACAAAAAAGTTGGCATACAAATCACTTCCTTTTCGAGAAAGTGTTTTTTCATAAAAACGTTCTAACCCGTAACGCCCAGATAATTCATCACCCTTAAACGCAATGAACCCAAGTACATTTGAAGCTTCATTTCCCCCAGGATAAAACCGCCATTGCTCTTTGTACAAACGAACTCCTGAAATCTTGAGTGCTTCAATTGCCTTTCCTTTGTCCTCTGGAACTCGTTTTGCAACCTCTTCGTAAGGATCATTTTTTTTCATTGCCTTGGCCAAAAAAGCTTCACGGTCAAGATCAATGATTGTATGTAACTTTTCAAATACCTCTTCTTCATTGGTGAGAATCTTTGGATTAATTGCAACAATAAAACCTGTTTTAAGGGTTGCAGCAGAAATAAGTCTTTTGTCTCTTGTCTCAAAAAAAATAGATCCTCGAGAAAAAATCGAGTTGTTAGGTTTCGAATATTGACGATCGGCATTTAAGACAAACTCATCGTGTTTTACAATTTGAAGAAAATATAACTTTCCTACAATTACAAACGCAACTGCAAGAATCACGGCTCCGATAATTCTGATGCGTTTTTCAGCAATCATCGAGAAAATGCAACATTGTCATTTCGTGCGACCGAAAAATGAGAAACTTCCACGAAACCAAGCGTCTTTGCTTTTTCGAGTGTAATATCTGATGTAACATTAACGTATGCAAATTCGAGCTCACTCACTGTTGTCTGCAAACGAACCAACTCTTGTTCAGCTTGTTGTCTCGCAAGCGTATTTGAAACAGTAAATCCAACAAGAAACATATATGAAGCAATCAGTAATCCACAACAACTTGCAAGTATAAAAAATGTTTTTTGATTTGTGTATGAAAATGTTTTAGTGTTATACATTGTTGTGTTTTTCTATAATACGCAATTTTGCACTGCGTGATCTTGGATTTGCTAATAATTCTTCTCTTGTTGGAACAATTGGTTTTTTGTTGATAAGCTCTGCTTTCCCTTCATCTTTGAGTGTTCGAAACAGACGCTTTACCACCCTATCTTCAAGACTATGAAATGTTATAACTGCGATACGTCCGCCAAGATGCAAAATTTCGAAGGCATCCTTAAGGGTAGTTTCAAGAACTTCTAACTCATTGTTAACCGCCATACGGATTGCTTGGAATGTTTTTGTTGCTGGATGAATCTTGCCTTTCCGATAGAAAGTTGGTACTGCACCACTTACGATATCTGCAAGTTCTTTTGAGGTCATAATACGCTTTTCTTCTCGAGCAAGAACAATGGCACTGGCGATTCGTCTGGCAAACTTCTCTTCACCAAATCCTTTAATGATTGAGAAAAGGTTTTCTTCTTCAAATTCGTTTACCACATACTCTGCAGTTAGTTCATCTTTGGTTGGATGTTTACTGAAGGTCATAAGAAGTGGCTCATCTTTGCGAAATGTAAATCCCCTTCCTGAAGTTTCTAGTTGATCACTACTAAGTCCAAGATCAAAAATAAACTTATCAACCTCTGTTACCCCCTTTTCCTTCAAAACAGTTTTAAGATTTTTGAAGTTAGAAAGAATGTATGTCACATTTGCCTCAAGTCCCTGAAGTGAAAATTCAGCTCGGATAAGCGCATCAGCATCAGCATCAATACCATAGATAGTAACCTTGTCTTTGTGACGCCTGATCACTTCCTTGGTATGCCCCGCAGCATTGAATGTTGCATCAACAACAACATCTCCTGAAGAAATATTGAGTCCGTCAATTGTTTCGTGTAAAAGAACTGTTTTATGAACTGTTTTCATCTTGATTAAAATGCGCCGGTTTGACTAAGTTTTTCTGCCAAGCTATCTGCCTGCTTAACAATCTTTTGTTTGTAGTCTCCCCATTTCTTTTCGTTCCACATTTCAATCCGTTTGTGCACTCCAATAAAGACACATTTGTCTTTAAGCGTTGCATACTCTCGTAAATACTCAGGAATCAAAAGACGACCAAGAGAGTCTATTTCGATTTCAACAGCTCCACCAAACATAAAGCGGTTAAATTCTCGGGTGTCTGATCGCATCATTCCAAGTTTTGCGATTTCTTCGGAGATTTTTTCCCATTCCTTCACTGTGTACAAGAACAGACATTGTTCAAGTCCATAAGTGGCAACAATTTTTTTTCCAACTTCTTTTCGAAATTTCGAAGGAAGTGAAATTCTTTTTTTGTCGTCGATTGTATGAGTAAATTCTCCGATTAACATATGTTTTTGTGATACAAAATGATTTACCACTTCATACCACTTACATAACATTATATCCCACTTCAACCCATATGCAAACAAAGTTTTCCACAATTATGGCGCTCAATTTTGGTTTCTTCGAAACCAAAATTTAGCGCCATACCGCCCCCCCCCATATTTTACAAAAAAAGACATTTAATATATAAAAAGTAAATATATTTCACACGGACACGGACACCAAAAACATACAGAACCCCCAGTGTTAGCAGCACTGCTCATTGTGTTAACCTTACTTGCCTGCGCATTGTATTGCGCATGGAAAGCAGGCTTACTCACCTTCTAACGACGAAATCCTTCACAGGATTCGTCTTTTTTTTATGCGCGACATAAAGTGAATGAAATACAGAAGTGATCTTTCTTATTTCTGAGCCAAGGGACTAATCGGGTAACAACCCCGATACCCTGCGTCGAGGCTGTTGATTTAAAAACCATTATGTTATAAACGTTTTTCTTCAAAACACAACAAAAACACAAATTTGACTACTTAACAAATAAATAGTATAATAAGTCCAGTCCAAAAGAGTGTCTTTGTGTTGCCTTCCTGGCACCACATCGTAACAACTTACGCTCTTTGACACACTACTCAACGAAAAAACCAACTCGTCACATGAAAATTATCTTCTACCTCCTCTTTGCAGCCATCGTGCTGCTTCTAGGAACGACTCTTAGTCTGCTCATTTGGGCAGGCATGTACGTCTTCCGTACCTCAACTTCAATGGGGTTTACATACCTCATAGGAGTAACGATCTCCGCAACATTCCTCATTATCCTCGGATGGTGGTGGTATAAAACGGAGCTGCCAAAAATTTGGCGCTCCCTTGCCGAGAAAGAAAAGTTCATCACACTGGCTCCAGAAAAACATTTCGTCCCAATTGAAAGAGCGGGTCGGTTTGTTTGGGGATTCAAATGTGAAGGAGGACTAATCATTCTCCTAATTCCACGCCCCTCAAGACAAGCAGGAGACCCTTGCTTGATAACTGTAATGCCAGAAAATATCTTTTCCGGGCTTGACTTAATCTTGTACCACTATTTCGTGGGACAGGGTTACGTCTGGCTAGGTTTTGATGCAAGTTCACAGGGGACAACTCGTGTAGGATCTCTTGCAATACCCAAGGCAAGGTTGCAAAAAAGAGAGGGTCTTGATGAAGTTCAGATCAAAGTGGAGCCCATCAAGGCTCTTCGACTCACCTTCCAACGGTACGTCGTTGTGTCTGAAATCGAAACCACTGACGGACACAAGCTTCGTCTTTTGGCCCTTGCTATAGTAACTGTCACGGACCCCTACCTTGCTTGGTATGGTCTTGGAGGGAAAGCATACGAAACCCTCGATACGATAGTGGCAACACTAATTCGTACAGAGGGGGAAAAACACTCACTCGTCTCGATGTATCAGTCTGGTGCAAACGGACAGGATGAAATCGAAGAGGAGATAAAAGAAGGATCCATAGAGACTGAAAGAAAATTAGGAATGAAGATCACTCTTACCATTGAAGAATGGGAAGATGATGCTGGTCCTGGATTTCGAATCTTCATTGGTCGGGTCCAAACCGCTCAACAAGAGACGGCTAACCAGATCGCAGAGATGGAAATGCGAATCCGTATCGCAGAAAAGAAGGGAGATGAGCTCGCAGCCCAAGCACTCCTTGAAGTGGAACGAGCAAAGCTTGAAATACAGCGAAAGCTCGCAAACGAAGAGGAATACAAGGCTCTTCTTGCCCTCGCAGGAGGAAAAGAAGATGCTGTCATACACATAGTTCTCAAACAACAGCTTGGAGACGATCTCTACAAGAAGTATGTCGACGCTGATGCACTAAAGCACACAAAGGTGCAAGTGCTTGGCACTAACGCAACCCCACTCATTAACCTACCACAACCACCAACTCAACCATGAATCCAGTCGTAATAACCATTCTTGCATTCGCAGTGCCACTTCTGGTGGTACTGTGGTTTGCAATAAAATGGTTCAGAGGCCTTACATACCGCTCTTCCTCTGGAGCTGGTAACAGGTCCAAATGGACCATCCTGTCCATCGCGACCCTTGTGCTGGCGACGGCCTTTGGCGGATGGATAGGGCTTAGCCTTTCGGGGCTGGCATTGTCCTTTGTGTGGATGCACTTTATGCCAGGGCAAACCTGGTTCAAGTGGTCGACAGCAGCTTGCGGACTCATACTGCTTATGTCTCTAGTGCTCAACCAAAGCGCCAAGACCAAAGCAGCGAAAGAAACGCGGATAGCGGAGGCAAGCCAAGGCTTCCGCAAGTCTGAGCTTATCGCTCGTGCGAAGGCACGAGGCAAGATAGTGAACGAGGACGCTGCCATCTGGGAAGGCACCTTAGAGACGTTTGATGTGGCAACACATCGATACGTTCCAGGATGGTCTGGGCAAGAGGTGGAAATCCTTGTCTGGGAAGAAGATGAATTCATCCTGCAGATGGAAATGCAGGATGGAAGCATACTCCACTTGGAGTATGACGAAGCATCCATTGGTCCCCAAAAGGGCGAGTGGACGTGGTCATCGAGGATCCGGAGAGAGGAAGGAAGGTTTAGCCTCTCGACCGTATTGTCCGGACCGGCGTCGAGCAAGGGATTTGGTGGGATCATCACAGGTCTCCCACTCCCTAAAGGTCAAACAGGGGTGTTCCCGCCCCTGGAGTTCCGGTTCATCCCTAACCGGACACTTGCGGATGTAATCCGCAAGTTCGTTGAGTAGTGTCCCACGCAAGCGGAGGATCCCCTGGATCCTCCGCTTTTTTAATATTCAAAAAAATGCCTCGTTCGTATTATAAACAATCATATTTAACACCTCTCCAAACACAAAACACCACGCTCGCGCGTGGTGTTTTGAAAGTTGTTTTTATTGACGAGGCAAGATTTTATCCACGTTTTGTATAGTACTTGGATCACTACTGATTCCGAATGTATTGAGTACGATTCGAACAATCGTAAATGTCATCATCATAATAGCCATTCCAATAATACCCCACATAATCTGATTGGCTCCTTTTTGTCTTACCTCTTCATTATCTGCTCCAGAAATATAACCACGAACTCCCCAAAGAAAAACAAACAACGCAACAACGAACATTACGACAATAAGCGGATTTACGATAGCTCCATTGAGCTTCAAGATAAATTCGGTTACTGGTGTTGCAGCTGCTGCGATGTTTTGTTCCATTCTATGAAGGTTAGTTAGGGATGATAACTCGTGGAAGATCAGGAGAAGTAGTCACATCTCCAGAACCGAAGATTGAACTTCGAAGGATATTTACAAATCCCCATACAGCTGTCATCACAAAGAGTGCAATGATACCAAAGATAATCATTCCTCGTGCTGCTGCTCGCGCTTCTTCGTCTCCTCCTGCTGTTACATACTTAAGTACCCCCACCAAGAAAAGAAGAAGTGCTATTCCAACAATAAGTGGAATAAGTCTATCAATAATACCTGCAAGCGAACTAATTCCCGCTTCGATATTTGAAAAATCCGCCGCCATTGAAAGACCTGGCACAAGCGCTACGACTGCTAACAAAAATTTTTTCATTTTTAATTTGATTAATCTAATAATTTTGATTTATTCTGTTTAAGAACAGAAATCACTAATACATATATTGTAGCAACAAAAAAACGAAATTGCTATGCACCAAATACAAAACTGTGGATTACAGTTATTGACAAGTAGCCTTGAAACTACCTCCCTGTGCTGCAAACTGTGGTACTCCAAATGAATCGCCGAGACCAAAACTTGCAACAAAAATTTTGAGTATTCCCCAAATAGACACCATAAAGAAAAATCCAACGATTCCATAAATCATCATTTTGTTTCCGGCTGACCGTTTTTCTTCATTATCTCCGTGACTAACATATTTGATAAGTCCCGTCAAAAACGCTCCAACTGCAATCACAACAACAAAAGGAATAAAATCAAGAACAATTTTAACAAAAATACAAATAATCTCCTTAAAACTTGTTGGCGCAGCTGGCTTCCCTGTACTTTGAGCAAAAAGTAAAACAGGAAGTGTTAGAAGTGTAATAATGAATGAAAAGAATATATGTTTCATATTATTTAAGTGGGAGATAGTTAGGGATAGCAGTATCAGTTGAAAAGAAAGTTCGAACCACCAGATTAGTAATCCCCCAGAAAGCAACCATCACAAACAATACAACGAGTCCATAGATCATCACGTGACGACCATTTTGCCTTGCTTCTTCGTCATCTCCCGATTTTATAAACTTAATAACACCAGCAAGAAATGTTAAAAGAGCCACTGCAATAAGGGCAGGAATAAACCCTTTCATATTCCCCCATGCGAAGGTAAAAAACACATCACTGATAGTTTCTGGTGTTGTGGGAGGAGTATAGTTTGGACCCACTGCACATGTAAGCAGAGGTGTTAAGAAAAATGTAAATACTAGTATGTGACTAAAATATTTTTGCATATTATTTGAATGGTGTTGTTGATTGTGGTGGAAGTGCTGGCATTTCAAATGAAGAGGCTGGGAAAATAGTTGAGTACAAAATCTTTACCAGTCCCCACACCGACGTCATTACAAAAAGTGCAATAATTCCAAAAAGCATAAGTCCTCTTCCTGCTTCTCTCGCTTCTTCGTTATCCCCACTTTTGACATATTTGAGAACCCCTACAATAAACATCACAAGAGCAAGCGCAAACAAGAAAGGAATAACGTATTTAGAAATAAGACAGATAGAAAACGTAAATAGTTGTCCAATGTCATTTGGTTGTCTACACGCAGATGCTGCAGGGGCAGATGTCGGATTCTGTGCTGATACAAACAAAGGAAGAATGACTAATGTGGCTGTAAAGAAAATAGATAACAATGTTTTTTTGTGCATATAGATTATGTTAATTGATTAACTGTTCCTTCGATAATTTTGAAGATAACCTTTGCTCCAAGAAGGACTGCGGTTCCTACCATCGCCCAGGTAATAGTTTTGCGTCCATTTGAAACCTTCTCTTCATCTCCTGCTGCAGTCACCAAAAGAAATCCTCCGTACATTATACCCAACACCGAGACAATAACTCCGAGTTGAATAAGTCCATCAACAATAGATGCAAAGAACCCTGAAAGACTAGTGGCTTCAATTGGATTTTGGATTGTATTTGAATTTTTGCCCCCAGATGCTTCCGCTAATACAAACAAAGGAAAAACCCACAAGGTCAAAATTATAAATGATTTATTTTTAAAAAATGTGAGTGTTTTTTTCATACGTATTTCATTAACCCAATAAACTAAATCCTTCTTTTGCCCCAAGAACCGTAAGTAATGTTTTTACAAGAAGCCATCCCATAAGCACAAACAAGATTCCCATAAACGTTTTACTAAAAATGCCGTGGGCTTGCTCTATTTTACCACCATTTCCAAAAGCTGTCATATAAAGAAAACCTGCATACGCAAACGCAATGGCTGACAATGATGCAGCAATATAAACCAAAAATTCAATAATACGGTTTATTAAAATAATAATATCTCTCCAACCACATCCTCCAGCATCTTTCCCAAACGTTGGATTATCTACGCAGTTTGGGGGTACTATCTGGAAATTTTCGTTCACAGGATCTCCTGTATTTTTGATATCAAGCTCTATTCGATCTTCTTGAGAGAGACCTGGTACAAATGAAGGATCAGTTAATTCTTCATCCGCATAACTACTAAATTCATTTATAAAATCTTCTCTAAATCCTGCGTTACTTTCATACAAACCATCAAGTTCGTCTGGATCATATTGACTATAATCATCGTGTGAATTAATAAAATCAATTAATAATTCACGAATAAGCGCTCCTTGCGGATCAGTTGGCTCATCTCCAAATGAATAATTTTCAAAATACCAAAGAACAGTTTCTTGAGGAAGTGTAGAGATTTGTTGTGCCTTTATATGAGACGAAACTACTCCTCCTCCAACAAAAAAGAGGGTTGCAAAAAAAATGGAATATATCTTTTTATTTATTGTATTCATCAAGTATTTCTTTTAATTCTTTTTGGAATTGGACAACTGCACCCAACACTAATTCTTTTCCACTTGTTACTGATTCTATCATACTCTTAAATAAATTTGCGGTAGTAGCATAATCAGGATCAAGCCAAGACTTTGACCATAATGCTGATTTCCAGACCACATCAAGTACCCCACTTCCAGGTGGGTTAGCAAGCATATCACGACGGACTGGTGCCATTTTGTTTACATCAGAGAACTTTTCTTGAAAAGTAGTGTTTGTAAGAACAAAAGCGGTATTAAGCATTGCAGCTTTGTTTGGTGATGCATCAACAATTGCGATTCCATACACATTACCAAAAGTAACTTTCTTAGCTGCTCCGGTTGCTTGTGGGAGAAATGCAATATCAAGGTTAAGGTTTGGATTTTTTGACCGGAGTGTCGCAGCTTCTGATCCAAAACCAATATACATCGCACTATCTGATCCCAAAAACATAGTAAGCGCATCTGGCAAAGCTCTTGACCAACTAAACAAAGGAGAGGCCGGATCAGCAAACTCCGTGAAGTATGTAAGCACTGTTTGAAGTGGACTTACTTCAAGTCCAGTAAGAGTTTCGAGAACATCTTCTTGAAATTTATTTTCTTTTTGAAGGACTATTTTGCCTCCTGATTGAAGTGTCATAGCACCAATAATTTCTTTTGCACGTGGAATGTTTTGATATTCCCCAAGTGCAATAGCATTTTTTGCGATACTCTTATCTTCTTTTTTTTCAGTAAATATAGGCACAAGCTTTGTGAGCTCTTCCCAAGTTTCTGGAGTCTTTGTAATCAGTTTTGAATTAAACATATCTCTGTTCCAATACAACACCAACGGATCAATCAAAAACGGTATTGCATAAGTACCTGACGGTGCAAAAAATATTTCACCAGCTTCACTATACGTATCTTTGAGTGTTCGCTCTGAAACAGCAGTCCAAGAAATAAGTGTGAGGCGCTTTTGAAGTTTCATCAACAATCTATCAGGAATAATAAGGCCGTCAGGAATACCTGATTTATCGAGAAGTGCAGTAACCAAATCTTGTTCAAGTTCTTCTTCGCTTTGCTTCTCAACGTATTCAAGATTGGTTGTTCCTGGAGCTCCAATGTTCGCTTCTTCTACTATTGGAGTGAATTTATTTTTTTCGATAAGTCCCCAAATAACAACACGAGGGTTTTCTACAGCACCTTTTTTAGTACTTGAAACAGAAAACAAAATCACCCCGACAACAGCAAAAAAAATAAATACTCCAGTGACTATGATTTGTATGTTTTCTGATTTCATTATTTTTGAAATAGGTTCTTTCTATTTTATACGAGAGTATCCAAAATAGAAAGCGAGTTTTACACTTTTTTAAATATGAGCGCATAATGATATCGATGTGCATCAATCTCTTTTTGCAACTCAAATGATTCTGCTTCAAATAATTTGATTGCATCAGATTGAAATACAATATGTTCTGACTTTGGACCAATACCTCCAAACGAATCAAGCCACTCAACAAATAGCACTCTTCCTCCTTTTTTTAACAAACGAAAAGCTTCCTTGATAGTTTGTTGCTTCTGTTCAATGGTAAAAAACACATTTGCCATCACCACAAGATCAAGTGATCCGTCTCGAAGAGGAGTTCCATTGTATGTTTCGATATTACCTGACAAAATCTCGACAGTATGTAACGCTTGTGCGGTAATATCATTAAATATCTTTTTTAATAAGTCTTTATTACTTCCAATACAAAATAACTTACCATCATCACGAAGGGTTCGAGCTATCTCAAGAGGAAAAAAAGATTCATATGCCTCAAAAACTCCGATATACATTCCAGGTGAAATGTGTGTGTGAGCTATAATTTGTTTTGGATTTAAGAACATAAAATATGTACCTTCAATTATATAATGAAAAGAGAATAAATAAAAATGCCGTGTTTTTTGTTTGACCAATAGTCAAACAAAAAACACGGCATTTTTATTTTAAAATTTTAAAACAGAATCAAAACCTACTTTTTATAAACAAATCAGTGAAGCAAGTGAATCTCCTTCCCGAAGTTTCATAATCCGCACTCCCTGTGTATCTCTTCCAAGTGAAGGAATCTCTGTGAGACCACATCGTATTACCTGACTTTTCTTTGAGATAGCAATTACCTCTTCAATTTCTGGGTATACAATTTTTGCAGCAATAAGGTTACCTGTTTTTGTAGTAGTCTTAACACATTTCACTCCTGAACCTCCTCGTCCTTGAATCTTGTATTCAGATACTGATGTTTTTTTACCATATCCATTTGAAGACATCACAAACACCTCTGCGTCTTTTATTCCTTTTTTGATACAATCAGCTCCGACAACACTTCCCCCTTTACTTAGTTTCATTACTCGTACACCTCCTGCGTTTCTTCCCATCTCTCTTACTTCTCCTGCTTCAAATCGGATTGATTGACCATCACTTGAAACAAGCATCACCGTATCGTCTTTTGTCACAAAAGATGCTGAAACAAGCTCATCACCTTTATCAAGTCCAATCGCGATAATTCCACTGCGGCGCACATCATGGAAACTTTCTGCTGCAACTCGTTTACCTGTTCCTTGTTTTGTCACCAAGAAGAGTGAAAGATCACTTCCCTTCTTTACATCTTTTGGCATCGGTAGAATTGAAGTAATTTTTTCGTCATTTTGAATTGCAAGGAAATTCATAATCGACTTTCCTCTAGTTGCTCGTTTTCCTTCTGGAATTTCATACATCTTAATTTGATATACCTTACCTTTGTCAGTAAAGAAAAGTAATTCTGAATGATTTGTAGTAGTAATCAAGTGAGTAATGAAATCCTCTTCTTTTGTATCAATATCAATCACACCAACTCCACCACGTTTTTGTTTTTTGAATTCATCGGGATGAGTTCGTTTGATGTAGCCTCCTGATGTGTACACAAGTACGCTTTCTTCATCGGGAATCACATCTTCAATTGAAAACGATTTCGCCTCGTGTGCAAACACCTTTGTACGTCTTTCGTCAGCAAATTTTTCTCGAATAGCAACCAGCTCGTCTTTGATGATTTTTGGAATTCGTTTTGGGTTTTCGAGGATATCTCTAAGGTCCTTAATAAGCTCTCGAATAGCATCGAGTTCGTCTTCGATTTTCTTTCGTTCAAGACCCGCGAGTTTTTGGAGTCGCATTTCAAGAATTGCGTTTGCCTGTCGTTCTGAAAACTTAAACTCTTTTATAAGTCCTGCTCTTGCTTCATCTACTGTTTTTGATTTTTTGATAAGTTTAATAATCTCATCAATATGATCTAACGCTTTTTTAAGTCCAGCAAGAATATGTTCTCGATCAAGTGCTTTTGCAAGATCAAATTCTGTTCTTCTTTTGATAACATCTTTTCTGTGTTTTACAAACTCTTCAAGGAAACTTTTGAGTCCAAGTGTTTGAGGAACCCCATCTACAAGGGCTACAAGGTTAAAGTGAAATGGTTCTTCAAGTCTAGTATGTTTATACAAAAAGTTAAGTACATTTTGAGCGTAGGCACCTTTTTTAAGTTCAATAACAATACGAATATCTTTTGTTGATTCATCTCGCAAGTCTTTGATACCTTCAAGTTTCTTGTCTCGAACAAGATCTGCAATCGACATAATGAGTTCCGCCTTGTTTACTCGAAACGGAATAGAGCTCACAATAATAGTTGAATACCCTGCTTTATCTTCAACAATCTCTGCCTCTCCTCGCACTACTACTCCACCTCGTCCTGTTGTATAAGCTTGAACTAAATCTTTTTTACCAAAAATAATTCCACCTGTTGGAAAGTCTGGTGCCTTAATAAACTGAAGAAGGTCCTCTGTTGTTGCGTCTTTGTTATCTACCAAATGCACAGTCGCATCAATAAGCTCTCCAAGGTTATGAGGAGGAATGTTTGTTGCCATTCCAACTGCAATTCCAAGCGTTCCATTCAAAAGCAAGTTAGGAAGAGCCGCTGGAAGTACCTTTGGTTCTTTTCGTGTGTTTTCATAGTTTGGTTGCCAATCAACAGAATCTTTTTCAATATCTCGAAGCATCTCAAGAGACACTTTAGACATTTTTGCTTCTGTATATCTGTCTGCCGCTGGAGGGTCACCATCGATTGATCCGAAGTTTCCTTGACCGATTGCAAGTGGATATCGCATCGTGAAATCTTGGGCAAGCTTCACAAGTGCTTCATATGCCGCGACAGTTCCGTGTGGGTGATAGTTACCTGTTACGTCTCCAATGATCTTTGCACTTTTTCGAGTCTTCCCCCCAGGATTTAGTCCAAGTTCATACATAGTGTACAAGATTCTTCGGTGTACTGGCTTAAGCCCATCACGAATATCAGGAAGTGCACGATCAGTAATCACTGACATTGCATAGTCAATGTAACTTTCACGCATTTCGGAAACAAGACTTCGTGGCACAACATTGATATGTGCTGGTTTTTCTTCCGGAACTGGAGATTCTTGTTTTTTAGGGTTTTTTGCCATTGTATGATTAATTAATTTCTAAATATTTAGTTATGTGATGATGTGTGTACTGTATCTGTTGTCGAAGCAGGAACTATTGTATCAGATTTCTTTTCTTCTTTTAAGATGTCGGTATTTGTAATAATGGCAGAAGTAAAATCTTTGACTTCACCAACAATATGTTTAAACCCAACAAACGCCCCTGACATCTGTTCACCAAACTGACTAAAAAAAGCACTTCCTTTCTCTTTTGTTTCAGTTGCAACTGCTTTTGTCTCAAAAAAGTTTTGTTGTACCCATACTACCAAAAGTCCCATCGAAAAAAATCCAGCAAAGAATATAGCAACACTCTTTTTGAAACTATCATCTTTTTCTCGTAACTTTGAAAACATCAGGTTCTTGGTTTAGTTTGTAAGAAGTACGATCTCAGCAACTTTACCTTCTACGTCTTTTTTCTTGAGAGTAAGCTTTTCAAGTTCTTCTGGCTTCTTTCCCCCCGCTTCTTTTACAAAAAGCTTTATTTCTTCTTCGTCTCCAAGAGGAATAATCATATGAGGCTCAAGAGATACCGCAAGCTTGTGAGCATCGTTACTTCTGAGCATATCTTTTGAAAGAGGTACAAAAAGAATATCAATATCCGTAAGTGATTCAGATGCTTCATCACTTAGTTTTGTATCACTAATTGCTCCGAGAATACAAATATGAAGTCCATCCATAGTGACTGAAAAAACCGTATTAACATATTCTCCATCATCATATGTAGAACCCGACAGAAATCCTTTGATAAAAGTCCCTTTCACCTCAAACTCACCTGGAGTATTGATCACAAAAGGCACCTTTTCACCGAAGGTCATATCTGATGCCCCGTTGAAGTCTGGATGGTTAATAGAAACCAAAGCAACATCTGCACCAAACTTACTTGATTTGAGAGATGACTCTTTAGAAATGGGATTTACAGCAAAAACCGTATCCCCTGTTTGAAGCTTAATAGAATGATGTCCGTTTGATGTAATAATCATAGGAAACATTGTATCACAGACGAAATGATTTTCAATTTAAACCTAGTTTTGTAAACTCAGGATCTTGTGGTATAGTATCCCTGTTCATTTAATAGCCGTTTTGTTGTATTAACCTCGTCTTGTGAAGTTGCTTATGGGTTGGATTCTTCCGCCTGTATTATGAGAAATTCAGACGAACTACAACAAAACCATTTATCAAAAAATGACAAAAGCAAAAAGTGCTTCTGCATTAACCGCAGAAGAAGAAATTATTAGTGAAGAAATTGCAAAGCAAAATCCAGTAATGGATAAAGTGCTCGCTGATTCTGCAACCCCTCCTTCTATGGGAGATCTTGTAGAAGGACCTGTTGTTGCAATCGAACGAGGAGCGGTATATATCGACCTTCGACCGTTTGGAACTGGAATTATCTTTGGACGAGAATACATCGCTGTTCGAGATATCATCCGAAAGATAAATATTGGAGATACTGTTGCAGCAAAGATTGTTGATAACAAGAGTAAAGAAGGTTACATCGAACTTTCACTCAAAGAAGCAAAACAAGCACTTGTATGGAGTGAAGCTGAAAAAGCAATCAAAGAAAAGAAAGTCTTTGAAATCGCTCCAACAGAAGCAAACAAAGGAGGACTCATTATGAACTGGCAAGGAATTCAAGGATTTCTTCCTGCAAGTCAACTTAAGAGTGAACACTACCCACGAGTAATGGACGGTGACAAAGACCGAATTCTTGATGAACTTCGAAAACTTCTGAGTGAAAAGCTCGCAGTATGTATCATCGGAGCAGATCCAAAAACAGGAAAACTCATCTTCTCTGAAAAGAACCAAGGAGAAAAAGAGCGAGAAAAAGTTGTTAACAAATACAATGTAGGAGATGTAATGAATGGTGAAGTAACTGGTATCGTTGACTTCGGAGTGTTTGTTAAGGTTGAAGAAGGACTTGAAGGACTTGTTCACATTTCAGAAATCGACTGGGGACTTGTTGAAGATCCACGAGCACTCTTCAAAGTTGGAGACAAAGTAAAAGTAAAAGTAATTGAAGTAAAAGATGGTAAAATCTCTCTTTCTATCAAAGCCCTCAAAGACAATCCTTGGGTTGAAGCTTCAAAGAAATACAAAAAAGATGATGTAGTACAAGGTGTTGTAATCAAATTCAATCGACACGGAGCGCTTGCTTCTATCGAAGAAGGAGTTGCAGGACTTGTTCATATTTCTGACTTTGGAAACGAAGATAAGCTTCGAGGAAGTCTAGAACTTGGAAAGAGTTACTCATTCAAGATCACTCTCTTTGATCCAAAAGATCAAAAAATGGCATTGTCATTTCAAGGAGACAAGAAGTAGAAAAGAGTTTTTAGATTGTAGTTAAAACAAAAAAGCCGCGCCCTCCGGGCGCGGCTTTTTTGTTTTATTCTCTTACATTCAACAATCTACATTCCAGATTCAATCTAATTAAATCTGTTCTCTGCCTTCACTCTCCCTAGACTTACAATCACTTCCATTACTTCAAAAATCTTTTTGGTTACTTTTTTTATTTCCTCTTCTTCACTCTTCTTAAATCCACTTATAATAAAATCTGGATTTTCTTTCATATCTGGCTTCTTGAGCTTGCCTGTAGGTGTCACAGGACATACCCCAATCCGAATCCGAATAAATCCTTCTGATTTCAAAGCTTTTTTAATTGATTCAACCCCTTTGTGTCCCCCACTCCCACGATTACAAACAATCTTGATTGCTCCAACAGGTAAATCAATATCATCATGAAGTACAACGAGCTCATCAAGTTTTTTTGGATTAACCTTAAGTGCTGAAACTGTCTTTCCTGAAAGATTCATAAATGTTTGCGGGAACAAACATTGAATCTGTTTTCCTCCAATTTCTAATTTTGTTTTAAGTGCCTGTAACACCTTATCACTTTTCCATTGTGCATTTTGTTTTTTTGCACACGCCAGCAACACATCTGCACCAATGTTATGTCTTGTACCAATATATTCTTCTCCAGGATTTCCAAGTCCGACAAATATGTAACTCATATAATTAAAAAATTTTTATTAGCTTGCGTCAATAAGCATCACTATAATATCATACGGTAACAAATGGAACAAAAAGAAACTGTAACAAAACAAAAAAGTTTTTTTAGAGAACTAATAGAAATAATATTTTTTGTTGCAGTAATCGTCATTCCAATCCAAACTTTTGTCGGACGAACATTTATTGTTATCGGCAACTCAATGTTTCCAACATTTGAAAACAAAGATTATCTCATAGTTGATAAACTAACGTACCACTTCAAAGCCCCTTCTCGTGGAGATGTTATTGTATTCCACCCTCCTATCAATGAAAAAACATACTACATCAAACGCGTTATCGGACTTCCCGGTGAAACGGTCATTGTCAAAAAAAATGAAGTCACCATTATCAACGAAGCATTTCCAGAAGGTGTCACGCTTGAACAACCATACGCATCTTCTCTAGGCGAATCAGAATCAAATCTCACATTAAAGGCAGATGAATACTTCGTAATGGGAGATAACCGTGCAGTGAGTTCGGATTCACGAGTATGGGGTATTCTTCCAAAAGAAAATATTTCTGGACGCGCATTTATGAGACTCTATCCATTTACAAAGATAGACATATGGCCAGGAGCATTAGAACAATCAATATAACTATGCCAAACAAACCAAAAGAAAAAGGAAAGAAAATTTCCCCAGAAATAGAAAAGGCGGTCACAATTGCATCTCATTATGGATTCTCTCCTCTCCCTGAAACACTAATTGAAAAGGAAGACATCAATCACGCAAAAAAATTTCACGAATCTCATCTCAAAATCCTTCATCCATTCAAAGAAAAGACACACCGATTTTCTGGGTATCTTGAAGAAAAGATTTCCCTCCTTCGTCATTTTCTGACAAAAAAATATATCGATATGCCTCAACCACTCACCGCATGCTACACAGGACCTCTTAAAGGCAATCCCCATATTAAGGAACATACCGATGAAGAAAGTTTCAATCTTGAAATTATCGGATCAAACAAAAGTATCAGTGATGCAACAATTATCGAAACGACACTCGTCATCCTCAAAGACCGTTATCCAGGTGAAACATTCAACGTTGAAATCAACACTATTGGAGACAAAGATGCGAGTATAAAATTTGCAAAAGAACTTTCAACTTTTGTAAAAAAAGAGTCAAGTAAACTCAACAAGACCTGCAAAGAACTCATAAAAAAAGATATCTATAACCTCTTTTCTTGTAACCATGCCACCTGTATTGAAATACAACAGAAGGCACCCAAATCTCTCACGTATCTTTCAGAATCAAGTCGATCACATTTCAAAGAGGTTCTTGAATATCTTGAATCACTCGATATTGCCTACTCTATCAACCACTCACTCATCGGAAGTCGCAGCTACTGTACAGATACTATTTTTGAAATTTATAGTACAAAGAAAAACGGTACAACTTCTATAGTAGCTATAGGTGAACGTTACAACCATCTCGCAAAAAAGATTTGGGGTAAACGAGAAATTCCTGCTATTGGAGTATCAATCTATATTCACCCACACTTTGTAACTAAATTGCCACAAAAAACCGAAAAGAAAGTAAAACCAAAATTCTTCTTTATTCAATTTGGATTTGATGCAAAACTCAAAAGTCTTGCACTTATCGAGATGTTACGCCTTGCCAAAATCCCCGTTGAACAATCACTCTCAAAAGATAAACTGAGTGCTCAACTCCTCTCAGCAGAAAAAATGGGAATTCCTTATATCATCATAATGGGACAAAAAGAAGCAATTGAAAACTCAGTAGTAGTACGAAACCTCGAAACGAGATGCCAAGAGACCATCTTGATTTCTGAACTACCCCAGTATTTAAAGAAGTTGAAATAGAATAAAAACAGCCGCGGCCTCTGGCCGCGGCTGTTTTTTGTTGTTTTCCCTATATTCTTATATACCATTTACCCACCATCAACTACGCATCAGGCCTTGGCAGGCCCGGGTACCCCACACTCCAACCACCTCGTATTTGTCAAATAAAGGTGAGTATGATAAGATATCATCTATGTTAAATGTAGCCGTAGACAAAAACCAAAACGAAAACAATACAAGCATTATTCGCCGATTTACTAAGCGTGTGCAAGAATCAGGAGTTCTCAGACGAGTTCGAGGAATTCGATATCAAGAACGATCAAAATCTGATTACGTAAAGAAGAAAAACACACTCAAAGTCATCAAAAAGAGAGAGAAAATAGAAGAATACCTCAAACTCGGAAAACCGATTGAACTTCTAAAAAGAAAATAATTCTACGATATGAAGGACTCTTGTGACACATTCAAGATAACCTACAAAACGAAAACAGCACCACGGATTAATGGTGCTGTTTTTCGGAGCATCAAAGAAACAGTACTTGGAGAAGCTTATGATCTTAGTCTTGTATTTGTTGGAGATAAGCTTGCAAAAAAACTAAACAAAACGTATCGTCAAAAAGAGTATGCAACTGATATTTTGAGTTTCTCAATCGACGATACGTCTGGAGAAATATTTATCAATCCAACTGCAGCTGTCAAAAAAGCAAAAGAATTTGGACGAACAGAAAAAAATTATTTTATGTTTTTGTTCATTCATGGACTTTTCCATTTGAAAGGAATGGATCATAGCGCTATAATGGAGAGAGAAGAAAAAAAAGTTCGAAAAACATTCAACGTATAATTTCTTCTTTCATAAAATAGTGGCACAAAACATTTCAGTTGGAATCGATATTGGAAGCGCTTACATTAAAGTAATCGTCACCGAATCTACTTCCGATCAAAAAACAAAACCAAAAGTAATCGGGTATGGCTTGCAAGAGTCCAAAGGTGTTCATCGTGGATATATCGTCAATATCGAAGAAGCAACTCTTTCAATAAAACAAGCGCTTCTTCAAGCAGAAAAAACATCTGGATACAAAATCACAAAAGCCTATGTAGCTATTGGAGGTATTGGACTTACAAGCGCTGTGTTTTCTTCTACCCTTTTGCTTGGAGACAAAGATTCAGAAGTCACAACAAGTGATATAAAAAAACTAAGCGAACAGTGCGAAACGGATATCCCTCCACAATTTTTACTTAACAAAGAAATCATCCATGCAATCCCTCTTCAATACAAACTTGATGGCAAAGTAGTGCTTGGAAGAGTACTCGGACTTAAGGGTTCAAAGCTCGAAGTACGAATGCTTTTTATTACTGCATTATCACAACATATCCGTGATATTGTTGATGCGCTCGGTATTTGTCATATTGGAGTTGAAGACGTACTCGCCTCTCCTCTTGCCACCAGTCTTGTTACCCTATCAAAAAACCAACAAATGGCTGGGTGTCTTCTTCTCAATATTGGGAGCGAAACAACGACAACAACTGTGTTCGAAAACGGATACCCTATCTCACTTGAAGTGCTTCCAATCGGTGGAACAGATATAACACACGACATTGCACTGGGACTCAAAATTTCTATCGAAGACGCAGAACGAGTCAAACAAGCTCGTCCGGAAACAGTACCTTACCCACGAAAAAAGATTGAAGAAATTGTTTCCGCTCGACTTGGAGATGTATTCGAACTTGTTGAAGTCCATCTCAAAAAAATCGGAAGAAATGGACTCTTACCCGCTGGAGTAAACATTACCGGAGGTACCGCGTGCATCAACACGATTGAAGAAATCGCAAAAGCCAATCTTAAACTTTCTGCAAAAAAAATTGGAATCAAATTTGAAGGAGATAGCAAGATTGGACTCAAGGATGGAACATGGTCAGTTGCTTACGGACTCTGTGTTCTTGGAACCGAAGATAATGATTCTCGCAGTACGATAAACCTATACGGAATGAGAAATGTGATGTATAGTGCAAAAAACAACATCTGGGCCTGGATCAAAAAAATCCTTCCGTAAGGGGCTATTACTACGTTTATTTGACAAGTAGTCTCAATCTATTTTGCATCAAACCAATAAGCTATTTTTTGTTTGTTTTATCAGGGCTTTTTTGATAGTATTGTAGAACTTACTATTGTTATAAAAAGAGAAATATATGCCACAAATCAAGCCAGAAGTAGAAACATTCGCACGGATCAAAGTTGTTGGAGTTGGAGGATCCGGTAAAAATGCACTCAACCATATGATCAATTCAAAGATCAAGGGTATTGATTTTATTGCAGTAAATACTGACGCTCAAGACCTTCATCATTCTCTCGCAAAAAAACGAATTCACATTGGAAAAAACCTTACAAAAGGATTGGGTGCTGGTATGAATCCAGAAATCGGTAAACGTGCAGCAGAAGAAACAAAAGAAGAGATCCAAGAAGCAATCAAAGGTGCTGATATGGTATTTATCGCTGGAGGAGAAGGAGGAGGAACAGGAACAGGTGCAGCACCAGTTGTTGCAAAGACCGCAAAAGAACTCGGAGTGCTTACAATTGCAGTGGTAACAAAACCGTTCTCATTTGAAGGACCACAACGAATGAAACTTGCTGAAGCAGGAATCGAGGAACTTCGAAAATCAGTAGATGCAATTATCATTGTTCCAAACGACAAACTTCTTTCTGCAATTTCAAAAGAAACTCCTGCTCACCTCGCCTTTACAATGTGTGATGAAATCCTTAAACAAGCTGTAGAAGGAATCTCAGATCTCATTACAACCCCAGGAACAATTGGAAACATCGACTTTGCTGACATCAGAGCAGTTCTTGAAAACGCTGGAAGCGCACTTATGGGTATTGGAACAGCAAGTGGAGAAAAACGAGCTGAAGAAGCAGCAAAAGCAGCTATCAACTCCCCTCTTATCGACCTTTCAATTCACGGAGCAAAAGGTGTTCTCTTCTCTATCGCTGGACGAGACGATCTCACAATGTTTGAAATTCAAGACGCCGCAAAGATTGTTACCGAATCAGTTGATCCAAACGCCAAAATTATCTTTGGAACTGTTAACGATGAAAAACTCAAAAAAGGTGAAGTAAAAGTAACCGTTGTTGCAGCAGGATTCCCAGAACAAAACCAAAAGAAAAGCCTCTTTGAATCAACTCCAGTAACTCAAGACAAAGGCCGAATATTTAACTCAATGCCAACACGAGAAGAACAAGTAGTAGAGCAAACTATCGACAACACAGAAGCTCCTGACGAAGACGATTGGAGTGCAGTTCCTGCGTTCCTTAGACGAAGTAAGTTGAAGTAGTTATTGGCTTTTAGGCTCTAGGCGCTAGCTAGAGTTTAGATTTTGTTTATTTGCTAACAGTTCTCTAGCGCCTAATTACAAAAACTATGCAATACGAACTAACAATAATCGGTGGTGGACCTGCAGGAGTATCTGCGGGAGTATACGCTGCCCGCAAAAAAATTAAAACACTCTTTATCACTGAATCTTTTGATAACCAAAGTATTGTTTCTCCCGATATTCATAACTGGATTGGAACAGTATCTATCTCAGGGGCAGATCTCGCCAAGAGTCTTGAAGCACACCTCAAAGCATATGCCGGAGATGATGTAACCATCAAGACAGGACTTCGTGCCAAAAACATTTCAAAACAAGAAGATGGAACATTTAATGTAGAAACATCAGATGGAACATTTAATACAAAAACAGTACTTATCGCAACTGGATCAAACAGACGAAAACTTGATATAAAGGGTGCAGATATATTTGAACACAAAGGACTTACTTACTGTGCAACGTGTGACGGACCACTCTATGCAGGAGCAGATGTTGCAGTAATCGGTGGAGGAAATGCAGCATTTGAAACTGCTGCTCAACTTTCTGCGTATTGTAAGAGTGTGACAATAGTCAATCGAAGTGAAAAATACCGAGCAGATGAAGTAACAGTTGAAAAAGTTCTCGCCAAAGACAATGTCAAAGCACTCGCCCCTGTTGAACTTCTTGAAGTAAAAGGAGAAAAATTTGTCGGAACACTTGCAGTCAAAAGAGGTGAAGAAACCATTGAACTCCCTGTAACAGGAATCTTTGTAGAAATAGGATTATTACCAAATACCGACTATGCAAAAGACGTAGTTGAGCGAAATCCTGTTGGACAAGTTGTTGTTGACCCAAAGACCCAAATGTCAAAAACAGCTGGTATTTGGGCTGCTGGAGATTGCACCGATGGACTCTACCACCAAAACAACATTGCCGCAGGAGACGCAGTGAAGGCTCTCGAAGATATCTACAACTTCCTTCATACAAGATAACGTATTCACACCACATGCGGTCTCTTATCAAAAAAACTATTAAAATATTTTTAATAGTTTTTTTGATTCTGGTTTCCTTCATTTCTTTTTATGGACTTTTTTCTTCTTGTAAGACAGACCAAAGTGACTTGCTTGTAGTACTTGGTAACAAAGTCTATCCAGATGGCACACTCTCCCCTGTCCTCAAAGCACGAGTTGATAGATCCTTTGATGCGTGGCAAAAAGGTTGCGCACCTTACATACTGGTAAGTGGAGGAACTGGTAAGGAAGGTTTTCCTGAAGGGACTGCAATGGCAAATTATCTCGTACAAAAAGGAGTGCCAGAAACCTCAATCAGCATAGACAACGAAGGAATCAACTCTTATGCAACCGCTCTCAATACAAAGACACTTCTCACACAAAACAACTGGCAAAGTGTCACAGTGGTTACGTCTTACTACCACGTATTTCGAAGCGAACTTGCGATGAAACTAGTTGGAATAGAAGACGTGAGAGGTGTTGGAGCAAGATATGTGACTTACAAAGACCTCTGGAAAATCCCAAGAGATCTTGCGGGGATTTTTGTATATGCTTTTAAGTATCAATAAAAAATTACAAAAATCTTCAAACTAATCATATTCATTACACACCATCACTTTTAATATATACTAGCATTTTGCAAAACACTAGTATAAGAAAAAGATAGTGGAAATTCCACTGCATACCTAAGAAGCCTCGGGTTTTTTTATTTCTTCTTGAGACGGATTTTTTGTCGAAAAAGAGGTGCGTACATATCATCTTTAAGTGGGATTGTAGTCTCTTTTGGATTTATATGTCGATTTGTAAAACATATGTTTGTGTCTTCAATAATACACAAAGGTTTACGTTCATTTCCCTCGCCCATATCAAACACCGCCCCACTTGCCAAACTATCTGCCACACTCACCTTTGAAAAATGAAATAGTCTTCCAAATATATCCTTCTTTCCCACATAACTTTTTATACCTTGAAATCCAGCATATCCAACCGATTTCCCTGTCACCCCAGAACGAAGTGGTTCTGTTCGACTATCAGTAATGATGATTCCAAGTTTTTTTATTTTATAGACCTTTCTTAGCTTTTTATGTAATTCACGTGCAGTTTCAAAACTATTTTTTGGAAGAAGAATCAACTTACCATTTGCGTTTGATTCATCTATTCCAGCGGAAGCCATTACAATATCATCCTTTATGGTAAGCCACGCCCACTTTGTCTTTATGGCAAATTGGCTTTCTTCTTTTATAATCTTTTCTTTCTCTTTTTTGTTTTTCACTATCCGAGTTCTTCCTTCACTTAAGGCGACAATTTTTGATGTTATCACCAAGACACTTTTTTCTTCTATCTTTTTTATGTGTTCCAAGACAAAAGAAAAGAGGTCTTCACTTTCTTTAAAGATTCTTGTTTTAATGGGTTTAATTTGCATATTTTGTTTTATGTAAGAATCTGATAACTGGAAGTGTAAGTGGACTATAAAACACACCCATAAGTACCTTACATATCCACCAAGGGATCATTGTAAGCAAAATTGTCTTAAGAGGCATTACTCCGATATATGCGATTGCAAACCACACAACACTATCGATAAGCTGGCTCCATATATTCGACAAAAAGGAACGCAGTAAGAAGAAGCGACCCTGAAGCTTTGTTTTGAAATAGAAGAAGGCAAACACATCTTGGTATTCCCCAACCCAAAACGCCACAAGAGACGCGAGTGCAAACCGAAATGACAGTCCAAACACCTCTCTATACGAATCTTCAAGATAAAACCCAGATTCAAATGGCACAATGTTTGCAATCAGGTTAAAGACCGTAAATAATGCAGTTGCGATAAATCCCATACGAACAAAGAGCTTTGAAACGTCTCTTCCGTATACTTCCCCAACAATATCGGTAAGCAAAAAGATGATAGGAAAAAAGAAAATAGCTACTGATAAATGAGTTCCAAATACAAATGGCATCAACTTGAGTCCTAGAGTATTGGAAGCAAAAAGTGCAGTCAAATAGACCGTAAGCAAAATATAAATTGTTTTATTCATTGTTAAGTTTAGGTTAACGATTAAAAAGCAGAGGCTTTTTGTCCCTAAACAAAACTAGACCAAGAGGTTGTATGCTTATTGTTAATCATGGTTATCTTACAAAAATTACTTTTGTAATTTTGTGGGCGATAGAGGATTCGAACCTCTGACATCAACAACGTCAATGTTGCGCTCTACCAACTGAGCTAATCGCCCTCAAAGCTATTTCACAGCTTCGAGTACTTCTTCAACAGTATCAACAATCTTTATAAGTCCAAGATCATCTTTGTTGTCAACAAAGTATCCCTCTCTCATCGGTGAAGATTTAAACCAATCAAAAAGTCCTTCCCAAAACTCTTTTCCAACACACACAACAGGCACTCGATCAACAAGTCCTGTTTGGATAAGAGTCAGGTATTCAAACATTTCGTTAAATGTCCCAAATGCCCCAGGATAAATCACAAGCGCTTCGCTCTTGATACCAAGAAAAAATCTTCGAGTAAACAAAAAGTTGAACGCATAACTTTCAGTCAAATTATCAGGATCTGATTCTTCATTTTGAATTAACCCTGCCTTAAATCCAATTGACGGCACCGAAGCATCAACACCTCCTTTGTTGGCAGCAGCCATAATTCCAGGACCCCCTCCAGTAAGAATTGCATATCCAAGTCGTCCAAGTTGCAACGCAGTATCATATGCGTGTTCATAATAAGGAGTCCCTTCTTCTGTTTTATGAGATCCAAAAAAAGTAATAATAGGTTGTCTAATATCGTTCAAAAGATTGATTCCTTGAGAAACTTCTCTTTCAACAAGCTTAAGTGTTGCTTCTTTTTGAGTTAAAAAATCTAGGTTTTTGCTTAATCGTGTCATATAAACATAATATCATCTCAAATAACTAAAACAAATGCAAAAAACAACTATACAATAGATACTTCTTTGAGAGCAAAGACACTTTCAAGCCATTTTAGAAAAGTTTTGCACTTTTTTAAGAAATCTGATATATTTCTTGAACAAGGTTCTTGAAAAAGAACCAGAAACAAGAAGACAACTAAATATTATGGCCTTATCGTCCAACATTGTTTTCTTACGAACAAAGTGAGTTAGAAAACAAGAAGTGCCCTTGTGGCATAACGGTTAGGACACGGTATTGTGTAAGAAGAGTAAAGTAAAGGAGAAACAATAGAATATTTATGGCCTTATCGTCTAACGGTTAGGACACGGCCTTTTCAAGGCTGTAATCCGGGTT
>CAYLQP010000004.1:0-22744 GCA_964386665.1 uncultured Candidatus Saccharibacteria bacterium
GATCCTGTAAGGATCGAATCCTAGTTAATCAAAAAACAAAAAAACATTGAGAGGTATTAGAGCAAAACTACTAGTTAGAATAATTAAATATTTAGTGTCTTATCGCCAACACAACATTTGAGACTAAGTCCTAATTTTGATAATATATACATATGAAAAAAATTATATTTATATTTTTTATACTCATTCTTATTTTATTTTTAATCCTTAAATCTGATTGTAGTCATAGAACTGGAGGTGAAGATCAAAATCCTGATTTGCTAACAAAAATTGGACAGCTTTTCTGTTCTTATAAATAATTTTGGCAGGATATATATTCCTCGAAGTTTTTGTACTAATCTTAAATTCCAGAATCGACCGTTACACGGTAAGTACACCTTTTTCAGGGGGAAAATTAATCCGCCCTACTCCTTAATTGTCCCCCTGCTAGGAATCTCCCTCGAAATTTTCTCGTCAGTCACTCAAAAATTTCTGGGCACCGGTTTTTGCTTCGTTCATACTCTCACTCATTGCAAAAACCGTTCGATTCCTGCCTAAGGGTACAAAATTATAGTCGCAAAATATATTCAACATTTTGCTCGTTATTTTTGTCCCCCTGCTAGGAATCGAACCTAGATTTTGAATTCCGCAAACTCATGTCCTATCCATTGAACGACAAGGGGATATTTATTATTCTCATCAACACTCCATCACTTCATGTCCCCCGCCTGCCAACGCCTAGTGCGTAGCAATGGCGGACAGGTATCCATTGAACGGCAAAAAAAAGGGGGGGGTAAACTTACTCTATCGTAGACGGAGTCTTTTCGTCAATATGAGTTTTGTTTCCTACATTCTTTAAAAAAACTTCTTCTTTTTGTGTATACATACGCAACACTTCGGTAATTTTTTCTCGATCAATAATCTGGGTTGCCTTTTGAGCTTGAGCTGGAGTCTGATCAACTTTTTTTGTGATATGAAAGAAAAAAACAATATTAAATATTGATATTGCAACAAAAAAGAAAGTACAAACAATACTCAAAAAAAGCCAATCCGCATCAGCATCAAAACCAAACCTATATCGCAAGTTTGATAAATGTATTTTTTTAAAAAATGATTTCTTTGTTTTTTCTTCCATATTATTTAATCTTAATAAAAGAAAGTGTAGTTCGTAACTCCCAAACTAATCTGGTTTCTTTATCTAATTGTTGTAATGCAACGTTTTTAATACTTACTTTATATGGAAGATGTTCTATCGTTTCTAAAAACTGAAGCATATCTGACTTAGTTCCCGTTGAAATTACATCGATTAAAACAATTTCTTTGGTAGGATAAATAGGGCGAAATTCTTGCTTAGTTACCTTATCAACCTTGAGCGTCACCCCTGCTTTTGTAGAAATAGTTTCAATAAATTGTATGAGGTCAATCACACCCTCTTTTTCAATAAAAAGTTTTTGAAGTTTATTATAATCATCCAATATTTCACTAATATTGTTTTGTAGTGACTGAATCTGATTATTTTTTTCAGTGAGCTCAACAATATCTGCTTGCAATGTCTGAGACTTAGTTGCAAGTGCAACAGTATGTCGGAACATAAATATATGAACTACAGCCAAAACCCCTACTACAGCCAAAAGTATAAACAAAAGATATTTATTTTTTAGTTTAAATTTATTCATATGATCCATCAATCTTTATATTGAAATCAACGTCAGCTTCTTTTGCAAGACTTTCGATTGGTAAATCAATCTTTTTAAACATTTTTTCAAGCTTCAAACTTTTGTTAAATAAACTCAAATCAATCCTTCGTTTTGCTTTTCCACTTAAGTTCAAGTTAAATTGCGAACCCCCTGAAGAAGAATATTCAACTTTTGAAACATTCACCCCGTCAACAACATATGAAAAAGCACTGTTAATAGCAGATAATGTAGAAGGGGTGGTAGAAGAAAGTAAATTGAGATCAAAATTGAGATCACTTATGTTGATTCCAATTGCCATTTCGTTGTTATGAACAATCTGGGCCTGTAGTGTCTTCAACTCTATATCAAGCTTATTATGCTCGGCACGCACGGTCATATATGTTGAAAATTGTAACAAAAGAGAAAATACTAATACAAAAACCGTACCGATCATTAAGGTAATAAATACTCTTCTTCGGTATTTTCCAATCATCTCTTTTTTATATTCTTCAGGTAAAAGTGTAAACATAATTATAGTGAAGTAAGTGAAAGTCCAATACAAGCACCAAAAGAAAGCGAATCATCAAAATGAAGAGGAGGCACTTCCGTTTTGTATTTTTCAAAGTTCTCCCAGACATTGCCCATTTCTACCTTTGTTTTCAAGCTCACTGACAAATATTCAGCAAACCCAGGGATCGACGCATCGTCTCCTAGCAGAACAACTCGTTCAATAGGTGCAACTGACGTCTTATCGTGATGTGTTCGCCAATACAGTTCAACTCTTTGGATTTCATCTCGAAGCACAGAAACAGCATTCACAAGAGCAGACATTACATCCTTGTTGTCTTTGTCAACAAACCCCTTTTCCTTTTTCATCTTAAGGGCTTCCTCGTCAGAAACTTCAAAATATTTTTTTAAGGCGGAAGTCATAAGAGAACTACCCACCCCAAGTGTTGAACTAAATTGTACATATCCTTGGTTCACTACTGAAAATACAGTTTTGTTTTTCGAAAGATATACAAGGAGATTTGTGGAAAGATCGTGTTTTTTAATTACAGAACGAGAAAGCGAACTCGCTTCGGCCATAAATGCCACAGGTGTTAAATTACATTCCTTAAACAAGTTAATATATTTTTCAACAATTTCTCTTGAGACCACAGAAACTACCGCTCGTTTTTGATCCTCTTGTGATGGAAGCAGATACGCATCAAACAAAGCATCTGCCCCTGAAATAGGGACATTTTCTTCAAGTCGAAACTCGATAAAGTTACGCACAGCCTCAATATCCTCTCCCTCAACATTAAGGGTGAAAATGTAATTAGATTCTTCTGGTAGAGTTGCTTTGATATGTGTAATTTTCTCTTTTTTTGCAATTTCGGTGAGCACATTCTTAAGAGATTGGTTAGAAAATATATCATCCCCTGGAGTAAATACTTGTTCCCCATGACGACCAAGTCCGATACCTTTACCATCCTTGTTCAAAATCTCTGCATATCGAACCCGATCAGAACAGATTTCAAAACCAACATACGAAAACTTTAAAAATCGCGGAGTTGGAAATAATGTAAAAAATTTTTTAGATATCATTATCACTCAATAATATCACAACTTGCTTTGGTTTTTCAAAATTTATGATGCAAGAGTTCCGTTTTGAGTTTCTTTTGAAACTTCAAGTAGATTGAAGGGGTTGCCTTCTTTGCCTCCGACCGCAAAGAGCATCCCATCACTTTCAAGCCCCATAAGAGCACGTGGTTCAAGATTTGTAACAAACATACACTTCTTCCCTACAAGAACTTGTTCGTCCTCAAAATATTTTGCAATACCAGAAACAATTTGCCGTGGTCCTTTTTCTTCATTAAAATCAACTGAAAGTTTTAGTAACTTTTCACTTCCGTCCACTTTTGAAACAGAAAGTATCTCCCCTGCCCTTACCTCTACTTTTTTGAATTCATCATAAGAGATCTTTTTTGGCAACATTTCAACTTCTTCTTGTTGTTCTTTTGGTTGTGTGTCCATATATTCTATTTAATCTTATCTAAATAACTTTGTAAAATAATCGTTGCGGCCGATGCATCGAGCATCTTGTTTTCACCCTGAGTATGGGTTGCTTGAAGTGAGGTCATAAACTCCGGATGTAATATAACCTGAAGATGCAGGATGTCTTCTATATCTTTTTTGAATTTCAAAATTTCCTTCATAATATGATTGTCTTCCATATTGAAGTTTTTACTCTCTCCAAGTACCACTATTTGAGCTTCTTCTGAAATGCAGATTTTTTTGAAAACTTCAAAAAAATCTGCATTTCTTTGTAGGACCTCCTTCGGAAAAGCCATTTGCGTTTGCGTATCTGCAACAGCAATCCCCACTCGTTTTGACCCAAAATCGACTCCTATAAGTTTCATACCTCGAGTATACCAAAATTTGTGAAAAAAAACCTTTTCTGCTAGAATGCGTCTTAGTTAATTTAATTAACAAACGGAGGAGTGGCTGAGAGGTTGAAGGCGGCAGTCTTGAAAACTGTAGACTCTTAACGGGGTCCGAGAGTTCGAATCTCTCCTCCTCCGCAAAGTTTAGCTCGCACGATAAGTGCGGGCTTTTACTTTGCGAGAGGAGAGTAAGCTATCTTCATAGCTTACGCGTGGAATTCGAAAGGAATTTCGATATTTTGTGAGCACACAAAATCGAAATTCCGGGGTCGAGAAGAAATCTTTCGACTGGAAAGATTTCGAGGTGACCGAATCTCTCCTCCTCCGCAGAAGGTATTTTTCTTCTTTGTAAGATTAGGTACTACTTATTTTGCACTAACACCTTAAACCCACCGTAAGACATTCGTTTCATATCAAAAGGAGGATTTTTTGGATCACATGTTTTTGCCATCTGCTCATCATTCATTACTTTTTTGTTTACAGCATCTCGGTGACTTTTTGACTTAAACATAATCCAAGAAAACACAACCACTTCATCATCCTTCGCTTTAGCCACTTTTGGAAATGGAACTTTGCACCAATCAGGCGCCATATCATCTCCATATGTTTCCACATATTGAAGTGCCCCGTATTTCATCCACGTCTTAGCTGCAAATGTTGCAATTTTTTTATACTCTGCCAAACGATCTTTTTTTACTACCAACAAAAATCCGTCAACATAATTTCCTTTCATATTTTTTTATTAAATAATTAATATTCACATTATATCGTAAGCTCACCTCCAATCAACCTCACCTAATCCCAACTGCTTTAAATACGCATTAGCTTTGCTAAATGGCTTTGAACCGAAAAATCCACTGTATGCCGAAAACGGTGATGGATGAGCAGACTCAAGTACAAGGTGTTTGTCTCGATCAATATACTTCCCTTTCTGCCGAGCATAGTTCCCCCAAAGTATAAAGACAAGGTGTTCTTTTTTTTCTGAAACTGCTTTTATAACCGCATCCGTAAATTCTTCCCACCCTCGGTTTTGATGAGATCCAGGTTTTCCTTCTTCAACCGTAAGAGTTGAATTAAGCAATAACACTCCTTGAGTCGCCCATCTCGATAAATCACCATTTGGAAGTGGACTTATTCCCAGATCATCCTGAATTTCCTTAAAAATGTTTTTAAGCGAAGGAGGCAACACACTCGTGTGCCCTACCCCAAAGGCAAGTCCGTTTGCTTGCCCGTACCCGTGGTAAGGGTCTTGTCCCAAGACCACCACACGAACTTTATTAAAAGGACACAAATCAAAAGCACTAAACATATCTTTGGGAGCTGGAAAAACTTTTTTTGTTTGATATGCTCCTTTTACAAAAACCCGAAGCTCTCTAAAGTAAGGTTTTTTAAACTCACTTTCAAGCTCCCGCTTCCAGCTTTGTTCAATCTCAACAGGTTTACTATCCATACTGCTTATAGTACTAAAAAGCAATTCGAGCTACAACCAAGTTTCTTAACCCTCACTTATGCTCACAAACCCAATTTGAAAGAAACTATCTTATATGATATATTTTTGACACGTAAGTGTTTCTATTTACGTTAATCCAAAAGCTAAATTTTAATAAAGGTGGAGCGTAGGATTGGTCGAAGTTGTTTAGAAAAAATGAAAACCAATGCAAGATAAAAAACTTTTTGTTGGAAATCTTTCTTACAGCACAACAGATGAAAGTCTTAAAGAGGCTTTTGCACGATCTGGAAATGTTGTATCAGCAAAGATTATCAACGATAGAGATAGTGGTAGATCAAAGGGATTCGGTTTTGTTGAAATGTCTGAAGCTTCTGAAGCTGACAAGGCAATCGCAGACTGGAACGGACAAGATCTTGATGGACGAAAAATCGTCGTCAACATCGCTCGCCCAATGGAACCTCGATCTCGAAACTAGATTAGTTTCACAAAATCACGCGCCTCACGGCGCGTGATTTTTGTTTGCTACTTTTATTTAACTGGTGATATAATTTAAACATACATTCAATGGAAGAAAACTCTATCAGATGGCTTGGATACGAATATCATCACACCGAAAAAAGTGTTGATTGGTTTTGGGCTGTCGGAATAACCTCAGTATGTACTGCGGTTGTTGCAATTATTTTTGATAACTTTCTTTTTGGAATATTCATTCTTATTGCTGGAGCAATGACGATGATGCTTGCCAACCGTCCCCCTGAAATTGTTGAATACAAGCTCACTCCAAAGGGACTTATGATAAACAACAAACTCTATGTATATAAGGAGCTCGATACATTTTGGGTAGATACACATATTTCTATTGCCCCAGAACTTCTCATCAAAACAAAAAAAAGTCTTCATAGACTCTTTATCATTCCTATTACAGAATCAATGGCAGATCCTCATCACATTCGTGATTACCTTCTTCACGTACTCAAAGAAGAACATATGGATGAACCTCTTTTTCATCGGATTATGAGACGGATGGGGTTGTAAGGTTTACTTAAACCTTACTTCAATATGCTCGATTTTTCCTTCATTAACCACAATATATTCTGTACCTAGACGTATAACAGTATTTCCTTCAACTGTAAGTCCATTGAACAAAAAATCAATTTCAACAACACCTAGCCTGATTTCTTTGATTTCATTTATATTCCAATTCAAATGTCTAAATTCTTTAAAGAAACTTTGCATCATTTCCAGAATCTGATCCGGCTTAAAATACACACCAAGTTCTGATGAGCTATATGTTGCCGTATCTGATAACAAATCTCTCATTTCAGATAAAGCGGCTTTGTTGGCAAGTTTAAAATATTCTTCAGCAACAAGGATTGAATTTTTCATTTTCATACTTTAGCATATTTAAAGTTTTTTGGTATTTGTGGTCAAAGATATACCTGCGCTCGGCACCATGCGAAAAAAGACTGAAGCAGTTCAGTCTTGATTCTTATCTGTGGTCACAAATAATTATGATTCCGTCGAATCATAATTTTCACGACCCCGGCTCACTTGTTTTTTTCTAGTAAAAAAACATAGTTGCGCCTGGCACAAAATGTAAAAAAGCGCATATATAGTGGTCACAGATAATTCGTTCGTCAGTCACTCACGAATTTCCGCAACCCCGGCTCGGTTTTTTTTGTTGGTACAAAAAATACACCTGCGCCCGGCACCATACGAAAAAAGACTGAAGCAGTTCAGTCTTTTTTCGTATGGTGCCCCCGCTTGGAATCGAACCAAGAATAACGGCTTAGAAGTCCGCAGTTATATCCATTTAACTACAGGGGCAAATATTTTATTTTTTAAACTACATTTGCAAACGGCTTAGAAGGTCAAAAGTATTTTTCTGCTGAAAAATCTTTCGAAGTCTCCGCCGACACTCAAAGCTTTTCGCCTATCTCGCGCCGTCGCGCTCCGGTCTTGCACTTGGGTCCCTACCCCAAGCTCACGCAGTTATATCCATTTAACTACAGGGGCAAACAAATCTAGATTAACACAAAACCCCTTTCGGGGTCTAGTGTTATTTACTTCTTTTTATGAGTGCACTGATTCTTGATTTCTTTCGAGAAGCAGTATTTTTTGTGATAGTGTTTCCTTTTGCCGCTTTGTCTATTGCTTTGTAGACCTTTGGCAAAACCGCTTCTGCTTCTTTTATTTTCTTATCTTTAACAAGTTTTTTGAGTTCTTTTACCGCAGTTTCAACTCCTTTCTTTCGTCGGAGGTTAAATACTCGTTTTTTGTCAGAAACTCGTAGTGCTTTTTTAGCTGATTTTGTTATTGGCATATGAAACGTATATTAACAGATAATAGCATTTTTGGCAAATCGTGGTCCAAACGCAATTTATGTCGGAAATTGTGTGGAAACAAAGGTGTATGAAAATTTACGACCAATCGTGTTACCCCCCTCAACCGACCCGCTTTTCCTTTCGGCCTTTTCTGTTACAATATCTCTATGATTTCACATCTCACTGGAACAACTATCTACAAAAACCTCAAAATTATTGTTATCGACTGTAATGGAGTTGGTTACAAAGTAACCCCTACCATCGAAGCGCTTAACAAAGCGGAAATGGGACAAAAAACTTCAATATGGACCTATACAGTTGTTCGAGAAGACGTGCTCGATCTCTATGGTTTTGATTCAAAACAAGAACTTGATTTTTTTGAACTTCTTCTTACCGTTTCAGGAATCGGTCCAAAAAGCGCTCTCAATATTCTTAGTGTTGCAAGTCTTGGTGCACTCGAACAAGCAATCACAACGGGTGAAACAGCTCACCTTACGAAGGTGTCTGGTATAAGCAAGAAAAACGCAGAAAAGATTGTTTTGGAACTGAAAGGTAAATTCAAATCTGACGAATATACAGGAACCGCTCTCAAAGACGACGTTGACGTACTCGAAGCACTCAAAGCCCTTGGATACAGCCATAGTGATGCCCGAGAAGCACTCAAAGAAATTCCAACAGATCTTTCTGTGTCCGAAAAAATCAAATATGCTCTCAAGCAACTAGGAAAATAGTTTGCTCTAAAAAAATATCTACTCACACGTAAAAGCAAAACATATGCCCGAACTTCCAGAAGTACAAACAACTGTCGATGGATTAAACCAATATACAAAAGGACTCACTATAACAGATGTCTGGACATCTTATAAGAGCCCTCACCACAAAGGCAAAGATAACATCAAAGACCCTGTGTATTTTAAACAGTTCAAACAAATTGTTTTGAACCAAACGATTCTCCATACAAAGAGACGCGCAAAAAATATTCTGATTTTTCTTTCCAACGACTACATTATTCTTGCTCATATGAAGATGACTGGGCACTTTCTTTATGGAACTTATACACAAACAAAAACCACCTGGGTTCCTACAGATAAGAAAAGTTCCCTTGCAAACAATGCAAGTCGATTTATTCGGCTTGTGTTTACCCTTTCAAATGGACAGTGTCTCGCGTTTTCTGATTTGCGCAAATTCGCAAAAGTTACCCTTATACATAAAAAAGATTTAGATACTTCTCTTCATCTCAAAGACCTTGGACCAGAGCCTCTTGATAGTAGTTTTACATTAGACATTTTTAAAGAACGAATACTTTTACGTCCTAAAGGCAAGATAAAACAAGTGCTCTTAGATCCAAGTATTATTGTAGGTATTGGCAACATCTATAGTGACGAAATTCTTTTTCGTGCACATATCCATCCCGAAAGAATAGTTTCCTCGTTAACTAACAAAGAGTTAAAAGCAATCTTTGACGCTTTGAAAGCAACCCTTCAAAAAGGAATTGATTTCGGAGGTGATTCAACAAGTGATTATAGAAATATACTCGGTGAAGCAGGAGTGTTTCAAGAATCTCATCTTGCATACCGAAGAACCAACTCACCTTGTTCCAAAAAAGGGTGCAAAGGAATCATTGTGCGCAAAAAGATCGGTAGTAGAAATGCCCACTTCTGTAATACACATCAAATCTAAATATGTAATATTCGAAACAACGCCACCCCCGCAGCCACCGAAACATTAAGAGACTCTTTCTTCCCTTTCATTGGAATCTCTGTAACAACATCACAAAGTGCAAGTTCTTTTTTTGTAAGCCCCTTCACCTCTTCACCAAGCACAAAAGCTACTTTTTGATTTTTTGTTAATTTGACCTTTTTGTAATCAACCGAGTTTTCTGATTGTTCGATTGCAATAATGGTATACCCTTCTTTTTTAAGCTTTTTAATAAGTGAAGAAAAACTTTTGGTTTTTTCATAGGGTATGTTTTTTTCTGCTCCAAGAGCAGTTTTTGCTATTTCTTTTATAGGCCGGTTAAATTGATCAATGGGTGCGGGCGTGTAACCCACAAGAAATATTTTTTGGATTCCACACGCATCTGCGGTACGAAAAATCGACCCAACGTTATGGGTAGAACGGATGTTTTGGAGGATAAGGATATGTTGATACATTTTATAAAATTCCTAGATGAGAGCCGTATTGATAGCTCGGCCCGGTAGGAAATCTCCCTCGAAAAACTTTTTCCAGTCAAAAAGTTTTTCTGGGCACCGGTTTTTGCTTCGTCTGCTGGTGCAGACTCAATGCAAAAACCGTTCGATTCCTACACGCGAGCCATTTTTATGGCTCGCTCAGGCGGATATCTCGCTTACCGCGCGTGATTGGTGGTTTTGAAACTTTAAGTAAAGATTTCAAAACATCACCAATCTTTCGATTCCTACACGCAAGCTGTGCAGACAGCTTGCTCGGGCGAACAATTAATCCGTGAACTCCTTAATTGTCCAGATTGATTGAGGCTGTTAGAACCTGGTTCAAAGAAAACCACGAAACTTACATACCAATTATAAACTAGTTTTTAAAAAGGGATATACCCCCGAAAAAGGTTTTGGAGTCCCATATAACCGGTTATTCCCATTCGTATGCATAACCCAGATGAAAATAAAAACTTTTATTGGATAGTGTCAATGGATAATTTCGTTGATTTTTAGAACCTAAGATTTATAATAGTAGTGTACTTATCTTTTCGAGTACAAAGTGAAGCAATGAAAAGAGGACAGCATTCGAACAAAATGTTTTTTGAAAGATTTAGTGGTAAGCATTTTGGGGAAGGAAACTTTCCCAAGATAAAAACTTGAGGGGTAACTCCCAGAATGCTGTCCACTGAATCATTCTCGAAACACGAAGTCCGAATATTAAGGATGAGGTTTTTCGTTTTACCTGAGTGCCAGTTAGTCACCACAGGGTTACCCTATTACGGCACCGGTCGTAAGCATCTTACTGAAGGTCGTGTAAGATCGAAAACATAGTAAATAAACAGGTGTAAAAAACCAAGGAAATGGCAGAAAAAGAATCGCGTCTCGCTGGCCGAGACAAATACGGAAAGTTTGAGAAACTAAAGGATGCCCGAGAAAAGAAGAGTTCAACAGTTGAACGACTTCCGCTCCCAGGTCACGGTACAGGTAAAGGAAGTAAATAAGTATTATATACTCAGGGAAAAAGAAAACCGCCCCTGCAAAGCAAGAACGGTTTTCGAACAAATGTAAGCAACCTTACAAGCAAGCATCCCCCTGAGGGATGTTTTGCTTTATTTAAGTTTACCTAATCCAGTGTAAACCTGCCATTAAAGCACAGTGTATAACTAGATCAGAACAACAGCATAGCTGAAGGGTATGGATTGTGTCAAATGCGCAGCGATGATAATGTTTCGTTGAAAATTTGAACTCAAAATACCTTAAATCTTTCCGGATAATCTGTTTTACAACAAAAAAGTAATATTTCAATAATTCCTGCAGGGTCATTATAGGTCTTTTTGATATAAGCGCGGGCTCCTAATTTTCTTCCCATACCTATATCTGAGTTTCGACTTTGAAGAGTTAGAAAAACAAATGGTATGTTTCGGGTTCGTTCGTCCGCCCTAAGCATCTTTGCCACCGCAAATCCACTGCTATCATGGATAACGACATTAAGGCTAATTAAGTCAGGTTTTACTTCAAGTACTCTTTGAACAATATCGCCAGCAGTGTCGTTAAATACCGTTACTTCCGCTCCTCGCTTCTTAAGCTTAAGCGCATACATCGATGTTAAAAACAGGTCGTTATCAATCAGAAGAATTTTCTTTTTTTGTTCAATGACTAGACTATCCGTCGAAGATTGCATTGACGGGTCTTTATTAATTTTTTTATTTTGCAGGTATTTATGAATTTTGAAAAGTACTACCCAGTATGGAATAGCTATGAGCCAGAAGTAAAAATCGGGATGTTTAGAATCAAAGCTAAATAACATTAAGAAATATGTACTGATACCGACTGGTACACCAAGAACCAAAATGCACATGCCTATATAACGTAAGATTTTTTTCAGCCCTTCTTCTTGAATTTGAAGAACTAAACAGAAAACGACAAACAGACTAACAAGTACTGCAATAATCGTTAGTCCGGAATCTAATTTGGCGAGTAATGGAAATCCAATAAATAATATTAAATAAGGAGATAGATTTAGTAAAAATTTTTTTAAATTAAATGGTGGTGGTTTTAATAATGACATGTTTTTAACGCAAAAAGCCCGCTAATAGGAAGACCTTTCAGTCTCTATGCAGATTTCTCCGCATAACGCGTTCAACGCCCTAATAACGGGTTTTTTATGTTGAACGCGATTTTCGACCATACCTGCAAACAGATTGTTTATAGGGTTAGGTCATTCATATTTAGTTGTATTGATAATGTATAACAATTTGATTATTATGGCAACATGCGCCAAACGATTTTAATACCCAGAAAAGACAGCCGCTTAGCGAAACAAGAAGTCACTTGCCTACTTAATGATCCTGATTTTCAGACAGATTTAAAACGAATTAAGAAAGAAATAAATACTGGAAAAGATGAAGACTATGTATGCGGAGAAATTGCAAACATAATCGATAAGTACAATCTGCACTTAGCTTGGTTTGATTTTTTATTTAATTTAGTTATTTATAATAAGAAAGATAATAAATTTGACCCTGAAGCCATTAGGTTGGAGTACGGACCTGATGAGTATACTGAGATTTTTTTAGAAGAAACAATTGCTATACATATAACACCAGAAACACGCATTGATGATTTAGAAAATGCTTACAAAAAGGCCCAGAAACTTTTCAATGTCCCTTCAAGAAAAAAATCAAAAATCTGGAGTTACCATAAAAGAGATTACGATATTTATAAATTAAAACAGAGGGGCTTTAGTGATGATGAGATCGCTCAAAAATTTAAAATGGATATGGGTAATGTAAAAACCATTATTTCCTCATTCAAGAAAAAAATCAAAAAACTATTTAAAAATAAGCAAATTATTCGATAAAAGTTTTTTTTAAGTCACTCTTTATAACTTACGACAGATAGGTGCTCTTTATTTTACAATCTCTGGTAGATGTACCAGTTTTATTTTGCTTCGCCGGAAAGTACCCAGTTTTGAGGACTGATTGCCGGCGCAGTTAGTTCTCAAAATTGGGCATTTTCATTATGGGTAACCAAGAAATATATCTACAAAAGTTTAAGGATTTGTACCAAAAGAAAACAGGAAAACAAATCCCTGATTCTGAGGCACTTTTATATTTCAAAAACCTTATAACATTAATAGAAAAAATTTATCAGCCAATTACTAAAAAATAAAACCATGGAAAACAGAACAGCAGTATTTGCTCCAAATGAATGGGAAGATGATAAAGGTTTACCACCGGATGATTTTCCAAGACCAGTCCTGTGGGAAGATTTAGAAAAAAAGAACTTTCCTCCTCAACGTTGGCGGATTAATAATCTCATACCATACGAAGGGCTTGTTTTTCTTGCATCAATTTCAGGTGAGGGGAAAAGCTGGTTAGCCATGGAGATCGCAAATGCGATTGTTCAAGAAAAGGATTTTTTGGGCCATCCGGAATTTAAAACTGTTGGTGGTAATGTTTTATATATAAATGGAGAAATGGCGGAAAGTGAGCTTCAACGACGGGGTAAGCAACTTAATTTACAGAGTTCAAAATTTAAACTTCACTTTTTGACTCATGATTTAGATTTAAAAGAAACGGATCCTACAGGTGATGATGATATGGGTAATATAGATTTCTTAATAAAGCATAATGAAATTTCTACAGTAATTATTGATACGTTTCGATCGGTAGCAGGAGGAATTAAAGAAGAAAAGGCTGAGGAAATCAGAATATTTCTTGATAGATTTAAAAAATATAAGAATCAGGGAATATCAATTATATTTCTCGAGCACAATCGGAAACCATCCCACTTTGAGACAAAGGTGCCACAAAAAGAGCATCTTTTTGGGAGTCAGGACAAAGTGGCGAGTGTTGAGGTTTTATTAATGATTAAAACAAATGAAGATACTGGTCAAATATACGTGTATCAACGGAAGAATCGTCTAGGGATAGCGGTTAAGCCTTTTAAATTATCACTGACCGATACTTTTAATAATAATGGTCAGACCTCTACAATCCTTAAGTATGAAGGAGAAATTGAAGAAGATGACACAAAAAAGGCGCTGGCGTCTGAAGCTATTGTTGAATTACTTGAAAACGGTGGAAAAACAACCAAAGAAATTCTTATGGTTTTAAGTAAGGATAAGAGAATTGGCCAAAAAAACACACGTTTGGCACTCAATGAACTTCGAAAGGGTGGGTTCATTACTTCAGAGAAACATGGTCGAGAAGACTTTTTTATTCTACCAACAAACCCAAATGAACCTAAAACTAGTGACTCGTGCATAGAAGATAAAATCTTTTGAAGCTAATTATAAATATGTTGCCATTTTGCCAATCTTGGTTTTCCTCTTGGGTTAATAAAGGTGGCAAAGTGGCAAAATTAAATTACTAATTAATAAAAATTGCCATGAATTGTGGAAAATACACTTGTTATCCTGGTGTGGATGATTTGGGAAATATCAGATGTAGAAATTGCGGTGCATTCTTAACGAAAAAAAAGAAATTGCTGATGAAACATCTATTAGAACATTTTTATTTTCTAGATATCGCAGAAAAAGAGTATAAAAAGTTAATACGAATAAAGCGGAAGAATCGATCCCTAAAAAGACCAGTTTACTCATTCGAGATGACGTCTATCACTGAGGTTGATGAAAATGGTAAGATAATAACTACACAGTGGTATGAATAATAAAGATCAAAACATAACCTATTTTGCGTACTGCAGAAAATCGAGCGAAGATTCACAGCGACAAGTTGCTTCTATTAGTGACCAGACTACTGCCGTGAATAAAATTGTTACTAGTGAAGGACTTAATCTGAGTAACATATTTACCGAAGAAAGAAGTTCTAAAGAGCCCGGCCGTCCGATATTTAATGAAATGTTAAATCGAATAGAAAAAGGTGAAGCTAACGGCATAGTCTGTTATGACGTTGATAGGTTGTATCGGAACCCTGTTGATGAGGGCCGGTTACGTTGGATGCTTCAGAAAGGCGTTATAAGGGTAATTAGAACCCCTTACAGACAATTCAATCCTGATGATGCAGGTTTACTTATGGGAGTGGAAGGAGGGCGTGCAACAGATTATATAATTCGACTATCTAGAAATGTGCGAAGAGGATTAATGGGGAAAGTTCGCAAAGGATGGCGCCCTACAACCCCGGCGTTAGGTTATGTAAATATAGTTGAAAATGGAGAAAAGAAGACTGGGGTTGATCCTCAAAAATTCGATCAGGTTAGACAAATGTGGGATATGTTTTTGAGCGGTACTTATTCGATCTCTAAGATTTTAAAGATCGCTACTGATACTTGGGGTATGCGGACAAACCTAAAAAGAAAACTTGGTGGCAAAGCATTGTCATTAAGTCATATGTATCGAATTTTTAACGACCCGTTCTATTATGGATATTTCAATTGGATTGATCCTGATACTGGCGAAGTTGGTTTTTACAAGGGTAATCACCCTGTAACGATTACAGAGGCCGAATTCACCCGAGCACAGGTTCTCTTGGGTAAGAAAGGAAAACAACAACCAAAAACTCGAGAGTTCGCTTTCACTGGCCTTATGAAATGTGGTGAATGTGCGTCTGCAATTACTGCTGAAGAAAAGAACCAAATTATTTGTACATATTGCAAACATAAGTTTACTTATGAAAAGAAAACAGATTGCCCCAAGTGTCGTACAGACATTTCTAAGATGATTAATCCAACTATTCTTAAATATATATATTACCGTTGCACTAAGAAAGCTAATAAGAGATGCGCTCAAAAATATCTGAGACTAGAAGAACTTGAGGGCCAATTTAATGAAACTTTAGATTCATTAAAAATTGATGAGGATTATTTAAAATTAGCTTTAGAATATTTAGACTTAAAGCGAACTGATTTGGTCCACATAGAGCAAAAAGAAAGATTGTCTTTACAGGATGCTTACAATAATTGCCAAACCAGATTGAATAATCTGCACCGGGAATATACTTCTGTTCAGAATATGCGTCACGAGTTATATTCTCCTGAAGAATTCAGATCATTAAAGACTGAGATAATCCAAGAAAGGGATAAATTAGAACAGGAATTAAAAAAATCTAAAGAGAGCAATGATAAATCACTTGAGCTCACGGAGCGAACATTTAATTTTTGTACTTATGCAAAAGCGCACTTCAATACAAATGATCTTCAGAAGAAGCGAGCAATATTTTCAACTATTGGCTCGAACATAACTCTGAAAGACAAAAAACTCTTTATCGACAGGCTACATCCATTTTTATTGATTGAGAATGAGTTGAAAGCACAAAGACAGTTACAAGTTCGGCTCGAACCTGTAAAAGGTATTACTGTAAAAGAAAAAGAAGTGGCTTTGACCACTTCTCTTCCTAATGTGTCCGCCCGGTAGGAATCGAACCTACGACCATCTCCTTAAAAGGGAGCTGCTCTACCGACTGAGCTACGGGCGGATAATAAATAGAAATATACCAGAAAATCAAAAAAAGTCTACTACAACGAAAGAATCATCATCTCCATCTCATCATACAAATCGCAGTTTCCTCGGTGAGCTTCGTGATAGATTGTCACAAACGTATCAGCAAGCCGTTGCAACTCCTCTTCTTTGAAATTTCGAGCGAACCCTTTTGCCTTTGAAAAAACAAATGGTTTAAGCCCCGTTTCTTCCACCGTCTTCGCATCAAGAGTTAAGAGTATTGATTTCAGTTGCCACCACAAGATACCGTGTATCTCTTCAGCGGGAATTTTTTCTTTTTTTAATTCGACAAAAAACTTCCATAGATTTTTTTTGTCTCTAGCACCAAAATATTCCGCAAGCTTAAATACGTTTACTTCAACTTTTTTATCTTTTACCACCTCTTTTTCAAGAAAACTCTTTGTTGCTTTGGACTCCAGAAGTTCAAGTGGAGTTTTGTTTAAACTCGTTTCTAACCAAATAAACACTGACGAAGCATCTGCAACACTAGTTACCAACCGTTTCATTTCTTTTTCTATTTCTTTGTTTACGGAAATATTTTTCAAGAAACAAACAATCTTTGTTTCAAACAACCCTTGGCTTTCAATAAGTTCTGACAATTCACTAATAGAAATACTATGTTCATCGAGCTCGACAAACGTCGCATCAGGCTTCTTTTGTTTCAAATCATTAAAGAGCTTACGTGCTTTTGTAAGTGACTTCCCTGTTTTGTTGTCATAAAAGAAGTACAACATCTCTTATAATTCTAACGAGGTCATCTCCCCCCAATTTTTACCAACCGACACATTGGCAACAATCGGCACCCCTTTAGTTTGGTCAATTGATAAAACGCTTTCCATAAGTTTTTTTGCCTCCTTTGCAAAATCATTCACAAATTCATCTTTCACTTCAAATATCATTTCATCATGTATCTGAAGAAGAAGTCTCGCATCCATCGACTTCTTTTTCTTTATTACATATTCATTTACATACACCATCGCAAGCTTTGAAATATCTGCTTGAGTCCCTTGAATCGGTGCGTTGATTGCCATACGTTCTGCCGATGCGCGAATAAAAGGAAGTTTTGAATTAATCCCCTCAAAGTACCTTCTCCGTCCAAAAAAAGTTGTTGTATATCCAAGTCGCGCTGTATCTGATTTCACCTTTTCTAAATACGCCGCCAATGTAGAAAACGTTTTAAAATAATCTTCGTAGAACTTCTGTGCCTCTTCTCGAGAACTTTGAAGATTCATCTTAAGAGCATTAACTCCCATCCCAAACAAAATCCCGAAGTTTATCACCTTTGCCTTACGCCTCATTTCCTTTGTTACTTCAGAAACACCGACTGCAAACACCTCACTTGCCACCGCACTATGAACATCTTCTCCTTTTTTAAAGATCTCTATAAGCTTTGTATCCCCTGAAAGAAATGCAGCAATCCGAATTTCAATCTGCGAATAGTCGAGCGCAACCAAAGAATATCCTTCTTCTGAAATAAATGAGTATCGAATATTTCTTCCGAGTTCTGTTTTGATAGGAATGTTTTGAAGATTTGGTCCCTCAGAAGAAAGTCGTCCTGTTGTAGTCCCTGTTTGAATAAACATTGCGTGAAGCCGAGAACCTTTGTCCAAAAGCTGGGGAATATTATCGATATACGTTGAAAGAAGTTTTTGCAATTCTCGATATTCAAGTATATTTCCAATCACAGGACTCTGGTCTTTGAGTTTCTCAAGTTCACTTTCTTTTGTTGAACGAGCGCCTCCCGCAGTTTTTTTAAGTCCTTTCACTTTGAGCCCAAGTTTATCAAACAAGATAACACCGAGTTGTTTTGGGGACGCGATGTTAAACTCTTCTCCTGCAAGTTTCCAAATCTCTTTTTCAAGCACGGATAATGTCTTGTGATATTCCTTAGACAGAGCAATGAGCTTTTTTATATCAATCTTAATCCCCACCTTATGCATCTGCACAATGATTGGAATCAAAGGAAGTTCAATCTTCTCATACACAAACAACAATCCCTTCGCTTCAATTTCTTTTAAGATTATTTCTTTTGCTTTTGCAAAATCATCTGTTTTTGTTTTGTGTTTAATATCTTCAAGTGTTCCATTTGTCATTGAAGAATCCAAAAGCCAAAGACCAATAAGCGTTTTTTGTAATTCAACTGGATCAATGTTTTTTTCATCTGCAAACATACTTGTTGGTGCAGGTAGCCCTTCTCCCCCAAACACTTCGTCCACTCTTTTTATCAAACTCCTAAACTCCAAATCACCAAACAAGTTTTTTATCTCCACCAAAGAAAGATGTTCTCTCCAACTCTCTTCTGGAAGGACAAAATCAATCGGCGCATCTCTTCTAATCGTTGCAAGCATTTTTGAAAACTCTGCCTCTTCTTTGTTGTTTGAAAGCAGGTCAATAATACGCGGACTCATCCCCGCTTTTTTAAATCGCTCGAGGTTACCCTTTTCAAGCACCTTGTACATTTCTTCGATAGTACCAAATTCCTTGATCAAACTCTCCGCCGTCTTTTCCCCAATCCCTTTGATCCCTTTGATATTATCCGACGTATCACCTCGAAGACCCTTGTAGTCGGTTAAATGAATCGGAGCAAACCCAAACCGTTCTATCACTTCTTTTTCTCCATACAAAATAGTGTCTTTAATTCCCTTCTTTAAAGTAAATACTTTTACCTTCTCGCCAATAATAAGTTGCATCGTATCCATATCTCCTGATGCAATTACAATCTCTAGATCATCTTGGTCTTTAAGCTTCTCAATAATCGTTCCAAGCATATCATCAGCTTCAAACCCTTCTTTTTCATAGATCGGAATCGAAAGCGCCTTAAAAAAATCCCTCGAACGAATAATCTGAGCCACAAGCGCATCGTCAGTTTTTTTTCTTCCTGCTTTGTAATCCGCGTACGCTTCGTGTCGATAGGTCGGTTTTGGCAGATCAAAACAAGCAAAGACAAAGTCTGGTTTGAACTCTTCAATAATCCGTAGTGTCATCGTCGAAAGCCCATACAGCGCTCCTGTTGGTTCCCCACGACTTGATGCAAAGTCAGGAAGCGCGTGATACGCACGATGAAGTATCGCATGTGAATCGAGAAGAACGATTGTTTTTTTGTTTTTTACTTTTGCATTAGACATAGAGATCAAGGGTAATCTTGCGTGTTGTTGGATCAATATGAGTAAAGGTAAGCACTGTTCCGCTTTCTGGAATATGCACCTTGATTTTCTCTGGCCATTCAATACAAATAATTGCTTCAGGGTCTTTTGCAAGCTCATCAAGAGAAAGGATTCTTGCTTCTTCACTCTCTTCGATCCGATAGGCATCAATATGAATAAGTCGTTTAAGTATAGAATGCTTTGTATAATAAAATTTTTGAAGAACAAAAGTTGGACTCAAAACCGAGTCTTCCACTCCAAGCAGACGGCTAAATATTTTTACAAATGTCGTTTTACCTGCACCCAAATCTCCCACAAGTCGCAGTATGAAGGCTTGGTCCCCCTTTTTGTGTTTAATAACGAAATCAAGTACTTCTTTTGCAAATAACTCAACCTCAGCGAGACTTTTACATATCTTTTCCATAAGCTTATTTTAACATAAAAAACTATATCTGGGATTTATACAAAAAGATGAAAGGCCGGACGACATTGCTGTGTCCGGCCCTTTTCTCGGTGTGTGCCGTTAGGCACACACCGTTCACCGTTTCATTTCGTCCCCTCTGGGACCGCTTTGGGCTTAAGCCGCAACACCGTTTTTCCTGCCGACTTTGAAGCCGGCTGAGCCAGGTCGGGTTGTGAAACCCCCGGACTGGCTCCAGGAGCCGAAGCTGTTGCTGCCGGTGCTGGTGCTGGTACCGTAGCCGAAGCTGTTGCTGCTGGTGCTGGTGCTGGTGTTGCTGGTGTTGCCGATGCTGAATACGCAGGAGTATCGAGGGTTCGCAAAAACCCACCTCTCTCAATTGCGAGTTTGATCGCATTTGCGTTTTCTGGAAACCCCCTCTCGCGTGCCTCTGCTTCGAAATGAGCAAGAATTGGACCGTACGTCCGTTTCTCCTCATCCGTCACCGTGCTACCGTCATAAGCCTTTCGAGCCAAGACGTAAGCTTGAGCGTAGGAGGTGAATGCATCCCTTTCATCAGAGTTAGCAGGGGCTTTGTCCCGCAAACCACTCCACAACGCAACCTGGTAGTCCAGCTTGTCCCTATGAGCAGGGGTACCGAACTCGCGCTCCCTGCCTTTTTCGAGGCTAGAGTGGATCGTTTTGACCGGCTCGGGTTGTGGCAAGGTTGTCGGGATAGCTTTCGCCCCCAATTTCCCTTCCACAAACTTCGCGTCCTCCTCGTGCCCTGCGACACGAAAAGATGCGACTTCAGCCCTGAGGATTTTGTCCTGGTCAGGAGTGACCGGGCCAGCACCCAAGGCTTTGTAGGCCGCGGCGAGCTCAGCTTTACCTGCCTTTTCGGCGGCATTGGCATAGAAGTCGGTGCGGGTGTCGGCAAAACTCATGTTCATCCCCATGAGTAGGGTAAGGAGTATAGTCAGCGTTTTCATTTTGGGTTGGCCCGCGCGGTAGATTGGTTGATTTAATGCGCGGAAAAATTGAAGAAAAATTTCTGCAATTTTTCCGCGCATTAAACGAAATGAAACAGTGTCAAAGAACTTTATATACTCATATTATAGCACATAACATACTGTTTTGTCAATACATAAAACACCACCCTTTCGAGGTGGTGTTTTGTGTATATTAGCTTTCCGTATTAAGCGTTATTACGGTTTGCGAGGTTTTGTTGTTTGAAGCGTTCGATCATTTCTTTGTGAGTAAGTTTTTTACCGTTTTTTTCTTCTTGCTTTTTGAAGAAAATGTAAGCTACTACTGCACTCCATAGAAGAAGTCCAAAGAAGAATAAAGCAATCTTTACATTCTTTGATACTCCAGTGTAAGGAAGGTCACTTAGAAATACTCCAGAAGAAAGTGTTCCCGCAGGTGGAGTCGAAGTTGTATCTTGGAAAAGAGTGACGTTTGAAGAACTGTTTCGATTTGAATTGTCTTCATTATCAACGTAGACACTACACGTTTTTCGAAGCGTTTGTCCGTCAGAAGTAATTCGAACTGTTGCTTCTTTTCGGCCACTTGTATTGTAACGCTTAGTTTCTGTTCTTTCGTCTCCTGTAACATCTCCACTCCATCGGTATTCATAATCTCCGTCACCTCCTGTTACTTTGACTTTCCAAGTTACAGTGTCTCCTTCCTCAGGATCATCTGGCGTAGCATCACAGGTTGCACGCAAGTTATCATTATCTTCATCCTTGTCTACAACTCGTACAGTACAAGTTCGAGTAATACTTTCTCCATCTGAAGTAATTTTAACTGTTGCTCGTTTTGTTCCTGTTGAATTGTATTCTTCTGTCTCTGTTCGATTTGATCCTGATACATCACCACTCCAAGAGTATGTGTAGTTACCGTTTCCACCGTTGGCGGTTACACGCCATGTCACAGATTCTCCTTCTTCGATTTCAGAATCATTTGCTTCACAAGAGCCAGTTAAGTCTTCGTTTGAATCAACGACTGTGACATAACAAGTTGCGCTTCGTGTTTGATTACCTGATCGTACAGTTACTGTTGCAGTTTTTCTACCTTCTGTTGTAAATGTTTTTGAGATTGTTCTTCCTGATCCTGATACATCACCACTCCAAGAGTATGTGTAGTTACCGTTTCCACCTGAAGGGTTCGCTCTAAATGATGCTGTTTCGTCTTCTTCTATTGAAGAGTCAGGTGCAAAACAAGAGACAGTAAGAGGGTCGACTTCTTCTTCACAGTTCGAAGTACAACCGTTGTTTCCACCACAGTTTGATGTACATCCACTGTTGCCTCCACAATCATTTATACAACCACCTCCACAGTTTGATCCAGAACATCCACCGTATCCATTGTTGTTATATGCGACAGTATAGTATCCGTTATTTCCACCACTATATCCACCGTATGTTTCATACACATATGTGTCTTCCACAGTTGTTTGAGTTGTGTAACCACTACTATTATTGGTATTTGTATATGAATATCCAGGTACGCTTGCTCCTGAAGTATAACTTAATGAAGTACCTGATGAATAAGAAGGGGTACGATATGATGACCCTGAACTATATGATGGGGTTGAGTAAGAAGATCCAGTTGAATATGATGGGGTTGAGTAAGAAGATCCAGTTGAATATGATGGGGTACGATATGATGACCCTGAACTATATGATGGGGTTGAGTAAGAAGATCCAG
>CAYLQP010000004.1:22844-80848 GCA_964386665.1 uncultured Candidatus Saccharibacteria bacterium
ACTATATGATGGGGTTGAGTAAGAAGATCCAGTTGAATATGATGGGGTTGAGTAAAAAGACTGTGCTTTTACATTAACAACAGAAACAAAAAACACAACAACGAGAGCTACAAAAATAGCTGAATATTTATTAAATTTTTGGATATTTAAACTTTGCATATAGATACTATTATACACCATTGTAAGAAAAAGTCAAGGATTCTCTTTACAATCGTAGTTTGATGTTTTGTTGTTATTTAATAAAAAAATAGTGAGGGTACTACACCTCACTTTTTACAAACTCGACCACATTCTCGAAATCCTTCCCTGCCTCAGGCTTTTTCCACCAGAGAGTAACTTTCCCGTCCATTAAAACTGAATGGAAACTTTGCCCGTTATATTCAGGCAAAACCGAATCAAGAGGTATCATTAAACCCCTGTTGGTTTCTCGGTAATCCAAGATTATGGATCCTGACGAGAGCCTAAAGGCTACTAAGTCGCCGGATAACCAAGCTCCCAAAATTGTTCTTCGGGGTTTACCTTCCTCTCCTTTCAGAAGTTGTCCCAAGGGGATCTGATCACCTTCTTTTATTTCCTTGACCGGAACAGTTAAGGCGATCTGGGTTGAGAGTGTGGAGCAAGCGCCCATAAAGAGGGCGGTAACAAAAAGAGCAATCAGTTTCATAGATTTTTAAATCTACACAAAAAAACAAAAAAGTCAATGTATCTTAATACTTCTCTTCTCTGTTATACTTATATCAAATGGTTTATTTCGACGAAGAAAAAGAAAAAAAACAAACTGCCAGTCTTCATCAATCAGAGGAAGAAGAGTTAGCAGAAATATTAGCGACAAAATATGGTATAGGATATGTCGACCTTACAGGTGTTTCAATCAACACTGATGCGTTGAGATTAATTCCTGAAAAAGATGCGCGCGAAGCTATTTGTGCTGGGTTCAAGATTGTTGGTAAAAAAATAAGTATTGCAGTCTTTGCTCCAACACGCCCAGAAACAGAACGAGTGCTCAACGACTTAAAAGAAAAGGATTATGAAGTTGTTTTGTTTATGGCAAGTCGCCAAAGTCTTGCAAAAGCGTGGGAGCGATACAAAGATCTTTCGTTTGCAACAGAAACCAAGTCGGGAACACTTGATATCTCAAACGAACAAATTGAAGCCTTCCTTAAAGAAGTGCGCAGTATTACTGACGTAACAAAACTTATTGGAGACACTGCCTCAGAACAGAAAGTATACAGAACATCAAAGATTCTTAGTATTATTGTTGCAGGAGCGATTGCTACGAAGGCTTCTGATATTCACTTAGAGCCAGAAGAAGAATTTGCTCGACTTCGATTTCGACTTGATGGTGTACTTGTAAACGTCATTACGTTTGATAAAGAGACATATACTCCTCTCCTTTCTCGAATCAAACTTCTCTCAAATCTTAAACTCAATATAAAAGAAAATGCGCAAGACGGTCGTTTTAGTGTAAAAATCTACAACCAAGATATTGAGATTCGTACTTCAATTCTTCCGGGAGCATACGGAGAGTCTATTGTACTTCGTCTACTCAATCCAGAATCTATTGCAGTATCTCTTGATGATTTAGGGATTCCAGAAAAACTATTAAAAATATTTGAAACAGAAATTAGTAAACCAAACGGAATGATTCTCACCACAGGACCGACTGGGAGTGGAAAAACAACAACACTCTATGCGTTTTTGCGAAAGGTACATACTCCTGAAGTAAAGATAATCACTATTGAAGATCCAATTGAATATCACCTTCCTGGTATTGTTCAAACTCAAGTTGAAAATGATAAGGGATATACATTCGCTTCTGGACTGCGTTCAACTCTGCGTCAAGATCCTGATGTTATTATGGTGGGAGAAATTCGTGATAATGAAACTGCTGATATTGCAATCCAAGCGGCACTTACGGGACACCTTGTGTTTTCAACTCTTCACACCAATGATGCAGCTGGTGCCTTCCCTCGGTTAAGTGACTTAGGAATTAATCCAAAACTCATTCCTTCTGCAGTAAACCTCACTATTGCTCAACGACTTATACGACGTGTATGTACCAATTGTGCAAAAAAAATAAAAATTCCAGAAGACAAAAAACATCTTATCGAAACAATAATTAAAAACATTCAAAACAAAGGTGAAACTGTGTTACAAACAGAAGAAATATTTACATCAACTGGTTGTAGCGATTGCAACAACACAGGATATCGAGGGAGGGTTGGTATTTATGAAGCGATTCTTATTGACCGAGCAGTAAAAGAAGCTGTTGAAATGGGTGCGGGAGATAGAGAAATTGTTACTGCCTCTACATCACAACATATTCTCACATTACAAGAAGATGGTATTCAAAAAATTCTCGCGGGACTTTCAACTCTCGATGAACTCGAACGCGTTGTTGATCTTTCTCTTTCACTTCCGGAAGAAGAGCAGCACAAAATTAACTGAAATTGCAATTTAAATTAGAAATCAAAAAACGACGCATCGGAAGATGCGTCGTTTTTTGATTGGGGGTATACTTCTTGTTAATTAGAGATACAAAAATATGAATCTCTAAGCAATACTTTTGATGCGAAACCTAAAGTAAGATAAAAATTTAAGGATAACCCCAGAAATGCAACAAGGCACACCAGAATGTCCTCTCATATATACCAAAATACACTAATGTGTACCATCGCTTAGAGATTTATATTCTCGAACTATTTTAATTAAACTAAACAAGAAACCCTGAAGAGGGTTTTTTTGCAAAGAAGCTTATGAAACGAACGTACTGGTATCTTAGCATACTCTTTGATTAATGTCAAGCTTTGATTCTCTTTTGTATTTTTGTCATGTTATACTAATGTCTATGAGCGAGCCTCTAAAAAAAACAAATGGTGAACGGGTGTTTGATCAAACACTGCGTCCTTCTACTTGGAATGAGTATATTGGACAAGAAACAATCAAAAAAAACCTTGATGTATTGTTACGTGCTGCAAAAGAAAGAAATCATATTCCAGAACACATCTTGTTTTATGGTCCTCCAGGACTTGGGAAAACCACTCTCGCCCATCTTATTGCAAAAGAAACTGGTGCTCAAATAAAAATCACATCAGGCCCTGCAATAGAAAAAGTAGGAGACCTTGCTTCAATCCTTACCAACTTATCAAAAGGAGATATTTTATTTATTGATGAAATCCATCGTCTCAACAAAGCAATTGAGGAAGTTCTCTACCCCGCTCTTGAAAGTGGTGTACTTGATATCATCATCGGTAAAGGTCCAAGTGCTCGAACGGTTCAATTAGATTTACCGGCATTTACTTTGATCGCTGCAACAACTCGGATTGCGATGATTTCATCTCCTCTTCGGTCTCGGTTTTCTGGTGGTGTATATCGACTTGAGTTTTATCGCGAAGATGAGATAGGAAAAATTATTGCGCGTTCAGCAGATATTCTTGAAACCCCTATTGAACCCTCTGCCGTTAGTCTTATTGCAAAAAGAAGTCGTATGACTCCTCGAACTGCAAACTATCTTCTACGAAGATGTCGTGATTTTGCTCAAGTACAAAAAACACACATAAACACTGCTTCAGTTGAAGAAGCATTACATCTTTTGGGTATTGATTCGGCTGGACTCATTGAATCTGATAGAAAACTTCTTGAAACAATCATTCATAAATTTAATGGAGGGCCTGTTGGGTTAGGTACGTTAGCCGCTTCTCTCTCAGAAGAAGAAGCTACAATCGAAGAATTTCATGAACCGTATCTTTTGCAACTTGGGTTTATTGAAAGAACCCCACGTGGAAGAATCGCAACAGAAAAAGCCTATAAACACTTAGGTCTTTCCTTTCCAATTGAAAAAAGTCTTTAAAACCTAAAGGATTGCGATTTTTATTCATTGGTTTATAATCTGTACTATGTCAGGACACAGTAAATGGGCACAAATAAAGCGACAAAAAGGCGCAACTGATGCAAAAAGAAGCAAAATCTTTACTAAACACGCGCGTCTTATCGCCAATGAAGCAAAAAAATCTAATGGGAGTATAAACTCTTCTCTTCAAAACGCGATTGATAATGCAAAAAAAGATAATGTTCCAAAAGACGTTATTGAACGAGCAATCAAAAAAGGAGGAGACAAGGGCGATGCACTCGAATCAGTTACTTATGAATGTTATGGTCCAGGAGGATGTGCTATTGTTATTGAAGCTTTAACATCAAACAGAAACAAAGCAGCTCAAGAAATTAAATATATTTTGTCTCAAAACGGTACGAGTCTTGCAACACCTGGAAGTGCGAGTTGGGCATTCACAAAACACATAACGCAGTGGTCACCAACGACAACCGTGCCCCTTTCTGATGACGACCTTGTATTACTTGAAAAACTTGTCGATGAACTTGAAGACAACGAAGAAGTTCAAGAAGTCTTTACTAACGTAGAATAAGATGAATATTATTGCTATTGATCCAGGATACGAAAGACTTGGTATTGCAGTAATCGAAAAGAAAGATAAATCTTCAAAAGAGATCTTGCTCCATTCTGAATGTTTTAAAACTTCCAAAGATCTTCCTCACGAACAAAGACTTTTTGCTCTTGGAAAGAGAGTGCGTGAAATTATAGATTTGTATCATCCAACACATCTTGCTATTGAAGACTTGTACCTTAACACAAACCAAAAAACAGCAATGCTTGTAGCTGAAGCCAAAGGTGTTGTGATGTACGAAGCTTCCCTTGCAAAGATACCTATAACACATTTTTCACCTCCTCAAATAAAATTGGCAGTTTGTGGAAATGGTAAAGCGGACAAAACTGCTATTATAAAAATGGTTCCACTCCTCGTACAAGTAGAAAAAACTATTGTGTATGACGATGAATTTGACGCAATAGCAGTTGGTCTCACCTTCTTTGCTCACACCAGAATAGAGTTTTAGATATCCACACCCAAATTAGGTTGCATAAATTTAAAGATTTTGTATAAATATAGTACTCAGACAAATTGAGTATTAATTATTAACCTTTTGAGGATACAAAAAAATGGACGACGATAATAAAGACCCTTTTATTGAAGATGAGTTACCAGAAGATCTTGAAGAATCAGATGCTTCTATGGATATAGATGATGCAGATGATATGTGGGAAGGAGAAGAATAGGTTTTGAATTAAAATTAACATAAATAGAGGTTTTTGGCTTAAGCCAAAAACCTCTATTTATGTTAAGAAAAGAATTATGTATAATAGAACCCATACGTTATGTTAAAAAAACTTCGTAAATCAAAGGTTTTCAAAAAAATTAAACACTTTGTAACTCACTTAAGTATACTCGGGCTTGCACTTGGACTTATTATTTGTGGCTTTGTTTTTTTGTGGTTTACAACACTCAAGATCCCAGATCTTGATTCTTTTGATGAGCGAATACTTGGTCAATCTACAAAAATATTTGATAAAACAGGAAAAATTCTTTTGTATGACTTTGGTCAAAATATGCGAAGAACTGTTATCCCCCTTGAAGAAATTCCTGATTTTGCAGAAAAAGCAGCTATTGCAATTGAAGATGCTGAATTTTACTCTCACCACGGAATTAAAATAACTTCTATTATCCGCGCAACCCTCGTTAACATCACTACTGGTGAATACAGCCAAGGGGGGTCAACTATTACTCAACAAGTAATTAAAAACTCTCTTCTTACAAAAGAAAAAACAATTTCTCGAAAAATCAAAGAAATGATTTTGGCTCTTAAACTTGAACGAGTACTTACAAAAGAAGAAATCTTACACCTTTATCTCAACGAAGCGCCTTACGGGGGTACGATTTACGGAATAGAAGAGGCGGCGCAAGTGTTTTTTGGTAAAAAAGCGAAAGAAATAACTCTTGCGCAGTCAGCGTATCTTGCGGCACTTCCCCAGGCCCCTACGTATTTTTCTCCTTATGGAAAGCATAAAGAAGAGCTCACTGCCCGAAAGAATCTTGTGCTCGAAAAAATGATTGAGAATAAATTCATTACAAAAGAAGAATACGACACCGCTCTTAAAGAAGAGGTTGTATTTCAAACTGGATCAGAAGGAGGTATTAAAGCACCTCATTTCGTAATGTTTATTAGAGAATATCTCGAGGAACAATACGGAGAAAGAGTGGCTGCTGAAGGAGGACTTAGAGTAACTACAACACTTGATTTTGAACTTCAAAAGAAAGCAGAAGAAATTGTAAACAAGTTTGCAATACAAAACGAAAAACAATACAAAGCTTCAAACGCATCATTGGTTGCCATTGATGCAAAAACAGGACACATTCTTACTATGGTTGGTTCAAGAGATTATTTTGATAAAAACATAGATGGTAACTACAATATTGCAACAGCCAAAAGACAGCCTGGTTCATCTTTTAAGCCGTTTATATATCTCAAAGCTTTTGAGAAAGGATATCGACCTGAAACAGTATTGTTTGATCTTAGAACTCAGTTTTCAACAAATTGTGAACCAACTGACCTTGAAGAAAAAGAAGGTTGTTATTCGCCTTCAAACTATGATGATAAGTTCAGAGGGCCTATGACACTTCGGTCAGCTCTCGCCCAATCAGTTAATGTTCCTGCAGTAAAACTGTTTTACCTCGTTGGTATGAAAGACACCATTGATCTTGTAAGAAAACTTGGTATTACTACCATCATAGATCCAAAACAATATGGTCTTTCCCTTGTACTTGGAGGTGGTGAAGTAACACTACTTGAAATGACAGGTGCATATGCAGTATTTTCTCAAAACGGAGAAAGAAATCCGACAACAGGAATAATTAAAATAGAAGACAAGAAAGGAAATATTGTGGAAGAATGGAAAAAAGAAAGTGTTACTGTGCTCCCAAAACAACCAGTTTTACTCCTCAATAATGTTTTAAGTGATAACCAAGCTCGAGTACCGGCATTTAGTCCAACAAGTCCAATGTACTTCCCTGATAGAGATGTAGCGGCTAAAACCGGTACCACAAACGATTATCGTGACACATGGATAGTTGGATACACCCCAAGTGTTTCGGTTGGTGCTTGGGCTGGAAATAATAATAACAGCTCAATTGATAAAAAGGTGGCTGGATATGTTGTTGCGCCTATGTGGCGAGCATTTATGGATGAGATACTCAAAACAACCCCTGATGAAAAGTTCGAGAAACCAGAATCTGAGGACCTATCAAAAGTACCCCCAGTTATTCGAGGTGTCTGGCAAGGAAGTGTAACAGAGACAGGTGACACTGAAACTGTTTCAGGAGAACCTCATTCAATTTTACACTGGATAAACAAAGATAATCCGCTTGGGGGTATCACAAATAATCCATGGATTGATTCTCAATATTCATATTGGGAATACCCTATCCGAATCTGGTCAGCACAAAATGGCTTTAATGTTTCCAATATAAATGTATTTAATAAATCAAATATCACTTCAAATAAAATATATTTTTCTTACCCAACACATAACCAAACATTCCTTAAAACAGAACGTATTAAACCCATAGTAGTAATTAACACAGAGAAAGAAACAGAAAAGGTTGAATACTTCTTAAACGGAGTCTTTGTTACTTCAACCAACAAAGACCCTTTTGAAGCAACGATAAACCTCTCAAGGGTAACAAATGTAATTTCTGGAGATAACACATTAAAAGTTGTTGTTACTTCTAAAGATAATTCCCAAGAAACAACTTCTATTACTCTCAACATTAACTAACAATCTTATTGATGGTTATATGTGGGTGCTCTTTATGCAGAAGAGAAAGTACCTCAGTTTGTTTTAAAAAAACAACATGACGAAGTACAGGGGGTAGATTTTTTATTTTTAAATTCCCATTACGTAACTCTATAGATTCTTTTTGAACATTATGTTTAAAAAAAAGTGTTAGTGTGTTTGCAATCGCCTCCTTTTCAAGCGAAGGATCTTTTAAATGTTTGAACCTATCAAGTAAACGTGCAATAAGATCCATAACTATCTATTCATAGGCATTACAAGGTATGTAAAACTTGGTGAACTCGCTTCGGTAATAATCACAGGTTTATTATTACCAACCAATTTTATCTGCACACTTTCACTTTTTATAGACTGAAGACAGTCAACAATATACTTATGGTTGAATGTGATAGTGATTTCCTCCCCTGTTCCATTTACTTTGACTATTTGTGATGCTTCACCATCAACACCTCCTTTTGTTTTTATTGAAATTTTTTTCTCTTGCGGTGAAACAACAAATACCACTTGTTGAAACTTATCCAAGAAACCACTCGTAAGTTTCAGAGCTTTAAGTAAATCTTCTTTCAATAACATAACTTCAGAACCAAATGTTTTAGGAATAATTTGTTTGTAATCAGGAAACACCCCATCTACCGCTCTTGAAGAAATAAAAACATCTCCAGCCCTAAAGGTTATTTGATTTTTATTCAAAACAACTTCAACATCATCGTGTATTGCCTCAAGAACTCGGGCAACCTCAAGAGCATTTTTATATGGTAACAAAACAAATTCTGAAAGATTTTTTTTAAGGGTTTTAAACCTCTTTTCAGCCAAACGAAAAGAATCTGTTGCCACAAAAATCAACTCATCTCCTTCTGGATACATATAAATACTTGATAACTCTGGTTTTATAAGTGAAACCGAAGCACTATACAAGACAGACTGAACCCCATCAACATACATTTTTGCTGGAATATATTTCTTTTCACCGTCTTCAATTTTAGGAATATTTGGAAAATCATCTGGTGCTTGAGTAGTAATCGTTGCAAAACTTGTTCCAGCTGATATATGTAAAACATTATCAGTAAACTCAAATGAAACATTTTTCTCATTTACGTTTGTTAAAAAGGCCTTAAGTGCCTGTGGTGAAACAGCGAAAGAACATTCTTCCGTTTTTTCATTTTTGACTGCTATATAATATTCTATTCCCACATCTAAATTAGTCGCCTTTATCGTAAGCTTATTTCCTTCCACAGTAAAAAGTATTTGAGAAAGTATAGGTAAAGAAATATGTTTACTTGAGAATTTCTCTGTTGTATTCACTGCTTCTAGGATTTTTTCTTTTTGTATTTCTAATTTCATATTTTTTATTTATTACTTTGTGGAAAAGTGGAGAACTCTTATTTATGTTGGTTTTTAATATGTTTTTTGGTTTTTCTTAAGAAAGATATTGTTGATAAGTTGGTTTTGTTTGAATCTTATGTGTCTGTTGTTCACAGTTGTGGGTAATGTTGTACATATCTTTTCCACAGTTTTATCACAGTAATGATCTTATTTTTGTTAATTCTTGAACAAGTTGGTTATTTTCTTTTAATTCTTCTTTTATTTTTTCGTATGAGTGAATAACTGTTGTGTGGTCTCTTCCCCCGAGCTTTTGTCCAATTGAGGGAAAGGAAATATTATAATCTTCTCGCAAAATATACATTGCGACTTGTCTTGGTTTCACCACTTCTTTTTTTCTTGATTTGTTTGATATGTCATCCTCTTCTATATTGTAAAAAGTAGCAACGGTTTTAATGATTTCTTTTATAGAGAAGTTTTTTGTTGGTTTTATAGTATCTTTTAGCAGGTGTTTTATCGTATTAAGATCGAGTTCTTGTCCTTTAAGTTCGGTTTGACAGATGATTGAGTTTAAAATACCCTCTAATTCTCGAATATTTCCTTCGAGTGAGCTTGCTATGTAATCAATTACTACCTCAGAAAGAAAAAAGTTTTTTTGAGCCAGTTTTTTCTTGATGATGGCGGCACGAGATTCATAGTCTGGTTGAGGAATATCAACAATCATACCGGCCACAAACCGAGATTTAAGTCTTGCTTCAAGGTCTTGAATGTAGTTTGGGTGTTGATCAGAAGAAAATACAATTTGCTTATTGTTTTCTTGAAGATAATTGAACAAATGGAATAATTCTTCTTGAGTTTTTTCTTTTTTTGTAAGGAATTGTATGTCATCCATAATAAATACATCATATTTTTTGTATTTTTCTTTAAATGTTCCAACAGTACCATCTTGAACTGAGTTGATGTGATCACTATAAAATCTTTCTGATGAAACATAAAACACTTTTTTTTCTGGATGCTTTGTTTTTGAGTAGTTTCCTATTGCTTGAATAAGATGAGTCTTCCCTCTTCCCGTATCACCATAGAAAAATAAAGGGTTATATGTTCCTGGTTTAGTTACAACAGCTTGTGCAGCTGCATGGGCCAGCTCGTTAAATGGGCCAATAACAAATGAATCAAACGTATATCTTGGGTTTAAGTTATCATCCTTGTTGATATAAAAATCAGACAAAGGGAGCTCAGTTTCTTCTTTTTTTATTCTAAATGCATCGAGTTGTTGTTTTGCTTTTTGATCATTTTTGATGATTGTATATTCAATCCCTCGAACTGCCCCATCGGCATCTCGAAGAGATCTGAGAATTGATTTGTGGTATTTATTGCCAAGCCAGTCTTTTGCAAAAGTATTTGGTACACCAATAAACACAATGTTATCTTCTATTTTGACGATAAACGTGTCTTTGAACCAAGTGGTGAAATTGGCCTTTGAGATAGTGGCTTCTATTTCACTTAATACTCTTTGCCATAACGTATCTTTGTTTTCCATATACACAATTATACATTTAAAAAAAGACACAAAGAACTTGTGGATAGTTTATAAGTATGTTGATAACTTGTGGAAAAGGTGGATAACTTAATATATAAGATGTGGATTGAGGAATATTGACTAAAGAATAAAAAAACAAAAAGTATCTAAGTGTCCCCTTCTATGACGTGAGGTATATACTTTATTTAGTATTCTAAATTCTTCATACCTACCTTGAACTTTTTATAAAGTGTGTTAATATGGACTATATGTCACAAACATACCAACCTAAAAAAAGAAAAAGAGCTAAATCTGCTGGTTTTAGATCTAAAAGTGCTCGAACCCTTCGAAGTAAGCGTCAAAAAGGGCGAGCAAAACTCTCAACTGTTTAAATATGGTGAAAGTTACTAGACTACCAAAAACTAGTGTTATTAAAGTGATAAAAGAGGGGAAAAACATACAATCCCCTCTTTTTGGTCTTAAATTTACACAAAACACCTTATTTTTAAACAGGTTTTCGGTTGTAGTATCAAAAAAGGAGCTTAAAAAGGCGGTTGAAAGAAATCGAGTTAAAAGGGTTTTAAGAGAGGTTTTACGAAAAAAGCTCACAGAGATAGAGGGTTTCTTTGATATTGTTTGTTTTGCCAAAAAAGGCGTTTTAGATACACATTTTGTTGGTCTTTTGGGGTTATTTGATGGAATAAAAGATAAAATAAAGTAGAATTCCCTTTGAAAAAAGGCTTTTTTCCTATACAATAGAGAAATGAGTAATATTTTTCACACTTTTTTTTATAATCCTATTTATAACGGTCTTGTATTTCTTATTGATATAATCCCTGGTGGCGATGCTGGGGTGGCGGTAATACTACTTACTATACTTGTATCTTTGATTTTGTTCTCTGTTTCAAAAAAAGCCATAAGAACACAAATAAGGATGAAGGAAATGGAGCCTGAAATGAAGAAAATCAGAGAAACTGTTTCTGATAAACAACAACAAGCACTCCAAATGATGGCTCTATATAAAAAGTACGATATTAACCCTTTTTCTGTTATTGTTCTTGTGATTATTCAAATACCTGTTCTGTTGGCACTTTATTTTGTGTTTTTGAAAGGAGGATTACCTGAGATTAATACAGATATTTTGTACTCTTTTATAAAGGTTCCTCAAGTGGTATCTATGAACTTCCTTGGAATACTCGATATTACGCAAAAAAGCCTCTTCTTGGCCCTTTTGGCGGGTGTGACGCAGTTTATACAAGCAAAGGTGGCTACACCAAAACTTGAGCCAAGAAAAGAAGGTCAGGCCTCATTTAAAGATGATTTTCAAAGATCTCTCAATACACAGGTAAAATATGTATTCCCTGTGATTATTGCTGTTATTTCAGTTAACTTCCCTGCTGCTCTACCTTTGTACTGGTCTACAAGAAATATCTTTATGACACTACAAGAACTCTACGTAAAGAAGAATCTTAAAAATAAGTAATTGACTTTGGGGAATTAGTGATTAATATAGATTGATATGGAACATAAAATCAAATTAACCATAAAAAATCTTACTGACCTCCTTGGTTTTGAACCTCTTGAAATTAACGTAACTAAACAACCAGGAGTATTTGTTATTGATTTACATACTCAGGATGAAAAAACATTCCTAGGCAAAGATAATGAAAGATTCAATGCTTTTTCTCATCTAGCTAAAAAAATGCTTGCAAAAGACGTCGATGAAGATACAAAATTTGTGATAGATATTAATAACCTTCGGGGCAAAAATGATGATGCCTTGAAGATTCGAGCAAACATTCTTGCAGATCGAGCACGATCATTCAAAAAAGATATGGAGTTTCCTCCAATGACTTCTTACGAACGTAGGGTGGTTCATTCTGCTCTCGAAGGATCTCCTTTTATCAAGACAGAATCGGTTGGTGAAGGAAAGGAAAGACATCTTGTGATTAGATATACAGGAGAGAACTAAAAAAACACCCCAGATCAAAAGGGTGTTTTTTAGTTTGTTGTTTTTGTTGAAGTGCTTGTTTGTGTAGTAGTGGCAGTAGTTGTTGCACTGTTTATTGTACTTGTTGCTGTACTTGAAATAGGTTTTTTTGTCTCACTTAGGATAAGTCCCCAAAACGAAAGATTCTTTTTGTTTATAAAAGTAAGATAAGAGTCATCTTCTGAAATTTCTAGGCTTATTGCATCCATACTTTCTCCTCCATCTCTTTCTGGGATAGAAATAAGATTTGTTGTTGCCGTGTTGGTATTTATTTTCCAAATACTGTCATTAAAGGTTACTCTGCCTTGATACCAATAATCAGGGTATATTCCATTTGGGATAAGGACTGGTATAGCACAATACACAATAAAGGTTTCTTTTTTTGATGCGACGCATTTTTCAGGTAGTGTATTACCAAGAAAAACAGGTTCTGTTGAAGGTGTTTTTTGTTTGATACTGAAAAGAGAAATACCGTTTCCTCCTCTTCCTACGAGATAATCTCCTTCCCCTACTGGTTTAATAGTAAGGCCAAATACACCTCCAAGTATTTTTGTCATATTTCCTGTGTTTGTATTGAGATTATATGCAAAACCTTGTGTATATCCAGATGGTTTTGTTGATATTGTTGCTTCATTTTCTTTGTTCCAAGAGAGAAGCCATTCACGCAGTGGCGATTCGTAAATCTTCTTTTTGTTTGTGTTGTTTGTGTTTGCTACTATCAAAGTTCCGCTCTCATTTTCATTATACAAAGAATAAAGTAATCGGTTTCGAAGCGGTGAAGCGGTAATTTCCTTTATATTATCATCAAGATTTAGACCAATAGACTCTTTTGTAATATCTGTATTTTGTATAATTGTAGTACTTGCGGTGGTGCTTGCTAACACGAGAGGGAGGTTTTTTAGAGTCACTGTATATGTTTTGATAAGTTCAGTATCTGTGTTATCCAAAAAACGTGCTACGAAAGAATCTGGATTCAAGAAAATGGCTTCATATGTTTTTGGAAGAGTGGTGTTTGAAATTTTTTTTGTGACAAGTGAATCTTTTGTTGTTTCAAAAACATGCCCTGTTGCCCTATCAACAAAACGCACTCGCACCTCTTCTTCTTTAGTTACTTCGTTTTTTGTTTTCCAAACAATAGATCCTGATGTAGGTCTTCCGTGAATCTTTCTGAGTTTTGATACTGTTGCAGTAGTTGTTGAGGTTGGTGATGATTCCTCTTCAAATACAGACTCTTCCCCTTCGAAAAGAGTGTCTGGGTCTCGAGATGGTTTACCAAAAGGAAATATCTCTCTTACTTTTTTGGTAAAAGCACTTTCATCTTCTTGTACTGGAGTTTTTGTAATAAAGAAAAGAGCACCTAAAATAAGGAGGAAAATGATTATAATAATACTTAATATGATTAATATTTTTCTTGGCATAGTTTATTTTTTTATACGTAAGGTTGACCAATACTTTGCGCCTCCTATATATGTTTCTTCAGAAGTTCCTCCTGATATAACACCATCTTTTCCAATTAACTCTGAAAGTATTTTAACACCTACTTCCAGATTTTTTTGTGGATTCTTTAGGTCTGTAGTAGTGATTCCCGTAAACCCATAACCTCTTGATGATTCATAAGAAAGTTGCATAAGGCCTGTTGAGATTATTTGTTGACCATCATTATTTAATCGCGGTGAACCATCTTTATTCCTTTCAGGATAAGTTAAAGTCGGGTCAAAACCAGATTCTTTTGCTGTAATTCCCGCGATTAAATTTGCCCAGTTTTGTGGGTTTCGTGCATCACCATCAGGGAAAAAGGCTGTTGCATCACGTGGATTAAGATTTGTTAAACCATATTTTTCTACAAGCCTTAACACTTCGTCATTCCATTCTGCATTCTTGAACTTTGAGTTAAGTAATGGGTCGTTTGGATCAACGTACCCATCAACATCGTTGTTTGGACCTGTACGATTCGCTGAGGTGGTTGGACCAATCTCTTTCATATCAAAATAAAACGCTGCTTCTTTGGAAAGAAGGTAATTAAAAGCTCGTGGATCCACAGACTTTATATCCAAACTTACATTAACAAGGTTTGGATCAATTGTTCTTAAAATAACAAAAGAACTAAGTGCTAATAACAAACCCATTATTGCATTACTGATTCGCTCTTTCCCTTCTTCCTTCCCTCCTATCGCATCGGTAGTGATGTATTCAATTCCACCCATAATTATCATTAAGACGGCAAGTCCTGTAGCAAGAGCGATACCCATACGATAGAGTGTGCGGAAATATGTTTGTAAGTAATTATCATCAATCTTTACTGATGTTTGTGCCGAGCCTGCTACATCTGGGAGTGGTGCGAGCATCTCATAATTAACCGCACCATACGTGAAAGTTACAAAAGAAAACAAAAACATTAAACTGAGAATTACTTTTCGCATTACTATATATAATCTCATATTTTTATTCTTTTTCAAAGAAAACTTACTTAGTTTGGTCTAAAAATATATGTAGAAAGACCTTGTGTTCCCTCATAATACCTCTGCCAGCTTGTTGCGGTATGGTTCTGCATAATTTGCTGATGGCTACTACTATTTGAAATGATAGTTGCTCCTCCTGGTGCATTTACAATTCCAACATGACCTGTTTGTTTTCCTGATGTTGGAGAAAGGACAATATCCCCTGGTTGCGCAGAAGCAAGACCGCCTCGGACAAGAGTAAATCTATTATCACTTCTTAGGCTTTCGTACATATCTACAGTGGATAAGCTATTATTTACCGGCTTGCCAAGTGCATTTTCTACAATCATATTTACCGAATAAGCACAGGCAAGTCTTCCTCCATTAGTACCAGAAACATTACAGGTTGTTCTGTTTATTGCATCTCGAGCACTTTTAAGAATTGCTTCACCCTGAGAAGTTGTTCCAAGATTTTGTAGTTGTTGTTCTTGTCGCCATTTTTCTTTATCTTCTTCGGTGACATTTAGAAATTCGCTTGTGGTCCGTAATTCTTGTTCATAATATGCTTCAGACATAAGTAATTGTTGAAATGCTGCCTGATCCACTAATTTTATATCCAAACTTACATTAACAAGGTTTGGATCAATTGTTCTTAAAATAACAAAAGAACTAAGTGCTAATAACAAACCCATTATTGCATTACTGATTCGCTCTTTCCCTTCTTCCTTCCCTCCTATCGCATCGGTAGTGATGTATTCAATTCCACCCATAATTATCATTAAGACGGCAAGTCCTGTAGCAAGAGCGATACCCATACGATAGAGTGTGCGGAAATATGTTTGTAAGTAATTTTCGTCTATTGTTACTTCTGTATCAATGCCTCCTGTTGCATTAGGTAGAGGGGCGAGCATTTGGTATTTAACTTGACCATAAGTAAAATTAAAAAGAGAGAAAAAAAACATAAAAATTAATATAGTCTTTTTCATTTTAATAATTTCTAGTGTTTAGTTTTCTGTTGAGAGGTTAATCGTTACTTGATTTCGGGCTTCTTGTAAAAGATTGGTTGGATGTTTAATAAGTACATTCACGAGTGACTTCCCTTCGGTGTTAGTGTCATATCTAAATAGGGTTGTATCAGTGTTGAAGATTGGAGAAGGTGTTCCATTAATATTCCACGTGTAATTCAATGAACCTTTTTTCTTTGAGGTGGTTTCAAAGAAAAAAGGTGAAGCCGCAAGACTCAATTCTTTGTTTTTGAGTGAGATCTCGGTAAGTGCCTTGTTGTGCAGTATTCCGTATAGAGGGTTGTTTTCATACAGTAATACTTCTGGGGCAAAGAAGTTAATAAAAGCTTCTCCTTTTGCTTTGTTTAAGAAATCGTCTTTGACTTCTACTTGAATAGTTTCGGGTTTAAGTAGGTATCCTCCTTTGAGTGAAAAAGTGTTTTTAAGAAAGCCTGACTGATCGTTTACTATTGAATAGTCTTGTTTCCATTTATAGGTTGGATTGAGAGGGTTTGTAATAACGCTATTTTTATTAACAAAATGTGGAATTGCCACTGCGATAATGTTTCCAAGATAGCCTGGTAATGCCTTACCTTTATAAAATGGGGGTGTATAGCTTCTTGATTCCCAAATAACATCAACTTCTTGCGGAGTAAATGAAAAGGTTTTTTCTATATTTTTTCCTCCACCAAAAGGCACAATACTGACAAATACGTTTTGGGTTGTCCCGAGTGTGCCGTTGGTAAATTCAAATACTTGTTCTCCTCGCCCTGTTTTTTTTGTTACTCCGTTTATCTTCCAAGTAATAAATGCACGAGTAAGATCGGTTCCAAAGGCTTCAGCCTTTATTTTTATTTGATCACCAGTTTTTGGTGAGTCTGGTGTAACAATAAAAGAAACCTGTTCTTCTAGTTCAGGTATTTGGCTTGGAATTGATGTTTGTTGCCCAAAAGAAAAAACTGGAAACAATAAGAAGTATGTAAACGTAAGAAAAAAATATGTTCGTGACACACATATAGTATAATCAAATTATTGATTTGTATCAAATAGTTGTCTGTGATTTACAGAGACGTTTATAGAAACTAGTTTGTAACAAAATAAACAAACTACTTCCCCATCTCATTAGTGAGGGTTTTTTTAAGGAGACCAGTTATTTTTGACCCACCTCCTTTTTGAGTTGGAGTACCTTTTTGAAGAGTAAGGTTTTCGGTTTGTGGTTCTACAGAAGGTGTTGGTTGTGGTGCGGGTGTCTGAGGTGCTTTTTTTGTTGCTGGAACATAGGGTGCTGGTGTTTGTCTTTTTGTTGGTTGTGGTGTACTTGTACTTGGCTTATTTGTTTGAGTTGGAGTACCTTTTTGAAGAGTAAGGTTTTCGGTTTGTGGCTCTACAGGAGGTGTTGGTTGTGGTGTACTTATAATTGGCTTGTAGCTTTGAATTGATTTGGGGTTTAAGGTGTTTTGAGGTGTAGGAGGAGTATTTTCCTTATTTGATTGTTGGTAATTTTTTTGTACTTGAGTTTGTGTTGTTGTTTCTTCTTCTGTTTGCGAACTTGGTTGTTTTGTGTTCGCATTTTGAGCTGCTACTTGTTGTGCTTGGGTATTGGCTAATTGAGCTTTTTGTTTTTGATCGTTTTTTAACAATCTTTTTTTAAATGGTCCATAATAAAAAGAGAGTCTAAGAAACCCTCGGACAAGTATACCTCCTAAGATTGTAAAATCAGCAGCAAATCCCCAAAGAGCGATTTGTCTTACCCACCCTTTTCCTATTTTTGTGAGTCGTTCACCAGAAAAAAGTCTTCCAAAAAGAAACTCAAACATCATAATAACACTGCCGATTATTGGTATTGGACAAAGAAGAAAAAGAAATATTTTCATAGGTTATTGTTCGAGGGCTTTTCGAGCTTCTCGCATTTGAAGTACTTGGGCAGGGTCAGATGTAATGATCTGATCTTCGGTATAAGAACCGATAATTTTGATTGCAACGTGTTTAAGTCCCGCAAAGAAGATCCCCTCCCCTACGTCTGATTCAAGCAAGAGGTACTTTTCTTCTTCTGTAAGGTTAAACGTTCTTTGAATTTCATCAATTGATGATGGGGATTGTTTGAGGAGAAGTTGGATAGAAGAGTTTGTGATAATAGGTCCTCCATAAGGTGATTTAAGGAAGTCTTCAACGTCTTGGGTAATAGTTGAAAGTGCGAGGTAGTATTTTCTTCCTCGTTTTGCAAGACCAAGAAGGAATGATGCTGTGTCGTCTGATTTCATCATCCACCATGCCTCGTCGATCACAAGAAGTCGTTTTTTTAGTTTTTGTCGGATAGAGTTCCAAATAAAGTGGGTCACAATATACATTGCAACTGGTTTAAGTTCGTCTTCCATATCTCGAAGTGAGAAAACAACAAATTTCTTGTTGATATCAACGTTTGTTGGTCTGTTGATAAATCCAGCCCACGTTCCTTTTGTATATTTTTCGAGACGTTGTACGAGGGAAGATCCTCCTTCCATTCCGGCGAGTACAAGTTCAAAGTCAGACATAAGAGGTGGTTCAATTGCAGTGAAATCTGATGTTGGAGTGATATCTTTGAGTGCGTATGTTTCACTAATCGCTCGGTCAATGATTGAATCTTCTTCTGGAGTGAGTCCTCCAAGCATAATACGAAACAGACCAACAAGGTTGATGATGTTTGATCGAAGTACGTCGGCTGGTGATTCATCTTCTCGTGCAACCGGAAGATCAAATGGGTTGATGTGGTGTTCAGAAGTAAGAGAAATATTAAAATATCGCCCCCCTGTTGCTTCTGCCATATACTCATATTCTCGTTCAGGGTCGATGACAATCACATCAATATCAAACATAAGCGAACGAAGGATTTCGAGTTTTGTACAATAACTTTTTCCCGCTCCGGCTTTGGCAAAGGTAACTGAGTTGTAGTTTTCGAGAGAAAATCGGTCAAACAAAATAAGGCTTGAGTTGTGACGGTTAACTCCATACAGAATCCCTTTATCTGAAGTGAGGTCAAAAGAAATAAATGGAAATATACTTGAGAGTGGTGATGAGTTTAGTTTTGAATTAACAGCAAGCTCATCTTGTCCAAGAGGCGCGACACTTCTAAACCCTTGTTCTTGTTGGAAGAGCGCTGGTTTGATGTATACGAGTTTTGATTCGAGAATTGAAACGATTTCAGATTCGATTTTGTCTATTTCATCTTCTGTTTCTCCGTAAATAGTAAAATAAAGTCCTACATCAAAGATTCTTTCTTGGGCTTGTTGAAGCTGATCTCGGAGGCTTTCGAGGTCCTGGTAGGCAGTATCAAGAACTGGATCTCGCACCAACCCCTTTTCTTCTCTGTCACTTATTTGACTTTGTACCTCTGCCACCTTTTTCTTAAATTGGCGTAGTACTTGAGCAGTATCGATTGGATGGATAAATATCGAAATATCAAATATTTTGTCTAAGTTAATGATTGGTGCAAACCAGCTCTCTGTTAAGAAACGCGGGTAAGAGATAACAAAAAAGGTTCTTGCAATCTTGCTTCCAAGATTGAGTTCTTTTGAAGAAATCTTGAGTGCTGATGGTGCGAGTACATCTTCAAGTTCAAGAACACCTGATTGATAAATTTCCTGTGGCAAAATTGCAGTCACAGGTCTTTCAAGTTCTTCGTTCTTTTTTCCAAATAAACCAAAAAATGCCATATATAATTTTATTTTACTAATGTGCTTCCAATATTCATTGGCTTCTCTACTTCTCCAGGGTTAAAGGTTTTATAGTAAAGCTCAATAAGTTCTTCTGTTCCAAGTGGCACTCCTCGAACTCCAAGTCGAGACAATCCTTGTACTACGACTTCCATTCGCTGAAGAAGTTGAGTTCTATTTTCTTCAAAACTATCCGCGTCTCCTTTATGGTTTGTCTTCTGCATTATACCAGAAAGAATCCCTTTTTTTGTTTCAATGATTGCTGGAGTATATGGAATGATAACAAAAAATGTTTTTGTCATAATATTTACTGAGCTTGTGAAATTCTTGATGAAGTCGATGTATTCGTTGGTTTGTATCCGAAGAAGTTCGTTTTTTTGTTCTTTTGCGACGTCTTCGAGAAGACCAATATAAGGTTTTATATCAAGGCGTCGTGATTGGGCAGTAATTTGAATAGAAAAGTTAAGTGAGTTAAGAAAGTTTTGAAATTGATAGATGATTGCAGTCTGTTCATCAACACTTTTGAGTGCAAAGTTAATAGACGAAGTCATTACAACAGCACGCATTGAACCATCTTGCATAATTGCAATTCCGTCACGAATCTCTTTTATAGGTACAAAACTTTGGGTGCTTTTTGATTGCATATTTATTTATATGGATTATACGCGTTATTTGCTTTTTTTGCATCTTGATATACGTTGTTCTCGTTTGTGTACTCTTTTGCGTCTGGCATTGTTTCATTGATATCTAGGTTCCAGGTGAGTTCTCGTAGTTTTGATTTTGAGAGTTTTGGTACATAGAGTTTTGAAACATTTGCGCCATTCACTATGACATTTGTTTTAGGAGCTTTTTTCTCTTTTTTCCAAATATATAACTTGTGAGTGAAAAAAAACTTTACTGCTGAAATAACTGTCTCGAGAAAAGGCTTGTTGTTTACCTTGTAAAACGCTAGTGCAACTGAGAATGCGGCAATAGGAAGAATAATAAGAAATGCAATAAAACTTGGGAGTAATCTATATACCAAAAAACACATTCCTCCCCCACCCACAAGATATACAAACTGTTTGAATGTAAGTGGTCCAAAGATCTTGTCTTCGATTTCGATAAATTGTGGGACTTGATATTGCATAAAACTTTTTTGATTCTTTTATATAGCTTCTCGATACGGATCAATCTTCTTTTCTGGAGCATTTGTTGGTGTTACTTGAGTTTCTGGAAGAGGTGTTGTTTCTTGTTTTGGTGTGATTGCTTGTTCTATGGGCGCCTCTTTTTTTGGGATGACTTCAACTGGGGCCTTTTCAATGAATGAATGCATAGTGACAATGTTAGTGAGCTTTTCGTTATCGATATGACTTAAGATTTTTTCACCCAGGGTTTTAAGTTCGTTGGTGAGAGGAGATGTTTCAACGGTAGGTTCTGGCGATGTTGTGATTGTTTCTTGTGCCACGAGAGGTTCCTCTGTCTTCTTTTCCCCTTGGATTACTTTCCGCACTGTTGCTTTCGTTGGGTTCTCTATTTCTGCGAGGAGATCCTTGGGATTGAGTCTGGTTTCATCTTCTTCATCTTCTTCGTGGATATGAATGAGTGTTTGAGGTTTGAAAGGGCTCTCGTGTTTGTATGTCTCAACCAAGATATGTTTGATTGGTTCAAAGACCGTATCGTTGATGTCTCGGACAATAGTACTTGCATCAAGAAGTGAAAGATGGAGTGCGCTTGAGATTTCTGTTTCGAGGTTTTTTGTGGCAATAATACCCATAACAGTATCCATAACAATATCGTGTAATATACCCGCTTCATCGATATGAAGATGGTGTTTTTCTGCAAGAGCAAATATTTTTTCACTTTGCTCTGATGATGTACAAAACTCCTGAATCTCTTTTGGGAGTTTTGCAAATAGTTCTCTGTATTGTTCTCGGGTAAGTTTCATAATATTAAGGGTTTGAAGGGTTTATTGGTGGAATAGATGGAGGAGGTGGAACTCCAGTGCCTGGAGGAGGTACCGCAGGGTTAGGTGGTGTGTGAGAATTATTTTGAGATCCACCACTTGGAGGAGGTACCGCAGGGTTAGGTGGTGTGTGAGAACTATTCTGAGATCCACCACCACTACCAAATGGATTAGCTGGTTGTGGAGAAGTGGATGCAGCAGACTGTCTATTTTGTCTTGTTTGTCTGTTTTGTGTTCTTGTTTTCATTGCGTCTTGTGCAATACCCTCTCCTTGCACACCCATTTCTGTTCCATAGTATCGTGCCATATTTTTTCCGACTCGTCCTGTTGTAAAGTCTTTTGGTAACATTTTTTCTTCGTAATATTCAATTGCGTGATCAAGCGTTGAATCATTACTTTCATTAAAGGTATTTGTTTCGCCAATACTTCGTAAGTATGCATTTATCTTAGTTCTAAATGCTCTCTTTGATGCTAAGTCGTTTGTATCAACTGCGTGTTTATATTCTTGAAGTCTTTTTATTTGTGGATCCATTGAACCACTTCCAAGGTCGTTATAATTTTGTTCATTTAATCGGCCGCTCCGTTGAAGTTGTTCAAAAAGGTTTCCTTGTATGAGATCCGCAACCATCGGGTTTGTAAGCTGCTCGGTCGAAAGTCCTTCTTGTTGTTTAGTGTTAAGGTTCGCAAAATACTTACGCAGTGCTACTCCATCGTCGCTATTTCTCAGTTTGAGCTGATTATCTTGTATCTTTGTTGTAACAGTCTTTAATTCATTTTCTGCTTTTGTAATATCAGCTTGATCTGCACCAGATCTTTTTAAAGCATCTAGTTTTTTTGTTAGTTCTTCTCGTTTTCCATTTAACCCTTTAAATTTTATTTTTGTTCCATCAGCTTGTGTTTCTTCAAATTCTTCATCTAATTCTTTGAATTCTTTAGTAGATTCAAGTTTTTTCTGCATCTCATCGTATCGTTGTCTATGTACAGGAAGAGCCCCTTCTTGTTTTCGTTTAAGCGCATCTTGTTGGTTAGGATCAAGACGACCAAGAAGTTTGTTTTTTGCTTTTTCTATTCTTGCTTTTTCTTTTGTATCTCCTTCTGCTTCTGCCGCCTTTATTTTTGCATCAAATTGCTCCATCATTTCTGCCTGATCATCAAGTTTCATTGCTTCCCATGCCTTTTCAAGTGCAACTCGAACGTTAAGATCCTTTTCTGCTTTTAAGGTCATTTCAGCTAAGAATTCTGCTTGTGCAGCTGGTTCTCCTCGCATTTCATACAACGCTTCTGCAATACCATGTTGCTTTTCATCAAACTCTTCTTTGAAGCTATTACCTTCTCCTACTTTTGCATTTACCCCTGCTTTCAACATACTTTTTACAGCACCAGCTCCTGCGCCCAATATACCACCTTTTGAAATCATCTTTTCCATTCCGGTTTTAAATTGACCTCTCCAACCATGACCGACTGTACCTGTTTTATCTTTTCCTTCATAAAGTGCATAAGCAGCTTTCCCAATTGTTCGTCGGACAGCTGCTTGTACTGGTCGTCCCCCAAGGTTAGCCTTGAGTTTTTTGTATGCTCCCATTGCTGCACCTGCTCCACTGGCCCCCATCTTCTCTCCTGCTACAAGGGCCATAATAAAGAAGTTGATGACTATGATGTAATTCACGACAGTTGGAATATCAAACCAAAACCCAGTATCTTTTCTATTGAGTGTACTTTGAAAATTGGGATCAAGCATTATATGAAAGGTTATCCAGATAATAGCAACAAATATAGGTGCATAAAATGACTCTGCAATCAGTTTTTCCCACCACTCATGTGCATATCCTTCAGTCTTATGTAGTAAACTTCCTGCAAACGCAAGTGAAGAGGTCATTATAAGAATCATAATGGTGACGAGCCGTTTTATAAATATAAGTGTGGCAGCCAAAAAGATACAAAAAACGAAAAACATTGCAATACTTCCCATTAAAAAGATGGTTCCAGCATTACTCTTTTGGGCAAAAGCTGTGGCACCAGACATATCTGCTCCTTTTGCATCTCCTTTTTTGTAGTCAGCAAATAATTTTTGAAATTGAAAAGAGGCCATAAATGCACCTCCAATACCTCCCTTTGTAGTAGAAGGGCCATCATATGTTTTTGTAAATAAATCTGCTATATTATCTGTTTCTGCGCTAGGTTGAATTTTTTTATAAAAACTAATTGCAAGAATATTTGAACTATCAACCACAACCTTAGCAAAAAACATACTAAAGTTGATAAGAATGGCGATAAGTACTAGTTTACTAAGCGTATGTTTTACTCCATGTTCATTAAGTCCAAGAATTGTTGATATTGCTAAGTAAATAAGAATGAATATAAGAAGAATGTTAGTGAAATCTCGAAACACTTTCCATACGGCGCTAATGGCACCAATCTTATTTATTGTTTCTGCCATCCCAATCACTGTAAATTCAAAAACTATATTGAAAAGCCAAACACTAAATCCAAGTATCCATGCTACCATCGCCAGTATGTAGTAAAATACTTTTTCAAAACAGTTCCATAGGCTTGAGTTATTATAGGCCTGACCATCAGGAAGCAGTACATTTTTTTCTCCAAGTGTTTCAAAAACACAAAGTCCGTTGTCATTATTTTTATTAGCTTGGACTGCCGCAATCTGACCATCAACAAACTCCTTGGGCATCATTGCCATTGCAAGCACCTTGGGACCTGTATTTGGGATAACAATATGAAGCCAAAAAAGAGAAAAAGCAAAAACCAAAAAGATTTTTTTTATCAATAAGGTTTTGTTTTTTTCTCTTTTTTCAAACATAAGGTAATATAATAAGTATACAATATTTTTTTTAAAAAAAGTACCAAAAAACAAATGAATCAATCAAAAACTAAGTATTACTTATTGATAATTTTAATTTTTCCTCTTGTCATTTTTCTTACTTTAGGGTACAAAAATATTAATTCTTTTACTTTTTCTAAAACAGAAGAATGGGACCAAAATTTAATACATTCTATACAAAGCAATCGGATGCTCATTAATAATACAGTTTCATATATTAATTTAGGCACTCCCCCAAAAAATTCTTCAAAAGTGACTCAAGATGAGCTTGCATATCTGATTAGTCTTAAAAAAGAAAGAACAGAAGAGAAGGTGAAGGAAATAAAAAGCGAAATAAATATAGAATACTGGATTTTTGATAATAAGTTTTTCTACGAGTATTTACAAGATAAGCAATATTCTGAATTTTTATTATCAGAGTTATCGACGTTGTACCCAATCACATTATATCAAAAACAAATTTTTGATCGGGCTAGACCTTATATTTTAGATTCCAATGTTGATCCAATACTCTATCCTAAACATCCTGCATATCCAAGTGGTCATGCTACCCAGGCATATTTTTTGGCTGAATTATTTTCACTTATTAATCCCTCTAAAAAAGAAATATATTTTGCCAATGCAAAGGTAATTGCCCATAATAGAGAAATTGCGGGAGTCCATTACCCAAGTGATAGTCAGGCGGGAAAAGAACTGGCTCAACAATACTTAAAGTTTAGGTTAAGTGATAATTCGTTTATTACAAACCTGAAAAAAGCAAAAGATTCTTTATCTCTGGAGAAAAATTAATTTATTTTATTCTTGCCCAATACTAAGCACTTCGTTGACTGCAATCTTCACAAGTTGATTTACAAGAGCTGATACGAGTTCATCAAATTCATCAGCTATTTCAATTCGTCGTTCTGCACTACCAATTCGTTGATTGATAACTGATTCGATTATTTGCCCTGGCGTACCTGTCTTTTCGTATTGTGGATCACAAGACCCATCCGCGCGAGTTGGACCATCACAGTATTTGAAGTTCTTGTAGCCTCTTGTCCAATCTAGTTCAATTTTTACTGCATTTTGTCTTTGGCTAATACGAGTTCGAAGTTCGTCTTGAGCAAGAATTCGTGCCCCATGAATGTTGTTTGGTTGTTGAATGAGTTCAAACCATCCTGGAAGCCCTCCTTGGTTCCAGTCTTGTATAAAGCCGTTATAATTATTTTTTATAGCACTTAAAGTACATTTTGATTTATTGGCATATTTATTTGTATATCCTCCAATTGTGTCTACAACAAGCTGTACTCGAAACGGCGCACATACATCAACTCCTATTGATTCCCCAAGGATTTCTTGAACAAAATTTCCCGCTTCTCTATCCGCAACGTCTTTGAGAAACGCTCCTGCGTTTTCAACAAAAACTGGTTTTCCTTGGAATCCTGAATTAACCCACTGTATGGTTGATTCCATTATGTAATGTATAAGTTCGTTTGCAATACAAAAACCGATCGCATCAAGACTTGGAGCCTCAAAAAGGTTGTTTATAAATCCAGTTAAGATGCCTCCCTGTTGAGCATCAAGAGATCGTTCTTTCTGAGCCACTTTTCCGGTGTTTGCTTCAATAACTGGGTTAGTTACAGGTACTTTTGGATCAATTATACTATTTATGAGATTACCTACTTTTGCTGTAATAAATCCACTTACGGCAGACTTTAAAAAACCTGCGGCAGCACTTACGATTGCGGTAAGCGCGCTTTTTGCAACTTCACCTACCAAGGTAGTGATAGCACAAGTTGCTGTAACTGTCGCGATTCCTTCAAGGATTGATGGACTATCTGACTCACCTCCACCTTCTTCAATTCCGCCAACTCCTGGAATTTCACCTATCTCTTCACCGTTTGGACCCGTTTCGCTGTGTTCTGGTGCTGTTGCAGCAGGAGATGTTTCTTCAACGACTGAAAAGAAATTATCACTAAGATCACTTGCAAGTAGTGTTTCTGGAGTACAGTTTGCTAATCCGCCACAAGGAACTTTGTTGTAAAGAGAAAGTTTGAGTTTATAAGACCCTGGTGGAAAGTCTTTTACCACTGTTGAAGAAATTGTGGCAATTTTTGGAATATTAAAATAAAAAGAGCCGTTTGCTGGGAGTGGGTATATGGTTCCTAGTTTAAAAGAATTCGTTGCTATACTTCCTACTATTTCTATAACAATAGCTCCTTGTGTTGGTGGATTTGTTATTGAATAACTTCCCGGATATGTTTTTCCTATTCGGTAAATTGTACTAATGTTTGGATTAAGTATTTTTATGCTTGTTCCTGCTGGAGCTTGGTCTGTTGTGACGGTAAGGATTTTTGAATTACTAATACCAGATGGCGTTTGAACAGAAACAGTGTGCGCTCCTGGTGTTACTGCCACAGGAGTCTGATCACACCCAGGGATTGCAACGGGTAGACCTAAAAAGCAGTCATTTTTTATTTGACTTGGAATTGTAAAAGTAATGTTTGTTGTAGAAGATGCTGTGATTGTTGCACCTATTTTTCCATCAATAAGAATCCTGCTTTGACCTGGAACAAATGATATTCCTGTTGCTACTACATTACTTCCAACTGTTCCTGAACTAGGATTAATTGACGTTAAACTAAAGCTTGTTGCTGCTCCTGGATCACTTGGAACTTGGGCAAACGTATGAATTCCAGTACTTAAAACAAAAAAAGAGATAAGTACGGTGAGTGTAAAAGTTTTTTTGAAAAAAGTACCTAGTTGTAATCGCATAAGTATATATTAAAAATTATTCCAATAGTTTCCTACTTGGTCTGCAGTAAATAGTATACCATTTTGTTTGAGATAGTTTGCAATAACGTTAAGTGCTTGTGTTTGGTTTGCAACTGCTTGTTGATATGCTCCTATATAAGCAGCTTTCTTTGCAGGATCGAAATCCTCTTTAAATACCAGAAGTGACTCACTCACAATAGAGTAATTATTTACAATTATAAGGTGTAAATCACTAAAAATCTCTGGAACCGCAATTTCAGATACTTTTTTTGCTGTATCTTTATAGAGGTTGCTTAACACATCAACGTTATTAATAATCATTTCTCCTTTTTCTGCAATTTGTCCGATGAGATACATTTGAACTGTTGCTATATTTGATGCATAAGTTCGAATATCTTCCGTTGTTGCGTTTGGAATTATAAGTAGTGTTTCTTTTATATATTTTTTGTATACAACAGATTGTTTTGTAAGTGCGGTAAGCTCAGAGATGATTTTTTCTTTATTTTCTTGACTTAATTCACCGTCTTGTTTAAGAGAGATTAATTTTGTTAAAAGGTTTTTTGACAATTCAGAAGTAACTGTCTTTAGGTTAGTGGTTTTAGTAGTTTCGTTATTATTTAGGTTTATTGAAGTATCAACAGCCTCACTTATATCATCTGGACCACTGATTAGAGGGTTTCTGCTTTGTTTTACCTCATCAAAATCAGAAGTTCCGTCTTTGTCTGTATCAATTGCTTTAGGATCTGTACCTCGAAGTATTTCTTCCCAATCAAAAAGCCCATCACCATCAGTATCTTCTAGTGTAGTGAGTGTCTCCACACTCGTGTTGCTTGGATGTACTAGATTTGTTCCGTCTTCTGTCGTAGTAAAAGGGTTGCCATTACGGAATATAAAAGCGGAGATAATTATTGCAGACGCAATAATTAGTAACCCATAGATTTTTTTACTTGGTTTTTCTTTCATAAAGAATATATGAAAATATTATAGCAGACAAAGTAGATATGCTACAATAGTATTTGTATGAAAAGCACATATAAAAAAATTTTTTCTTTACTCTTTTTCTTTTTTGCTTTTGATGTTGTATCAGGGGCGGAGCTTTTTGTCTCTGATTTGAGATTAAATTCACAGGGTGAAGAAGTGAAACTCCTTCAAGAGGTACTCAATACTGATTCGCACACAATAGTGAGTCCAAGTGGTGCTGGATCTCCTGGAAATGAAACTGTATTCTTTGGTCAAAAGACAAAAGAAGCTGTTATCCGCTTTCAAGAAAAATATAGTAATCAAATTCTTACCCCACTCGGACTTTCAAGAGGAACTGGTATTGTTGGGTTCAATACAAGAAAAATGCTTAATGAAATCAAAGGCCAAGTCTCCTTTTCACCTGTAAACAACACTTCTTTAGATAGTATGGCTCAAACACAAAACGTGTTTGTATCAGAAAATAAATATCCTCAAATTACTTCTTTAAGTACAGGTGTTATCAAAGACCCTTTTGTCACTCCTTTGGTTATCACTGGAAAGAATTTTACGGCTGATAATCAGGTGTTTTTATCAGTTCAAGGACTAGAAATATTTGATGCACCGTCTTTTGATGGTAGTACAATTTCTGTTTTTTTGCTTTCTCAGGTAACTAATACGTTAGAGAATTATATTTCGAGTGTATTGGCACAAAGTGGTAATACTCAAACAAGGGAAAGCATTATTGATGTTTTGAAGGTACAGTTTAATTCAGTTGGGCGTGATGGGGTGTATGTTCCTGCATCTATTTTTGTAAGAAATAAAAACGGTGAGAGTAATAAATTTGGTATAAAGATTAATATTCTAAAAGAGTAACTATATGCATTTCAAAAAAAATATTTTCTTTCTTCTACTTCCTCTCTTTTTATTAGTACCTGAAAGATCTTCTGCCATTATGGTTGAAATGCCATATGGTGGACTAAGAATGTTAACAATACCTTGTAATTGTCCCGCAGGATCACCTTCGCAGTTTGCAGTTGTTATATTTGATTATGTTCAGCATCGACCTATTGTATTGTCATATATGATTTTTGCATCAAAATTATATAATAATTTTAATTTGTGGGCATCAATGTATATGCTCGGAACATACAATCCTTATATTAGAGGGTCTTGCATCGTAAGTGTTACGGGGGGTGATTGTGAACCCTTATTAGATGATGGGCTTATGGGTACACTTCCTGGAACAGGAACCTCATAGTAATTGTCATTTATAGCGAGTGGAAGTATTGTTTTATTATATATAGGGATTTAAGCTCTATTTACCCCCACTTATAAAAAACTCTTTTTTGGTTGTTTTTTATTTTAAAGTTATTTTTACAATATCACCCCAGAGAGATTCGGGTATATCTTCTGCTCGTACTGTTATAGAAATGTTTTTTTCTTCTAAATATTTTTTGAGTTCTTGTGTCTTGTTATAAGATTTTAAGTTTCCAAGTAACTGTTTTCTTTTTTGGCTGAATGCTTTTTTAATGATTTCAAAATAATCTGCAACAGCAATATTGTGCATTTGTAGTTTTTTGTCTGATATAGCATCAACAAATAACACAGCAGAGTCAACAGACGGTGCTGGTGTGAACATTGTTCTTTTTACAATTTCGATGATTTTTGGGGTACCAAATATCTTTACAGAAAGTGAGAGAATACTTTCTTTTTTATCGTGTGCAACAATGCGGACCGCTACTTCCTTTTGAACAAGCAAGGTCATTGAATGAGGTTTGTGTTCTGCTTCAAGAAATTTTCGCAGAATTTCTCCCGTGATGTAATAAGGTATATTGGCAATAATTTGGTATTTCTTTTCTTTAGGAATGATTGAATCAATATGTATGTTCAAAACATCTTCTTCGGTAAGTAATAGTTGGTTTTTTTGTATTTCTTCAAAAAATTTCTTTTGAAGAGGTTCAATGAGTTCTTTATCTTTTTCAATTGCAATGACTTTTGCACCAGTACGAAGAAGGGCTTCCGTCAGAATTCCTTTACCTGGACCAATTTCAATTATTGTATCTTCAACGGTCGGTTTTGAGGTGAGTGCTATTCTTTCAACTATTTTTTTTGACCGCAGAAAGTTTTGTCCCAAATGTTTTTTTGCGCGCATATTTAAAAGTCTAAATAAATAATTTTTTCTCGACGCTCTTCATTGTTACCATCTATTTCTATGTATTGATCATCTATCTCGAGAACAAACTCAGATGGAATCGTAACATTTTCGGATCCGAAAATTGTTCGTATATTTGCATACGTGAGATATACTTTTTTTCTTGCTCTGGTGAGTGCTACATAAAACAGTCTTCTTTCTTCCTCTTCATCATCTTTTGATCCTCCCTTCGCATTCATTCGAACGTGTGGGAATAAGTTTTGTTCGAGTCCTGTAACAAACACATAATCAAATTCAAGTCCTTTTGAGGCGTGAACTGTCATAAGTCTAATACCTTTTCGTTCGTTTGATAACTCATCTTGATCGCTTGAAAGTGATACGTGTTCTAGAAACTTTTCTATTCCCTCTCCTGGAAGCAGGTTGTCATAGCTTTTTGCGATTGTAACAATTTCTTTTATGTTTTCAATACGTTCAACATCTTCGGATCCCCCAGCAATAAGTGCACTTTCGATACCAGAAGTGAGTATGATTTCTTTTATTAATTCACTTGGTTTTTTTGTTTCAGCGTGTTCTTTTATGGTATCGAGGAGTTGTTCAAACTGTTTTATTTTTTCTCGAGCTGCTTTTGGCAGTTCTTCCGTTTTTCCTTCTAGTACCTTCAGTAAAGTTACCTTACCAACTCCTCGACTTGGGAAACTAATTGCTCGTTTAAAATCCGAAATTGAATCTCTGTTGAGTGCCGCTTTTAAGTAAGCGAGCGTATCTTTTACTTCCTTTCGTTCAAAAAATTTTGTACCAAGAAGAGTATATGGTACTTCATATCGGAGGCACGCTTCTTCAAGAGAGCGCGATTGAAAGTTCGCACGATACAATACGGCAATTTCCTCTTCTGGTACTCCTTGGGCAATAAGCATTTTTGCAGTCTTAGCCACATAAATTGCCTCTTCTCTTTCGTTGTAAGATGCTTTCACAGTAACCTTGTCTCCCGTAGGGTTTGTAGTGAAGACGGTTTTTTCTTTTCGCATAATATTTTTTGCGATAGTTTGATTTGAAACTGCAATAATCGTTTTACTTGATCGGTAGTTTTGTTCAAGCAAAATGGTAGTAACATCAGGAAAATCTTTTTCAAATTTCATAATGTTCTTAAAATCAGCTCCTCTCCAGCTATAGATCGCTTGATCAATATCCCCAATCGCTGCAAGGTTATGTGTTTCTCCTGCAAGAAGTTGCATAATTTTATATTGCACTTTGTTGGTATCTTGATATTCATCCACGTGAATATATTTCCAAATACCTCTATAGTAAGACCCTATCTCTTCTTTTTTTAAGAGAGAAAGTGTTTTAAGTAGTAGATCATCAAAATCAAAAGCCTTTTCTCTTTGAAGGGTTTTTTCATATTCTCGCCATATTCGTAGGGCGATTTGTTGCATATATTCGTTTGGGGTGTTTTGCGCAAATTCTTCAAAAGACACTCCAGCTCCTTTTTCTTTTGAAATAAGAGAAAGGATTATCCCTGGGTCATATTGTTTTTGGTCTATTTCAAGTAAATCCATTGCGTCTTTGATTGCTTTTTTTGAGTCTGATTTATCAAAAATACCAAAGTGTCGTGGAAATCCAAAAAGATGAGATTGTTCTTTTAAAATATGTACTCCAAGTGAGTGGAAGGTAGAAATGAAGGGTTTTTCATCTAGTGTTACTCGGTCGAGATGAGGGTCTTGTTTCAGCATCTGCAAGGTTCTTTCTTTCATTTCTTTGGCCGCTTTGTTTGTAAAGGTAATTGCAAGTATCTGGCTTGGTCGAACTCCTTTTTTAATAAGATGGAAGATTCGGTGAGTAATTGTTTTGGTTTTACCTGCTCCCGCCCCCGCAAGAATCAAAAGAGGTCCTTCTGTACATAATACAGCTTCTTTTTGTCTTGGATTTAGGTCTTCAAGGTAAAAAAGTTCATCATTAATTTCTTTCATATACCAAACTATACCACGTTCCTTGCCTTTTTTTGTTTTCCACAGCCTTATGTTTTACTTATTGACTCACCTGTAAGATAGGGCTATGATTATATGTATACAGTTATTGCTGAATTATGGCTTGCTGGCTTTGTCTATAAACAAACCCTCACAAAGACCATATCCGAAAAGAACCCAAGAATTACAACGTTAAATTTGATTTATCTCTAAAAAACTAGATGCCGAAAACACTATTTCTGGCTTAAAAGAGCCTGTTTCTAACAAAAAACCCATATTTATAAAGAGTTTTTTTGTCGTGGGAGCCTGTTGTTTGGTTATATTTACAACCTTTTCGGAAGCCCGAGCAGGTTTTTTTGATTTTGTGACTGATATATTTGCCTCTGAAATTGAAGCTGAAGAGAAACCGGTTCATAATTCACAAAACATTCCCCTTCTGACCGCTGTAACAAACAGTGAGCCTCATATCGATACTACCCCTTTAAATATTGTTGATGAAAGTGTTATTGAAGCGGCGGTTGGTCCTATGGGAACTCCTTTAGAGATTGAACAAAAGGATATTCCAGACAAGATTTCTCTATATATCGTAAGACAAGGTGACACGCTTGCGAGCGTAGCAAAGATGTTTGGAGTTACTCCTAATACTGTTTCTTGGGCAAATAATGGAAAAAAAGTCTTAAAGCTAGGGGAAGAACTGGTGATATTACCTATTTCAGGACTTAAGTATACTGTTCAAAAGGGCGATACGCTTTCGAGTATTGCAACCAAGTTTAAGGCCGATAAAGATGAAATTGTTCAATTTAACGATATTATAGGAGCTATATCAGTAGGACAAGAGATTATTATTCCAGATGGAACATTGACCACTACTTCAGCAACCAAGCCTACAACAGGTGGAGGATCTTCAGTATCGACACCAACTGGACTTAGTGGTTACTTTATTCGACCAACCTCAGGAAGAATGACTCAAGGTCCGCACGGTCCTCGACGATCAGCTGTTGATATTGCCAACAAAGTTGGAACTGCTATTTATGCTGCCGCAAATGGAAAAGTAATCGTAGCGCGTTCTGGAGGATACAATGGTGGTTACGGAAGTTATATTGTAATTGAACACGCGAATGGTCTTCAGACTCTTTATGCCCACCTTTCAGGTATTCAAGTTTCAGCAGGACAAAAAGTATCAGGAGGAGATGTGATTGGTGCAATGGGAAGTACAGGTAAATCAACAGGATCTCATCTGCACTTTGAAGTTAAGGGAGGTAAGTATGGTTGGAATCCAGTCGCAAAATAAAATTTTTCCTCGTCCGTATCCCGCTAGCAAGTTATACCCTCGGATTACCTCGGCGGGGTATTAGGCGAGGAATCAGGGAAAATTTTGTTTGTAGAGAGTTTCTACGCAAACTCTATTGTCATCTCCTCACAGCAAGCTCCGAGGTATTTCAAGAATAACTTTTATACTAACTCTTTTTTCTGTCTAAACTGAAGCGCCTCAAGTATGTGTCTTTCAAGAACAATTGGTTCTTCTTCAAGATCTGCAATGGTTCGTGCGAGACGAAGCACTCGGTGGTATGCTCGTGGAGAAAGACCTAGTTTTTCTGCACCCATATTGAGAATAAGACGCGCTTTTTCATCGACATCAATAAGTCTATTAATATCTTTTGCTTTTATCTGACTATTTCTAGTTGTTTCTTTGTTCACTGCACTATTACGTTTTGTTTGGATGGTTCGTGCTTTAATTATTTTTTTCTTTATATCAGCACTTGATTCACTGAGGTCTTTATTTGCCAGTAATGTGTGTGCGATATCAGTTACTTCAATCCACATATCTATACGATCTAAAATGGGACCAGATATCTTTCTTTGATAACGTTCAATTGTTCCTGGTGGGCAAACACATTTTTTGTTTTCAGATCCGAAGTTGCCACAAGGACAAGGATTCATTGCGGCTACAAGTATAAAATCAGCTGGGAAAGTGGCAGTACCTTTTGATCTTGAAATTCGAATCTTTTTTTCTTCGAGCGGTTCACGAAGAGATTCAATAACTCGTCTATCAAATTCAGGAAATTCATCAAGAAAGAGTACGCCTTTGTGCGCGAGTGTTATTTCCCCTGGTCTTATATGTTGCCCTCCTCCGACAACCGAAACGTGAGAAGAAGTATGATGAGGAGCTCTAAAAGGTGGATGTTTGCGTGCACCTTTTTCTAATAATCCCGCAACAGAATGAATTGAGGTGACATCAAGTACTTCTTCATACGTAAGAGGTGGTAAGATACCTGCAAAAGCTTTTGCGAGCATTGTTTTACCTGTGCCAGGTGGCCCCCACAAAAGAATGTTATGTCCCCCAGCGGCTGCAATAATAAGAGCTCGTTTTGCAAACTCTTGACCTTTGACGTCTTTAAAGTCAATTTCGTTTTCACTTATTTCATCACAAGTAACTGAAAGAGAAATGGTTGGTACAGGGATTTGTTTGGTAAGTATTTGAGTTGTTTCAAGAAGTGTTTGAACACCGATTACTTCAATATCTTCAATAAGAGATGCTTCTTCGACACAATCTAAAGGAACAAATACTTGTGTAAACCCTTCTTCCTTCGCTTTGCGTGTAATGGGTAAAATACCGGGTACATTTCGGATTCCTCCATCGAGGGCGAGTTCGCCAAGAAATATTTTGTCTTGTGGATCAAATTGTAACTGATCAGACGCAAGTAGATATGACAGTGCGATTGGCAGATCAAAATGAGAGCCTTCTTTTTTAACCGCTGCAGGTGCAAGTGAGATTACTACTTTTTGGTTTTTTGCTTTTGGTGATTCGAAGTTACTGTTTTTGATTGCTGCCCCCACTCTATCCTTTGCTTCTTCTACTGCCTTGTCGGGTAATCCAACTACTGTAAATGAATACAGACCTCGAGCGAGGTCTGTTTCCACCGTAATGATAGATCCTTTCAAAATGTCACTTTGTCCAGAAAATACCTTTGCGATACTCATGATATTAATTTAGATGATCGTTTAAATGTGCTTTACAAGTTCGTGCGGCTGGATTTGCTTCGAGTCGGTCTTCTTCAATTGATTGTCCTGAGACTTCACATAGACCATACGTACCAGTGTCGATTTTTTCAAGCGCTTTATTTACTTCTGCAAGACGCACTTCGAGATCGATTGTAATTGCGGTGTTGTTTCCGAATTCAGCCAAATCATCTGCAACTTCGTTTCGATCTGCTATATCTATATCAAGATCACTTTTTTTTGGTTCAAAATCCTCCCCGTTTTCTGGGTTTACTTGACCAATAGTGCCAAGCTCTTTATGAAGAAGAGCTTTTTCTTCTTCTAGTTTTTTCTTATAATATTCGAGTTTTTCTTTTTCCATTTGAAATATGTTTACGTTTGTAATTATCTATTTAGGAGACTTTGCTCACGGATTCTTTTTATCATTTCTGTAAATGTATTCACCTCTTCTGTACATATTACAAAAACTTCGTCTATTATACTATAAAAAAACAAAACACTATTATCTGGAGCAGAAAGCGCACGGGTGTCTTTGTTTGCAATAATTTTGTCTTTAAATACACGTGTACTTGTACTTGTATTACTCAAGAATATTTTTTTTAGATCTTGTTCAAGGTGAGTTTCCCATTCAAGCATTCCAGGAAAGATTTGTTCCAAGCTCTCCCCTTTTAGTATAAGGACAATTTTTCCTTCTCCTCTAACAAAGTTAATCCCTAGGAAATACTCTTGGTTCATTGTTCTTGCGAGATTGTCAGGTATCTTGAACTCGAGTATTTTTATAAGATCAGTAAGTAAAATAGGTTTTTGTTCTAAATTATCTAAAGCTAGTAGAGTTATCTTTCTAAGTCCATCAGTGGCAGGAGGATTTTTTAGTTCTTTTGCAATTTCTTCACCGATTACTCGTGCGGAAGGATTCTTTATTTCAATAACTCGTTCACTATCAGCACGCAAGATTGTTGGAACAACAATAGGAATTGTTTTTGGAGTGTTTGCCGATTTGTTCTTCTGAAAGAAAGCATACCCGACCGCACCTATCCCACCAAGGATAAGCATAAGAGAAAGGGTCAAAGAAGTAATAAATAAAACAGAAGCTTTTTTCTTTGGTGTATCTTCGATGTGTTCTACGGTATGTTTTTGTACTGCTTCCGACGTAACAATATGTGAAAGAGAGAGGTTGTCACCATCAACTGCTGTATTGATATCCCCTGTAAATGTCCGTAAGGTTGGTAAATCGTCAGGTTCTGCAAGACTTTTTGGTATCTGAGATGGTGTGCGCTCCGTCACCGTGCTTTTGTCAGTATAAAACGAAGACTCTGGATTTATCATATCAGAGAGTTTTGCATTTGAAATAGCTTCTTTGTTTGCGCTCAGTGCGTTGTCTAAAAACTCTTCTTTATTCATAAGAACTATTTTACTACAAATGTGACTTAAAACTAAATAGGGCCCTGCTTTTAAGTAAGGGTTAGTATTTACGAATGACTCCTTTTACAACTGCTCCAATAAAGAAACTTTCTGTCGGATAAATAGGTTTGTAATTTTTGTTTGCGGGTTCAAGGTATGGTTTACCATTCTTTTCTCTATAGTATTTCATAGTCCACTCTCCATCCACGTTTGCAATAACGATCTCACCAATCCGTGCTTTTGAAGATACTTGCGCGATGACAATATCGCCGTCTTCGATATGAGCATCAATCATTGAGTCCCCATCCACTTCAAGCATGTAAGTTGATTCTTGTTGTTCTACCAAAAACTCATTTATGTTGATAGTCTCGTATCCAATGTCGAGTGCCTCTGATGGAAGACCTGCTTTTACTGTTCCAAGAAGTGGGATATCGCCAAATGCTTTAGCAGGCTTAAGTCTCCCTAAGTGGTCTTTTATAACTAAACCCGCTTCAATACATTTATCAAATACTTTTGAAACCGCATTTTTTGATTTGAATCCAAAAAGCTTCATCGCTTCTGAGTATGTCGGCATTCTGTTTTCTTTTACGTAGAATTCAGTTATTTTTCGTTTATATTCTTGAATCATTTATTTCAAGTATAGCTTATTTTAAAACATAGTCATAAACTGAAAACTTCTTCCAAAGATACTTATCTTTTCTCGTTTTGAGTTCTGAAGTTTACGAAGAAGAATCTTGTGCTTCTTTGCCTCTTCTTTGTAGTTGAGTCCCCAGAGAATATTGAGGTCAATTTTTCGATTTAGTTTTCTAAGTTCTTTTTTTATTATTGCTCTATAAAGTATGTTGCTCATAGTTTTATATGTTATTTTGTAATACGTATAGTATAGGTGAACGAACGTTCACCGTCAAGCAAAGTTATCCACACTGTTTATTTTTTGTTTGAAAATAAATGTATTTGGGCTACGTAGCAGAGTATATTCGAAGTGTTTTTGAGCAAAAGAATGATATTAGTATTTATATTCCATTTTTTGATAAGATGGAGTAATGAAAAATGAACCACAAAATGAGAGATAGGAAAATGCCTTTAAACTACAACAGGCAACACCAGAAGATTGTGAATTAATGTTTCGCTTACAAAAATTAGATGGTGCAGAACTTGATCGTGGTGATGTAACACAAGTTGCAGAATTTGAAGAATATCAAAGCAATTTCGTTCCAGCCGAGATTCAGGTTATATATAAAGAGAATCAACCAATAGGTCGCTTCCGAGTCGTACGCGGAGGAGAAATATATATTGGAGGAATGCAAATACTCCCTGAATATAGGGGAATGGGAATTGGTACGGCTTTACTTGAAAGTCTCATTGAAGAATCTAATAAAACTATAAAGCCAATTCGACTAGAGGTATTTCATAATAACTTACGAGCTTTGCATTTATATGAAAAAGTCGGATTTAAGGTAATGGGAGAAAACGACCAGCAAAAAATTATGATGTACAAACCGCAATAGTTCTATCTTCTTGGTAGGGTATGCAGAATACCCTTATAAAACGTAATTCAAAATGCTGGGCGGCTAGAGAGATATCTCCACTTACAGCGGTAGTACACCTATTGGAGATTTTATTTCGTTCCTCATAAAATCTGCTTAATCGGGCTTCGATTCTCTCACACCACATAGAGTACTTCTTATTTACCAATTCACTTCGTTCATAGGTAAATAATGTTGCGTAAGTCTCTAAGACTTGCTTAGTCATCCAATCAAAAACCCCGCTCATCGCGGGGTTTTCTCTTGGGCGGCTAGAGAGAATCGAACTCTCGACTCAGGTTCCACAAACCCGGGTTTTACCACTAAACTATAGTCGCCATACAAAGAAGATGTATTTCTTCTTGTCTCTATTTTTAACATATTTTACAGAATAGTCCAGTTTAGTTCTGGTCTAACAATAGTTTTTTGAATTCTGGTGAAAGGATAGAATCTATATCTTCCCACAAGAGAACAACTTCTGGTCGGCCACTCGTGTAAGGTCCAACTTGATAGTCTCCAAACAAAAACCGAACCCCTTCCTTCTCGATAGTCCAATGTTCAAAGTTTTCACCACTTGGTGCGAGTCCTTCTTCTGCAAATGTATATATCTCAAGTTTAGGATCGATTTTTTTTAACGCTTCAAGCGATACTCGACTTAGTGTTAAAAAAGGTTGATCTTGAAATACATCAAAGAAAGATACCCGCTCTCCCGTTTTTGTATTAAATACAAAAACATGCAAACTTGTTCCTCCGTGTGCCCCACCCGTGTAAGCATAGTTTTCAAAAACAATATTTAAAAAAGGTCCTCTTTCGAAACTCTCTTTTATACTATATTCACTTACATAAGAAAGATTTCCATATTCAGGCAGATCTTTGAGTTCTTCTAGATATCCTTTGTATTCTTGCTCTCTTGCAGAAGCTGTTTGTGATGCCCAAGTAAAAATCTGTTCATTTATAGTTTTTTGTATTTTACTTTTTAATCCTTGTTTTATGACAGGATAATTTACTTCGATTGCATATTTATTTTCTTGGTCAGAAAAAGATATTTTTTGCTTTTCGAGCTCTAATTGAGTTGGTATGTTTTGTGATATAAATAAAAACCCTCCTACACCGACAATGCACAAAAATATTAAAATAAATGTTTTTTTCATTTCTGTATTATATGTTGTTTTGGGTTTTATTCAAAAACAGAAGTTGGTCGCAGAAGAAGACTCGGTCACAAGTATTTTGTCCGCCAGTCGCGAACAAAATCTCGCGACCCCGACTCAGGCTTCGGTTCTGCTGAACCTCACTGCCTTCCGTCTTTCAAGTCTTCTTTTGCACTACAAAATAAAACAGTTTTGGTACGATGTACCAAAACTGTAATTTTGTGCGCAGAAGAAGACTCGAACTTCCATGCCCTTGCGAGCGCTACCACCTCAAGGTAGTGCGTCTACCAATTTCGCCATCTGCGCATAAGAGACCGAATCACTATATACAATTTTTGTTTTCTTTTCAAGTGACTGTGAAGGCTGGTTACTTTTGTGATAACGAGTGTTTTGGAAGTGAAATAAAGAATGTGGTACCACCTCCTTCTGTTGATTCAAACCAAATCTTCCCGTTGTGTTTTTCAATAATTAGTTTTGAAAAGTATAGTCCAAGTCCCGTTCCTGAAATATGGACATTTTTTGCATTTGAAGCTCTAAAAAACTTGGTAAACAAATCAGATTGCTCTTTTTGAGGAATGCCAATACCACTATCTTTTATATATATGGTATGTGTTTGGCTTCCTTCAATATGTCCAATTCGAACCCCACTGTGTTCAGGAGAATATTTAATTGCGTTAGACAAGACGTTTGCAAGCACTCGATTAATCTTGATGCTGTCACAAAAAACAAATATTTTTTCTGGTAAGTTTCCTTCGTGAATAATCGTGATGTTTTTTTTGACTAACAATTCTTTTGCATCACTTTCAACACTTTTCAAGATATCAATAATATTTGATTCTTCTGTTCGCATTGCTACTTCAGAATCTTCTTCAAGTCTTGCAACATCAAGGAAGTCTTGTACAAGCTCTTCAAATTCTTCTCCTTGTTGTAACAAATCGTAAATAAAACTTTGTTGTTTCGAAGTAAGCTTTCCTATTTCTTCTTGATACAAAAGAGATAAACCGCCTTTCATTGTAGTTATGAATCCTCGAATTTCATGAGAAATAAAAGAAGAAAATTCTAGTTTAATATTGTTGATCTCGATATCTTTTTTATTGATACGAGTCTTGTATGTGATAATAAAGAAAAGTGCTACCAACATCGAAAAAAGAAGTGAAAAAATACTTGATGACAACACTTCTCTAATAAAATGACTTGCTGAAATATCAATCCCAATAAGAGCAATAGGAAGTCCATTGTCGGCTGAAAGTATTGGTGCATATGCACTTACCCATCGCCCCCATCGGTCTTGGTAAGGCCCTTCAGCGAAAGATTTACTATCTAAGAAGTTATTTATTTGTTCTTCGGTAGATTCTTCGTATACTTCTCCTGGAGGTGAATAATCTTTAGAACCCATCGGTTCAGAATCAACAATAAAGTAGAGTTTATCTACCTGTTGGTTATATCCCATCAAATAAATAAATCGAGCATCAGGATTAACCGACTTTATTTCCACCATCTTTCGTTTTAGGTATGCGTAGTCGCTGTTTTTTAAGTCAGTTTTATCTCCTTTCAGTTTTGAAAGTGGTGATCGATGAAGTGTTTTAGAAACAATCTCAACTCGATTTATCAAAGCGTCTTTTTCTTTTTGAGCAACTCTTTGTGCCGTATAAAGTGAGCTTACAATACCAAGAACCAATACTAATATTACTTGGATAACAAGGGGTGTCTTTGTAATTTTTTTTTGCTTTTGATTAAATATCACAGGCATATTGTTTGTGTTTCGCACTACCAAAATGTGAAACAAAATGATATTGTAATTATACGATAAACATATATGTTAACCAAGGGAATAATAAAATTTATTGAAACATTGAAAGATAAAAAAGTACGTAGTAAACAAAAACTTTTTATCGTTGAGGGTGAAAAAAGCATTGTTGAACTTCTTAAATCTGATTTCAACATTCATTCTTTATTTGTAACAAAATCTTTTTTCAATCAATATCGCACTCTTATACAAGCTCGCTCACGTCTCGTACTTGAACTCGTTGAACAAGGAGAGCTTGAGCGATTGGGAACTTTTCAAAGCAATGCGGGTGGTCTTGCCCTTGTCCACCAGAAAGATCAAAAAGAACCTATCCTTAAACACGATGATATTGTATTGGTTTTATCAGATGTAAGAGATCCGGGGAACTTAGGAACCATTATTCGTATTGCTGATTGGTATGGTATTAAGCATATTTTTGCATCAGAAACTACAACAGATCTCTATAATCACAAAACAATTGCTGCTTCGATGGGGTCTTTTCTACGAGTAAATGTCTTTTATACTAACATTGTGACGTTTTTACAGGAGACAAAACTCCCTGTTTTCGGTGCTCTTTTACAAGGAGAAAATTTACACGAAGTCACATTTCCTGTTGGTGGTATCTTGGTGATTGGAAACGAATCAAATGGTATTACAAAAGAAGTTGAAGCGAACATAACAAAACGCATTACTATTCCTCGTTTTGGAGATGCTGAATCTTTAAACGCAGGGATTGCAACTGCGGTTATTCTAGATAACTGGAGACGAAATATAAGAGATTAAAAAAGCCCCGCCTTACGGCGGGGCTTTTTCTTTTGTAACTTACTTCCAACTTTTTTACTTTTGTTCAGTAAAGAGTTTGTCGTCTGCTCTTTTAATAGAAAGATTAATTCTTCCCTTTTCGTCAACTTCTTTTACAACAACTGGTACCGTCATTCCTTCTTTAAGATAGGCACCAACTTTTTCAATTCGAAACGGTGCAATCTCAGAAACGTGCACAAGTCCTTCAGCACTATGTCCTATCTTTACAAAAGCTCCGAAGTCCATAAGTCGTGTTACCACCCCCTCAAACTTCTCACCTGTTTTGTATTCATGAGTCATTTCTTCAATGATTGCTTTTGCTTTTTCTGCACTTCCGTTTACTCCTGTGAGATAGACGGTTCCATCATCTTCAATTGTGATGTCCGCACCTGTTTTTTCTTTTATTTCTTTTATTGTCTTCCCTCCACTTCCAATCACAAGTCCAATCTGATCTTGTTTTATTTTTGTTGAAAGAATCTTTGGAGCTCGTGAAGAAATATCAGCTCGCGGTGTTTTAATTTCAGCTTCCATCACATCAAGAATTCGGAGTCGTGCACTTAATGCTTTCTCAAACGCATCCTTAAATATATGAAGAGGAATCCCATCAACTTTCACATCCATTTGAATTGCAGTAATTCCATCTCGAGTTCCTGCTACCTTGAAATCCATATCACCGTGATGATCTTCTGGTCCTTGAATATCAGTAAGTACTGCGTATGTGTTTGCGTTTTCCATCATCAGTCCTGAGGCAATACCCGCTACGTGTTTTGAGATTGGCACTCCACCATCCATAAGAGCAAGTGAAGATCCGCAGGCAGAAGCCATTGAGGTTGATCCGTTTGATGCAAATGCTTCAGATACAAGTCGGATTGTATATGGGAATACTTCTTTTGAAGGCAGTACTGCAAGAAGTGCTTTTTCTGCAAGGTTTCCGTGTCCAATCGCTCGACGATTTTGACCTCCACTTCTTCCTGTTTCCCCAGTTGAAAATGGCGGAAAGTTATAGTGATGCATAAATCTTCGAGAGTGGTTTCCTTCCATATTATCTACCACTTGTACATCATCTGGCCCTCCAAGAGTAAGAGCTGAAAACACGTGCGTTCCTCCACGATAAAACACTCCACTTCCGTGAAGGACTCCCGAAATACCACCTGCTTTTGCAAAGAGAGGACGCAGATCATCCAACCCTCTTCCGTCAGGTCGTCTTCCTTTATGAATTGCTTCGCTATGAATAATCGTATTTAACTCTTCCTCGAAGTATTCATCGGCAAGCCCTTTTTTCACCTCAGGAAGTGCATCAGCTACTTTTTTCATCCAGATTTCTTTTAGAGCATAAATACTTTCTTTACCAGGTCCTGCAAATACACTCAATTCAAACTGCGGTCGAATCACTTCTTCAAAGAGTGTCTTGAGTTCAGATGGAACAACAACCACCGGCATTACTCTTTTGACTGTGTTAAAAGCACCGATAATTTCTTTTTGCCATACTTGGATTTTTTCAATCTCGGTTGACGCAAGTGTTAATGCTCCAAGGGCTTCTTCGTTTGAAATTTCTTTTGCAACTGTTTCAATCATATTGATATTTCCATCTTTTCCACACGCGGTAATATCAAACACAGCTTCCTCTCGCTCTTTATATGTTGGACTTACAATCACTTTATCCCCTACTTTTCCAATATGCACACCACTAACTGGTCCATTAAATGGAATATCTGATACTCCAAGTGCAAGTGATGCTCCAATAACTGCGAGAGTATCAGGGTCTTCTTCTCCCATTGCAAGAGCTGTGATAATTACTTGGATTGGGAAACGGATATGTTGATCAAAGAGTGGTCGAATCGTTCGGTCTACCACACGTCCAGCAAGCACAGCATCATCAGATGGTTTTCCCTCGCGTCTAATAAACTGACTTCCAAGAATTTTTCCCGCTGCATAAAACCGTTCCTCGAAATCAACCGTGAGTGGGAAGAAATCTGCCTCACTTTCTTTTGCACCCATTACCGCAGTGACCAAGAGGGCTGTCTCACCATAAGAAACAATAACTGACCCATCTGCTTGATCAGCAAGATCAGAAAACATTGCTTTTAACACTTTTCCCCCAACCTCCAAAGTATATTCTTTTGTATTCATACGTATGTTGTTACGTAATTTCTACAATCTAGTGTTTTCACATTATCGGACAAAGTAACAATATTTGCGACCTTATCTCATAATGTGCTAAACCCCTGCCCGCCCAAATGCGTCGGGTATGTAGAAATTACATATAATAATACATCTAATATACGTGAGAAGTTCGCATTTTTCAAGTTCAAAAAACCACCTGCTTTCACAGGTGGTGTGGTCAAAAGTAGATAATAGATGTGCTTACGTAAACAGATGGTTTAGCCAAGCATTTCAGCAAGATCGGGATCAATACCTCCGGGGTGTTTTGTATTAATTTTTTTCTTCATAGCTCCGCGAGATTCTTTTTTTGGAGCTGTTGGGAATAAGAGATACTTATGTGGGTCTTCATCCAGATCGATAAAGTCATCAACAACTTCTCGAAGTTTTGATGAAGATGATTTACCAAACGAGGCTACTTCTACTTGGCAGCCTTGGTTTATTTTTAAGTATTCAACAAGTGGAATAAAGTCTCCGTCTCCAGATACAATAACAATCGCATCAAGTTTCGAGGCGGTTTTGATGGCATCAACTGCAAGTCCGACATCCCAGTCAGCTTTTTTTGCTCCACCAGCAAAGATTTGTAGATTTTTTGTTTTAGTTTCGATTCCCATTTTGAGAAGAGCATCAAAAAACCCTCTCTCATCTCCCGCTTCAGTAGTAATCACGTATGCAATTGCTCGGATCAAATGTCGCCCTGCAACCGCTTCTTTTAATACTTCCCCGAAGTTTACTCGAGCACCATAGAGATGCTTCGCACTATGATAAAGGTTTTGTGTATCAATAAATACTCCGACACGTTGTTCACTATGTTTAATAACAGACATAAAAAAATAAATAACTTATAAAAATAATACCTCTCCTTAAAAAAATCTCCTACTCACCAAAAGAAAAAGTAGCTAATGCTACTTTTTCTTTAACTCTAGTTTTTTCATAAGTGCTCCGTATCGCTTCTCATCTTTCTTTTGAAGATACTTCATATGAGATTGCCGACTTGCCACAAGTTGAAGAAGACCTTTTCGTGAGTGGTTATCTTTTTTGTGTTTTTTGAGGTGACTTGCAAGTTCGTCGATTCGTTTTGTGATAATTGCAATCTGCACTTCTGGAGAACCCGTATCACTTGCGTGAGTTTGAGTTTCTTTGATGATTTTTGATTTTTTTGTTTTTGTTAACATTGTAGGGGTATCATATCACAAAAGCCGATATTGTGCAAGTTTAATGGTGTCCTCCTCCACCGTGCCCCCCGCCATGTCCGTGATCCTCTTTATGGCTACTACCACCCCCTCCTCCACCACCTCCTTTTCCAGATACTCTATCAATAGAAACCAGATCAAATGAACTGAAAAAAACCCAAACAGCCGCAAGTATTGTTGCAACCTTTCCACCACCCCATAAGAACCCCCCTCTTCCTTTCCACATATGTGTAAGTGCTTCTTTAGGTTTTCGTGTTTCTATGTGAGGTTTTGAGTGTCCGTGACTATGTTCACTATGCTCCCCTTCTTCGGAATGATGATCGTGTTCTCCTGCTTCCGCGTGTAGTGCACTACGTACTTCCCCTACTCTCGCAGCTGCTCCATCTTCTGGATGATGTGTTCGTGGTGGGTGTTCAGGCGCTCCACTGCTTGCAGGTGGTGTTGGAGGATGTTCGTGGGCAGGAGTTGGTGTTGGAGGATGTTCGTGACTCATAGTGTTATATGTTAATGATTAAATGGTATACTTATAGCTATATTATGACACTAAACGAACTCAAAAGGCAATTCCTAGAACATCTCGAAATCGAAAAAGGTCGAGCCTTGCGGACCGTTACGCTTTATGATGATTACCTTACCAAATTCATCAATTTCAAAAACATCACCTTACCTGAAGACATTACCGAAGAAAACGTTCGAGAATTCAGGCTTTGGCTCAATCGCCAGCCAGGCACGCGCTCTATCCGAGGGTCTCAAATGAAGAAAAAAACTCAAAACTACTACCTCATCGCCCTTCGAATGTTTCTTAAATACCTCGCCAAACGTAAGATTACTACCCCTATTTCAGCTGATTATATCGACTTACCTAAGCTCCAAGAAAGACAAATCGACTTGATTGGAGCAAAAGAGCTTAACCGACTGCTAGAAGCTCCTATGAGCGAAAAAAATCCCATTTTAAGAGCCAGGGATAAAGCTATTTTGGAAATGTTGTTTTCGACTGGACTTCGAGTTTCTGAGCTTTGTGCACTCAAATCAAGTATTGATTTGTCCCTCGATGAATTAAGTGTAAGGGGAAAAGGAGGCAAAATCCGAGTCGTGTTCATTTCTCCTGATGCAAAAGAAGCTCTGAAAGAGTTTATGAAGCTTCGCAAAGATATGAGTGATGCATTGTTTACAAGCTTTGCAGTCAAAGATACAAAAAGAATCGAAGCTGGCAAACCGCTCGATCGTCGCTCAGTTGAGCGAATAGTCAAGAAATACGCCACTCTTGCAGGGATCACAGAACGAGTAACTCCACACGTGTTGCGTCATTGTTTTGCTACCAATTTACTTCGAAACGGTGCAGATCTTCGATCAGTGCAAGCACTCCTTGGTCATGCTCATATTGGAACCACTCAGATTTATACTCACGTAACCGACAGTCATCTCAAAGAAATCCATCAGAAGTTTCACAAAAAAACAGGGTAGCTAAAGAACACAAAAGCCCCGCAAGCTTCGCTTGCGGGGCTTTTGTGTTCTTTTAAATAAAAAACCCCAAGCACGTGGCTTAGGGGGTAAAGACTATTGCTTACGCAACCTTTGGCTGCCCCACTCTTGCTTCAAATGTAAAGCCGGAGGCATTGTATTTCATCGAACGTCCAAAGTGCGTCTCGAAAGAGGTCTTCGCCTCTTGGTCCTCGAGAAACACTTTCCATTTTTCGAGGAATTGACCTGTGTAGGTCTGACTTCCTTCAGAGGCTATTGCATTGAGTCTCCCGAGGATGGACTCAAAGACGTCGCGGTGCCTTCTTCCTCCAACAACCCTGCGCAGGGTTGTTTTGAAGGTTTCTTTGTGTATCCTTTCGTTTTCTCTTTCTGTGTCCATGGGTGTGAGACACTGGCTTGGTCAGTGTTGAATTAATCTAAATGAGCCAATGTCTGAATAAATATTCTAATCAAAATGTAAAAAATAGCAAGTAAAAAACACATTTAGTCAATAATACAAAAAATGAGGGATTGATACTATATAATATATGAAAATCATTTCTTGGAACGTCAACGGTATTAGAGCCGTCAACAACAAAAACCTCTTTCTTCCTTTCATTGAAGGTCACAAACCAGATATTATCTGCCTTCAGGAAACCAAGGCTATGCAAGGTCAAGCCGAAATCGATCTCAAAGAGTATCAAGAATACTGGAATTCTGCAGAGAAGAAGGGATATAGCGGGGTTGCGATTTTTTCAAAAGTGAAGCCTTTGAACGTTTTTTTGGATTTTTCAGAAGAAATTACCAAACAGTTTGTTCTAAAGGACACATACGGCGATCTTACCAAAGAAGGCAGGGTTCTGACTCTCGAGTTTGAAAAGTTCTTTTTGGTTAACGTCTATACTCCAAACGCCAAACCAGACCTCTCACGGCTCGATATGAGGCATAATCACTGGGACAAAGCGTTTCTTGAGCACTGCAAGATGCTCGAAACTGTGAAACCAGTTATCTTTTGTGGGGATTTAAACGTAGCGCATACAGAACTTGACCTTGCACGACCGAAGGATAATGTCGGAGAACATGGTTTCACAGACGAAGAACGAGAAGGAATCGACTGTGTTATCAAAGCAGGCTTTGTTGATTCGTTCCGGATGTTTCATACAGATGGTTCACACTACACGTGGTGGTCAAACTGGGGAAACGCACGAGCAAGAAACGTTGGTTGGAGAATAGATTATTTCTTTGTTTCGCAGAAGTTGGTGAAACACTTGAGGAAAGCAGAAATTCTCAAAGATGTGCTCGGATCTGATCATTGTCCCGTATCAATTGATATTGACATAAAGTAGTTTCTATTTTTTGTTATAAAGGACAAGACTTTTCCACAGTTTGTCCTTTACATGTCTTTTATAAGACATATAATTATATCAGTTCCGCTTAATCTCTTTTGCGGAAAAAAGTTCTTTGTAAAAGTCTGCAAACGTTTTTAAGATCTTAGTTGATCTTTAAGCTTTGTTAAAAATCCTCAAACATTTTTTGTCTGGCAATTCTGCCAAGACGCACATTTCTGGATTTCTTAACCAAGTCGTGTTCAAGAAGATACTTGAAAACAAACACGCCGACTCTATATTTCCTGACAACTTGTCAGGCGTCTGTACGTTTCTTTAGGGTGAAACGAAGGACAAAATCAAAGGCCGTAATCGCGCCAAAAAGGTTTCGAGGTTAAATGAATATGCCAAGAACTTCAAGGATTTCCAATTAGTTTTTATGTTTTGGATTCCTGCCGCGTGATGCGGTCTTTAGTGTTTTTAAATAAGTCAAAAATCAAAGAAAAAAGACCAAAGATTATTCTTTAGTCTCTTCTCTTTGATTTTTGATCCAATATCTTTTATCTATTTAACATTATGATTCTTTCGGATTTTTTGTACCTCTTCTTCGTCCGCTTTTTCTTTTTTTGCTTTTCCTTTTAGACCAAGTTCTTTCAATTGTGTAAGTGGTAGTTTCAACAGCTCCTTTGATCTTTCGAGTAAGTATTCTTCTGTATTTTTTTCTGGCTCTTCGAGAACTTCTTCAAGAAGTGCGTGTAATATAAACCCAAGTGCTGGTGAAGGTGGAACAGCTAATTTTTCCATCAAAATTGTTCCATTGACTTTGAGTTGCCCAACCGATACAGGATCTCGAAGTGCTTCTTCAATCATTGAGTGGTACTTACGGAGTCTAAAAGGTGCTTCTTTGGGTCGTCCTGTTCCAATACGGTCACAAATACGTACGTCCATTAGGTCCCAAATATTTTCTTTTCCAACATTTACAATCATTCTTCGTACAGCTGAAAGTGTAATTTGTTCTGTATCAGAAAAGAACATATGCCACCTAACAAGCTTGGTTACTTTATCTATTGTGTCTTTTGGGAATTTGAGTCGGTCGAGAATCTTTTTTGTCATTCGTGCTCCAACAACTTCGTGCCCATAAAACGTGTATTCTTTTTTTTCTTCCGAAAATCGACGTGTCGCTGGTTTGCCAATATCGTGCAAAAGCGCAGAAAGCCTTATTTCAAAAGGATAATTTTTGTCTGCCGCGTGTTTTAATGATCGAAGCAAGTGTTCAAATACATCAAATGAGTGCGCTTTGTTTTGAGTGCATCCTACCCCTTCTTCAAGTTCAGGAATAATGTACTGAAGTAGATTAAGTTTTTTGAGCATCAAAATCGCTCGCATTGGATCAGAAGTATTCAGCATTTTTGAAAATTCGTCTCGAAGTCTTTCGGCAGAAATGTTTTGTAGTAGTGATCCACATTCAAAAATAGCCTTTTCTGTTACTTCATCAATCTCAAAATCAAGTTGTACTGCAAGTCGAATTGCTCGCATAATTCGCAAACCATCTTCATTAAACCGTAAATGAGGATCCCCTACTGTTTTGATGAGCTTTAGTTTCAAATCCGTTTTTCCATCAAAGAGATCAACAACTTCTATCCCCTCTTTCTTTTCTCGAACCGCAATTGCATTGATAGTAAAATCTCTTCGTTTGAGGTCATCTGATAGATTCGTGCTAAACGATACTTCATCAGGATGTCTATTGTTTGAATATATTCCTTCTATTCGATACGGTGTCGCCTCGACTACCTTTAGGGTTTCATCTATTCCCTCTTCTTCATTTACAATACCAACTGTTCCAAACTTGTTTTCATAAAAAGTGTGTGGGAAAAGAGCCTGAATTTCTTCTGGAGTAGCATTTGTAGTAACATCCCAGTCTTTTGCTTTTTGACCAAGAAACAAGTCTCGTACACATCCACCCACTAGATACGCTTCAAAACCAGCTTCCTCAATCACTTGAGTAACTTTCGAAATTTCTTTCGGAATAATGATGTTTTTGTAGTTCACATCAAAATTGTATTACAAACTTTGATTTTTTCATAATTTTACAGTATAGTATGTTTTGTAGGTTGCATCCGTGGTGAAATGGATATCACAACGGTCTTCGGAACCGTTTTTGGGGGTTCGAGTCCCTCCGGATGCACTAAAATACAAAACCACCGCTTTGTCGGTGGTTTTGTATTTTAGTGCAGACGCAACAAATCTCTGGGAGAGATTTTTTGAGGACTCGAAAACCTTTTGAGCTACTTTTGTGAGTGAAACAAAGCAAAAGGACTAAAAGGTCTACGACATTATTTTCTTATGAGTGAAGCAAGTTACACCATCCCGGGTATACATTGCTATTAGAAAATAAGAAGTGCTCTTGTGGCACTGAAACTCCTCACCTGCCCTAGCTACACGTTAGATGTTGGTAAAGTTAGGTAAGCTTCGAGCTCCTAGTAAACACTAGTTTTTATGTTCTATTTATATTAGAATACAGATCGAAGCGGGTATAGTTTAGTGGTAGAATATGACATTGCCAATGTTAAGATAGGAGTTCGATTCTCCTTACCCGCACAAAAGAATAATTTGATGTCCCTGACCTTTATTTTGAATAACCACACATTGTCCCCAATAATCCCCTAAAATTGTTGAAAACTGGGGATAAACCTGTGAATATGTGTAAAAGACACTCTTTTATAGGTCAAAAAGTCAAAATAATCTAGCACACTCTCTTTTTGTAGTTGTCTTACGTGTTACATTATAAGGGTTTTGGGTTTCTTACTATATTTTGAGGTTATATTCGATTCTTTTGAGGCACATCGAGTGTCTGAGTTTCAAACCTGTTGATATGTTTGGCAAAAGTTTTCACGTGTAACACAAAATATGTTTCATATGAAACATATCGATATCTAATATTAAGTTTCACGTGAAATAGTGAACTTCTTGTTCGGGATATCTGGTGATATAATTTCACATGAAACAGTAGGCAGTAGGTGTTTTCTTTGGATTTCTCTTAATAGCAGGGATATTTTATAAAGGACATTATAAAAGACATATAAAATGGCTCAACATAACGATATTGGAAGGCTAGGAGAAGAAATAGCGACTCAATTCCTTTTAAACAAGGGTTTCAAGATTGTAGACCGTAATTATCTTCAAAAAAGCGGCGAAATAGACATTGTTGCTGTTTACAAGGGAAAAACTCATTTTATTGAAGTAAAATCAGTGTCTTGTGATCTGAGAAACGTTTCACGTGAAAACCTCCCCTTGCCGGAAGAAAATGTTACACGTGAAAAGTTACGAAGGCTTCGAAATGTGGTTACAGAGTATATGTTAAGAAAAAGGGTGGAAGACTGGACTTTTGATGTATGTGCAGTGTTTATAGACCGTACCACCAAAAAAGCAAAAGTCCGTTTCCTTGAAAACGAACTTTTGCCAGAGTAACTTTCATTTTTGTTTTTTTGTGTTAAACTATGGAACATAAAAACGGGATGTAGTGTAATGGTAGCATAAGTCTTTGGGGTCGTGTTCATTGTCGGGGTGTGGTGTAACGGTAGCATAAATGCTTTGGGAGCATTCAGTCCGAGTTCAAATCTCGGCACCCCGACAAAGAACATGACCAGATGTATGGGATACATCTGTGGCCCGAAGGGATTTTGTCCGAGTTCAAATCTCGGCACCCCGACAAAATGAAAAAAAATAAAACCTCTTGGGGCGATGTATCACATTGGTATGACGGTGTGGTAAATGATGATGATTCATATCAACAAAAGGTGATTTTGCCGAACCTGATTCGAGTTCTCAACTTGCAAAAGACTGACAACCTTCTTGATATTGCTTGTGGACAGGGTTTGTTTTCACATGAAACAGCGAAATCTGTTTCATGTGTAACAGGATTTGATATTGGAAAGGATCTTGTTGCGATTGCAAACAAACGAGCGTCAAAAAACGAGAAGTTTCTGGTTGCTAGTGCTGATGGAGCATTTCCTTTTGTAACAGGGCAGTTTGATAAAGCTTTTTGTGTTTTGGCACTTCAAAACATCAAGAACCTTGATAACGTTTTACGTGAAACATCACGGGTACTTAAGGAAGGAGGGAAGTTTGTGTTGGTTTTGAACCATCCAACTTTTAGAATCCCAAAACACAGTGACTGGGGATTTGATGAAGAGAAAAAAGCTCAATATCGAAAAGTGTTTGAATATATGTCTGAAAAAACAGTTCCAATCGATATGAACCCTGGAAAAAAACACTCGACACAAACCGTTTCGTTTCATCGACCGCTTCAAGTGTATTTCAAGGCTTTTGCCAAGAATGGATTCGCTGTTACACGACTTGAAGAATGGGTTTCACACAAAGAAAGTCAAAAAGGTCCTCGCAAAACCATCGAAGACAAAGCTCGCAAAGAAATCCCTTTGTTTATGTGTCTGGAAGTTGCTAAAATATAGATAATGATAAACAAAATCGTTACACATTTTCGTCCTCATGCTGATGAGCTTATTGCTCTTATGTTTCTGAAAAATTTCCCTGAAGGGGAAGTGCAGTTTCCTGGAATAAAAAACGCAAAGATAGAATTTTTGTCTACTGGTAGGCTTGGAGAAGGGAAAACATACAAAGACTTTCCAGACAGGATTTTTCTAGGTGTTGGAGGGGGGCCGTTCGATGAACATGAGACAGATGGACAAGAGCGAAGTGAAGGGGAGGTGTGCGCAACCCTTGTTGCCAAAGCTCTTGGTCTCGAAAATATGCCGGAACTTCAACCAATCTTACAAATTGTAAAAGATGAAGATTTGAGCGGAGCAAAAGAAAAAGATTCTCTTTCTGTAATGATAAAATTTCTACACTCTTGTTTTAAGGATGACTATGAAACCATTTATAAATGGTCAGAAATGGCATATATGGCTCATATTGGTTTAGATTCGATCATCAGACCATTTACCCTTGAATCAGCACGTATGCTTCTGAAAGAGCATAAAGATTTTTTGTGGTGGAACGAAGTAATTGAAAAAGCACTTACGTATCAAGATGAAGAATATCAAAAAGCACTAAAAGAATTTGATGAGAAGGCCTTAAAAGAAAGTATCGTTGCGTATGATGGTAAACAAGTCGCTTTTTCGTTTGTCGAGTCGGATAATGAAGAAATGGGTAAAGCAGCTCGAAGTCGAATGTCGCAACTTATTGTTCAGAGGAATTCTCGCGGTAATGTGTTTATTTTTACATATCGAAAAAGAAACTTAGATCTTACATCTGTTGTGGTGTTGCTTCGACTTGCTGAGCAACATTTTAGCGGGGAGATAAAAGTTAAAGATACAGAAACACTTTCACAAACAGGAAACGTTGCAGATATTCCTTGGTATTTGTTTTATACGAAAGATTCCATTTTTAATGGAAGTTTGACGACAAAAGATGTGCCACCAACAAAAATCCCAAAAGAAAAACTGATTTCAATCATAAAAGAAGGGATTTCTAAGAGGTTTTAATATAAAAAAAGTTCACTCGCTGGGCGGTGAACTAAGGAAAGAACATGCATCACGAATCGCGGCTTCCTCTGAAGGATAGATTGCCACGTTGTTTGGCAACCACTTTACTTGGGTTGCGGTTTGGGGGATTGTACCTCGTCCACCAAGTGACCATCTTGTACCTCGTCCTGAGATTACAAACTGAACCTCAGGAGACACACAAGTTTGCCAGTTCCTTGGAACATGAGTCTGCTTTGTAAGCAATACTCTGTTTTCACAGGTTCTTGCAAACTGAGAAAGTTGACCTTGAAACATCTTTGCTTTCTCGAACTTGGTTACGAGACCGAGCATTATCTGATAAGCAATCCAAAGTGCAGTTTCAAATTTGGTATCCTGTGATCCATCTTGTTCATTAATAATACCAATGGCAGCTGAGAAGCTTAATCCCACATCATGCACAGGTTTACCAGTATCTCGCTTACTGATCGGACCAAAAATATGTTTCAATAGAGTATTTTTATACCAAGGATTAGCAGCAAAGAGTATGTGAACGAGCGATGCTTCACCAATGCTTTTATCTTGATGATGATCAAAGTTGTTTAGTGTAGGGTTATGAACCCCACCAACATCAATGACTGCGACTGTTTGATCAGAAAGTTCTTGAGACAAGTCTCGTCGTGTTCTTTCGATGTGTAACTCACCTGGTTTTTTTTGCAAAAAGACCAGTAAAAATGCGATCGCAAACACTTCGTCAGCGTGAAATCGTCCACTATGCGTAACGATCCGCTGGATCAGGTGCAAATTATTCATCTAAAAAAACAATAGCACGTGTTATTTTATTCGTCAATGTATGCCTAAAGAGTTAGTCTAAATATCATAAAAAGAGGAATCTTGGTGTGTATGTGGTAGAAACTTTTTTCTTTTTCTGCGACCCAAGCAGGAGGAACTGGTTCAATAAATTCTTTTATTTGTAAACCATTTTTTAGGATTTCATTTATAATTGAAGAAATAGGTCGATGATAATACTCAACTTTAAATCTTCCCCTAAACCAAGAATCCTCTATTTTTCTTTCTCCGAGATAATCTCCAATCACATCTCCTGTGAGTCCATTTTGAATATATCGAATATATCCAAGTAAAAATATTTCTCTCTCTTGTTCACGTTTGATTTCTGAACCAAATCTAACTGGATGATTGGTCGAAATGATAATCTCACCATTTTCTTTGAGTGCCTTTTTCATCTTTTGAAGTGTTTTTGTCCAAGAGGGAACATAGTGCATTGTAAGGTTTGAAACAATCAGATCAAACGGAATATTAAACTCCATTTCTTCCATATCAGCAACAAAGAAATCTATCTCCGGATAGCTTTTTTTTGCAATATCAATAAGTGCAGGAGAGAGATCGATCCCAACTACTTTTTTTGCACCGAGCTCAAGCATTTTCTGACATTCTTCACCAGATCCACATCCAACACATAAAACAATCTTATCTTTTATATCTCCTATTGCATCAAACAATGCGGGTTTTATGAGATATTCGTGAACAATATTTTTACCATCACGCATTCGTTGTGCCCATTCTGATGCAAAATCTTCGTAATGATCTTTTTTCATATCTATATGGTAACAAAACCAAGGATAATAATTACATTGACAAAATATTATTTTATGCTATAATATACGTAACAACATTGTTCCTTGAAATTGTACTACTGAGCATTCTTAAGAAGTGCCTGATCGTTATAATTTAGGAACATTTTCACACTCACACTCACACTCACACTCACACTCACATGAACACAATTGAAAAACTATTCGAGTTCCAAATTCTCGATCGAGGTACACCACTTCCTCTTATAACAACGTTCCTGCGCCAGACCTGGCCATGCGCGGTTTATAACTTCGGCCCAGCATCTCAACAAGGCTACGTATTATGCGTAAAGGTGTTGGATCCTAGTCAAGAGTATCACGTCTTTCAACGTGATTTCTGGGCTCAAGCTGAAGGAGGGAGTGGTAGTGCTGAAGTTTGGAGAACTATTGAGGCAAACACGAATCTGGGGGGGTTTACAACCCCGGTCACAATTGCGGATGGAATAACCGGAGCAAACACCAACAATCTGCAAGTTTGTTTCCTGTTGGGTCAGTCCTTCTTCAATATCATGGTGACGGTCCAGGTTGGCCGAGACGGTAACCTCTATCTCATCTGTCAAAAGACTTGGCACGGCCAAATCTTTAGAGATGAACATGGGGAAATCCGGGTTCCTGACTTAGAGCGCAAGGAACAGCATCCGCTTAACCGCCTCATCATTGAACAGTATGCTGATGATGATCTGCCTCTGCTCCCAGAGGACTATACTCTTTGGGCAGAAAAGATTCGTTTTCGTGAACTGAAAGAAACCGATGTGGTGGTGATCGCTATGGATGATGGGTTAAACGGAGGAACTTACTATTGCCGTAACCGGCGAGGAAAGTATCAAAAGGTCACAGCTCAACAGCTGCGCTCGCAAGAGTGTCCGTTTCCCACAGTCGGCACAATCCTATCGAGGCGGGGTTCTGACTGGACAGTCTATTCGGATGTTGAATGTCAGGATATCTTCTTTGGGCCTTTGGATTTCAGGCGAGAAAAGGGTGCAGAGACACTACTGTACGACCTACGTGGTGTACCTATTGGATCAGAAAGCTCAGATGCTCAAGGTATGGAGGAACTCGAAGCGGCGCTTAATATGGATATCACAGGTAGTTCTTTAGCCTGAATCGGTCTGGGGTTGCTCCGATGAGCGATGCCCAGAATCACACAAGTACAATTTAACCAATTAGGCGCTTTCCGCAAGGGAGCGCCTGATTTTTTTGTAAAAATAGGTTATATTTAATTAATGTTCAAAAAAGTTATCGAAAATTTTGTGTGTGAGCACTGCGGTGCAGAAGTTACGGGTAACGGCTTTACTAACCACTGTCCACGGTGTCTTTGGAGTAAACACGTAGATAATGACCCTGGGGATCGCCAAGCTATCTGTGGTGGCCTTATGGAGCCTGTGAGAGTGTTTTCAAAGAGAGAAGGAGAAGAGCTTTTAAGTTGCTGTGTAGTTTGTAAGAAAGAAAAGAAAAATAAAATTCTTCCAAGTGACAATTTCGATGCGGTACTTGAAGTGTCAAAGAAGTATGCAATGAAGTTTGAGGGGAGATGAACAACAAAGCCGATTTTTCGAAGAAAAATCGGCTTTGTTGTTTTGACTATTTATCTTCCAAGTAATAAGTTGGCAAGTCGAAGTCCTTCTCCGGATACAAACTTATCCGCTTCGTCTTCTGCATTTGCTATAAAATATTCTATTGATTTACCTGTTTGTTTTTTTATGTTTTGCGCAATGTAGTGATAAGAAACAAATCTAATGTTTGGTTTACTTGTTTGTTTATCGAGAGTGGTAGCCACCATAATACCTATTAGTTTTCCATTCTTATCGGTGACTGCTCCTCCTGAAGATCCGTTTGTTGCAAGAAGGGTAGGTCCTGTTCCTCCAAGATCGCTTGTGCTTGTGTTGAGTGGCCACACATCTGTTACGGTTGATGTTTGTAATATATTGTAGAGTCCGTTATCAAGAATGTTGCCACCAAACGCAGGATATCCCGAAAGAATGATAGGGTCTCTCGTCTGCATTGTTTTTTCTACTGGTTCGATAAATGAAAGGTTTGAGGCGCTACTCCCAGAAATCTTTTCGGTGAGTACGATGAGTGCAAAATCATTTTCTCCTGTTCCTGAAACGGCGCTATACTTGAGATTGTCTTGGTTTGCATACACCCAGTTTGTTGGGAGGTAGACTACCTTTGCGTTGTAGGCTTTTGAAGCAGGAGATCCGGTACGTATGGTACAAGTCTTTGTTTTGTTTGTAAGGGTATTGGCAATAAGGAGATGTTCTGCAACGTGTGCGTTGGTAAGGAGAACACCATTGTTGCTTATGGCAACCGCACTTCCTGTTGTTTTTTGGATTTGACTTCCTTTGATTTCGGTACAAAAGATATTTGCTACAGCTGATTTTATTTTTGCTTCCACGCTAAGATTTGTTTCTTCTGCTGGCGAAGTAACTGTTACGGTAGGAAGTGGTGCTTTGGGTTTTGTGGGAAGGGGATTTGTTGTTTGGATTGGTTTTGGTGTAGCTACGGGTGTTTGGTTAGTTGGTGTGGGAGAGGTGAGTTTGGTTGGTTGTCTAGGGAAGGAAGTTTGTTTGGTCTTTGGGGTTGTGGTTGGAGTTATATTTGAAATAAGAGAATCAGTTTTTTCGACAAGGACTCCCGTTTTTGTTTCGAGCGTTTCTACTATCTCAGGGAGCGCTTTCTTATATTCATCGAAACTCCATCCAAAAAAGGAAATGGTGCTCAGAATTAAAGATGTGAGAATTTCTTCCAACTTCATTAAGGTGTATTATACATTGAAATCATATAAATTTCAGTTGGGGTTTTAAATA
>CAYLQP010000005.1:0-65021 GCA_964386665.1 uncultured Candidatus Saccharibacteria bacterium
TTCGATAAACTTCACCCTGCTCATGGCAAGCTCGCTCTGGTTTCGGGTCTAATGTATACGACTTAGTCGCGCTATTAACACTCGGTTTCCCTGTGACTCCATCCTCTCGGACTTAGCCGTGCCGCATACATTAACTCGTTGGCTCATTCTTCAATAGGCACGCCGTGACGGACATAAATGCCCGCTCCGACTCCTTGTAAGCATATGGTTTCAGATCTATTTCACTCCCCTCTTGTGGAGTATTTAGCCTTACCAGTTAGTTCTGGCAGATTCCCACAGGCTATTCGTGTCCTGCGGTACTCAAGAATAGCAATTAAAAAGATATTTTATTTTCGGATACTGGGCTATTACCATCTAGGGCCTTGCTTTCCAGCAAATTCTCCTAACAAAATATTTTGTAACTTTTTTGATATTAATCATATTGCTACCTTACAACCCCCAACTTGGGAGCGGATAGGACACCGAAGTATCTTATCCGTTCCAAAGTCAGGTTTGGGCTTCTTCGCTTTCGCTCGCCGCTACTTACGAAATACAATTTGTTTCTTTTCCTCCAGGTACTGAAATGTTTTACTTCCCTGGGTATGCACTTTGGCTAAAGTACCAAAGTTTCTGTCAAAGACAGAAGGGTTTCCCCATTCGGAAATCTCCGGGTCAAAGGTTGCTAGGTACCTCACCGAAGCTTATCGCAACTACGCTACGTCCTTCATCGCCTCCTACAAGTCTAGGCATCCACCATATGCTCTTACATTCCTATTAGGAAATGTAAAAACCACAATATTTATTTGCTTACATCTGTAATTCTTTACAGATTGTTTACCTGCCCATAAAGTTTTCATCTTAAAAAAACTTTATGGATTTGTTTGAAATATATTCGATATATTTCAAACTCCATTTCCAACAAAAGACCTCTAGACCTAGATTACTTACGTAACTGGTTTTGAAAGTTGGAATGGAATTCAATTTTCAATGGTCAGGATTTTCCGTAAAAAAACCGCTTGAAGCGGCATTTGAGATAACAGGCTATTACTAGCTTTTTATCTATGCCGTTTTTTGATGGTCTTTAACATATTTCTGTAATGTGAGAATTATACTCTTTTGAGTTCCTTTGTCAAATCAAAATAGACCCCAAAGAGAGCTATCTTAAATAAGCCCTAAAATACAACAAAAAACACCCTTTAGAGGATGTTTTTTGAGATACGTTTTAGTCTAGTTAATTACTCTTTTTCTGATATCTTTGTTCGAACTTTTGCAATCACATCACTTGCCGCTTGCTGTCCTCCCAATCCAAAAGCGAGTCCAAATGCTAAAGAGAAGGCTACGACAATCCCCGTGAAGAGTGTTTGCAAGATTACCTGACCAATACCAAGTTGATCTAATGCAGCCAAAATACCAACAACCCAGATCACTGTTCGAGAAATAGCACCAAGAAGTTTTGCTGGTTTCATACTTGCAGCACGTGCAGAACCAACAACCAATTTCTCAACTGCATCTGCCACCATTGCTGCAACCAAAAGAATCAATACAGAAGCGATGACCTGAGGAAGATATCCAATCACCACACCTTTCAAAAATTCATTTACCTGTGAAAGATGAAGCACATCAAATGCAACAATAAGAAACACTACAATAACAAACCATTTCACAAGACCTCCAACAAACTTTCCAGAATTAAGTACCATACCTGATCTTGAAAGTGTTGTATCTACCCCTGCTCTTTTTAATGTATCATCAACCTTTGCAGCGATAAAAATCCTATCAATTACTCTTCCAACAAGAGCCGCAACAACGAAGCCAATTACTAATATAACAAACGCAATAATAATATTTGGAATGAAAGAAATAATACCAAACCAAAGACCTGAGAACGCATCTGCTATCATCACACTTGTATCTTGTAATACCATAAAATAAATTTAATTAATAAACCCGCTACTCCACTAACCCAATCTTATTACTAATCACTTCGTGAGGATAATCAAAGATGTCTCGGATCAATTTATCTCCTACCCCCAGCCGATATTCAAAATCAGCGCTTTCAAGAAGTGCATACTGAATCTCACGTCCCATTTCAGACTCTATTTCTTTCATTGTTTTTTCAAAAATATTTTTTTTGATTTTGTCTCCTACTACAAGCAAATCAACCCGTGTTTCAAAATCATTTAAAAATACTCCAGCAATCACCACAAGTTTAATTCGTCCTGATTCCCCAAGTTTACGTACCAAAGATTCTGAAGTAAAAGGAGAAACTCTAAGCAAGAAGTCTCGTACGGCATCAATATATTTAAAACCTGTATTAATAGTCCAACCATTTACCTTTCTACCAGAAGCATTTCGACACTCTTTTGTTTTAAGAAAATTTATTTTTTGTAATAAAAATAATTCTTTTCGCACTTCTTTTTCTCGTGCCTTTATCTTTTGTGCAACTGTCTTTGAATCAAAAACAAGGGTTGGGTTAAAAAGAAAAAGTTTCATCACTTTTGCCTTATATGCGCTTCCTAAGATTTTTTCTAGAGTATCCATGGGTCTATACACTTTAACTTAATTCTTATACTTTCTTTAACCTCTTTAGTATACCCTAACTAAAATGAACTTAAAAGCAACAAAAAAAATCCGCTTAAGCGGATTTTTTTTGAGATTGATTTTAGAGTCACTTTGCCTACACGTCCTTTGTTCGCCGTCGCTCACAAAGTCGCGCAGGCCCCGTCTCGCGTCCAAATTCTGGTGAATTTGGAATTCGCTCCGACTCAAAAGTAACTTGAAATAATATCTATTATTTCAATGTAACTTTTGCTCCTGCTTCTTCAAGAGTTTTCTTGAGAGCTTCTGCTTCTTCTTTCTTAAGACCTTCTTTGATTACCTTAGGAGCTGCATCAACTGCACCCTTTGCTTCAGCAAGTCCAAGACCACAAGCTTCTTTTACTACTTTGATAACTGCAATTTTGTTTGCACCCGCGTCAGTAAGCTCAACATTAAATGATGATTGTTCTTCTGCTGCCGCTGCACCCGCACCTGCTGCTGGAGCCGCCGCAACCGCTGCTGCTGAAACTCCGAACTTTTCTTCTATAGCTTTTACTAGATCATTGAGCTCGAGGACTGATGCTCCTTCAAGTTCAGTGAGGAATGAATCGAATTTTGACATAAAATATAACTTAAAACTTTTAATTAATAACTCTTAATTCTTTTTCTTAGCTACTTCGTTGACCGCAATTGCAAGTCTTTGAAGTGGACTCTTGAGAAGAAATGCGATTTGAGAAAGAAGAACTTCTCGAGAAGGAATCATTGCGATCTTCTTCATAGAATCTGCATCTTTATATTCTCCATCAAACACTCCCCCAAGAATTGAAAGCTTCCCTTTGAATTTCTTTTCAAATTCAAAAATTTCACGTGCTGGAACAAGAAGGTCTTCTCCATACGCAACAGAGAGTTCTCCAGAAAGTTCTGGAAGATCTCCTTTGTATTTTTGATTATCAAGAACTCGTTTTGTAAGCGTCTTTTTAGCAACTGTATATGACACCGCGTGCTCTCTAAGAGCCTTTCGCAATTCTGTCACATCAGCAACTGTTAATCCCTTGAAATTTATAAAAACAATAGACTTAGATTTTGAAAAACCTGCATCCATTTTTTCTGTTATTTCTTCTTTTTTCTTTCGGGTAATTGGCATAGTTATATATTAACCTGTTTATAAACTCGACCCTAAGACCGCTTAAGATACATTATCTTGCAAAAGATTATCTCGGCAGGGTGTCGTTTGACAATTAACGCAAATCGTTTCCTTTTTGCTCCCTACTATCTTTGATCTTATTGATTGTTATATTAACGTTTTTTACCCAAAAGTCAAACAATCACCTCGAAAAAAGTGATTTAAAGAAAAGAATTATCCCCTTTTGACGGTCTTTTTGCTGTTCTTCAAATACTTCTACAAGTGGACTACGCTCACGAAAAGGACTTGTAGACGTCGTCTTTGGCGCTACATCACTTGGTATATCTAATTCTTGCGAAGCAATCTCTGCATGCGTCATAGGAGAAACGAGCGTCTCCTCTGACTGTACCCTATCTGCGATTTGTCGTTTTAGCCTTACAAGTTCACGTAACATATCAGTTCTTTCTTCTGCAGAACCTTGGCCAAGAAAAACTGGTTTTAATGAAGCATTGCTTTGAGAAACAGCTACGCCAGATGGGAAATACAACGAAACATCTTCTTTGTTACTTTCTATATTGAGTGGAATTCGAAGTGTCCTTTGAGGAAGAATAATTGTATCAGGAGCAATAACAAAATGTGCATTTCCAAATTTGATAACCCATTTTCCAACATTTACTTCTTCATCCATTGGATTATTGAGTTCCACATATCCACCTATACCAGATACTACTTGAACTATCTCAATCTTTGGATCAATCACCCTTACTTCTGTTCGAGCTACTGCGGAAGTACCAGACCGTCGACTATTTAATACGATCACATAATCTCCAGCAAATTGATATATATGTTCAATTGTTTTTCCCCGCCCTGAAGTACCATCTCCAAAGGACCACTCAAATCGATTCTTGGTTTTTTTGTCATCAATGCCTGATGATTCTGCATTAAACTCAATAGGGGTATGAATGGTGGTAATTCGTTTTCGTCCCGCATCCACCTTAAACACCTCTGTTCTTTTAAGCTCTGATGTTTGTTCTTGGCTTGAGTGAGCGGATACCAATTTACTTCCAGATACACTACTACTTGTTTGACTACTGCCACTTGAAGTCGAAGCACTTGAGGACACCACAATCTCTTGTGTTGCCCGCAAGGTTTTACCAGTATCTCTTCCAACAAGAGTAACAGTAAGTGTATGTGTTCCAGACGTAGTATCTCGATAATAAAAAGTTCTCGAAGATGTGTTTTTGCTCATTGTGGTTGTAACCACATTACCAGTTGATCCTAGAAATTCCCCTGTATTCGAGCTTGAGCTAAATTCAACGTCATTTGTTTCAGTTATTTTTTCTGCAGTTCCACTACTATTTTGAGTCTGAATTGTCAGTGGTCCAGAAAGCTGGTTTGGTCTCACTGATTGTTCTTCTGTCACAAAAGAAACATTTGAAATGAGACTTGTTTCCCCAAAAGAAGAAAGAGGCAAACACAAAAGAGAGGATAAGACCAAACAAAATGTTTTATACTTATTCACACTTTATATTTTAAATTAAAATATTTTATTTGCAATAAGTCTTACACCTTCCCTCTTCTAAGAAAATAAACCTTGTATTAAATCTGTTTGAAGAAATAAAGATCAATTTCTGGGAAGGTTCGTATTGAATCTTCAATGTATTTATTTAACTCAATACTTCCAGGAATACCAGGATTCAAATCGAATGCCTTTTTTGCATATTCACGTGCAACATCAAACTTACCCATATACAAATACGCAACTGACTTCATCCAAAGTGGTTGTGGAGCGGTCGGTACCAGAATGATTGCCCTGTCTAATATCTCGTGAGCTTCTTTTAGCTTATCTACTCCAAAAAGCATAAAATATATTTGGGTATCAGCATAGTTTAGAAGCGCTCGAAAATTGTCTGGGTGCTTTGTTGTATAGGATTTATATTCTTGTTCAAATCGTTCGAGCTCCTTTATAAGAAAAGAAACTTTTTTAGGATCGCTTAATACTTTTGGATTCTCACCTATTCCTCTTTGAAAATCAGTGAAAGTTCTCCAAAGGACCGCTTGTTTATCTACTGTTGTTGCAAAAAGTGTATCATAAAGAGGCAAACGTTTTTCTGCTGAACCTACGGTTCGAATTGACCCATTAACAATTCCTGAAGTAAGGAATGGAAAAACTCCATACACCAAAGACCACAGACCAAAAAGTACAAAAATACTAGCAATCACCTGAACTCTCCCTTGTGGCAAATCTTTTTGGTCCGCTACATTTCCTTTATTATTAATTTCTCTAAAAAGAGAAAGTGACAAGGCAATCACCACCGCCAATAATACAAAAGAAACTGAGGTATCGAACGAAGTTTGTAATTCAACCAAATGAAGAGTGCTATATATAAGCAGAGTCAATGCAAGTAATTTGTGAGATTTTTCTTTTGATATAAATACAACACGCAAAAGCATATACCCAAGCACTATATAGATAGATATATACAACAATAATCCGACGAGTCCATTATCAAATGCTTGATCAATAAATATGTTGTGAGCTCGGTCAAACCAGGGTTCTCCACCAAACTCTGGAGTAAGAGTACGATTATCATAGTTACGTTCAAAGACCTTTTCGAAGTTTTCTGTCCCCCACCCTAACAAAGGTCTTTCTTTAATAAGCTCAGACGACATCTCCCAAACCAACGTTCGTCCACTTGTTGCTTGACTCAAATATAGATTTCGAAGAAATCCATTTTCAGAAAAAAGCGACATCGCACTAACACAAAGCATCACAAAAAATAAGTACAGAGATCCAAATGCAACATACTTCTGGATTTGTTGTTTCTTAATCTTTGAGATTATCCAAACACCAAACCATACCAACATCGACATAAACAAGACTGTCGCAGATGCTCTTGCTTCTCCAACAAAACGCAGTAACCCAACCCCTTCCGTACTTTTAATATTCAAAATATATGGATTCACCACAATCAATATTGGCAAAAGAAAGTTCCACCATTTTTTTTGGTCTGCAGAAAGCAAAAGATAGATTGAAAACAAAAATGTACCAAACAAATACATACCAGCAAATGTTGAGTTACCAAACGTAAATCCATCCCATGGTAACTTTTTAAACAAAAAATTAAATCCCTCTGGACCGAAAATAGATAACACCGAAAAGAGTGCTCCTGAAAAGACAGTAAGGAAAATAACTTTTCTTCTTTCTTTTGAATCCGCAAAGACATTTACAAGTACTTGGGCAAAAAAACCGAGACAAACGATAAACCAAAGTCCCGTCATCCGAGTTATGTTTGAGTAAAACGAAGTAACAAAGTTACCATTTAGAAATGCCGACAAAAACATACATGCGACGTATCCACACATACCTACTAAAAGCGGTGACTTAAAGAAAGTCATCTTTTGTTTTTTAAACATCGCAATACCTGTCAGAACCATCAAAATAGAACTAATTAAAATCAGGTTGATTGCTCGTGTAGATGAACCGAAGTACAAAAACGACGTATAGTTAATAAATGGAAATGAAACCAAAAAAACATACACTATATAACGAAATACATCTGTAACAAAGCTTTCTTTTTTAAATAAAAACATAGTCTTATTATAACCAAAATCAAAAATAAAAAAACCACCCCTTTCGGGGTGGTTTTTTTGACTATAGCCTAAACTATATTCTCGAACCTAGATTTAGTTAAGAACTTTGTATGAAGTCTTAAAGTCATCAAGATTTGAAGAGTAAGTATTAGCCATAGAAGTATCGTCTGAAGTATCCCATAGGATTCCATCGATAGCTGCTCGGTATTGTCCTGAAGTTCCTCCAGCTCCAAGTGGAACTGAGATAGAAAGTTCAAATGTTTCTTCTTCTCCTTCTTCAATTTGGTAGTTACCTACAGCAGTCTTGTCATCGTCAGTTGAGTTAACAAGAGTTGCAGAGATTGTAGAAGCTGAAGTAGCTGTTCCTGCTTTGTCTACAGCCCAGTTTACTGATGTTCCATCAGTTGAGATTGAAGACATATAAACAGTATCTCCGATAGCTTTAACTTTGAATTTAAGTGTGAAGAGTCCAACATCGTCGTTAGTTGATGTTCCTACAGTTGCGTCTGTTGCAGTTGAAACGAGAGTAACTTGGATTCCTTCTGATCGGAATTCTTGTGCCTCTCCAATAGCTGTTCCAGATTTTTCTGTAGAGTCAGAGAGTTGATCTCCTTCTTCGTTTTCAACATCGATGTAATCTCGGTTTGTTGAAGTGATAGAAGCAGTAAGAGTGTCTCCTTCATCAGCTGTTCCATCGATATCTTCGATATTAGCAAGAACTTCGAATTCTACAGTGTCTCCAGCATCGATTGCGAAATCAAGGTTGTCGAATGTAACTGTAGCTGTTGCAGCTGAAGTAGATACAGTTTCTGTATATTCTTCATCTCCAAGAACAAGAGTAACTGAAGTTGTAAGTTGATCTACATCTGTAGCTCCTGTAACTGTGAATGTTACTGGAAGTTCATCAAGAACAACATCTGAGTCTCCTTCGAGTTTCAATTTTCCTTTAAGAACTGAAACATCGTCAGTTACTTCTGATGCATCTACTACTACTACAGCTTCTTTTGGAGAATCAGTAGCCTTAGAAATTTTAAGTTCTGTGTCAGCAGCTGTTCCAAATGATACGAAGTCAAGTTCAACTGGAGAGTAAGTTACGTCTTCAGTAGAAACAACTCCTGATCCATCTTCAAATCGAACGTTTACAACGTCGATTGTCCAAGCGTCAGTGTCGATATCTCCAGAGTCAAATGAATTTGCTCCGTCAACAGTTACGTAGAATTTCTCTATTTCTTCTGACTTAACAACTGTTCCAGCTTTTACTGTTACAGTCTTAACCCATTTGTCGTTTGAATCTTCTGAGAACTCGTCAACATCAACTGATGCAATTTCAGTGTTTCCCATCCAAACTTTTACACCTGAGATGTAATCATCAAGGTGACTTGAGTCTCCAGATCCGTTTCCAGCTGGGTCAAGTGAAAGTTTGATAGATTTGATAGCGATGTCTCCATCGTTTGTAGCTTCGATTTCGAATCCAGCAACTTTTACATCTTCTTCACCTTCTCCAACTTCTTCGTCAGAGTATTGTGAAAGAGCTGAAAAATCTTGGATTGCTCCATCTGTTCCTTCAAGTGATGAAGTAGAACCAGTTGTTCCAGTTGTTCCTGTAGAACCACCAGTTGTTGTACATTTAGCAACAACTTTAGCTTGTGTAAGTGGTCCGAAGTATCCAGCTACTGGAGTTACTCCGTTCTCTGATTGGAACTTCATAACAGCAGCGTGTGTAAGTGGTCCGAAGTATCCAGATGCTGGAGTTACTCCGAGGTATGATTGAAGTGCTGAAACATCAGCTCCACTCATTCCTTGTTTTAGGTCTCTAGTAAATGTAGGGCAAGATGCTGATGATCCAGAAACAGCTGAAAGCTGTGCTGTAAGAGCTGCAATTTGCGCTTGTAGTTCAGCTGTAGTCATAGCAGAAGCAGGTGAAACTGCAACTACTGCGAAAGCAGCAACGGCTACAAAACCAGCAAGTGTTTTTGTGATTTTATTCATATATTAATTAATTGTTTTTTTAATAAATAGTAAGTTGAGATTAAATTAATAATTTTAATAATGTTCTCAAAGTTACTACTACTCTTTTTTTAATCAAAGGCTAAAAAAAATTTTCGACTTTTTTTATAGCCCTTGGCGCACATACACTTATATAAAAATAAGTGTATGTACTTTACTCTGTATCGTTTAACCGACACAAAGCGAACACTAATTGTTTTCTCTGTTATTTGACGACCGAGAAAACAAATAGTTAATAAGGGAAGTTTGGTTTGCGGTATATACAGACAAGAAGGGCAAAGTTTCTGTGTACGGGATTATATAGTTGTCAAAGGGCTTTTTCGTTCTGTCGTTTCAAAACCGTAAAAGTAATTTACACAAACAAACTTGTGTTCTTACAATTATACAGGTCTTAGGGTTATTTCAGCAAATTTTTTGTATGTGGATAAGTGGTTTTTACTTCCACATCCCACCTCGCTATATTAACATAATTGAGGGATAAAAGCAAAAAGTTTTTTTAAATTAAATTCAAATCTTGACCTGTGGCAAACACTTAAAACTTAGAGAAGCGAGTACTTGCTCCACCGTCTTTCACCTGTCTTTTTGAGTAGTCCTTGATTCAACAAATCATTCAACTCTCTTTGGATTGTCTTTTCACTACAATCAGTGATCAAAGATGATATGTCCTTGATAGTGACCTCTTCTTTCATTTTTATTATATCGATAATCTTATCTTTTCTATCTGACTTTTGAAACGAATTTGTTTGTCCTTGAGAATAAGACCTTTCGTTTTTTAGATCATCAACTACCCCTTTTTGAGATACTGTTCTAAAAGACGATTTAGTGTCTTTTATGTGTCCTTTAAAGGACACATTCTCATTTTGTTTTTCTGTGTGCATTAATGCCGAAAAAGGTGATGGCGTCTTCTCTACTTCCACCGCAAAAAAATGTTTATCAAGAGGAACAACATCTCGACTAAAACTATCGGTATATCCATCAAGCAACGTGATAAGTAAGTCACATTCCCTCACAATGATTTCCCCATTCATTTGTGAAATATTTCGGGTAAAGATTCCAAGCTCAAGGAGCGATTTAATTGACTCGATCTGTCCTCCAAAGACACGTAAGAACTGCTCAACATTTGAAGTGTCCTTTATATTAATAAGGTCTACTCCTGCCTGTCTTATAGATTGTTTCAAAGGTTCTGTGTCCTTTATTATGTCGGTTATGAGATAAAGAGCCTTACTTATCTTGATGCTTTTTTTATGCACAAAGAAAAGGTTGTCACTGCCATAAAAGACATTGTTACGAGTTGAAATTTCTATGTTTTTGTCTTTTTTGAGTTCCATTTGTCTTTTTTAAGATTTTGTCCCTTTATCATATAAAAGACAGCTTTATTGTCAATAAGACAAGCTTTTCTTTTTATGCTTTGACTCTTGTGTTATCGACACAGACCGTGAGTTTTCCACAGGGTAAAAGTAATCTTGAAAATCTAAAATTAGATTTCGGGAATGTGCGTTTTTTTGGTAAAATAAAGAGGTATATAACTTACATTTTAATGAAACAAAAAACAACAAAAAACCTAAAACGTGGAACTGAACGTTCTTATCGAAAAGAGGAAGAAAAAGACAGTGGTCTTAAAAACGAAACACTTCAAAGTATCGTCGCAATACTCTTTTTTATTGGAGCATTCTTTCTTCTTATCGCATCGTTTGGTAAAGGAGGAACTCTAGGGGAAGTCTTCTTCAATTTCTTCCACAAACTCTCTGGTGTTGGGTATTATCTTATGCCAGTAAGTCTTGTTATTCTTGGAACCGCTTTCGGTAAAAACATCGCTCATCGTTTTCCTATTCTTAAGATGCTCAGTGGACTTATCTTTTTTTTGGCAGGGCTTGGTCTTATAGAAATCGCAAGTAGTGGAAACGGAGGGAGTCTTGGAACAATGATCTCAAAACCACTCATCTATCTATTTGATGTCTATACATCAATCGCTCTGCTTTCTGCTTTCATTATTATTTCTCTTTTGATTATTTTTGACACCCACCTTAAACGAGACTTTTTGTTCTTCTGGAAAAAGAAAGATGACTTATTCGAAGATGATGAGGATGATCTTGAAGACCTAAAAGTAAGCAGTGGTGGTGAACGAGTAAAAAAAGAATCTCTCATCAATACTGAAAAAGAGAACTTGAAAGAATCTCAGCAGAAGACTCAAAAACTTGATCCTGTTGTTGCAACCAAAAAACCTGAACCTGAAGAGGAATCATTTATCAAAGGAACCCCTATTCTTCATAACAAGACATATACCCCACCCCCTCTTTCACTTCTTGAAAACGATAAAGGAAAGCCTCAAGTAGGAGACATCAAAGCTCAAGCGAACATCATTAAACGAACTCTTCAAAACTTCGGGATTAATGTTGAGATGGATGAAGTAACCATTGGACCAACCGTCACACGTTACACCCTTAAGCCTGCCGAAGGAGTGAAACTTTCCCGAATCGTTGGTCTTCAGGATAACCTCGCGCTCGCTCTTGCAGCTCAATCTATCCGTATCGAAGCACCCGTTCCTGGTAAGTCTCTTGTGGGTATCGAAGTACCAAATACAGCCAAAACAACAGTTGGGCTCGGAACACTTATGGGAAGCAAGGAATTTCAAAACTCTGACAAACCACTTCTTATGGGGATTGGAAAAAATGTTTCTGGAGAAGGAGTATTCTATGACCTTGCAAAAATGCCTCACCTTCTTATTGCAGGAACAACTGGTTCTGGAAAGTCAGTAACCGTTCACGCTCTTCTTACCTCTCTTTTGTATCGCAACAGTCCAGATATGCTCAAGTTTATTATGGTGGATGCGAAACGCGTGGAACTTACTCTTTATAACAAGATTCCCCACCTTCTTACTCCTGTTATTACAGACGCAAAGAAAACTATCCTTGCTCTTAAATGGGCAGCAAAAGAAATGGATCGAAGATACAACGTACTTGAAACACAGTCAGTTCGAGACATTTCTTCGTACCACAAAAACATCGTAGCACCTGCACTCAAAGCCTATAAAGGCAAAGAAGGTGAAACCGTTCCTGAAACAATGCCTTATATCGTTGTTGTGATAGATGAACTTGCAGACCTTATGCAAGCATATCCTCGTGAACTTGAAAGCTCTATCGTTCGCCTCGCCCAAATGTCTCGAGCGGTTGGAATCCACCTTGTGCTCTCAACTCAACGACCATCAGTAAATGTTATTACCGGACTTATCAAAGCAAATATTCCTACCCGAATAGCCCTTAAGGTAGGAAGTCAGATTGATTCACGAACTATTATCGACAAAGCAGGTGCTGAAAAACTTGTAGGACAAGGAGATATGCTCTTCTCTTCTCAGGAACGTCCAGAACCTGTCCGAATCCAGTCACCATATATATCTGAAAATGAACTCAAAGGAGTAGTTAAATATATCGTTGATGCATACAAAGACGAGATCCCTGCAACAGGTATTACTCTGGGAGACCAAGGAGGAGAAACCGAGAAGAACGCGCTTTTTGATGGAGATGCAATGCAAGATGATGCCGATGACGACGATCTATACGAAGACGCTCGAGAAGTGGTTATTCAAGCTGGTAAAGCTTCTACTTCATACATTCAAAGAAAACTCCGGGTTGGATACTCTCGCGCAGCTCGACTTATGGATATTCTCGAAGCAAAAGGAGTGATTGGTCCAGCTGACGGATCAAAGCCTCGTGAAGTTCTTGAAGGAAAAGCTTCAGATACTTCTGAAGAAACGGTTTAATTATGCAAGGGCAAATCAAGATTGAAAAAATTGCCATAGTTACCCTTCTGTCGATATTTTTGGTATATGCACTCTTTGAAAGTTACAAGATACTGCGCGGACCAGTTATCAATATTAAAAGCCCAAAACCATATGAAGAAATCAACCTTCCTTTTGTAGCGATTGAGGGTGAAACAAAGAACATCAGCCTTATCACTCTCAATGACCGGCAGATATTTATTGACGAAGATGGTGTCTTTCGCGAAAAATTGTTGCTTCCTGAAGGTTATACTATAATAGAGTTAGAAGCTTTTGACCGATTTAAAAAGAAAGTAGTCAAATCTCTATCAATCTATCGTCCATATTCTACCTCAACTCCCCTACTTGAAAAGACTTTGGATATGATTCAGGCAACAAGCACAAGCACAAGCACAAAGAAAATTATAAATTAATCCCAATCAATATGGTCAAGAAAAAAACAAATGAAACAAGTCTTGATATGATTGCACGCAATCTCGCTGCACTTCATAGTGATGTCACATCATTTCGAAGTGAAGTAACAACATTTCGAAGTGAGGTTAAAGAAGAATTTAAACAACTAGACAAAAGAGTAAGTAAAATAGAAACGAAGCTAGATAGTGTTGCATTTAGTCATTCTCGACGACCTGATCTGCTCGAAGACGATATGGTGGTTATTAAAAACGTCCTTACTAAAAATAATTTATTAAAAAAATAATATGGCACAAGCAAAAAAGAAAGAAAAAATTCCAAAGAAAACTGATTCGGGCATTGATGATACTCTCCGATCAATCAAAACAAAGTTTGGAGATGATGCGATTATGAAACTAGGAGATGCACCTAAGGTAGATGTGGGTGCAATCTCAACTGGTTCTATTGGACTTGATAGTGCTCTTGGGATAGGTGGACTTCCTCGTGGACGAATCATCGAAATCTTTGGCCCAGAATCAAGTGGTAAGACCACCCTTACTCTTCACGTTATTGCTGAAGCTCAGAAACTTGGCGGAATATGTGCATTCATTGATGCTGAACACGCACTTGATCCAGAATACGCAAAACGAATCGGAGTAAAAACTTCAGAACTACTTGTCTCACAACCTGACACAGGAGAACAGGCGCTTGAAATCGTTGATTCACTTGTGCGAAGCGGAAAGATTGATGTAATTGTTATTGACTCTGTCGCAGCTCTTACCCCAAAAGATGAAATCGAAGGAGATATGGGAGCACACCACGTTGGTAAACAAGCTCGCCTTATGGCACAGGGACTTCGAAAACTCACTGCCATTGTCTCAAAATCAAAAACAATGGTGATATTTATCAACCAAATCAGAATGCAGATTGGTGTGATGTTTGGAAACCCAGAAACTACTCCAGGAGGAAAGGCGCTCAAGTTCTACACATCTGTCAGGCTTGATATCCGACGAATTGCCCAAATCAAAAAAGGTGAAGAAGTGATGGGAGGGCGGGTGCGAGTAAAGGTAGTAAAAAACAAAGTCGCGGCTCCGTTTAAACAAACTGAGTTTGACTTAATGTATAACGAAGGAATCTCAAAAGAAGGCGAAATTCTTGCTCTTGGAGAAAAAATGGGGCTTATTCAAAAAAGCGGTGCAACATATAAAATGGGAGAAGAAACACTTGGACGAGGCTATGACGCAACGAGACAAGCGCTTCGAGATAACCAGAAGCTCTCAAATGATCTGCTTTCAAAGATCCGTAAGTTTATGAAAGAAGAAGGATTCTCTGTTTCCCCTACTAAAGGAGATCTAGAAGAAGAAAAACCGGAGGAGTAAAATAAGAGATTAAAATAGTTTTTTAAAAATTAAAAATATGTTTATTTCATCAATTATTGTCTTACTAATAAATTTTATAGTCTATGGATACTCTTCTTTTCTTTGTGCTTGGGAACCTAGTGGATTAGATTGTGTAAGGTTATTTTATTTACTTCACATAGCAATCGGTACTTGTATAAGTATAGTACTATTAAATGAATTTAGAATTAAAAAAGATTCGCCAAAATTATTTAACCCTAAAATCAGTAGAGTACTTTACGGAATCGGTATTTTTGTTGGACTATTTCCAATACTATATTTTTTATTTTATTTTAATAGATAGAACAACGACCTAACTGTTTTAAAAAAATTTTGCAAAACGTACTTCAGGTTGTAAGACTTTGTCGCGGAAATTTTTTATTTCTCTTGTGTGCTCCGCAATCATTTTATTTTCAATAACATCTAATCTTTTATCGACACCATCAGAACATTTATCAACTTCTGAAGGTCCTGTTTGGACTATTACTGCAAAATCTTCAATTTTCTTGTCAGTACTCTTATTTATTGAATGAATAATGCTTTAAATACCGCAAACAAATGAGACAGAGACAGCATTAGACGGTAGGACTTCATCAAGAAGCAGACAAAGGAGAAAAATTATTATAAAAACCACGCCTTACGGCGCGGTTTTGTTTACTAAAGCCTAAAGCCTAAGCAACAAGCTTATTTCTTACACTCTCTCCACGTATTCTCCGGTAGTTGTGTTCACTCTGATTACATCCCCTTCGTTTACAAACATCGGAACATTGAGCGTTGCTCCAGTTTCCAAAACTACCTGCTTGTTTCCTCCTTTGGCTGTATCACCCTTCACTGCTGGATGGGCTTCGGTAACCTTCAGATCAACTTTGATTGGAAGTTCTACTCCAATAACCTTTTCGTCAAACAAGAGTGCATCAATTAGTGTATTTGGTTTTAGAAACATTCGGCCATCTCCCAAGATGTGTTCCTCGAGCTTAAATCGCTTTGAAGGATCATTTTCTTCACAGAACCACCACTCCCCTTTGTTATTATAAAGATACTTAACTGGTTTTTCTTCAATATCCGCTTCATCAACTTTTTCTGATTGGTGGAAAGTCATTTCTTTCACACTTCCCGTGATCATATTTCGAAGCTTCGTTTTGTTCTGGGGCTTTCGTTGTTGCATTCGAAAGATATGCGCATCAAGCACTTCGTAAGGGTCTCCATCAACAATGATATGTCGACGAACAAGGATTTCATTGTATTCGAGCATTGCCATAAAATTTAGAATTTATCTTGCAACGAAAGGCATAAGCGCCATAAATCGCGCTCGCTTAATTGCAAGTGCAAGTTTTCGTTGATTTTTAGAACATACTCCTGATTTCTTTTTTGAAAGAATTCGTCCGTGAGGATTGATAAATTTCTTCAAGATTTCTGTGTCTTTGTAATCAATAACGTCTATGTTGTTTTGCTTAAAAAAGCATTGTTTTGAATTCATCTATTTTAATTAACTTTTTAATTTTTACTTGTTTAGAAAGGTATATCTTCAACATTGATTTCTTCATCTGGGTATTGGATCTCAGCGAAATCATCTTGTTTGTCGTTTGTCGCTGGTGATGATTCTTTATTTGCAGGTGCCGTATATCCCCCGGTTGTTCCAGTTGCTTTTGGTCCAAATTGGAAATTCTCAACGATAATTTCTGTTCGATATTTCTTTTGACCATCCTGAGCATCCCAACTTCGAGTTTGAAGTCGTCCATCAAGGAAAAGAGGGTTTCCTTTTTTCATATACTGTCCAATGAGCTCTGCTTGTTTTCCAAATACCACAACATTGTGATATTCAACTGCCTCTTGTTTACGTCCATCTTTGTCTTTCCAAGTACGGTTAGTAGCAAGAGAAAGATTAACAACTTGAATTCCTGAAGGAAGGGCTTTCATCTCTGGATCTTTTGTAAGGTTACCGTAAAGAAACACTTTGTTCAGATACATATATTTGAGTGATTAGCTATTAGTAAGTTACTCTAGTAAGAAACTAGAACTATGCACACAAATTATACCACCAAATCGTCAATTGTCTTGTCGAGCTCTTCTGGTGTAAGCTTTTCCTTTTCTTCTTCTTTTACTGCTTCTGGAGCTACTTCATCTTCTTTTTTGAACGCACCTTTCATTTGTTCTTTGGTAGCAAATTTTGCTCCATGGAGTGTATTCTCACGTACAGTCTTCACTACAATAGAACGAAGCACGTTTTCAAGTTTTTCAACTTCAGCAGCAACAGTTGCAACTTGTTCAGTCACTACTTCAAACTTAATCCACCCGAAATACGCTTCTTTAAATACTCTCTTTGTGCCCTTGATCACCTTTGAAAGTGGGTATGCAAGAGACACTAACCTTGGAAAGTCTTCTGATACCACTTCTGCTTTGGAAGTATCCAAAACATCGCGGATCAAAGAGACCTCGTGAGAAAGATTGTCCTCTCCCACAATCGGAGCGATATGAAAGCCTACTTCATAGACCTTTGAATCCTCCTTGGTTTCTTGTGTTTTTGTCATTTATATTTGTTTATAATTAATAATGCACCTCTTTTAAGGCGCTTGGTTACTCTAACATAAAGCCGAGAAAAAGTGAAGAGTGCCTTCATTCCCAACTCCAAAGGGACTTTGAATTCTGCAAAAGGACTTTTGACACTTGTTCAAAAGAGATATTCTTGATTTCTGCCATTTTTTTGATTACCTCCATAACATACACAGGCTCACACCGCTTCCCTCTGTAAGGCACTGGTGCCACATAAGGACTATCTGTTTCTGACAAAAGTCTTTCAAGAGGTGTAGCCTCAATAAGTTCTTTGTATTGATCGGCAAAGGTTATTACCCCTGTAAAAGAAATATGAAACCCAAGATCCAAAAAGTCCTTGAGGTCTTCCAAACTTCCTGCAAAAAAATGTGCCTCGCCTTTGCAAGCACCATACTCTTTTAAGACCTTTAATGATTCTTGGTACGCGTTTAGACCATTTCCACTTCGCATATGAAGCATAAGAGGAAGATCAAGTTCAAGCGCAAGTTCGATCTGTGCCCGAAATGCTTTTTCTTGCACTTCTTTTGTTTCAGGACCTACTCGATAAAAATCGAACCCACACTCACCTATTCCGATACATCGATTGTTTTTTGCAAGCTCTCTATAATAGTCTTTATCGAAAACTTCTTCCTCTGTATGCACTGGATGCAATCCAACAATAGACCACAAGTTGTCTTGTGCTTGTCCTAGTTCAACTGCTTTATAAGAATTCTCCTTCTTTGTTCCTACAACAAGAGCTCCTACATTGTTTTCTTTCATACGAAAGTAGACGTCTTCTCTATCAGAATCGAAGTCGTCAAAATTAAGATGTGCGTGGTTATCGATGTATATAATGTTTTCTTCTTTACTCATATTTTGTAATTTTATTATAAGCATAGAGCCAGTTTTTTGCTAGCGCAAAAAACTGGCTCTATGCAACATTGACGACTCTCTCTCTCTCTCTGTTTGATAGTTTAAGAAAGTAGATCAAACAACCAATCTTTATGCGCCGACAATTTCGAGATGTTGAGATAGGAGGAAGGTTCTGTTTACTTCATTGTTCATTTAACAAATATAGACTTGTTCCATCAGCACACACGTTTGTATTTATACGAACGGAGACAACGCCAGGTAAGACAAATTGTTTGTCTGTGTTAACAAAGACACCTGGGCCACTTATTGAGCCTACTGAGCCAGTAGCGCTTAAATAAATCCTCTTTACTTCCTTTCTTTTTTGCCACAACTTAACCTTGAGTTAGTGGTTTTTTATTTCCTCAAAAAAAGTGGAGTTTCAGGCATTTTGTTTGCTTTGATACATTCTTTGATTTTTCTTGAAGTTTCAGGCAACAGTGGACTAAGCATTCGTCCTATTGTATAAAGCTTTTTGATTAATTCTTCCAAGATTTTGAGTGCCTCATTCTTGTCTGTTTTGATTAGTCTAAACGGTTCCTTTGTTTGAATGATGCTATCAAGTTCCCCAATGTGTCGCCAAACAAGATCTGCAAGCGCCTTGAAATCAAAAGTTTCTGCGATTTGCCAGTACTCATCTGGAATAGTATTTTCTTCAATAGTGACAGGCTTCTCTAGATGAGTCTCTGCCATCTTCATAATACGGCTTGTTAAGTTCCCTATTCCATTCGCAAGATTCGCATTATAACTTTCAAGAAGTTTTTCTTTTGACACCGCAGTGTCTTCAAACGGATGAAATTCTCGAAGCACAAAATACCGAAGCGCATCTGTTCCGTATTCTTCTATAATTTCAAGTGGATCAATTGTATTACCAAGTGTCTTTGACATCTTCACCCCTCCTTCTCCAAGGATAAATCCGTTTACGATGATCTGGCGTGTAAGTGGTAAATCAGCCGCCATAAGCATCGCCTGCCACATCACCCCTTGAAATCGAGTGTTATCTTTGCCACAGTATTGCGTCGGAGTACCATTTACCCAATATGTTTCAAAATCTCCATCTGTTTTAGGCCACCCAAGTGTTGAAATATAATTTGTCAGTGCATCAAACCACACATACATCACGTGCTCATCATCGTTTGGTACTGGAACACCCCAAGACATTTTGCTCTTGAGGCGAGAAATCGAGAAATCCTCAAGCCCTCGTTTGATAAACTCTCGCATCTCATTCATTCTAAAAGAAGGAACAATGAAGTTTGGGTTTTCTTCGTAATATTTCAAAAGTTTTTCACCAAAGGCCGAAAATGTAAAAAAGTAATTTTCTTCTTGTATTAATTCAGGAACCCGATTATGTTCTGGGCATTTCCCATCAACAAGCTCACTTTCTGTTCTTTCTCGTTCACATCCAACACAATATTTGGCCGTGTAATTTTTCTTGTAAATAAATCCATTCTTTTCACAGCGTCGCCAAAACTCCCCCGCCGCTTTTATATGATGTTCATCGGTCGTTCGAATCAGATGAAGTCCCTCCGCTTCTTCTAATACTCCAAACTTTTTTAATGTTTCTTTAAAAAGATTGGCATAAAAATCAGTGTATTCTTGTGGCGTTTGACTTACCTTTTGTGCTGATTCAAAAATCTTTGCTCCGTGTTCATCTGTCCCTGTATTAAAAAAGACGTCACATCCTTGAAGTTTTTTGATACGCGCGAGAGTATCGGCACGGACAATTTCAGTTGCATGTCCCAAATGAAGTGGTGCATTTACATACGGAAGTGTAGTTGTAAGATAGAAAGCTTTTGACATAAATGAAACTCAATCTTAAGATGTTAAACTTCGTTCTCCTGCTTTTTTGCGATCCATATCATCAAGAAACTCAACAAGAAGTACTGATGCAGGAACCGAAAGAATAATACCAAGAAGACCTGCGAGCTTACCCCCAACAACAAGTGCCAAGATTACCAGAAGTGGTGAAATCCCAACAATCTTTTTTACTACGAGTGGATAGAATAAGTGATTTTCAAATTGTTGCACAAGAAGGTACCAAAGAAACACCCCTCCCGCTCCCATAATCCCTCGATCAAGAAGAGTAAGAATAACAGCTGGAATCGCCGCAAGTACAGGACCGAACACAGGGATAAGTTCCAAAAATGCTGCCAAAAATCCAAGCAAAAGCGCGTGCTTGACCCCCCCAAGAAGAAGTCCGATGTATACCATCAGTCCTACAAGGACTGCGAGAAGAAGTTGCCCTTGCATCCATGAGCCAATCTTTTCTTTGGTTCTTTTCCAAAGCCCAAGAACATATTTTTCGTATCGAAGTGGTGTAACGATTTTCAAAAAACTCCCCACTCCATCTTCAGTCACCGAAAAATAAAACGACAGTACAACAATCAGGAGAACATTAAACAAGTTGTTTGCAATGAGCCCTACGTTTGAAAGCACATTTCCAGAAACATTTGAAATACCTGTATGGACAGTATTTAGAAATGATGGATTACTCACACTCGCTGCTATTTCTGTTACAAGTGGAACATATCCCTGCAAAATACTTTCATCAAGAAGCGGAACAACTTGGTTTACCTGTGAAAGATAGTTAGGAATATTGGCAATTACCCCTGACATTTCAGAAAGCAAAATTGGTATAATCGAAACAAAGACACTAAACAAAAGCATTGCTACGACTGCATAAATAAGCACAACTGCAAACACTCGTGGAATCTTTTTTTCAATAAAAAACCGAACTCCTGGTTCAATAGCAGAAGAGATTACAATAGCGGTAAGTACAACAAGAACAATATCCTTCAAGATAAAAAGTAACCAGAACAAAAGTCCAAAGACAAACACCCGCAATATGGTTGAAGAAGAAATGTTAATATATGAGTCTTTACTATCTGGCATATAGGCTAGTATATCCTAAAAGCCCTTTTCTATCCAATACCCCTTAAAAATTAAGTAATTTCAAAAACTGAGCTTCTTTTTCAAATGAACCAACAAGCGCAAGGTTCGCAGTCTCTGAAACAAAAATCTTTTGAGCTATCTTTTGGATATCTTTTGCTGTAATAGCACGAATGAGTTTTTCTTTTTCTTGTGGTGTCTTGATTTTTTGACCCATCAAATCCTGAAACGCATAAAAATCTGCGTATGCATCTGATGTTTCAAGTCCAAGATACATATTTCCCACCAACACCTCCTTAGCTTTTTCGAGCTCTTCTTTAGACACAAGGTGTGTTTTGAGTTTTTTTACTTCTTCGATAATAGCTTTGAGCCCTTCTTCAACTCGCCCTTTTGATAGGCCACTTGCAATTGCAAAGTATCCCCTATCCAAATACGTTGAATTCGAAGCACGCACATAGTAACAAATCCCCATTTCATCTCGAAGTTTTTTAAACAACCGCGAACTCATTCCGTGTCCAAGTACCGATTCAAGAACTTTTATTTTCATATTGTCTTTGTGACTGATTGGAAACGTTCGAAACCCGAGTACAACGTGAGCTTGGTCAGTTGGTTTTTGAAATATTTTGACTTGTGGTTTTTGTTGAGCTTCTTTTGTTTTTACCTTTGTATGTTTTTTTTCTTTTGAAATATCTTTGAACTTGTCGGTAATGAGTTTGAGCGTCTTCTTTTCATCAAAGGCACCAGACACAACAACAACAGTTCCCTTTGCAACATAATGCTTCTTTTGATAATCACGAATATCCTTTGCAGTAATAGATCGAACAACTTTTTCGTTCCCGATGATAGGCCAACCTGCCGGTTGATCTCCGTAGAGAAGCGCTTCAAATACTTCTCCTACTTTTGCTTGTGGCATATCTTCATACATTTTCATTTCTTCAATCACTACCCCCTTCTCTCGTTCCATTGCATCAGTATCAAGTGTTGGATGTTGATAAATATCAGAAACGATATCAACAAGTGTATCAATATGTTTTTTGTGAGCCTTGGCAAAGTACCCTGTGTACTCTTCTCCAGTGAATGCATTTGAAGTTGCACCAATACTATCAAGTTCGCGTGATACATCCCCTGTATGAGGACGACTCGTTGTTCCCTGAAAACACATATGCTCAAGGAAATGTGATAGACCGTTTATTTCTTTTGTTTCATAATCACTTCCAGCCGATACAAGCACCATCACTGTTACCGCCTCGCTTGATTTAACTGGTACAGTAATAATTCGAAGTCCGTTTGAAAGAGTGGTTTTTTTGTAATTCATAAATATCAAAAAAAGAATAAAGAGTAATGACGCTGATTATATCAGAAATAAGAGATAAAAAAAGCCGTTTGCGCAAGCGCAAACGGCAGACAGTCAACCACGGTTGGCGAGATGAACCGCACCAATAATACTCCCTCCCACAACGAATTCAATAATTCTCCAGTGATCCCGACCGTTCACAAACACAGTGAACCCTTGTCGTTTCGACAACCTAGAAATTTTTGGTAAAAGAGTCTTCCAATCTGTAGTGACTCTCAAAGGAATGTGACAATTAGATCCTGTAGGATTTTTTGCAATTTTCCAAGTACCCACCCTATTAAGGGTCCATAAATGAGTTTCAGATCCAGGTTGATTTTTAGTCTTGCCTCCAAATAATGAGCGGAGTATCTTGACAAACGCACCCGGGTTTGTAGATTGTACTATCCCGAGATAGATATCCTGAAGTACTGTGATTTTCATGTTGTAAATAGCATTAGTGCCACACCGAAGTCTATCTCAAAATACAAAAAACACAACTCTGACAGCTTAATACTTCTTATGTTGCCAATAAAAAAGCCTTGCTAACACGCAAGACTAAGTTTCACAAAAATCTGAGCCGACCAAATGGACAGTGCCAATATGTCGATTAGACCCTATCTTAAAAAACTCAACTAGCACCTGCCCTCTTTGTTCCTTCTCCGATGGACCAAAAGGATGAGATTCAAATCTGATCCAAGTACCAATGAGTTTTTCTTTCAACGAAGCGAGCAACTGCTCCACTGGTTCATCAATCCATCTGGAGATTGCCTCTCCAGTGAAGGCGTCGTATTGAATCAGATAAGTTTCGTTACCAATGGTCCAGAGACGGTGATCGTGCTCGATTTCAGTCACTTCACCTCCAAACATAATCTGGAGCACCTTTGCAAATTCAGGTGCAGAAAAATGGGAAGAGACCATCGCTGTGTGGAAAGGACGTGAGTTCATTAGCTATTAAATTAACATTACATAATCAAAAACACAAACCCCCGCAAGCTTCGCTTGCGGGGGGGGGTTGTAGAAACAACTAATTAAACAATGCCATCACCGCATCCCAAATATTCGCAAAAAATCCTTGTTGTTTTTTGACCATTGGATTTGATGCTGCAATACTTAATCCAATTGAATTACTTTGTCCAAGCGGTCCGTTGAGGCTCATACGATAGTCTCCCTCCAACAAACCATAGTCAATTGGCCTGAAACTAAAATAATTACTACTATAAGCAAGTTGTGTCACTGGTATAGTTTTTTGTACATTAGTATTAGTTTGTGAAATAGTTACTATATCTGCTCCATTAATTCGCTCTCCATTTACTACAACAGTCTCTTCAAATGCAAAAGGCTCTTTACGTGATTCAAAGAGATAAGGAGATTTTTCACCAACAATCACAACCTCATTACTTACTAAAGGATTTTGCACAGTCTCTCTTATATCCCTCTGTGTTTCATCAAATCCATACAACGCTTGTAAGTACATATTGTAACGACCGCTAAATAACGCTCTTGTTGGTTGACTTGCTTTCAATTTCAAATGACCAGTTTGCCCATCTTTCAAACGATATGTATTCCCATTCACTTCAAATCCCTCAGAACTCTCAATCGTTGTGGCAACATATCTGATGGTTTCTCCGTATTTCTCTCGATTATCTTTTCGTTCATACAGCGCTTGTCCTGCAAACTTATCAAACAAAACATCACCACCAAGTGCTGATACCAAGACCTCAAACCTTCCATCAAGAGACACTTCTTGCTTTGATTGGTCAAAAAGAACACTAGCAACAGCAGGTGTTTTTTCTTTTATACTGAACGATATCTTTTTTGAAGATGTAATATAAAACAGTGGACTATCTCCATACACATTTTTGTCACAAACACTTGAGACTCGAACAAAATATTGTCCATCAGATAAGTGACTAAGAGGAGTCCAATTGAATCCGTTAATTGCTTGCTCTGCACTTACCTCTTCTTCAATAGTAGACACAAAAGTGTTGTTTGCATCAAACAACTGCACATCAAACTGTCCAATATTTGCTGACCCCCATTTCAAAGTAAAGCTTTTGTCACTGTTTGGACTTACAAGAATTCTTTTAAGACTTGGATTGGCAACACACTCAAATAAAGAGGAATCTACTATCACTTCTTTTGATTTTAGAACTGGTAAATTCAAGAAGTTATATTCTGCACTCGAACGAAACGTACTCAATGACATTGAGTAAGCTAGATTTCTCAAAGAATCTCGTTGATCATACCCACGAAGAGTAAAAAACACAGAACCTGTTTGACCCTTTTTTATCAAATAAAAGGCACCCTCATCAGTAACATCACCTTTTATTCGATCAATACTACCTGGAATATCACTTATAAAAGTATTTTCTATATTTGTATCTGTTTTTCGCACAAACACAGAACCTCTAAAAGCACCTTGTTTAGGAATCTTCAAGTCTTGTTCAGGTGCTTCAAACTGAACTTGCAGTGGAGTTGCAAGTGAAATATCGTACCTTTCTGAACCTTGATTATTAGTAACTTGATATCTGGTTTGTTCTGGAATGACTGTGACTTTTACTTTTGGAGCAGGTAATACATCTTGTTTGCAAAGATTTTGATCAAAATCATTTCTCATATTTTGATATCCAGCTTCAGTAAAAATAGGACTAAACCGAACGGGTACAAATGGTTGACCAAGACTGTCTGCAAATTCTTTGGTGTTGAAGTATTGACCATACTCATAAAAAGAAAGTCTCATATACTTCTTGACAATCAATCTACTTCGATCAGAAACAGGGTTTGGGTATTGATCAATTGCAAAAAGTATCTTGTATAAGTTTTCATTTTTAGTAAACATTTCACGAGCCACTTTATAATACGCTTTTTGAAATTCAGCTTTTTTTGTTGCATCAAGTCTATCGATCGCATTTACCAAAGGATAATATGGCAGAGGGGCTCTGCACTCCGTAAAAGAAAAATCAAAACCATACAATATACTCTTCCATTTATCTGATCCGGTAATCTGTCCGTAGTCTTCATTATGTAGTACCGAGCGATCTGTATCATTCACCAATGCTGTTACAAGAAAGTGTCGTATAGAATCCTCAGGATTAAAAGTAAGTGTTTTTGATTCGTTTTTTGTATTAATAATCGCTACATTATCAAGTCTATTTGAACCTTTATTCCAATCTCCTTGCCACCCAGTATTATCACCATCCTGGATTAATCCGTCTTCAAGACCAAATTGTCGTACAAAAGGTTGCGCATCATCCAGCTCGTTGTCTCGTTGCATAAACATATAAGAATACTCTTTGTTAAGGTAAGCTTGGTCAGTATTGAGCATTTTGAGTTTAGCGAACGCAACCGGTTCAACAGAAGGTACACCAAGAAGTCTCATTGTTCGGTATACAACATACTCTCGAAACTGTGGTGTAAGCGCTCCCTTTAGACCAAAGAAAGGAGAATGACTGAGCGCATCATTAAATGCATCACAGTTTTCAACCACTCTTACCTTTTGGTATAAAGAAGACGTCTGTGAACCAAAGGTTGATATACCTGGGAAAAGTGGTTTTGGATTACCTTTTGAATCAAACTTATCGAACGACATATTAAACATTGGCGGTTTACATCCATTTCGGGCGTGTCCCTTCTTTTCTATATCAACTTTCCAATCATCAAGTTTTTGTCCTGCTGGAGTATATTCAGTAAGTTTTGAATCAGTGTCCCCTGTTGAATTATCAATAGAAAACCCCTTCATATCGAGGGTAAATATTCGCTGTGGTAGTTTAGCGATCGCATAATTATTTACAGAAGCAGATTTGTTAGTAAGTATCCAATAGTCATACGCATCAATCACTCCATCTTTATCAACATCATACGGCCTAAATGGCCCCGCTGTTTTTGCAAAGACAGAACTCGTGAGGACAAAAGCAAAGATAATGATAAGAGAAACAATGATTTTATTTTCAGTTTTGAGCACGTGAATAAAATCTTTATATATTTTTTTGGTATTCATTAAAATAATTGTATACCTAAATATAGAAATACAAAACCCCCGCAAGCGAAGCTTGCGGGGGTTTGCTTCCTCAAAGAAAACAATTTTAAAATTACGTTCTTAGTTGGAGGGAGCTTGTGACGCTGCTCCCATTCGCGCCGAAGTGTTGAGTACACTTCGGAGAAACTCGTTAGACCTTCTGTTTCGGATCACCATGTATCTGTGGAGTCAGGATGATTTTAACCTTATCCTCAAATGGTGGAGGTGGTACATTTGCAGGAGGAAGCGTAAATCTCCCCCGCTTATTAAGTGTCAAACCAACAAGCTCTGGAAAATGCCTCAGGTATTCCTCCATAGAGATGCTGGCAGTAGGTTTGTACTTCCCCCAAGTGATACAAAGCAGCATAATGTGTGTTGCCACACAAAACAGAGCTAAGACCCCTAACGGACCAAGTCTCCAAAGATTCATGAATTCAGTAGCCTCTCGAGAAAATGAGTGGCCCCAAACTTTTGAATCCCCCTCACTGGATACCTCAAAGAGGATTCCAAATGAGACAGAGAAAATCAGCACGGAGAGTGAGGCGATTATTCCAATCATTGAAACAGTCATCGCACACCGGCGAAGATTGTTTGAAAGGCAGGCCGAGCCAAACAGAACAGTGAGCACGAGGCTCACCCCGACATAACCAAGCTGAACAGTGTTCATAGATGTTGTAATTTCAGGTTGAAAACACTCCAGAGAGACCGGCAGGTTTGCCAGCTGTCAAAGAGCATTTGTTCCTATTTTATCACATTAAAGGCTATTTGTCAACTCATCAATTGACACTCTTTTTTGCTCTCCTGTGTCTCTGTCTCGCACAGTTACTGTATTGTTTTCTAAGGTGTCAAAGTCGATAGTGACACAGTGTGGTGTTCCTACTTCGTCTTGTCTTCGATATCGCTTCCCTATGGTTCCTGATTCGTCATAAAGCACATTGCCAAACTGCTTTTTAAGCATACTGAACACTTCTCGAGACTTCTTCACGAGTTCTTCTCGGTTCTTGAGAAGTGGCAAAACAGCAACACGAATCGGAGCGACGTTTTTGTGGAACTTGAGATATACTCTCTCTTCTCCACCCATCTCGTCTTCGGTATAGGCATCAGAAAGGATTGCAAGGAGTGTGCGTCCTACTCCAAATGAAGGTTCAATTACGTGTGGAATGAACCTCTCTTTTGCCTCTTCATCAAAGTATGAAAGATCTGTTTTTGATGCTTCGCTATGAGCCTTGAGATCAAAATCAGTTCGATATGCAAGTCCGTAAAGCTCTTTTTTACCAAACGGAAAATCAAATTCGAAATCAATCGTCCGCTTCGAGTAGTGTGCTCGATCTGCGTCCCCTACTTCAAGCTCGTGGATATGTTCTTCTCTCAGTCCTATGTCTTTTGTAAATTCCCACACTTCTTTTCTAAAATTTTCAAACGTCTCTTCCCAGTCTTTTGGATTTATGAAGTATTCTATTTCCATTTGTTCAAGCTCTCTAACTCGGAAGATAAAGTCTCGTGGAGCGATTTCGTTTCGAAATGCTTTTCCTATTTGTGCCATTCCAAACGGAAGTTTGGGATGGATAGAATCCATTACGTTTTTGAAGTTTACAAACATCCCCCCTGCGGTTTCTGGTCGTAGATACGAAACAGAAGAATCATCAGCGATAGCACCAATATGTGTTTGAAGCATCATATTGAATTGCCGAACATCACCAAGAGGATTACCTTCGGGGCTTTTGATACCGTTTTCTTTTATGGCTTGATCCATTGCATCAAGACTCATTCCTTTGGGATCAATGTGTGCTTCTTCAAGGAGATGATCCGCACGATATCGTTTTTTTGTTTTGAGATCTTCAACTAATGGATCAGAAAATCCTGCAACGTGCCCACTCGCCTTCCATACGTTTTGGTTCATAAGGATAGCAGCATCTATTCCATACATATCTTCTCGATCAGTCACAAATCGCTTCCACCACACATTTTCTATATTTTTTTTCAAGGCAACTCCAAGTGGTCCGTAGTCCCATGTTCCTGCAAGTCCTCCGTAGATTTCTGAACCTTGAAAGATAAACCCTCGTCTTTTGCAAAGGCTTATTATCTTTTCCATTTTGTTTTCTTTGTTTTCCATAATGTATGTTTTATTTTGAGACCTTGTCTTTTCCAAATTCGAAGTTGGCTTCAGTTGGCACAGAAATAGTTGCTGGAATATTGATCAATTTCAAGTCTGTCCCTGCAAATGTATCACGAGCTGAAAAAGTTGCAAGGTTGACGATGTCAGGTGCTTGTCCCACTTGTCCGAGACTTGGTGTAACACCAAGCTTAAATGTCACCTTACGAAACGACCCTGCGGTTCCTCCCCCTGGGAGCACTTTGCCTATATCCCATATAATCTTTCGGGAATCTGGACTGTAAATAATCTTTTCTGATGTCGGAGTTGTTTGCCCAAGCCAGTTCACATACGCAGGAAGTGTTGCTTCAATCTTGCTTTCTTCAAGAATGTTAAGTGAATTAGTCAACGTCCATGTGACTGCAAACTCAGTTGTGGTTTCAACCTTTGGTGGATAGGGACCGCTGTTTTTAAATGGACCTTCGAAATGGTTCACAATAGTGTTGAACCGTGCATCGCTTTGGATCTGAACTTTTTTGGTGATGGTTGATTTGATTATTTCTGGAACATTATCTTCTGAAAGTCGCTTCCCCGAAACGGTAATATCAACTAACACTTCTTGGTTCTTAAGACCTGTTGCGTTCTTGGAGAAAGCGCTTAAAAGCGAATAGTTGAAGAAGACACTGTTTGATTTGCCTGATGCGATAGAAGTAAGTTTTGGTGACTCAACATTTGTCCACACAAGCGTATCTGTACTTGCTCGATAGAATCCGCCGTCCGCGGCAACTGATTCTTTCATTATCATATCGCCTTTGAGTTTTGCAACGATTTCAACATCGGTAACAGGGACCGCTAAGTTGTTTTGAAATGTGATTACATTGTCTACTGATTTTCCTGATTTGATTGATTGTTCTCCTCTATCGACTGCAAGCCCAATACTGATAAAAGGTTTTTTGAGCATAATTGACTCTGCAAGATTTACAAATGGTTTGTCGATGACTGTTTCGTTTTTGGTGTCTTTGCCTCCGATTGTAAACCTAAATGTTTTTTCTTCATCTTCTGATCCTGTCAACATCCCTACTATTTTTATTTTTCGCTCCCCTTTGGGTTCAATATCTCCAAGGTTCCAAACTGACGTGTTAGTAAGTGCAACAGGAGTTGCAGACTTGAGCTCAAATCCAGCTGGGAATTGAGCTTGTAGCAACAAATCTTTTACTACTTCATTTGAGTTAGATGTGACAGTGACGTTTAAAACCAAGTCTTGATCTGCGTTTATTTCTTTGAGCATATCAACCTTTAAAGCAACTGGCGAAGAACCAATGACAACATTATAAAGACCATCGTATGTGAATACCCCTCCTGAATTTTCGAGTCGGTATTCGAGCATATACTTTATTTCTGGACGACTTCCCTCCTCATCAAAGACAAGTGCGTTGGTTTCCTTACGTACTGTTTGATGTGGTGCAATCGTACCAACCGGTATTCGTTCTCGTAGCAGATCAGATGTTTTATCGATTGGGTTTTTGGTACCTTTTGGATATTCAAGAAGCAAATCAGCAAGGATAAGTGGCGTATCGTTGTTGTTAGTGATTGTAATATCAAGTGGGAGAGGTTCTCCCGCGGCAACTGATACAGGACCAGTAATTGCAACCGCAATATTACTTGAAGAAATTACGTTGTCCCCCTTGAAATAAATAAAAGAAGCAAACAAGACTGAACCAACAAAGAAAACTGCCGAAACCATTAAAACAATCATAGAAAACCTTTTTGGGTTGGAAGTGTTTTGAGTCACTACCTCTGGTTCTTCCTCCCACTTTTCTTTCACTCCTGTTGCGTGTTTGTGTAGATCAAGAATCATCGTGTCTGGTAACTTGGCGTTTGGAGAGTAAAGTACTTGTTTCAAATCTTCTATTTTATTTTCTTCTTCTGTATTCATACGATACCTATTATACCAAAAGTTTTAAAAAACAGTGCACTACAACTGACTTTCAGCAAGAGCAAGGTTGATGAGTTTTATTAAATGTGGCTTATGTTCAAGCGCTTTGAGTACATCAGCATCAGTGATACTTCCAACAAGCGAGATGTTTTGATCGAACGTCTCCCCATATCCAAGAGCTGCCAAAATCCTCATAGCCCCAATGCATTCGATACATTCGAGAGTTTCTTTGGTGTATATCCGCCGATGTAAAAATACGTGAATTGCCTTTAGGGTTTCAAAAAGGGTTTCGTTTTTTTCTTCACCTCGGACAAGTTTTTGGATTAACAAAAGTGAGCGCAAGAAACTGGAACGGTTTTCTTTTGTTAGTTTCATTACTTCACTTGCAACTATATCAGTACCACGATAGATTGATCGTCCTTTTACTACCGTAATAAAACACTTATTTCCTACTTCCAAAAACCCCTTAAACTTGGATCCACTATTACGAACCCCAGTAAATAAAACAGAAATAAGTCCGAAATCCTGTGTAAAAAAAGAAACTATCCTGTCGGCCTCTTTTGAATTTCGAATTGTTACGATAAATGCCTCTGTTGTATATTTTTCGTGCATAAATCAAAACCATTAAACAAATGGTGAATTATTTTTGAATTTGAATTGAGACTATTTCTCCTTCAATTGTTATGGTTTCACTCGATACTTCTCCTACCACAAACATACGGGCGTTCACTGCCTTTGCTACGAGATCCTTGTAACCTTCTTTTTCGAACATTACTCGCAAAGCATCACTTACCCCAAGAGCTACTTCCACCACATCAGTAGGTGAGCATCCTGCTTCTTTTCGTTTGTCTTGGATGGCACGTACAAACTCTCGCAATAACCCCTCTTCTCGAAGATCTTCAGTAACAACAATATCGAGTTTGATTTCTCCTTCTATGTTTGCATCGACTAATACTTCTTTTACGTTTACTTCATCGGCAATAATTTCGAGGTAAGCGTCAGGAATGTGTTTTTTAATCACAAGTGTTCGAAGTGGTTGTCTTACTTTTATGTTTGATTTATTTCGAGCTTCAAGAGCAAGTGTTACTGTGGTTCGGGCTTCTTTCATTTCTTCTTCGATACTATCACTTACACCAAGCACGGTTGGCCACTCCTCTAAATGCACACTTTCTTTATCATCCTTGTGTCGAAGCTTGAGAAACACACTTTCGGCAAAAAACGGTGCAAATGGTGCCATTACCTTTGACAGAGTTTTGAGCACAACATAAAGAGTTTGCTTGGCTTCTTTGTCCCCTTCTCGAATCCGATCTCGAGACCGTCTGAGATACCACGTCGAAAGGTCGTCGATAAAATCTCGCATCGCTCGCACTGGTTCAAGTAGTTTGTATGAATCCATTTGTGTTTCAACGGTGAGTACTAAAGAAGACAACCGTGAGAGAATCCATTTATCAAGTATTGAATGCGAAGTGACTTCGGTTTCTTCTTCAAGAGAAACATCACGATATAATTCATAAAACGAAAGTACGTTAGCAAAAAGATTAAATACTTTTTTGCTTATTTCATCAACGGTTCGTTCGTCGAAGTTTTTGCTTTCTCCTGGTTGATTGACACTATACATCCACAGACGCAGTGTATCGACTCCATATTTGTTAATCATCTCAAACGGATTGATCACGTTTCCAAGACTCTTTGACATTTTTTTGCCATCTTTGTCCAAGAGGTGCCCCAAACAAATAACGTTTTTGTAGGCATGACCCTTACCCATAAGACATCCAACAGCATGAAGTGTGTAGAACCACCCTCGTGTCTGATCGATTGCTTCAGAAATAAAGTCTGCTGGGAATAATTTCGTTTCAAGTCCAAGCCCATCGGCATTTTGGGCAAATGGCATTGCCCCACTATCAAACCACACGTCCATCACTTCTTTGACTCGAGTAAGCTTTTCTCCTGTGTCATCTATTAGTTCAACTTGATCAATAAATGGTTTGTGGAAGTCGAGTCTGTATTCTTCATCGTGTGGAAGTGGGATAAATTCAAATGGTGTGTAACTACCTACTTCAAGAAAAACAGCTCCTGGTTCGTAGATTGATTCAACCTCTTTGTCCTCCGCCCCTTGTGCAACGCACTTAGCAAGTTTCATTGGACCATCATGAGAGATGATAAGAATGTTTTTGCCAGAAAATGTTTTTTCAATCTCATAGAAGAAATCTCCTACTCGCTTCTTTACATCCATAAGCGTTTCGAGATCTTCGTGTTTGGTAAGTAAACGGTCCATATAATTTGGATATACTTTCGCAAATTCTTCCCAAGGCTTTCCTGAAAGGATGCCAAAGTACTCTTCTGCAAGTCGAGGATCCTCTATTGCTTTTATATCTCCTAACACCTTCTTCACTTCTTCCATTGTTTCTCGAGTTCGAGTAAGTGGAGAATAGAAAATCAAATCAATGTTTTGATCCTTAAGTATCTGCGCACTTTTCGTTGCATCTTGTCTTCCCTTTTCGGTAAGGTGATGCACTTCTTCGTTGTCAGAAGAAAGCACTCCTTTGATGTTATGCTCCGCCTCTCCGTGACGCATCAAGAAATATTTGTTTCCAGATACCTTGGTATGTTGCTTGAGTGTAGTAAGCGAATCGATCACAACTCGTTTTGTCTTGGATTCGTTTTCCCAGATTGGAAGTGGTGTTCCCCAATACCGTTCACGTGAAATTGCCCAGTCTTTGATTTCTCGAAGCCATTCACCAAACCGCCCTTCTTTGATATAGTCTGGCTCCCAGTTAATCTTTTGGTTTTCGGAAAGCAAGGTTTCTCGAAGACTCAACATTCTGATGTACCAAGAGTCTCGTGCAAAATACAAAAGCGGAGTTTTACATCGCCAACAGTGAGGGTATGTATGTTTGATGTTTTCTTGTTTGAAGAAAAGATTTCGATGTTTGAGTTCATTGATGATGTCTACCGCAAGAGTTGGTTTACCGTTTTCGTCTTTTTCTTTTGCGAATCTGCCCGCAAGAAAACCGCACCACCCCTTGAAGTTACCATCTTCTCCAACCGTGTGGACTTTTGGGAGGTTTTCTTTGGTTCCAAGCGCGAAGTCATCTGCTCCATACATTGGTGCAATATGAACAATACCCGTTCCATCGGTTGTGTTTACAAAATCAGCGGCATATACCTTAAATGCATTAGAGATTTTTTCTTGTTCTCCTTCCGGTGCGTTTTCTTTCAAGAACGGGAAAAGTGGTTCGTATTCAAGACCAACAAAATCAGTTCCTTTTAGTTCTTCAAGAATTTCAAAACCTTCTTCTAAAATAGAAACTCTTTCTTTTGCCAAAACAAGAGCATCTGAAGAATCTTTATATTTTATCTTTACATATTCAATATCCTTCCCCACCGCAAGAGCAACGTTCCCAGGAAGTGTCCAAGGAGTTGTCGTCCACGCAAGAATATATGTATTCTCTTGACCTACTACTTTAAATTTCACATATACAGACAAATCTTTTACTTCTTCATATCCTTGCGCAAGCTCGTGAGATGAAAGTGCAGTTCCACATCGAGGACACCACGGCAACACCTTGTAATCCTTGTAGAGAAGTCCTTTCTTTTCAACTTCACCTACAACACCCCACAGGTTTTCGATATAAGAATTATGAAATGTGTAGTATGCGTTTTCCTGATCTACCCAGTATCCAATTCGTTTTGTAAATCTTCCCCAATCTTCAAGATACGTAAACACACTTTGTTTACATCTCTTGTTAAACTCTGCTACACCAAATTGTTCAATTTCTTTTTTGCTTTTAAGTCCGAGCTCCTTTTCTACTTGAAGCTCAACTGGCAGTCCGTGTGTGTCCCACCCGCCCTTTCGTCCAACTCGAAACCCTTGCATTGTCTTGTAACGAGGTAAACAATCTTTGAAACTTCGAGCCTCAAGATGATGAATCCCAGGACGACCGTTTGCAGTTGGAGGTCCTTCATAAAACACAAAATCTCCCTTTGGGGATTCTTTTGTTAAGGTTTTGTGAAAGATATCTTTTTCTTCCCAAAAGGTAAGGATTCGCTCTTCTTCGAGCGCTCGGTCGCTTTTCTTTTCTACTTCTTCATTACTCATATATATGTATTATCTCGGTAACATTTGATCTTTGTTAAACATAGTTGCAGATCTATCTTCGTATGACAGACGGTCTCTAAACAATATCCCCAGAACAATAGAGAGCACTATACCAAGTACCGCCACAAAAGAGAAGACTTGGAGTGTTCGTTTTGTTTTTTGTTTGAAGCGCTCTGGAGCTTCTGTTGTTACGATGGTTTTGAGGTTTTGAAACACAGAAAAGTTAAAGATAGTAAGCAACGCCCAAAACGGTGCGAGCACAAGTGAAACAATCAAAGACCATACGAGCATAAAGAGATAGTACGAAGCAGTGTGTGCTGTTGCCTCAGAAAGAATGATGTTTGTCACAAATGCAATTCCCCGATCCACTCCCCCATAAAAGAAATGTGTAAGCAAGATTGCAATAGTACCAAGCACAAAAAGAACTACTGCTCCAACACCCAAGAGTACGAGCATGAGTAATACATATCTTCCAAACACTTGTGCTCGTTTTCCGTTTACAAGCCAAAAGCTTGAAACAAGCGCATCGCCGGCTTTTTTCTTTTCGAGTACTACAAGTGGTGTCGCAAACAAAAGACTAAGTGCAACCATCACTCCAGGTACGATAAGCAAGAAGGCTCCCCCGAGAGTTGCAACCATCCCTACTATCCACACAAGAAAAAGTGGAACAGTGCTTTTTAGTATTTTTTTGCTTGAGATAACGTGTGACTCTTCTATACCGTTGGATACATCTTGAACTTTTTTGATTGCACCAAGTTTGAGAAATTGAAACAAAAGACCAATAAAAACTCCAACCAAAGATAGAACAACAGAAAAAAATATAAATAACCCTTTGCTTTCAACAACAGGCAACACTTTAAACCCAAGTAGATTTATTAAAACATTGAGAAGTGACGGCACAAAAGCAAGCAAGAAAAAGAAAGAAGAAATAGTTAAGAAATGCTTAACAAAAAAACTCCAAGAGTGTGTAAATAGCACCTTAAACGAATCAAGAGAAAGTTCGGTTGATTCAAGGGTGATGTTTGGTTTTGCGTGTGTATGTTCCATAAATTATTTGTTGTTTTTAATCTAATCATTATATCCCACTCTCCCCCCTTCACAAAATACAAAATTAGGTGTAGTATATTTATTCAGTAACAGCTCATTTCAAACCCGCTGTTACTTACCGACAACCAACACCAATGAAAACACCCGAAAGTACACAAACCCCTCCCGAACAAGAGACTAAATACCCAAGGCGGGAAAAGTTACGTTACCGCAACAACCAAGGACGGAACAGAAGAAAACAATAAAGACCAGGCTACACATTCCTGAGCTAATACCAGCACACTGAGAAGTGTGTTTTTTTATTTCAGAAGCGGGTGACCCAAGGGTCACCCGCTTCTTTGTTACAAGTTATCTGTTATTGATTATGAGTTTATTGGCTGCACCTCAATTTTCTGCATACACTCTTCCCCACAAAACATTCCGCCTTTTTCAATACAGCTTTCACACACAAGCATATGCTTGTGACAAACAGGATTTTGACAGTTGATGTACCTTTCGGTTTGTACTCCACACTTATCACACATACCAACGATTTCTCGGTCACCGCCGAAATCCATTACCACTCTATTATCAAACGTATACAAAGCTCCTTTGAAATCTTCTCCAGGAAACTTCTCCATATAACAATGCATTCCTCCATCAAGTTGATATACATCTTTAAATCCTTTTTTTACCAGATATCCACTCATCTTTTCACATCGGACTCCTCCTGTACACACCGTGAGCACCTTCTTGTCTTTGAGATGTTCTATCTTCTCTACAATCTTTGGTAAGTCTCGTGAGTTTTCGAGTCCAGGGTCAATTGAGTTTTTGAAGTGTCCTACCTTGAACTCATAACTGTTTCGCATATCAACCACGACGAAGTCTTCATTCTTCTCATACCATTTTTTGAGTTCATCTGGTGAAAGATGCTTACCTGTGATGACATTTGGATTTACATCCTCATCTCCAAGTCGAACTGATACAATTTCGTCGCGTACTTTTATCTTGAGCTTTGGGAACGCTTCTCCGGTACCTGCACTTGTTTTGAATTTCACATCCTTGAAACATCCCATTCCCCGTGTATCTGGAGAAATATGTAATTTGGTAAGTGTTTCTATATACTGATTCACATCTTCAACTCTTCCCTCAAGAGTGCAATTGATTCCTTCCTTGGCGATAATAATACGTCCCTTGAAACCCTTCGCAACACAAAATCCCCGATGCCACATCGCGAGGTGTTCTGGATGTTCAATTGGAGTGTATTTATAAAAAAGTAATACAACGAAATCTTTGTTTGAGTTCATACCTTATAAATATACGAAAAACCGCAAAAAAGTAAAGCAAAAGCCCGCAGCCGAAGGCTGCGGGCTTTTGCTTTTTTCTATATCCTAACTAAACCGTTGGAGCAACATCTTGTGCTTTTGCAACAACGCAGTTTTCACAACTTTTGTGACAATCACCACATCCTTTCCCAAGAGACATTTTTCCTGGACCAACAAGCATAATAGCTACAAGAGACGCAAGAAGTGATAGATCAAGTTCTGATGCAAGGTATTTACCAAGGAAAGGAACTTGAGGAAGTGTCCATTTCACTTTAAATGCCGCAACCGCCATCACAATTGCAAGAAGAAGTGCACCATAAAAAGAAAAGAGTCCAAGCATTACCGCGATACCTCCAACAATTTCAACTCCCGTTACAACATATGCCCAGAACGCACTAAATCCAATCTGATTAAAAAAATCGATAGTTCCTTGCGGCTCTGTCATATGCATCGCCTTAAGCACTCCGTGAAATACAAAAGTTCCTCCCACAAACACACGAAGAACTAACAAACCAATATCTTTAGATTTTGAACAACAATTCATATAAAAACAAGTTAACTAATAATTAATGAGATAATTATAACATACCGATTTCAAAATTCTATCGTCATTTGATTTTTATAAAAAAAAGCTTATTATTCGGATTAGATGAAAACAATGCTAATTATAAGATCAAAATCCCTTAAAGGATACTTAGATCATTTCACTTGCGCAGATGCAGGTGGAAGTAACGTTTCTGAAGAAACGGCAATGAAAGCACTTCGTCGGTTTCATAGACGACTGACAAAAGATGCGCCTACGGATCCAAGCCATCTTCAAGGCATCACGAACAAGATTGCCCGGCAAACCGGATGTCATATCCGTTTTGTCTTTAACAAAAAAAACAATCGTCCTTTGAGAATATGGAAAGCTTAATACGGACCTTCGGGTCCTTTTTTATTTATCACTTACATCTTCTCAACTTCACTCATCCCAAGAAGCCAAAGACCCTTCTGTAGAGTCGTGATAACACAATCAACTACTGCAGTTTTGTATGGTGAATACACATCATCAATATCAGCAATTTTTTCTTTTGCATAAAACGAGTTAAATTCGGCAGATAGTCTCGTGAGGTACTCTACAACTTTTTGAGGCGCTTTCTCTTCGAAAGCCCTCAAGGCAATATCTTTGAACTTAACAAGCTCTTTTTCAATTCCAAAACATTTTGATATATCGATTTCTTTTTTAATCTGTAAGTCTTGTGCTTTTTTCTGTACCGCCTTTGCACGCACAAGTGTATAGAGAAGGTACGGACCAGAATCCCCTTCAAATGAAAGAGCCTTCTCTCGATCAAAGATAATATCTTTACCTGGCGACTGTTTTAGAATCGCGTATTTAATAGCGCTAATTGATACGTTAGTTGCGATTTCTTTCTTCTCACCATCTGATATGTCACGTTCAGTCATTTTTGCGAGCACTTCCTTTTCAGTGTCCATAATCAACGATTCACCGGTAACAATATTTCCCTTTCGAGAACTCATTTTTCCTTCGGTAAGCCGAAGCATTCCGTGAGAAATAAACTCGAGACTCTCTGCACTTTTTGGATCAATAAGTCCAAGAACACATTTGATCACTTTGAAATAATCAGTAATCTCGTTTGCTGAAGTAACCACAGATATATCAGGGGCATATCTTCGAATCTTTTCTAAGGTATTTGCAAGCTCTTTTGCTTCATATGTGGGAAGTCCTTGCGAATTCAAAAACACTCTTGTATGCAAACCATATTTCTCGCCTTTAAACACAACTGCACCATCACTTTCTTCAAACACATCTTTCATATGTGCTCTCACTATCTTTACCGCGTCATCTGATACTTCGCTTTCAAATATATGAGAATCAAACCGTGTACCAAGTTTCTTGTATATCCGATCAAAGTACGTCAGACTCCACTGTCTCCCTTTGTCATAATACACTTGCAAGTCTGCGTCTGACTTTTCAAATAATTTTTTGTTTATTTCTTTGATTTCTTCTTTTGCCTTTTCGTCATCTTCAAACGCGTTTACTCCAACAACATATGCGTCTCCCATAAACTTAATCTTGTCATCTTCGGAGTCTTCATCGTGAGGAAAGGAAGCTCTTGCTTGTTTCATTGCCCAAATTGTTTTTGCAACGTGAAGACCAATATCTCCTTGATAGCACACTCTCTTCACATCCGCTCCTTGAAACTGCGCTAGTCTTGAAAGAGACTCGCCGACTGCGTTTGCCATCAAGTGACCAATATGAAATGCCTTAAAAGGGTTTGGGTCCGTATATTCAAAAATTGTTTTCTTCCCTTCAAGGAGATTACCTTTTGAAATTCCTTCTTTTTTGATCTTTAATACTTCGCTTACAAAAAAACTTTCTTTAAAAGAAAAGTTAATAAACCCTGGACCCGCGATTTCAATCTTAAGTACTTCATCCGGTAGATTTGTCTGTAATTTATCAATAATCTTTTCTGCTAAAGCACGTGGCGAAAGCTTTAGGGCTTTCGCTCCCACAAGTGCTACATTTGTTGCTATATCTCCATGAGAAGTGTCTTCAGTGTATTCAACCACAAAGGAAGAATTGACAATATTAAACTTTGTAAGTATTTCTTGTATATTTTGTTTTAACACATCTTTCATATCTCAATTTAACCACAAAATACCAAAACAAAAAAGCCGTTTCGCGAAGCGAAACGGCTTTTTTGTTTTTTTCTCTCCAATGCGTCGATATATATTTCAATCTCTTTAATAGAGTAAAGATTTTCTATAAAAAATACCCCAGAATTTCCGGGGTTAATCGTCCAAAGGAACATCAGGGACAACAAGGAAGTATTTGCCCTCTACCTCAATTACATTTTCGCTTTTTTTAGTAAGAGTAAACAAAAGTCCTCCTACTTTATAGCGGTTTTGATCCGGGGTGTCCTGAACCAAAGATTGCAACTGGGCTATGATTTCTGCTGAAATCTCAATCATATTTTCTAGAATATAATAATAATGTCTTCTTGTCAATATTTAATGATTCTGCAACATCACCAATTACTATATCGAGCATCCTTTCATCAGGAATCGCTCTAACTTTTTTATCCAATGATTCTTGAAGAACATATTCTTCTCCGTCCATTTCCCCCATATGCTTAGTCGATAATCCAAAATCAATTATCACTGGTTCACCACACTCATCAATCATTATATTTCCACCATGAAGATCTCTGTGTACGTATTTAGCATTACGCATTTTTTGAAGTGCTTTTCGGATTTTTACAAAAAAAGTATATGGATCAAAATTTTCTGGGAAACCTTCCTGATCATCGATATATTGATGAATCGATTTTCCTGCTATTTGCTCCATATATATAGCTTCGATATGATCTTTCACTCTTACCCCATCTCTTTCTTCTTCTAGATCCAAACTCATAAACGCAGATAAACGAGGTACACGAATTACTCCGTTTAATAAATTTCTAATTTCCTCATGAATTCTTGCCTCTTCTTTCATAGAATTCGCGCCAGGTTGAGTTATTTTTTGCTCTTTCTGTGCACCAACAAATCTTTGATACATAGGATGAACTCTTTGTACTGAAACTCCTTCATCAAGCTCTATGGAAGGAAATACAGAAGAGTCCCTTTCTATTTTAAAACAAAAGCCCTCTGATCGATTTCCTGCAGAAACAACTCTTGCTGCCTGACCAACACCAAGAAGCAGCTCTTCTTCTGTTGACCAACGACGAAGATTTTTAAGTAACCTTGCTTCAATTTTTCTTTGCTCCTTCTCCTCATGAAGCTCATAATCACTTCCTAATACCTCTTGAGTCGAATCACTAAATTCAAATCTAATTACCATTGTTTTTGTTTATTACAGTTTTAATTCTCCTTTTACTTCCCCCCAAACAATCTCATGAATTTCTTCAATCGAACGAAGAGTGTCTCCATCCATACAATCAATGCGCTTCCAAAAAGGTTCCCGTTTGAGCATAAAGAGTCCTGCTTCTTTTGAGTTGTGTAAATATTCAAAATCACTGTCCGCTACGTCTCTTACTCCCTCTCGAGCCAAGATCAGTTGTTTTGACACATCTTCAGACACATCAAGATACAACACCATATCAGGTTTTAATACGCCAAGTGTCTGGTATTCCATCACAGAAAGCCAATCAAGAAACTTGTTTCTTTCACTTTCTTCTTTCATCTTCCCTCCTTGATGAATCTGATTACTTGAAACATAACGATCGAGTATCACCACCTTTCCTTTATCAAGCCAATGGCGCAACTGCGAAATAGTTTCAAACCGGTCACACGCATAGAGGACCGATGTCACCTTCGGATCCATCTGCATAAAATTTCCGTGATGGCCATCCAGACATTCTCGAATTAGTTTCCCAAAAAGATTTTTTTCGTATTGAGGAAACCGTAGTGTCTCAACAGAAACCCCTTCTTTTTTTAGTCGCAAAAAAAGCGCTTCAGTCTGAGTTGTCTTCCCACTCCCATCGGTCCCTTCAATAACAATAAGTTTTCCTCGTTTTAATTCGTGATTCATTATGTGTATTAGTATAATATAGGAAGCACATACAAACTACTCCTCCACCACCTCTACCATATTCACCCAATGAAAACACTCATTTTCTTTGTTCTTTTCATTTTAATTTCAAATGTTTCCGCCGCGTTATTTTCACTTCGATACGAAAGCACAACACCAAACCACCTCACCCTTCAGACAAATGAAGGAGTGACACAGCTTCCGACAGGAAGGATGTCTTCGATCGTCATCTCACTTCTTCAATATGAAGGTGCAATCCTCGTATCAATAAAACACGAGTCACTCGCAACCAGTTTTGATCTGAAGTATTCTCCAGAGACACTTCGCTTACGTGCAGATATTCTCGGAACACACGAAACTCACCTTTCATTTCAAGACACCGACACTGCTTCTCTTTCTCTCTTTGACGGTTTTCAAATGGAACTTGATATAACACACACCCGAGAGTTACATTTTGATTTTGTAGGAGACGTAAGCGGATCATTTGAAGTGTATTTTGAAGAAGCGGTTCCCGAACCATTTCCCTTCTTCTTTCTTCTTTGTGCAGGGGTGATGCTCTCACAAAGAAATCGCCTCTCCTAAAGAAGAGAGGTTTTTTTAAATCAATTAGAAAGCAAAAAACGGCCACCCTAAGGTGGCCGTTTTTTTGTCCTCACTTTCGGAAGAATCTTTCTCGAGGAGAGAGATTTGCACAAAAAATATAGATATTTTTCATATAAAAAAGATTCTCCCAAAAGTAAGCTGGATCTGCTCCAGTTGCATATACAATACACTGCGCCGAAATTTTGAACAACTTCGTTGTACTCAAAATTTCGGCGCCCTATCACCCCACCACACTCGTGATGAAGTGAACAAGTTGGAGAAAGATCTTACACTTTCTCCAGAAATCAAAGAACTTCTATCTCGTTACACCAAGCCCTTCTTGATGTATATTTTCTACGTGCGAGCACACGATCATTTTTCGGTATGATTACCTTCTATGTGAAAGGAGTTAGTTTCTTCCTGCTCTCACTTCTGTTCACACGGCAAGAGAGTGCCGCGGTTCCTTACTCGGGATTGCCAGTAACAACAACGAGTCCATTGTGGTCATCGGACATAACTTTGACATCATATCCACTTCCCATAATTGCATCTTCAAACGCTTGCAACTCCTCCATGGTGGTGTATTCCACCCCGAGGAAAACTGCAGGTCGTCCGTTTTGCACGGCTCGTACTGCTCTCGCTATCAAATCCGCTCCACCCCAAGCAATCGTTTCGTCACGACCGGCTTCGGAGAAATCAATCTCCCAAGACCAACCCTTCCGAACAAACTCTCCCAGGAGAGCTATTGGATTTTGACCACTTGGAACTTCACGAGTTTGACCTTCGTATGGTCCAGTCAAAGCAGTTACTTTGATCATACCCTATCAGTCCACAAGGCTTTGCAGACTGAATTGGGAGGAGCTTCGATGTTACCAACACCGAAGCTCCTTGTAACCATTTTGCTTCCTCACGGAAGCAAAAATTTTTTCTCATTTTCAAAGGCAGAGAAATTCTCCTTCCTATTATTCATCCCGCATAGGTGCGTTTGTTACTTAATTATCAACGATCTCCGTGCATTGTGACCAACACGGATGAGCTTTCTTACTCACCGGAAGGTTGTGTGCTTCATCAAGAGTCTTTTGCAGAACCTTAAGCAGGCTCTGCAAGACTTCTGCCGACATAAACATAGGCTCTGCCCATAGGTGAATTTCTGCCACCTGTTTACTGACCAACCCATTATGATCAGCCACCTCTTCGGCGATCACAGCCCAAGGCCCAGAGGTCTCGAGGGTCCACGCCTGCCCCCACCAATAAGTGGTAGGGCGGCCATTGCCACCTTCTTCCAGTATGACTGGGAAATTTTGGTACGTGGCTGGCACGGTACTCCGTGCCGTTGGATAGTAACAATGAAGATTTTGCTGATAACCCTTCAGCAGAACCTTTTCATCCGCCTGGTGATGGCGGATGATTTTATACGACACGCCCTTGTCGTATAAAAACTTCATGACAGGACATCCCGGGGGAGTCCGAAGAAAACAGTACGCAGACCGCGTACTGTTGTGAAAAGTTATGTACCCGTCGCTGGGTACATTAAATTTCCACAAATCTTTCTGCGCTGCACCCGAGGTGCTGCGCAGACAAAATTTTCCCTCCTCCATCCACCCCCACCAGGAGTGGTAAAAATTTTTCTGTTCCGTGGCGGAGGTGCCACGGAGTTCTTGTTTGATCTGGGCGATTATGAATGACCGTTCCATTTTTATTTTTCTTCCTTTAAATTCTCAGCGCGAAAGAAAACGCTATATCTGATTTTGTGCAGAGTTCTATTTATATTAACCTGCGTATTTTTATATCAAATCAGAAAGATATGTTTTGTTGGTTCAAAACCTAGGTTCACTCCTATCAATCCACAAGGCTTTGCAGACTGAATTGGGAGGAGCACAAGTAACCAAACTCGTGCTCCTAAATAAATGTTTCTCCTAATAAAAGGAGATAAGGGAGACGGGACTCGAACCCGCATAAGATTGTTACCACACCACGTTTTCCATTAAATCAAGCCATATGCATCGAAAATCGATGCTTTTTGTACTTTTTTTAAAACGCGTAGCAGCTCCAATCCTCGATTGCTCGTACAGCCTTCGCAGGCTTGCGCTTTGTCCGATTTAAGCTACTCCCCCCTAAAGAACCCTATGAACCAACGACGCTTGTCGCGGGTTCAATTGGGAGGAAGTGCGACGTAACCAAACATCGCACTTCCTTTAACCATTTTGCTTCCTCACGGAAGCAAAAACTTTTTCTCATTTTCAAAGGCAGAGAAATTCTCCTTCCTATTATTCATCCCGCATAGGTGCGGTGTTTTTTTAATTTGCAGACGACCGGGAGTTCCAGAATCTGCCAAGGGCGACGCGCGCAGTAGACTGCGCGCGCGACTCCTTATTGAGGAGCCACTGCACCGGGACAAAGCGCCGGTGTGCCCAGCCGTTCGCCGCCATAAAGGCGGCGGTGCCACGCTCGCAGTTGCCTGCAGCGTAGCTATCCGCGAGACAAGCGAGGACGGTAACGTTCGCCGGCAACTCCAGACCATTGGCTTTCGCCTCACGGTCTTGTGTTGCCCAGGCCTCGGCCGCAAGTCGGATGGCATACCTCTGCCAATACTTGGCAGATCCGCCGACTTTTTTTCCAGCATCCTCCTTAGGTCGGATTATTTCTAATCCGTTGCCCCAGGCACGGCTGACCTGGGACCATTCCGAGGTCTGGAGGATAGCCTCAGTTGGTTGCTCTGAAGGCAACCAACTGAGGTGATACGTCCGCCCTGTGGCAATATTCTTCACCACAGTCTGCCTGCGCAGACCAGTGCACCGCCGACGGTAAAAGTCGGCAACCAACCCCTCCACCACCTCGTGGCCGCGAAGTGTAGCTGAAGCCACAACAAACATTTTGACTCCGTCATCCTGCCGCATGGGCGGCAGAATGATTTGATCATAATGTTGCCCTTCCGCCATTCTCTGGCGGAAGAATTCCCGAGCCTCGGGCACCATCGCCCGCCACTGATCGTGGTGGAATCCGCGGAACCGAACGAATTCGGTGACGCGGAATTTTTCGATATGCACTCCAGTGAAGTGTGCGAGGGTCCGTAGGGCCAACCGCTGACCCAGCTTATTCCCGCGTTTTGGCCCGCGGGGAGCCGCAAGTTCACCCATCACAACCGTCCAAGGGACGGACTCAATCCCGAAGGGACCGAGAATTTCTTTCGCCCGGCAGAGGCCGGACGAAATCGCCCGGTATGCCCTGCCAGGTGTTTCCCACCTCTCCATCGAGGAGCCGGTGAGAAATGCGGTCATGTGACCGCAGTGATGATTGCGGGGCGAGTTCATTCCTCGCAACGGCGCTTTTGCGAGCGCCGTTGCGGCGCGGCGAAACCATGCGGGATGTTCCCCCACCAGTTCCCCCATGGCTTTCATCCAGCCTGCGGTGCGAGCGCACCGCTCCATGTCAGCGGCTGGCACTCTGTGCCAACCATGCCAGCACATGGAGCCTACAAACTGGCTGGGGCAGGTGCCCCAGTTCGATGGTAGGATAGGGGTTTCATTACCCCCCTCATATGTTGGTGGCCCTGATAGGGCTGCCAGTGCATCCTTGAGTGGCTTTTCGCCACTCGTGAGAATCCGCGCAATTACTGCACGGGTTGATGTGTCCCCCCAGCGGTTTGCACCACCGGGGAATTTATTTTTTTTACCAAACGCTCCTCTCGGGCGCACGAGGCGCCGACAATCGGCCTCACGGCCGAGGAAGAAACGCAGGTCACGGATTGAAAACAATGAAAACTTCATTGTTTGATGACAGGTAACGTTACTGCAGACGGAAACTGTTTTTCGCAATATGCGAGTCGGATGTTTCAACGACTACTTTCTAGTTTTACCCTCCCTCATACGAGTTTAGGTTCCAGAAAAGCATTTTGACCGCAAAATAAATTGTAGGCACAAAATGCTTTTCTGGAAAATCCTATCGCAAACAAAAACTTTGACACTTTTGTTTGCGAACAAGATGCAGAAAATTAACCAAAATTTTCTGCAAAAACCTTTCCAACACTTCACCCCACCACGGAGTATGGTAGTTGGCCTACCATCGTTTCTTCAGAGGTCGAATTGCTCAACCTCTTCGACACTGGCCGGGATGGCCAGCACGTTGGTCTCCCCGCGGGAGACCCTGTTGATCTCCCGCATCACTGCGGGAGACCCGAGTGACCGAAGCGCGAAGCGCGCTCCGGTCTTCCGCATCGGGATCATCCCAATGCGACCGAGTAGTTCGGCGCGACTCAGGTCGCGCCGAATGATTTCGAGAGGGAGAGCGATCTCGGTACCCTCCCCCTCAATGCGCAGTACAATCTTGACCAACTCCTGCGCGAGCTGGCGGGTGCGCCTTGCGGCAACCCAGAGAGCCACGGCGGCAATACCGCCGATGGCCCCGCAAATGTCGGCCACGCCACTGACGAAATCCATGAAACTCATGGCAGCCCCGGATCTACCCCGGTAACTCCGCAATTTTGAGCGCGTGATCCTCAATTTTGAGCTGAAGTGAAATGCTCTAGGTTTTTTCCTATCAACTTACAAGCTTTGCAAGCTGAATAAGACGCCGAAATTGCTTTCGGCTACTTATAACCACAAGCAAGTAAAAAGCGAAAGTATTCTTTCTTTTTTTACGAGTCGCCGTGGTTGTATACCAAAAATTTAAATAGAATTTTTGGTATATAAAGAAAAACGTTTAGCATCTCTTTGGTGCATCACCTTTTTCTTCATCTGTCCTCATCTTACGATATTTCACAAGCTCATAACCCGTGTCGTAAAACTCAAACTATTTAGTTTTCAAAATCCATAGTACGACCCGATGGTTATACTATCCCTCTTGATTTTGGTTACTCTCTCCTCAGAGAATTTCCCTCTATCTGGGATATTCCTCAAGACAAAGTTGGTTAGACTTTCTCTCGAGACGATATCCCCTCGAACTATGTTCGAGATGTTCTCGTGTCACGAAGTGTTTGGGTTGCCCGAAACGTCTTCTTGTATATATAGACTGGTTTCTAAGCACTCTATATTCATCGAAGCTTCGCCTTTAGAAACAAGGTGTACAAAAGGGTGCTATTCACGCCGGCTTACTTAGGCCTTTGTAGATCTTCACTCTCTCCTCAGAGGTGTGAAGAACACTCTTTTATCTACCTTCTCAATGTTCTTTACTGTGAATAGTATAGCATCTTCTTTACATATTGTCAATAATGTGTGGCAATTTATTATTTAATCATCGAATATATTGTGACAAAAGGCTAAAAACTCTTATTTTTAGTTATCCACTTGTCATAAACTTGTGACAGTATTATACTATAAGTACATTATGAAATAACCCATATAACGTATGTACCAAGAATATCTTGCAAAATCAGGGCTTTCGAAAGATCAGGCAACTATATATGACCTTCTTCTTCAATATGGAAATATTGGGGCTAGTAAGCTATCTAAACTCTCTGGGCTTAAACGAGGGCTCACCTACAAAGTGATTGATCAACTTATTGAACTTGGGCTTTGTGAGAAAAACGACAAACTATCGAAGATAACTCTTTTCTTCCCTGCCCATCCTTCAAAAATCAAAGAGTTATTTGAAAAGAAAAAAGAAGAAGCCAAACTTGCTGAAGAAGCACTTACGGGAATGATGGGACAAATGATCTCAACCTTTAACCTCGCTTCTGGTAAACCTAATGTGCAGTTTTTTGAGGGGCTGGAGGGGGTATGGAAAGTACTGGAAGATTCTTTGACTGCAACCACAACCATTGATGCGTACAGTGATATTGAATCAATCGAAAAATATATTCCTGAAGTAAATAAAAAATATGTAGAGAAGCGTGAAAAATTTAAAATCAAAAAACGAGGACTTATCCTCGATACTCCAAAAGCTCGCGCACTTCTTGAGGGATACCATACAGATGTAACAGAAAATAAATTTATAAAATGCTCACTTACTCCAAACCAAACACAGACAATCATTCAAATTTATGAAAACAAAGTTTCATTTATTACTCTTGGCGAAAACACAATGTTTGGAACAATTATTGAAGATATTCATATTTATGAATTACATAAATATCTCTACCAATCTTTGTGGGAGAAGTTTTAAAAGACCCATTAACTTCTGCTGCTCAATGTAGGACCTCTATCAATCTTAGTTTTGTATTCCTCAAAAAGTTTTTTAGGCACTTTTTCTATAACAATAATTGCAAAATTCTCTTCTTCGGTCAACTTTCTTTTAAAGAAACGTGTAACAACCCATTTTTCGTCCCCTTCTTCAAGTATTGAAAAATCCGTCTCGGCCACATTTTCCAAACGAGTCATCATTACCCTACACCTACCGTCTTCAAATTCATTCCACTGGAAAGGTATTACATTATCCATAACCATTTCTTCTGTATATTGTTTTGAAATGAAAATACTGTTCATTGATTTATTTGAAACAATGTTCAAAGAAGAATCCTCTTCAAACTGGAACTGTCCTTCAGCTACAAATCCGCGTTCAATATACTTCGGAGTAACTGGTGCCCCTTTAGAACAGGTGGCAGTTACAATGTGTTTGTTCATTACTTCGTCTAGAGTCTCTTCCATCATCTTTTCACCGATTCTTCCCCCTTGAAAATCAGGATCGATATTGAATTTACCAAAATATACTTGATCTCCATTATATTCAAATACAACCACTCCAACTAATTCTCCTTTAAAGAAAAGAGTTTGAAATTCTGCATTTGGTTTTTTTAAACTTTCATCAAAACCTTCAAGTAACTGCGCCAACATTTTTGGTCTATCTTTATAGTTTTTTCTGTAAATTTCTTTAATAGCTCGTATTTGATCTGGGGTAATTGTATAATTCTCACCTGTAAAAAGATCGGTGTCTGGTAAATCATTAAAATCAATTCTTTCGCGTTCTGTTGATTGCACTATCGATTGCATTAAGATAGCCTCAGCTGATACAGCTTCTATTTTTTTACAAATCGTTTCTGGGTTACCACCTTTTATTAAATCAACAACTCTATTTAATATTTTAGTTCGGACTCTTTGCGGAATCTTTCCAGATGCAACATTTTTTACCCTTCTTCTTCTTTCAATTTGTGCAAAGGGATCATTTTTAAGGTCATCACTTAGTTCGTCTTCACCTACCTCCCCGATGACTTCATCAAAGTGATTTAACTCTGCCAAGATTTTAGCAACACTAATGCAAATCTTTTCAGCATCCTCATCATTAAAGCGCTCAAATAAATCTAAAACATACCCTTTGAACTCTTCACCCTCTAAGTTTAAGAGGATAAAAAATTTGAGTCCATTCTCACCAAGACGTTTAGTCATTTGAACTATTCGATTTTTTTCAACATGATCAGCTTTTTGCCAAACCACAAACAAGGCACCTTGTTCTTTGAATGTAAGATTATTTAAGTCTGCTTCTGTATTATGAAAAAGCTCCCCATCCGCAAAACCAAAATAGCCTTTTTGAAACTCTGCAACATATTCCTCTCGCTCTTTTTTTTGCTCTTCAGTTTCATCAGGTTTTGGAATAAAAAGAGTTTCATACACAAATTCCATAACTCGGGCTTTTACAACATCATCTAAAGAATCCACTTCAGCTAATTTAAAATATCCAGTCAATTGGTCATTTCCATCAAATACTCCAACCTCGCCATTAGGCGTAAGTCTTCTTACAAAATAGTTTGGATCATTTTGCTCAGCTAGATCATACATTTTCTCTAGATACCTCACTCCACTTTCTGAGACACCGATACGCCCAAACTCAAGTCTATATAACACAGCTGTCAAAGCATTCTTGTTTTTAGCCTCGCCTTTTATTTTTTCTAATAAACCTTTTGCCGCCCTATGAGGATCTTGTGCAACCAGAGCTTCAGTTGTTGCATTGGCAAAGATAGGGTTACGGTTTTTATCCCAAAATTCAACAAGTAAATCCGTTGTTTCTCCTGTATCATCCTTTACTTTTTTGATCTCATCTAACACAGCAAGTAGCATTCGGTGGTGTGGGTATTCCTCTACGGCACCTCCATGAGCAGCGGTATTATCCATTTGATATTGAAACCATTCTTGAGCTTGGTTATAGGCATTGCTTGGCTGAAATGTTCCGTACAACATTGAATGTGCAACATTGTGTCGGGAAGTTTGATTAAATCTTTTCACACTAGCAGCTGAGAATACACTATTGTTTGTTTCTTCAAATACAAGTGAGTACTGAAGAATAGAGAGAGCTGTCTGAAGAAATCTTATTTTATCTGCTGTTGGTAATTTATCATATGCTTCTCCTTGAAACATGTTGCCTGTCTCTAATCTTTCATCTAAGCCCAAAGATTGAGAGTTTGCATTATCAAAGGTTTCCAGAAATTCTTTGGAAGCTTCTCCAAAATCACTTATTCTTCTAAAAATATCAAAACTATAATTTGATAGTAAGTGCGCCGGCGCGAGTTTACGACGGTCATGTACTGCGGCCCATTTATCTGATTGAACAAATCCCACACCTTCTGAAGAAGGTTCTTTAATATCTTCACCTAACCCAGCACAGATAGCCCACAAATTATATTCTCGACTACTTCTAGGTAATCTTTGAGATTCAATATATGACTTAAAAGCATCTAATTCATTTGGAAAAACTTCAAAATACCTATTTGCAATATCGGGAGTAACCCTGAGATCTACCAAGGACATGGACAACCAAAACATCCGCGTGCCAACATCTACTTCTTTGAGTGTGTTTAAATTTGATTCTTCAAAAAAATCAACCGGACTTCTAGAAAATTTTTCGACCCACAACTCAATTTCTTTATCAGAACCAACAGAAAGCTCGTATGCTTCCAAATACGCATCACTATTTTCTAATCCTTCTGGTGGAAATTCTTTTGGCATATTTATTTCTTCCCTCGCAAGACTTTATCGATCTTTTGGGCGATTTTGACGAAGTCCACCTCCTTCTTTCCTCGTGTGGTTTCTGCTGGACTTCCAAGTCGGATTCCAGATGGGTCAAATGGACTTCGTGTTTCTCCCGGAATTGTGTTTTTGTTACAAATCATCCCTGCTTTCTCGAGAAGTGCTTCGGCGTCTTTTCCAGGAAGACCCTTCCCACCCATCCATGTATCAACAAGTACAATGTGTGAATCAGTCCCTTTTGAAACAATTCTCCATCCAAGTCTCGATAGTTCTTTGGCGAGTGCACGAGCATTTTTGATGACTTGTTTTGCATATGTCTTAAATTTTGGATCCATAGCTTCTTTGAGTGCAACCGCAACCGCAGCAATTTGACTCATATGTGGACCTCCTTGAATAGATGGAAACACAGCTTTGTCTATTTTTTTGTTTAGTTCTCTTTCATCTTTTTTTGCAAAGATAAGCGCTGAACGAGGACCTCGAAGTGTCTTATGAGTGGTGGTTGTAACGATATCAGCGTAAGGAAAAGGGCTCGGGTAAGCCTTCCCTGCTATAAGTCCTGCGATATGAGACATATCAACCATAAGGAGTGCTCCGCAGGCATCTGCAATTTCTCTAAATTTTTTCCAATCAACCACTCGTGGATATGCAGTGAATCCTGCTACTATGAGAGCTGGTTTTTCTTCTAGTGCGATTTTTTTTACTGCATCATAATCAATGAGCTCGGTGTTTGGATCAACAAAAAATGGTACTCGTTGCCACACTTTTCCTGTGATTGATACTTTCTGAGCATGCGAGAGATGTCCTCCAGATGAAAGCTCCATTCCCATAATTTTTGCACCTAAAGGTACTGCCCCGAGATATGCAGCAAGATTTGCATTTGCACCACTTAACGCCTGAACATTAACATGCCAATTATCTTTCTTGAGTCCAAAGAGTTTAAGTGTTCGCTCCTGACAAAGAAGCTCTAATTTATCTGTGTTATCTTGCCCTCCATAATATCTTGCGTGAGGATACCCTTCAGCATACTTATTATCAAAGATAGACCCAAGAGCTTCGAGTACATCTTTAGAACAATAATTTTCTGATGGAATAATGTTGAGAACTCTTTTTTGTCTTTTTGTTTCGTCTTGTATAAGCTTTTTGATTTGTATGTCTTTCATATTATTGAAGTTTAAAAAATAATCTACAAATAAAGAGAGTAAGGTTTATTCAGTTGTAATAATCTTAAATCATAATTAGTAGTGCTACATTTTATTTAAATACCTTTTCGCTTCCTTTCATAAGGTATACATTTATTATACCAGCTGAAATTATAGAGTCGAAACAGGGCTTACAACACCACCAATGACCCCATAAGTAAAGGTCTGCCCCTTTTACTTTTTGAGTACCATATTTGTTGGTTGCATCTCGAACAGCCGAAGCTTCTGCGTGGTTTTTGTTGGTAACACATCCTGGACAAACCCAGTATTTTGTACCACTTTTAACCTTGAGCCACTTTCGAAGACAAGCGCCCTTACCATGAAGACGGGTAAACCATTTTTGTTTGAATGTGGCACAATTTGCCCCATATCCAATAATTTCATTACCTTTAACTATTACGGCACCTGTTGGGTGATGAAGATCTGTGCTGTGCTGAAGAGAAAACCTCTTTGCTTCTTGTAAAAAAGAATTATCCTCGTCCACATAGAGAATAGTCCAGCCTTCTGGCATATACGGATAATTTATATGTTTTGATTCATTACTCATTAGGATTATAATACCAGTATGACAAAATTTGACCAGATATATACAAACATATTAAAAAATATTCTAAAGAACGGGATTGAGGAAACTTCGACTCTTCAGAAGGTCAAGACAAAGGCACTTCCTGGGGTTCATTTTCAGATAGATATTGAAAAGGATGGTTTCCCTCTTCTGACTCTTCGTAAGATCCCAGTAAAACTTTTTGTAGCTGAACAAATCTGGTTTATTTCAGGAGCCCGAAAACCAGAAGACTTCTTGCGAGATTACACAAAAATCTGGGACGCATTCACAAATCCAAACGATGTTGTTACTGTTGCGTACGGATACAGATGGCGCAAACATTTTGGGAGAGACCAGATTGGTGCGCTTGTAAAACTTCTTCAAAAAGAACCCTTAAGTCGCCACGGTGTTGTTATCGCTTGGGACCCAGGAGCTGATGGACTTTCTCTTATCAAAAAAGCAAATGTTCCCTGTCCCTATTCATTTACAGTAAATATTATTGGTGGCAGACTCCATCTCCACAACATTGTTCGATCAAATGATATGTATCTTGGGTTTCCCGCGGACGTGGCAGGGTTTGCATTGCTTCAATGCATCCTCGCCCAAAAACTTGGCGTACGACCTGGTATATACAGTCACTCCATTTCAAATTCGCATATTTATGAAAACCAATTTGATGCAACTAATGAGTTAATAAAAAGAAAAAACAATCACAAAAATATCTCTGTAAAACTCCCACACAACACCTTTGACCGTGCAGAAAAAAAGGACAAAAAACTTGCCGAAGAAATTATCCAAATGTTTGAAAAACAATACTCCCCTCTCGAGAATATAAAAGGGGTCAAAATCACTACTTGGAATGACCAAGTAAAAAAACAAAAAAGGAAGTAGGACCTACGCTTTTTTAACCTTAACAACAACATTTAAATAAAAAAATGTAAGGATTGTGCTCTTTTGGCTATTTTGTATACTTATCTATATGGCAATACTTACCCAAAAGCAGATTTTAGAAAGGGTCCAATCAGGCAATATTGGATTTAAACCTGGTCTTGATGAATTTCAAGTTCAAGCCCATGCAATCGATATGCGACTTGGTTATACGTTTTTACTTCCTAAGAGCTGGCATCTTACAGACAAGGGTCGTGAAGCGCTCTATATAGACCACTATGACAAGAACCGGCAAGACTATTTCGATGTGATTGAGCTTGAAAAAGGACAGATATTTGAACTGCTTCCTGGTGAATACGTCCTTGCCTCAACTCTTGAAAGTGTAAAGATTCCAGACGACCTTATGGCAGTCCTTTATCCTCGAAGTTCAACGAACCGAAAAGGACTTTCAGTTGACCTTACTGGAATCATCGACTCAGGATATGAAGGTCAACTTGTTATCCCTATTCGAAACAACACAGGTTCTCAAGTAGTGAAACTATATCCCGGAGAACGGTTTTGCCAGATTGTCTTTGAACGTCTTGAAGAGTCAGTCACTGCAGAAAAAAGTCGATATCATATGAAAGATATTGTCGATGGATTTATCCAAACAAAAGATGGTAAGAAAAAAAGAGATCTCGACGAACTTCAATATGTATCAAATGGCAAGATTACAGAATTAAAAGCTGAAAGAAAAATACAATGACATTTGATGATTATGAAAAAATAGCAAGGACCACAGACTCAACTCAAGGACATCCTTTTATTTCTGCCAAGTTTATGTCAATTGTTTTGGGACTCGCTGGAGAAACAGGAGAAATAATGGAAAAATTTAAAAAAATCTGTTGGCACAAAGAAGGTGTCTGGACCGAAGAAGACAAAAAAGAACTAGCAAAAGAACTTGGTGATGTGCTCTGGTATACATCTTCTCTTGCAGGACACGTTGGTTTGTCTCTTGAAGAGATTGCAAAACAAAATCTAGAAAAAATAAAAAGCAGAGTTGACCGAGGAGTACACCAGGGATTTGGTGATAACCGGTAGAGCTGAAATAGAGTGAAGAGCGTAGTATGTGGAACGTAGATAAACAAAAACTACATACCATAAGCGAAGCGGACTACATATAACATACAAATCAACGGATCCCGTTAGAAAACAAATATAACCATTTACAACCTCAAACTTATGAAAAAACAAAACCCATCCATCAATTACCTTTATAAGCAATTATCTAACGTTTTCTAAACGGGATGAATGGGGTAGTAGAAAATGACATTGTATAAATACCTAAAAAAATAAATCAACATATGCAAGTCATACACTTAACAAAATTATTTAAACAAAATGAAGTTGCTCAATAGAGCTATGTCATTTTTCACTACCCCATGAAAATATCAGTTATTATCCCAGCTCTCAATGAAGAAACGCGTATTGTATCTACCCTTGAACAGGTGGGAGGTTTTTTGGAGCAACATGATATTAACGCAGAAATTATCACTGTGGATGATGGGTCCACTGATGCAACAGAATTTGTTAGTCATGAGACACTGCGACGCAGACACACTCCTTATAAAGTTATTCGTCACAAAACCAATGCAGGAAAAGGAGCTGCCATTGCAACAGGTATCAAGCATTCGACCGGAGATTATATTCTTTTTCTTGATGCTGACGGATCTACCAACATCAAGGAATTAAAAAGATTTTTTACTTATATTAATCCTGCCACACTTCTTATTGGCTCTCGTCAAAAAAATAAAAACCTTATTCTTATCGACCAAGGATACGGAAGAAAAATACTTGGTTTTTTTACTCAACTCTTTCATAAAATATTTTTTAGACTTCCTGTACTTGATAGTCAGTGTGGCTTCAAATTACTTCCAAAAAGTCTCGCAATCTCCTTTATTCGCAAACCATATCCAAAACGCTTCGGATTTGATATCGCACTCATCGACTATGCACTTAAGTGTGGATTTGAAGTTGAAGAGATTGGTGTAGAATGGAAAGATATTTCAGGAAGTAATGTACGACCGTTTGTTGATATATTTAAAACTGCCTTTGAACTTTTGATTTACAAAATTAATAGCCTAAAACAATAACCATGATTCATACATTTATTATTGCAGCGCAAACACTTGATGGATTTATCGCAAAAGATAGCAATCATCCTGCCTTCTGGACAAGCAAGGAGGACAAAAAACGATTTGTTGAACTCACTCAAAGAGCCGGAGTATGTGTGATGGGTTCTCAAACATTTAAAACCCTCCCTCGTCCACTCAAAGAACGACATAACGTAGTTTACTCAAGAAAAGAACAGTTCGAAGGTGAAAACGTAGAAACCACTTCTCTTCCCCCTATTGAACTGATCACTAATCTTGAAGCAAAAGGTTACAAAGAAGTTGCGATCTGTGGTGGCTCAAGTATTTATACAATGTTTCTAAAAGCGGGTGTTGTAGACACGATTTATCTCACTATTGAACCAAAACTATTTGGAAAAGGTATGACGCTTTTTTCTGATGATATGAATATCGAAGTTGAACTTGTCTCTCACGAAAAAACAGAAGGAGGAACTTTACTTCTTGAATACAAAGTAAAAGGAAAGATGATATGAGAGGGTTAGCTTCTAGACTCTAGACTCTAGGCTTTAGGGAGAAGCCAAAAAAACTTGAAAGAAAGTTTCCCATTTCACTCTGTATATTAAAAAAAAGCGGACATTTAAGCCGCTTATTCAAGAACAAGGAAAGATGGGACCCCGGACTCCCCTTGCACAATATCTAACAATGAACGACCTAGTGCTTGGGCTACTCCAAAGACTTTTGCCAGAAGATCAGCAATTTCACCCTCTTGTTCCTGAGGAGCTGTATGTACTGCTTCTGCCACTTCCCACGCCTCTTCCAAGCAATGGGTACAGATTTCCCAAAGCGGTGTCTCTGGATAAATCGAATCAATCATTTGTTGTAGCAGGTCCAAAGTATCATACTGCAAAGGAAGAACAGGTTGGAGATTAGCTTTTTCTTCGCTTGGTCCAGAATGATGTACTCCTCTTTTCCTTCCTTTTGAACATTGACAGGGGACATTGCCACACCAGGGACAGACACCTGGATATTTTGTGACAAGAACTTCCGTCGCATCAATCGCCAATGAGTTACAAAGCGCGAGAGTAGCAAACAAAAGTTTTGTCAAAAACTTTGGGATATCTTCTGGGCAACCCCTTCGGTTACTCTTACTTACTTTCTTGCCCAGTGACCAATTACCCAAGTGATGTCCTTGGGTGTTTTGTCTCCAGGAAAAGCCAGATCTTGTAGATCTTTTAGTGAATCGAGAGTTTTCATATTTTCTACCTCTAAACTTACTTTCTTTTGAGAAAAAGTCAAACACAAAAGCGGCAGCCTTCGGCTGCCGCTTTTTGTGTTTTTTTGTGTTTTAGAGATTATGCTACTACCTCCACCCACACATATTTTTCTGATGAAAAATTACGCGGGCCCGTCTCGCGCCGTCGCGCTCCGACCGGTTGAAGTGATCTATATCACTTCAAATCCTTACAGGATCAGTACACCTTTTGGATATATTTCTTCGCAAAGCTTGAAATCTATCTCAAAAGATCCGCGAAGGTTTCCTATATCACCTCCACGCCCATACTCCGACAAGTTCCTTCGATGATTCTCATTGCTCCCTCAATGTCTTTTGCATTTAAGTCTACCATTTTCTTTTCTGCAATTTCTTTGATTTGAGCCTTTGTAATCTTCCCTGCTTTTTTCTTAAGGTTTGTTCCTGATCCTTTTTCAATTTTCATTGATTTAAGAATAAGTCTACTTGCAGGTGGAGTCTTGAGAACAAAATCATAACTTCGGTCTTCGTAGACAGAAATGACAACTGGAATAATATCCCCTGCCATTGCTGCTGTCGCCGCGTTAAACTTTGTAACGAAGTCTCCAATTGCGATTCCAGCTTGTCCAAGAGCAGGTCCTACTGGTGGTGCCGGCGTTGCTTTCCCTGCTGGGATCACAAGCTTTAGTTTTTTTGTTATTTTTTTTGCCATATTATTTTAGAATATTGAATGATGAATCTATAATACTTTGTAATGAATCAAGAATCATATCAAGAGTTAATATTTTGAGAAGCGCTTTTTAAAGCCAAAACTTAATTCCTGAATCTCGACTCTCGATTCTATTTTACTATCAAATCCGTCTTACTTGCAAAAAGTCTAGCTCAACTGGAGTTTCTCGTCCAAACATTGAAACAAGAACTTTAATCTTTCCTTTTTCTCGATCAACTTCTGCAACCTTCCCTTCAAGTTCTTTGAATGGACCGTCCACTATTGTTACCGCATCATCTATTTCAAGGTCAATATTATGCTTTGGAGTACTGTTATCCATCCGTCGGAAAAGTTCATCAACTTCTTTCTTTTCAAGAGGTACTGGATATACTCCACTACCAACGAACCCTGTAACTCGAGGTGTGTTTCGAACTACGTACCAAGAATCGTCAGTTACAATCATATCTACAAGAACGTACCCTGGGTAGATTTTTTCTTCTTCTTCAGTTCGTTTGTTTCCTTTGATTTTGATTTTCTTTTCTGTTGGAACAATCACGTTGAAAATCCGATCCTCCATTCCAAGAGATTCAATTCGTTGTTTAAGGTTTTTTGCCACTGCATTTTCATACCCAGCGTATGTATGAATTGCAAACCAGTTTCGTTCTCCTTCAGCTTGTTTTGACATAGTACTGTTTAATTAAAAGTTAAGTAATTTTGAAAGACCTTCTTTAAATAAAAAATCAAAAAGTCCAAGCGCGACTGCAACTCCAATCGAAAACAAAATAACAAGCACGGTAAAAAAAGCAGTTTTCTTTTTGTCTGGGAAGATAACGTGTGTCATCTCATTTTTTACTTCTTTGATATACTCTCCTGGTTTCATATGGTTGTGAGTTAACTACTAAAGTCTTGTTCGTGTATTAAAAAACCCCTTCTTTGGGGTGTTTGTATCATACCTCTTTTATACCCCCTTTGTCAACAAACAAAAACACCCCTCAGTGAGGGGTGTTTTTGTTGTCACTTACTTGATTCTAAACTGAACCGAGACGCTTGAAACAATCTTGTTTTCTCCCATTGGTAGATCTGGAGTTGGAAGTGCTGCTCCTACTGCCATAGTATCCATAGACCGTTCTGCCTTCATAAACATTGGGCTATATCCCCCGTTGTTTTCAGAGAATGACACAATCTCGTCGAGATTAACTCCCAAGTCTTTGGCAAGTCTTTTGGCTTTTTTCTTGGCATCAGCAATTGCTTTTGTTCGAGCTTCAAGCTTTAACTCTTCATCATTATCGATTGTATATGTTACTTGGCTAAGGTTTTGAACCCCGAGTTCTGCAATCTTGGCAGTGACAACTGCTGTGTCTTCTGCTTTTCGAACCTTTACCGTAACAGAGTACGACGCGTCATAACCAACAAGTGTTGAGCCTGATGGTGGACAAGCAAACTGTGTACATGGTCGAGCAGTATAGTCATACTTCGGGTTAATACTTGGGGTTGAAACAATATCCTTGTCGGCAATTCCTTGATCTCGAAGCATCTTGATGACTGCGTTGTTTTTCTCAGTTGCTTTCTTTTGAGCTTCTGGAACTGTTTTTCCTTCTTCTGTAATAGTAAAGTTAAATGTCGCAATATCAGGAACCGCGAGCACTTCTCCTTCACCTGTCACGGTGATAGTGTCCATACTTTCTGGATTACCAGAGTAGTCTTTAAATTCATTAAGTGATTTACCTAACAAAAATACTGCGAGAAGTACGAGAACAAGTTTTCCCAAACCTCGAACGCTCTTTGAGCTAAAAAATGTATTATATTCCATATGTGTAATTAAGCTTATAAACAGACATGTTTAGTTTAGCACAAACTCGTCTCAAGAAAAAACACCTTGTCTTAAAGATGGTTTTGATTCAAAAGTACACTTAATACCACGTTTTCAAAAAGAGATGCAACCGTCATAGGACCAACTCCACCTGGCACCGGTGAAATTGCCGAGACAATCTTTGATACCTTTTCGAAATCAACATCACCAACAAGAGTTCGTTTCACCCCTTCTTCAAGGACCTTGCTTCCCGTGACCGAATTGGTCCCCACATCTACTACCACCTGCCCTGCACGGAAACATTCTTTTCCAAAGTACTTTGGTTTTCCAACCGCAATAATAACAATATCGTGTTCTTTGATTACTTTTGGGAGATGCTCAGTTTTGCTATGAGCAATAGTAACTGTTGCGTTTTCTTTCAGGAGAAGAAGGGCCACTGGCTTCCCCACAAGAAGAGATCGTCCCACAACAATCGCTCGTTTACCTTTAAGTTCGATTTTGTTTTTTTTGAGAAGTGACATTACCCCTCGTGCTGTTGCTGGAATAAACGAAGGAACAATGTTCTTAGGATCATTACCTCCACTTGCGCTTTCGTAAAGGAGTCCAGCGTTTTTTGAATGAAGACCATCTACGTCTTTTGAAGGGTCGATTGTTTCAAGAAGTTTAAATTTGTCGAGATGTTTCGGGATAGGAAGTTGCAAGATAATACCCGAAATCCCCCGATCATCATTCAGGCTTCGAATCTCTTCAATCACATCTCTTTCTTTCACCGTCTCATCAAGTGGTATGTGTTGAACCTTCACACCAATTTCATTTGCAAAACGCTTTTTGTGTTCGATGTACGCGCAGGATTCTTTGTTGTCACCTATCTGAATGATTGCAAGACATGGGGAAACACCGAGTTTTTGTATCTCTTTTTTTAGCTTTTTTTGAATTTCAAGCGACAGCGCTTTGCCGTCTAGAATAGTTGCCATAGAAAATACTTTACCATATATTCTATGTTTTGGGTATAATTCAAAACCTTCATTTCTGAAGAAAATCCGATATCTCGGGTTCTCTTTAAAAATGATCGCGCGAACCATCCGAAAACGGATGCGCGATCAAACATGTCTATCACTTCAACTCTCCAAAATAATGTCCAGGAGCAAGAAACTCTGGTAAGGGAGGAACTTGCGCCCCTACACTTTCCACCCGAGGTTGAGCGGGGACTTGTGGCTCAGGTTCAAACTCCTGTTTCAAAACAGGTTTAGCTTTTGAAGCTGAAGCATCAGAGATACCCCGAATCAAACCAAAAGCATCAGAAATGGGCCCGTTATACTCATAGACCAGTTTATCACCTTCGGTTAGACCAATAAGTGTGAGAGTACAACCTATTGGAAGAATTCTTGGTAAAGCACCTTTGTTTCTTTCAAGGATAATGATATAGCTTTTCATTTGATCATGATATTGAATGTACATCCTACTTCTTGAAAAACCACTGGGTTTCCCTTTCGGATTGATGGGCTCTGCTGTCAAAGCTCATCATCCCAAAAGTGAATACTAAAAAACCGGCTCGCCTGAGGGCGAGCCGGTTTTGTGTTAATTTGATTTGAATCTATTTACACAAAAAGCTCCCCTCTGGCATAGCCCAGAAGTAAAATCCAAAAAAGTATGTATTTGTGTTTCCTATTTTCATAGTAGTATTATACTAACAAAACAAAAAATAAATGCAAATGAAACATCCACAACCAAAAAGACATATCGATCTAAATCAAGAAGTGTACAAAAACGGACCTGTTCTCTATTGGATGAACCGTGATTGTCGTGTAGATGATAATTTCGCACTTCTCTTTGCACAGGAAAAAGCCCTTGAGCTTGATACCCCTCTTATCGTTCTCTATAACCTAGTACCTGGTTTTCTTGGGGGCACATTACGCAGTCATCACTTCAAAATCGAAGGCTTAAAAGAAGTTGAAGAAAACCTCAAGAAAAAAAATATCCCTTTCTTTTTAATCGAGGGAGATGATACAGAAAAAGAGATTGTGAAGTTTATCGAACAAAAAAACATTGGATATCTTGTAACAGACTTTTCTCCCCTTAAGACTTCTATCAAGTGGGAAAGATACATCAAATCTCACATTTCTATCCCCTTTGTCGTCCTCGATACACACAACATCGTACCGTGTTTTTTTGCTTCTCAAAAACTGGAATACGGTGCATACACACTACGACCAAAGTTACACAAACTTCTCCCTCTCTTCTTGCAAGAAATCCCAAAACTTAAAACACAAACAAAAAAGGTGTCTCATCAAAAACCAATTGACTGGCAAAAAGTTTTACATAACAAGAAACTCAAACTCGTTCCTCCTGCCAAGTGGATTACTGGTGGAGAAAAAGCCGGATTAAAAATGCTTCGTTCTTTTTTGAAAGAAAAACTAGATACGTATGGAACCGATCGAAATGATCCAACAAAAGATGGGCAATCGAATCTTTCGCCTTATTTACACTTCGGACATATATCTCCCCAGAGAGTGGTGCTCGAAGCGTTGAAGTATACACAAAGAACAATTGAAACTGTTTTGAACATCCAAAAGAATGGAGCAAAAGAAGAGGCTGGCTCTCTTGAAGCGTTTATAGAGGAACTTGTGGTACGGCGAGAACTTGCAGACAACTTCTGTTTTTATAATCCACATTACGATACATTTGAAGGGTTCCCCGCTTGGGCCCAAAAAACACTCAATGAAGCCCGTGAAGACAAACGTGATTATGTATATAGCAAAAAACAATTTGAAGAAGCCCTTACTCACGACGAGCTTTGGAATGCGGCCCAAAACCAAATGGTTACCACAGGCAAGATGCACGGATATATGCGAATGTATTGGGCCAAAAAAATTCTCGAGTGGAGTAAGTCTCCCGAAGATGCACTTGAAATAGCAATCTACCTAAATGATACATACGAACTCGATGGCCGTGATCCAAATGGCTATGCAGGTATTGCGTGGAGTATTGGTGGAGTCCACGATAGGGCTTGGTTTCCTCGAAAAGTGTTTGGTCTTGTACGCTTTATGGCACGAAGTGGTGTGGAAAAAAAGTGTGATGTAAAAAAGTATATCGAAATGTATAGCTAACAAAAAATCCCCTTTCGGGGATTTTTTGTTTATTCTTTTGTTTCTGTCTTTGTTTCTACTTCTGGGGTTTCAGCTGTATCAGTTCTCATCATTTCCATTTTCATTCGTTTACTGATTTCTTTTGCAGCTTTTCGACGAACGTAATAGAGTTTTGCTCGTCTTACTTTCGCTCGTTTTGTTACTTCGATTTTGTCGATAAGAGGAGAATAAAGCGGAAATACTTTTTCTACTCCATATCCTCCAGAAACTCGTCGTACAGTAAATGTCGCACCAGCTTCTGCTCCGTGTTTTCGCGCTAACACCATTCCTTCAAACATTTGAAGTCGTGTTTTACCTTTTTCTTGAATTTTTTGATATACCTTGACTGTATCTCCAGATTTCATATCAAGCGCTTTTCGCTCTTCAATATTTACTGTTGATGTGTGGGCAGTTACTTTTGTCATAATGTCGATTACTCTATCATATAGGCGTTATTTTGGCAAATCGATTGAAAGCAATTTAAACGCCTGGTTAAAATCCTCTGGAAATGGCGCCTCAAGAACGACTTCTTTGCCACTTAAATGTTTAAATATAAGCCTACTTGCATGAAGGGCGAGACGCTTGAAAGAAAGAGGATTTCTTCGGTTTTTGGCATATAATCCATCGGCTAGGATGGGGTGACCTATAGCACTTAGATGAACTCGAATCTGATGTGTCCGACCTGTTTGTGGCCACACCTCCAAAAGAGATACCCCACTCGCACTTTTTTGAACTTTGTATTTTGTAAATGCTTCTCGCATTTCTCCCCGAGCATTGTTACCCACCGCCCACTTACGAACATCGGTTGTACTTCGTCCAATCGGAAAACTGATAAGTCCTCGAGAATCTCGTGGAGTGCCTGCAACAAAAGCAAAATAAGTTTTTTTGATTTCTCGGTCTTTGAACGCTTGTTTGAAGTATTCAAAACTTTCTTGGTTCTTGGTAATTATAAGAATCCCTGACGTCTCCTTGTCTATCCGATGAACAATTCCTGGGCGAGGCACTATTATTCCTTCATCAGTTTGCGTATCTTCTCCTACCCCTTCGATATCTGGATACTGCTTTAAAATCCAATCAACAAGAGTAAGCTCATCTGTCTTCCCATCTCCATGAACAGCAATTCCAGCTGGCTTGTTGATAACAAGCAAGTCTTCGTCTTCAAAGATAATAGAAATCAGTTTAAACAATGTTTCCATTTTTTAATGCTTTATGAGATTTTAAGAAAAAGTAACCGACAATACTAAATGTAATGATTGGAGATACAAAATGTGGGACATGGTAACCAAAAGCATCTGCAAGCATAATGACACCAAGTGCAAAAATAGAATACATTGCACCGTTTTTTATAAACATATACTTTCTAATGCGGTCAATGTTCCCCACTGTAAGTTGTCGAAGTACAAGTGCTCCGATTCCATTTCCTAAAATAATAAGCGGAACTGAAAGCGTAAATGCAAATGCCCCAAGTACCCCATCGATTGAAAACGTTGTATCGATCACTTCAAGATACATTATCTTTGCAATATCAGATTTGTTTGAATGACCAGAGACCAGTTCTTTTTCGGTTTCCTCGGCAGTCTGTTTAAATCCATGTGTAATAAAGAAAGCGGTTGATCCTACGACAATACTAAAGGCCATTATTGGATTGATTTGAAGTGCGCTCCATACAAGAACACATAGAATAATTGAAACAACTGCATAAAACCAAGCACCCTGTTTATGAAAAAACTTTTCACCAAAAAGTCCATACTGTTTTGGTTCCAAGAAAAGCCAGTGAAAAAATATAAACAAAAGAAAGACTCCTCCACCAGCAAGGAGAATTGGGGTTGATTTCTCGATTGATTCAATAACTGCTGGGTTACTCGAAAATGTTGCAGTAAGAGAGCCAATAAATCCAAGGTCTGGGTTCATCACCCATACAATAATCCAAGGAAGCAATCCTCGCACAACAAAGACCGCAAACAATAGTCCCCAGATGAGAAACCATCGACGAGCTTTTGCACTCATAGTGCTTAAAACGTCTGCATTTACAATCGCATTATCAACACTAACAATAATCTCGAAAAGAGCGAGCCCTCCTATAATCAGTAGAATTGAAGTAATATCCATCCCGGCAGTATACTATAAGTTGATTTTTTTTAAAAATAATGTAAATTAATAGATATTGCGCTCTTAGCTCAGTTGGTAGAGCAATTCGTTTACACCGAAAAGGTCGGGGGTTCGAATCCCTCAGGGCGCACAAAATTAAAAAACCCCTTATAAGGGGTTTTTTAATTTTGTGCGCCCTGAGTAAAGTGCCAATGCACTTTACGTAGGGATTCGAAAACCTTTTGAGCATAATTTATGAGCTTTGCGAAATAAATTATCCAAAAGGTGTACTGATCCTGTAAGGATCGAATCCGTTTATCATATTTGACTTTCTT
>CAYLQP010000006.1:0-19549 GCA_964386665.1 uncultured Candidatus Saccharibacteria bacterium
CGAGAAAACAAATGAAGAAAATCTTCATTTGTTTAAAAAAGTCGGTTCGAACTTTTTAATTAAAGATCGAACCGTACTTTTTGAGCCACGCGGAGCGTGGAAAACCCTTTTGGATTCTGAATTCGGCGGGGGGAATTCATTAGTGTCGGCGCTTCGCGCCGACCCCATTTTGCATTCGGAAACCCTTTTCGAAAATTTGCGGAGACGGAGGGATTCGAACCCTCGGTGCCTTTAACAGCACGCCTCTTTAGCAAAGAGGTAGATTAAACCACTCTCCCACGTCTCCTTCAGGCAAACATCATTAATTTTTTAAAAATTCAACGTGTCTTACCCTTGTCTTAGCCACTTTACCACAACTAAGAGTACTATGGAATACGTATTGCTGGAACAATCTTTTGTTCAAAGAAATTGGTCCAATTAAGCGGGTTCATCTGATTGCCATAAAAATGGTATGTTTTTGTATCTGTTACTATTTGGTACTCAACCGCCTGATACATTCCAAGTTCATTTGAAACTTCAATAAATCGTTTTTTTACTTCCGCTGGTTTTTGAGCTATCACTTCTTCTTTTACAACATATGGATTTGCAACTTCTTTTGCAGAATCTGTTATATCAACAAACACACCCACAAACCCTTCAGGATATCCGAGACCAAACTCTTTTTGATATTTCTCTACTTCTGCATCAGCAATGTTTGAAATGAGATATAGCTTTTGTGAAACAGCATCGGGTACATCTGTTGATGGAGCAATTCCAATCTCAGATACAAAGAGAGTGGCATTCTTTTCAAGCCATAATTCATCTCCGATACGCTCATATGAATTTTCAAGATACTTTTGATATCCAAAAAACACTCCTCCAGTAACAATCAAAATTCCAAAAATAATACTGATGGTTTTTTTCATATTATCCAAAGATTTTTAAGCGATAATCTCCACCTCCATACTTCATAAGTGCTGCTCCAAGTACAAAGAAAAGGATAGTCATTGGGTTTCCTGCCGTTAGATATACTGCTCCTCCCATAATGATCACAACTCCAAGTGCTGCGAGTTTGGTATATACTCCGAACAAAACACCAAGCCCTGCAAGCACCTCACCGATCGCCACTGCCCATGTGACATATGAACTAAGTCCCATAGCAGACATCAATGTGATTGTGTTTGGCATATCAAGCAGTTTCATCACTCCCGCAAACACAAACATTCCTCCAACAATAATTCGAACAATAAGTAGTGCTCTATTTTTTCTTTTTGAATTTTGCATATGTTTTATTTTCTTTTATGAATAATAAATGAATTCCCATCAAGATCCTTACACACCGCCATATGACAGACAGGTGTTTCCATTGCCTCCATAGTAAACACGACGTTATTTTCTTTTAACTTACTAATCGCATTATCAAAGTGTTCTACTTCAAACGCGGCACATCCACCTCCTTCATTTGGAAGCCATCCATCCATTTGTCCAAGACCAAGTGCAGCACCATTTCCTATTTCAAACTCTACCCATTTACCACCTGTTGGGTCCTCCCCAAAATCAGAAGTCTTTTTTAGTCCCAATACTCCTTCATAAAACTCACAAGCTTTTTTTATATCTTTTGTCGGGTAAGACACAAACCCAATTTCATTTATTTTTATCATACACATTATGTAATTATTCTAAATCTTTCATCATATTTCCAAGTGCTTTATCCTGATCTTCAAGTTGCCTTTTTGCCCCTTCAGCTTTATCAATGATTTCTTCCTTTTTTTCTTGAATACCCCCAAGGATTTTCTCGACATACGTCTTACCTCCTTCGTCTTTGTAGAGAGCACCGAAAGCAATCAAACCCAAGATAATAATAATTCCCAAAAGTGAAAAACCACGTTGTGTGTGTTTCATATTACTCTATTTTAAACTATTCATATTTGTAGTATATCAGATAGTGTCAAAAATATGTTACCATACAAGAGTTATGGATCTAGAGCAGGCAAAAGAGATTGTGTTTGAAAAGAAGAAGAACTTCGCGTCTTTGTATCGTCACTTTGGTACAACACATTGGCAAGATTATATTGAACACACCTATCCAACGAGCTTCAACCCATCTACACATTTTATTGAACTTACGTCCACTCTTGAAAAGCTCCTTACTCCACTGCTTGGCAAAGAAAAAACTGCTCGTGCTACACACACACTCCTAAAGACAGGTTTTGTATCTACTTGTGATCACTCTGGAGTGCTTTGTCATCCGTTTTTTTCAAACAGTGCGTATGCCCGCAGTCTCACCTTAACTGCAACAGACTCACTTATAACCTTTACTTGTGGAGGTGTTTCGCTTACAAATTCAAGTTTTCCTCGAAGTATTTTTTTTCATGACAAAAATCTCACACTTCAAAAACTTCATCTCCAAAGTCTTGCAGGAAGACGTCGATCGGTTTATGGTTTGGCCCCTTTCTCTCAAAAACAGATTACTCGTATTATTGAACAAACAAAACATCTTGCTTTAGACGAATCTGCAAAACAGAAATTAACGGCATTTCTTACACAACTACATTTAAACCAACATCTCCGTGAGACAAAATATTTTAGTGATCAACTTGTTATCATAAATGATTTGCTTTGGCAGACTATCTTTGGAGACAAGAGAGGGTCACTTGTGTATGTTGAGGCAGAACAAGTGGTGCGTCAACTTTTTCTCGACATTCACCTACATACGAAAACTCCTATTCATTCTCTTTTGTTTGATAAACACATTCGTGAGACATATCTATCTCACTTTGAAGGGATTGTCGGTGCACATGATAGAACAACTCAAACAGGCTCCGACCTCTTTTGGTATATTGATGAATTGCATCAAACTCGTGTACAGTTATTTATAGAAGAAGAATATCTTGTTTCAAAAGATCATACTATCTCCATCCCTCTTACTCCCGAAGCTATTGAGACTCATCTACGTAAATATACTCTTCTCCCTACAATGGCACTCTCGTATTCAATACTTTCTTTTTACTATGGACTTACTCTTGGTGGTGGATTTTCACAAATTGATTACCTGGGCGATATGAAAGAGGCCTGGGACAACACCTTTAATACAAAAACACCTATCAAAACAGATGTGTTTGCAGGAGAGTTTGCTCTTCTTGGAATCAGTGATCATATACACACTGTACCCGCAACACTTTTTGATGTACTACTCTATGCACAAGACCCACATATAACTGTAAATGAAGCTTTATCAAACGTCTCGATAAAAGAAAGCCTAGATGCTATGATGGATGAGTTAGTCGAAATCGTATCTGGTACAAAACCGGAACTTGCAAATAAACTTATTCCAACATTTTATGTCAACTAAAAAACAAACCTGTCTGTATTGTGGCAACAACCCAACAAACCATCTTCGTTCGTTTGTAATGCAAACCGTTGCCATCCCCTTTTCACCGCTTGTTCGTACACTTACTCTTCTTGATACACCTTTTACACGTGGTGTCATTAGAACTATCTTTACTCCATATCTTCTTTTATTTCGAGGGCTTGGACTTCTTTCAATGAACACTGATTCAAAAAAAGCTTTCACAGAACGTTCTGAAGTGATTTGGGATGAAGCTAAAAAACGAGGAATTGAAATGCAACAATTTATAATCCTCAACAAACCAATCGAACAATACCGCGCAAAAATCAATGGTAAATGGGAATACTTCGAAAGTATCCCTGTGCCCGCATGGCTTCCCCAACGATCATACACGTGGATGGACGATAAATGGCTACTTAAAAAGAAGCTACAACTCAAAGGAGTTCCTGTACCTCGAGGAGCTCGTGTAGGAACATTTGCTCAAGCAAAAAAAGTATTTGATCACATCCGTCATCCTGTCATCATCAAGCCAGAACTTGGAAGCCGTGGACGACACACTACTACGTTTATCTATACAGAAGACGAACTGCGCCAAGCATACAAGATTGCAAAAAAACTGGGGTTCTATGTAGTTGTAGAAGAAATGCTTATGGGGAGTGTATATCGAGCAACTTATGTTGGAGGTGAAGTAGTTGGGATATTGCGTGGTGATCCACCAAGAATTACAGGTGATGGTGAACAAACAATTCAAAAGCTTATAGAAAAAAAGAACCAAGAAAAAGACCCTCGAGTAAAAGATGTGATAGTAACCCTCAAGACAAAAGAATTCTTGGCGCGCCTTGGATATACACTTGAAAGTATTCTCGAAAAAGATAAAACAATTGATCTCACTGAAAAAATCGGAACTTCGTATGGAGGATTTGCCGCCGAAGAAATACAGATTACTCATCCTAAGACGCTTGCCTATCTTAAGCAAGCTGGAGATATACTAAACGCACCTGTAGTTGGATTTGATTTTATTATTCCAGATATTACTAAAGATCCAGATGAACAGTTTTGGGGAATCATTGAAGCAAATTCACTTCCCTTTATTAACCTTCATCATTTCCCACTTGAAGGTACACCCGTAAACGTCGCTGCAAGAGTCTGGGATTTGTGGGAGAAGAAATAAAACCTATTTTTACAAAACAAAAGCCGCGCCCATAGGGCGCGGCTTTTGTTTTGTACGTTTTACTTTATCGAATAAAGTGAACTACAACACTCATAGCGAGAACTGCCACAAGACTATATCCTGCATTAATCAAAAATAGTTTCCAGCTTTTTCTTTCCCAAAGTACCGGACCTGCAATAACTGGCATAGTGAATCCAAGCCAATAGAGAACGATTCCTATAAGTCCTACTACTGGAACAAGCGCCCAGAGAACATAAGCAGTAATAAGAGAAAAAAGGACATTAACAATCATTACCTTCGCTTCTGGTTTATCACATTTTTGCGACACTTCTTCTGACATTCCGAGAAGCGCTTTCCACTTAGTTCCAAACATCTTTGGAGAATACCAAAGCATTCCGATCACATTTGAGACAATAACTGCTACAACGAGTGAAACAATAGTCATACGTTAAAATAAATTAAATACTACTAATAACCGCTTTATTATATAACAACCTTTTCAAATTTGCACCTCAGTAACCCCCTTTTGTATGATTTGAAAAAAAGGTGTAAAATAGGACTATGAAAAAAGAAACAAAATATTTAGTAGGTATTATTATTGCTGTTATTTTTATAATAGGCTTTCTTGCATTACTTGACCCAAATAGAAAAGAAACTTCAAGCAAATATGATGAATTTGCACTTTGTCTTGCGGACAAGGGTGCGAAGTTTTATGGTGCATTTTGGTGTCCACATTGCCAAGCTCAAAAGAAGGCTTTTGAATGGTCAAAAAATATTCCTTATGTTGAATGTTCAACTCCTGATACAAAAGGTCAACTCGATATTTGTCGAGACGCTGGGATAAACTCTTATCCAACTTGGACTTTTGCTGATGGTTCAACTCTTTCAGGAGAAATTCCTCTCGAAAAACTAGCCGAAAAAACTGGATGTACTTTACCAACAACCTCTAACTAAGACATATGGCAAACACAGTAAACTTTATCTTTTCAAGTCTTACCGTAGTAGCACAACTTCTCACAATTGTTCTGGTTTTCACCTATATCAAATACCGCAAAAATCCCAACGATTTCTTTAACACCATAAAACACCATGGACTCACTCTTGCATTTATCGCAAGTCTACTTTCACTTACTGGAAGTTTAATTTACTCTGATGTACTTGGGTATGAACCTTGTAAGTTCTGCTGGTTTCAGCGGATCTTGATGTACCCTCAAGTACTTCTCCTTGGTATTGCAATGTGGAAAAAAGATACACATATCGCACTTTACAGTATCACCCTCTCAACACTGGGAGCACTGCTTGCACTCAACCACTACATCTTGCAACTTTCAGGTACTTCACTCATTCCTTGTTCAGCTGTCGGATATAGCGTTAGTTGCAGTAAGTTATTTGTACTTCGGTTTGGATATATTACTATTCCCCTTATGGCGTTTTCAGCATTTATCTTAATGATTGTTTCTGTCCAATTTGCACGCCACAACAATGCAGACACCACATCTTAAAACCCCTCTTCGCGAAATCTTTAGACTCTCGGAACCTCACAAAGAAGGTCTCAAGAAGTTACGACTCGAAACCGTAGAAGATCTATTATGGTACTTCCCTGTACGCTACGGAGACACCTCAAAATCAAGCCACATTAGCAATCTCACAAAAGGTGAGAATGTTATTCTCTTTGGACAAATTAGCAAACTCGAAACCAAGAAGGGTTTCAAGTCTGGTGTGAATATGTCAAAAGGGACACTCACTGATGATACAGGTTCTGTTGGACTTGTATGGTTTAACCAACCATATATTGCAAAAATGCTTAGTGAAGGAAGTCTCGTAAAAGTGGAAGGAGTTGTAAATGAAAAGAACAATCAACTCTTTCTTTCTAATCCTCAAATAGAGTCTTTAAGTAAGTTACCAACCATTGTAGGAGATTCTATTTTTGGTCAAGATAACGACTTACACACACTATATCCTGTATACAAAGAAACTCGATTTGTGACATCTAACTGGATCTATCACAGTATTCAAAAGATATTTAAAACAAACTTTCTTGATACCTTAGAAGAGTTTATCCCCGAACATCTGCTTAACACATATCATCTCCCTACCCTCAAGACCGCTCTTGTCTGGATCCATTCACCCAAACAAACATCCCATGCGACCGCCTCACAAAAACGATTTTCTTTTGAAGAAATTTTTCTTATTCAACTTCAGGTCCAAAAAGACAAAATAGAAAACTCAAAACTTCATTCACTTACACTTGAACATACAAAGAAAGCGGTAGCAGAATTTCAAAAAAAGTTTCCTTTTACTTTAACCTCTGGTCAACAACAAGTAATCAAAAGCATCCTTGAAGACTTCAAACGAGGAGTTCCTATGGCACGACTTCTTGAAGGAGACGTAGGGAGCGGTAAAACCGCAGTCGCAGCTGTTGCAACCTTTGCCGTAACCCAAAACCATCCAGATGGAAAAGACTTCGGTAACTTCCAAGTTTCTTATATGGCACCTACAGAAATTTTAGCGCAGCAACATTTCAAATCTTTTATCGAATTATTCAAAGAAACAAATATATCAATAGGGCTTCTCACAGGAAGTACGTGCAAGAAATTTCCATCAAAGACGAACAAAGACGAACCAACCACAATCTCCAAATCACAACTAAACAAATGGGTAGCAAATGGCGAAATATCAATACTGATTGGTACCCACACCTTAATCCAAAAATCTATCAAATTTAAAAATCTTGCCTTTGTCATTATAGACGAACAGCATCGTTTTGGAACCGATCAAAGAAAACGTCTTGCTCGAAAGGACGGCCTTGTTCCCCATTTACTTTCTATGTCTGCAACACCGATTCCTCGAACCCTTGCTCTCACTCTTTACGGCGATCTTGATTTGTCTATCCTTGACCAAATGCCACTTGGCCGAAAACCCATCATTACAAACATTATTACACCTGACAAAAGAGAAGAAACATATGATGCAATAAAAAAAGAACTTGCAAATGGAAGACAACTGTATGTCATCTGCCCTCGCATCGATGAACCTGACCTTGAGAAAGAAAACACCTTAAACGTCAAGTCAGTCAAAGAAGAAGTTAAACGTCTCAAACAAAAAGTGTTTGAAGACTACAATATAGATATTCTTCACAGTAAAATGACCCCAAAAGAAAAAGAAGATGTTATGAATGATTTCAAAAACAAAAAAATAGATATTCTTGTAGCAACTTCCGTTGTCGAAGTAGGAGTAAATGTTCCAAATGCCACAATGATTATTATTGAAGGAGCAGAACGATTCGGACTCTCTCAACTCCATCAACTACGAGGGCGTGTGATTCGAAGTAGTTACCAAGCATATTGTTTTATTTTTGCCGATTCAAAAACAGACAAAACCATCGAAAGACTCAAAGCATTCAAAAATGCAAAAGATGGATTTGAACTTGCTGAGCTTGATTTAAAGTTACGTGGTGCTGGGGAGCTTACAGGAGGAAAACAATGGGGTATTAGTGACATTGGAATGCAAGCATTACAAAACCTCAAGATGGTTGAAGCTGCTCGAACCGAAGCAAGAAGGCTTATCGAAAAGGATCCTGAACTCGTCACCCTCCCCCTTCTCAAAGATCGAATAGAACACAAAAAGATCACTCATTTCGAATAAAAAGTTTATTGAAAAAACCGCGCCCTTCCGAGCGCGGTTTTTTCAAGATTCTATATTCTTTCCCCTTCCTACCTTCCCAACCTCTTATTCAACTCTTGAACAAGCTTGTTGAGTGCTTCTTGAATACTTGCAACCTGAGATTTTTGAAGATCTTGACTTTTTACTATATCAGAAGGCAAATTCTGATAATCAGTTTTAAATTCACTTCCTAATGATAAGTAAGAATAGTTGGACTCAACTTCTGTACTCCAAGGTAATTGTTTTAAGACTAGACGATAATTACCTGGCCCTGCAGATTTCTTAATAATTGCAATAATTGAGAAAGCACCAGTATCCTGAAAACCAAGTCGACAATTATTTGCTGTAGAACCATTGCAGGTACTCAATACACGTACACTTATGCCAGTTGAATTAGAAACTGGCACACCATCTTTGTCAATAACATAGACGTTAGCAGGAAAAACTTTTGGTATAAATAAATCCTCAAGATCTTGAGAATCAACTTCAAATGATAAAGTCAATTCAATAAAAGATGATCCTGTACCATCTTGAAATACCTCAGATGTCTCTGAAACAAATTTAACTTGAGGTACTTGGGCTTCACGACTTCCAAAAACCCTCACTTGGGTAAACTCACTTTTTCCTACAGATGTTATTACTTGAACTGAAGAATCTCCCGTGTTCAATTCAGGTGCAACTGCCCAAAGCAAAGTTTGTCCGTATTGAGTAACTCTCACTTCTTTACCTCCTACAAATACTCTTGCATCCTTACCTGCGGATACAAGATTGGTACCTTCAATAGAAAACGGTTCACCTGCAAAGATTTCAAAATCACCCGCCGCCTTTGCACGAACCATAGAGATTGAAGGTATCTTAGAAGAACGATTACCTCCAAATAAAACAGATATCCCATTACTTTTTCCGTATGAATTCGCAAGTTCCACCCGATGACTTCCAGATATCCATTTTTGAATTTGTTTCAAATCAAATGAAAGCGATTTACCAGAATCCTTCATTCTAATTCCTGTTGTAAATTTTTCTCCGTCTATTAATACAATCGTATCAGGTGTAAACCGTACACCTTCAAAGTACATAACGTCATTTGAACCAAAAGCAGATTTACCATCGTGGGTTGAAGTTTGCCCTGCAACTCCGTTCAAGTAAGGAGATTTTTCTCCCACCACAACAAGAGGCGATGATAATTCATTTCCTTTGTCAAAACCTTTTTCATACACCACTTCAGTTTGTGCTGAATTTAACAATTGTACGTATGTTCCTAGACGATAAGTTCCTCCAAACATCTCAAGCGGATTCGCTTTCCAAGAAACAGTATATGTTTCTATCTTACCTGCCTTGATCACAACATCACTTGTGCCAAATCCACCCTTTTGTGAGTCTGATTTAACATCTACAAGTTTTAAACTATTTGGAAAAGAAACCCTGTTTTGATCCTTAAAGAACAAAGGGCTAAACTGAATTTTTTTATCAGTCGAACCAGCACTTACTTTGACCCGTGTAGTCATAACAACCTCGAGTTCATTTCGTACCCGATCGTTTGAATATTTCATCTGCATCTGAGGTATTCCAACCAAACTTATGTTTGTTGTTGAAGTTGATGATCCTTGTGATGCGACTCTCAATTGTTTTGTATACCCTTCATAGAGCCCGATCACAGATTGCCATTCACTTGAATTCGTAGGATATCTCAATCCAGTGAAATTCACCAATTCTGAAACAGATTTTGTTGATGCTCCAGCAGTCCCAAATGAACCAACAAAAAACATCGCGACCATCATCAAACTTATAATTTTTTTCATAAATTTCTTAAATTATTAATTATTTGCTAATATACGTTCACTTACTTAGTTTATCCCCATCTACAAATTAAATCAATGCACCACAAAAAACATATAAAAACAATTTGCAAAATATTAATGTACATTTTTGCTAGTATTGGATTCTTTCTTACACTTGGATTTTTTGCCGTCAAATTCGGACTAACCAATACAAAAGGAATTATAGATAACCAGCGAGAAGAATTTCTTCAAAAAGAAGTCGTTAGAAGTGAAACAAACGAAACATCACAGTGGACCAAAGGAGAAGAATGGCAGACATTTAAAAACGCAATTACCAAAGACCTCACAACCCTCAAAAGAGTCGAGGGAGAAACAGGTATATCATCTCGCCTTATCGTTTCAATGATTGCGGTTGAACAACTGCGTCTATTTTATTCAGAGCGAGAAGTATTCAAACAAGTGTTTGCCCCACTCAAACTTCTTGGCAATCAAACCCAATTCTCTTGGGGTATCGCAGGGATCAAAGAAGAAACCGCAAAACAAATTGAAGCACATCTCAAAGACACTTCTTCTCCTTATTACCTTGGCAAACAGTATGAAACATATCTTGATTTCAAAACAAACAATATTGATCAGGAACGCTTCGAACGTATCACAGATCCAAAAAATCGATACTTTGCCTATCTCTATGCAGCGCTTTATCTAAAACAGTTTGAAAAAGGATGGCAATCAAAAGGATTTCCCATATCACAGCGCACAGACATTTTAGGAACTCTCTATAACATAGGGTTTAATCACTCAGACCCAAAGGCAGACCCTCAGGTCGGTGGAGCAGAAATAGAAATAGAAAATACGATATATAGCTTCGGCAGACTCGCAGGAGAGATATACAATTCAGGAGAATTAATAGAGTATTTTCCTAGATGAAGGTAGTGCCGGTTTTTCTTGTTTTCTCAAAAAACAAGAAAAACCGGCCAATTGCCTAAACAGAAATTTCTGCTAATATAGATAAACATATCCACCCTTAGCTCAGCTGGTTAGAGCACAGAGCTTATACCTCTGGGGTCCATGGTTCGAGTCCATGAGGGTGGACAGATTATAATTTTCCTCGGCACAATCTCCGTTATGTCTTGGATCTATATATACACACTTGGTGTGATCGATCGATTGAAGTTTTTTTGTACAGGAGATACTTGCTCTATACATCATAATGCTTTACCTTACTATTCCTATTGCAACCTTATAGAAAATAAAGAGTTTAAGAAGGGTACGACGAATTAATTACTGCAGATAAAATAATCAGATACTTTAAAAATCTAAAGCTTACCGAAGTTACTCTTCTTTTACTGTGTCCCCATCTTCACTATTGAATTCTGTTAGAATATCTGTGTACTCTTTAATCCCATACTCAAAAGAGCCATCCTTATCATCTCCTTTTGCATCTTGTAACCTAGCTATTACATCAACTAAATACTCTCTTACTTCTGCTCTGGTCATAGACTCTAAATCCGGTTCGTATTTTAAAAGACCATTTTCACTCAAAAATGTTTGATAAGCATTTTTAGGACTCATTAACTCATCAGGGTCACTTGCTGTAAACTCAATTGCACAAATCTCTTTTTCAGCAGGACTTAATGGACGCTTAGATCTTTCTCCAACACTCTCCTCATATTCTTGACTCATGATATTTATTAATTAAAGTTAATAATTAAATTATGACAGACCAATCTTTATTGTCAATAAATACCTTAACCAACTATATCCACACCTTCTTCAACAATCACTTCTTTTTTCTTAAGAGGAATTCCGTGGGCAACCAGAATTTGTTCATATTCATCTTTTTCAATCACTTCAACTTCAATCAATCGTTTTGCAATCACATCCATAAGTGTACGATTCGTTGTGATAACCTCCTCAGCCTTTCGCAACCCTCCTTGAATAATTTTTGAAACCTCTTCATCAATCTGACTTCCTACCTTTTCTGAATATTCCTTATCACTTACTCCTTGTCCAAAAAGAACTCTTCCCTGAGCGCTTTCAAGTGCGATAGGTCCTATTGCCTCTGACATCCCGAAACGGGTTACCATATCTCGAGCAAGCGCGGTTGCAACCTGTAAGTCGTTTGAAGGCCCTGTCGTAATATCACCAAACACCATTTTTTCTGTTACGTAGCCGCCAAGTGTCATTGCAATATCATCAAGAAATTCATTTTTTGATTGCAGTCTTCTTTCTTCAAGAGGAAGTTTCATTGTGTACCCCGCTGCTCGCCCTCGAGAAATAATCGAAATCTTATGCACAGGATCAGCATGTTTAAGAAGTGACGCAACAAGCGCGTGTCCCACTTCGTGATACGCAGTGAGCTCTTTTTCTTTTTTAGACAATATATGGCTACGACGTTCTGGACCCATCATCACTTTCTCAATTGATCGAATGAGATCAAATTGAGCTACTTTTGTTCTATTTTCTCGAGCAGCCAAAATAGCAGACTCATTCATCAAAGAATACAAATCAGCACCAGAAAAACCAGGAGTTCTCTCAGCAATCAATTTCAAATTAACATCTTCTGCAAATGGCTTTCCTTTTGCGTGTATATTCATTATCTCTTCTCGATCATTTCTATCTGGCAGATCAATAGTGACACGTCGATCAAATCGTCCTGGTCGCAAAAGCGCTGGATCCAAAACATCCGGTCTGTTAGTTGCCGCCATCACAATTACCTTTTCATTTGGTTCGAACCCATCCATCTCGACCAAGATCTGGTTGAGTGTCTGTTCTCGTTCATCGTTTCCTCCCCCAGTACCTGCTCCTCGAACTCTCCCTACCGCATCAATCTCATCAATGAAAATAATCGCGGGTGCTGCGCTTTTTGCCATCTTGAACAAATCTCGAACACGACTTGCTCCAACACCAACAAACATTTCAACAAACTCAGCACCAGACACCGAAAAGAAATGCACTCCTGCTTCCCCAGCAGTCGCCCGAGCAAGAAGTGTTTTTCCAGTTCCAGGAGAACCAGTAAGAATTATTCCTTTTGGAATCTTTGCACCAATATCAATAAATTTTTTAGGATTTTTTAGAAAGTCTACAATCTCTTCAAGTTCCACTTTTGCTTCTTTTGCTCCAGCAACATCTTTGAATGTGACTTTTTGTTTTCCATCATCTGGACTTGAGATCCGAGCGCGAGATTGACCAAACGAAAGTGCTTGAGTACCCGCCCCTCTTACTTGACGTGTAAGATACCAAATAAGAAGAAGTGTAAACAATACAGGAATAAGAATGGGACCCAAGATAATACCAAACCAATATCGAAACCCTGATTCATTTGCAACTGTGATGTTGAGTGTTTGGAGCTCTTCTGCAGTAAGCCCAAGTCGTGAAAGCGTTTCGGTGATAGAACTATCTACCTCTTTTTTTATTTCAAGTTTCGAAGTCTCAGGATTCTTGTACACCACTTCAACGCTGTCACCTCGAACTACCATTTCAGCAACTTCTCCTGCCTTGATCTGTCGAACTACCTCCGAAAGACTTGTTTCTTCTTTTGTTTCTTTTTGTCTAGGGGTTGCAACAAGAGGATACACAAGAACAAAAAGTCCAAAAAAGAAAAAAGTAAAAAAAATATTTTTTACCAAGCTCTTTTTTACATCATCTTTGTACTCTTTTTTTTGCTGTTTTTTGTTTTGTGGCTGTGTCATATGTTGTCCGAGTATACAACAAACAAGGCCAAAAATCCACAAAAAAAGCCGCACCTTACGGTGCGGCTTTTTTTGTTTTGACTTAAGCTCGTTTTACATCTACTGCATTTTGTCCCTTTGGAGAGTCTTCAATTTCAAAAGAAACATTGTCCCCTTCTCGAAGTTCATTAAATGCAACATCTACAAGAGCGTTTGCGTGAAAGAAAAGATCTTTCGAAAGCTCTGGAGATGTGATAAAACCGAATCCTTTGTCAGTGAGTTTTTTGATTACACCGTTCATTAGAGTTTGATTGTATTGCTTCTATTAATATACAAATAGTGCGCTTAAAAATCGACTCTTTTAAAACGATGCTCTTTGTGTGATTCCATAGTACTATATATGTTTATATTTGTCAAATAAACATTTTTATGTCATAATTCAATAGTCCTTTGAAAAGACATCTAGAGGGGATGCTCGGCCTAGACAGGGAGTAATCTTTTCTTTGTGCGTAATCGAGTATCCTAAAACCTCGTAAAACTTATAGGGAACATAAGTGCTAAAGCACAAAAAGTTGCTTCTCCATACTTTGGAGTAAGCGATTTCGCCTTCGCAACAGCTCGAGCATAGCTCGCTGAAGCCAAGTGCCATCACACTCTTTTTCTTCTCTCAAAAGAACTGTGGTGTTATAAACGAGAGAATAGGGCTTTGTACTCTTCTTACAAAAACCCGAAACCATAGAAGATAGGAGTTGTTGTGTTTTGTTTGTCCTAAAGCAACAATTTCGAACTGGCCTAAAAAACCAAAAGACAAACTACATTACGTAGACTCAACTAAAAATTCTTCCTGCACGGGGGTTCGATTCCCCCCATCTCCACAATTACAAAAATCAGCTTCAACATTTGTTGGAGCGATTTTTGTTTGTGGAGATGAGCAAGTGCTAAACGCACTTGCGTGGGGGAATCGAAGACCTTTTGAGTCGATTTTGTGACTGCAAGGAAACAAAATCACCAAAAGGTGTACTGATCGTGTAACGATCGATTCCCTATCTGCTTCACGTGGGGGAATCGAACCGGTCGGAGCGCACGAAGCGAAGCCTCATTTTTACATCAAATTCAGACTACCAGAAACCAAGGTGACTATAGATTATTAAATTAATTAAATAAGTTGTAATTATTCATTATATAGTGTATAATTCGGGTATAAATACGAAGAGGGATCCAAACGGCTAATTACCTAAGGAGCCCTTTTCTTTTTTAGGATTAACTTATTTTCTTTTTTGTATCAGGATTTTCTAGATTATCAAAATACTCAGAGCCTAATTTTTTATAAAGAGACGAGGCAAACTTTTTGTTGGGAAATAGAATTTTTTCAAACTTTCCCTCTTCAATCAAAAAGTCAACTAACATTTTATAATCACCATCTCCCGAAATAAGCAAAATCTTATCAAAATCGTTTCTTTTTTGTAAAAGTTTCATGATATGAAAAATAACATCGGAATCAACATTCCCTTTCTTTTTCCCTAGCATGACAGGATTATGTTGCCTAAATACAAGTATAAAACCTGCCTTTTGAATATTTGCATATATATCTTGATTTATTTCTTGAACACAACCAAGAAAGTAGTAGGCTTCAAAAACATGATATTTCTTCTCGAGATATATTCTAAATTTCTTTAAATCAACTTTCCAAGAAGGGGTATTTAGTGTGGTCCCCATGTGCAAATTTTGTCCATCTACAAAAGCAATGTTTCTCATTATATTAATCTTACCTCTTCATATCCCTCCCCATTTCCCTCTCACTTTCTCTTTTCTTTATAGTCTCCCTCTTATCAAACTTCTTCTTCCCTCGCGCAAGCGCAATTTCAAGTTTAATCTTTTTTCCTTTTACAAAAAACCTAAGCGCAATGGCAGAAACACTTTTTTTCTGTGTTTCAGTTTCGAGATACGCGATCTCTTTTTTAGTCAAAAGAAGCTTTCGGGCACGTCTTGGATCAAACTGTTCTGGAGCATTCGCCTTTTGAAATGGGTAAATCTCACTCCCCATCAAAAACGCTTCCCCTCCTCGCACTACAACAAACCCTCCTGTAATACTCCCGTGCCCCTCTCGAATAGTCTTCACTTCATATCCAAACAACTCAACACCCGCCTCAAGCTTTTCTTGAATTTCGAAGTTAAACGTTGCTTTTTTATTTTGGGCAAGTGACATAAACTAAAAATTAATTCTTTTTAAAACTTTAAATTCTTCGTTGTTACAATCAGAAAGTTTTTTTTCAACTACCTGTAAATCTTGCCATAAAATAATATCATCTTTTTCATCTAATTCCGGAGAACGACTAGTCTGATCAATTATTTTACAACGAAAATACAAAGTGGTTTTTTCAATTTTTTTTCTATCTCTAATAAAAAAAGACACCAAACTTCCAAGGAAGCCTTCTATTTCAATAATCAATCCTAATTCCTCTTGCGCACCCCTCGATAACGCGTCTTTAATAGATTCGTCTAATCTAATAGTTTCTCGTGGTAAAGTAAATGACCTATCTTTTTTTTGTAAAAACAAAACCTTATCTTTTTCAATAATAACTAGACCTACAGAACAGTGATAAGGTGATTGTGTTGTACCTTTAATTTCTAACATAGACTTAATATATCATAAAAAAAGAGCTTATTCAGCTCTTAAAATTTCTCTCTTGCCAAGTTCACGATTCTCGAGACATCATCGTTTATTAAAATTAAGACCGGAAGACCGGTATCAATAATCCCACGAAGACTTCTCAACTCTTCAATTTGCCTCTGACCAAGTGTCGATATCAAAGTTGATGACAGATTAGTTCCATCATTTTGACAACGGTACGACAACCGAGATAGGAGGGTAAGAAAAATTGGATCGGGAGGAAGAAGATAGATCAGTAACATTTCACACGAAGTATTAGTTTTTGTCCAAATAGAATGTAAATTCGCAGGACTTTCTTCTAGTACATAAGGATTTGTGTTACTAGCACTCACTATGGCATTTCGAGAAATGCCATAGTACCCTCTTCCTTCTCGAAAAGAAGTAATAAGAAAATCACCCTTCTGTTCAGAATACCGAAATTGGTCTTCTGAGACAAAAAAGTAATCAGACCCATTTTCTTCGTTTCCTCGAGGAGGCCTTGTAGTGGTATTAACCACCTTTGGCAAACCCAAAGAACATCGGAAAGCATTTTTACCCACCGCTCCTGGTCCAGATAGGCCAATAAGAGCGAATGGTTTTTTCTTACATCTAGAAAGGAACTGTGTCTCAACATCAATTAAAAGGATCTTACCAGGACTTACATCATGGTTAAACAAACTTTCAATATCCGCATTAACTTTATCCCATTCACAGGCAAGAAGCTCGATCTGAGGTACGAGAGGAAGAACTTGGTTTTCAAAGAACTGAACTGAGACTGAATCTCTTACGATTGTTAAATCAATAGCCATATAGATGAGAATTACTACAACTTATTTTATAAGTCACAAAAATCACTGTCAACAAACAACGTGACAAAAACATTGACAATTTACATATAAAAGTATATACTTATGGCTACAAATAAAGATTTGTCACGTAAATACGTGACACTTTACAAAAAACCAAACATAATGAATAAGTATAAAACAACCCTCCAAAAACTTAATTTAAGCGAAAACGAAATTATGGTCTACACCACCCTTCTTTCTGTTGGCTCATCTTCGATTCGCAAAATCGCCGAGAAAGCAGGACTCAATCGTGGAGTAACATACAATGCACTCAAAGCGCTCGAAAAAAGAGGTCTCATTTCTTATTACCACAAAGAGAAGAAACAACACTTCTCTGCCGAAGACCCGTCGGTCCTCAAAAACATCATTGAACAACAAAAGGCGACTCTCGAAGAAACTTCAAAGGAGCTTACTTCCCTTATCACCGAACTTAAAACACAAACAACCGATACCTACCGCCCAGTCGTAAAGTTTTATGACAATCAAGCGGGAATTAGAAACATTCTTGAAGATGTACTTGATTCTGTTTCAAAGCTTCCAAAGAAAGAGTATGCTGCTTTTTCTTCTTCTACTATCAGACCTTACCTCTATGACAAAGGAGTATTTCCAACATTTAGCAACGAACGTATCAAGCGACGTATCTTTGTTCGAACCCTTGCCAATGGTGAAGGAGGAACAACCTACGGAAAAGACGAACGAAAATGGCTTTCAAAAGAAGACTCTGCTCCTACTTACAAACTTATCTACGCAGGCAAAGTAGCAATGATTTCTGTTGGAAAAAATAATACTCTTCACGGCATCATTATAGAAGATGCAAACCTTTATGAAACAGAACTTTCAATTTTTAACAATCTCTGGAAAAAAATATCTTAAATCTACCGAACTAAGTTGAGAAGCTTTTGTTCTATTTGTGTCATATCAAAAAAACCGGTTTCCACAACAAACGTCTGAATCTTTTTATCGTACCCTCCAATCACAAACACCCCAACAAGCAAGAAAAGGACTCCGAGCGTTTTCTTAAACCAACCGTATGGGTTTGATATCCCTTCGAGTTTTGAAACAACTTTCTGTCCTACAAGAGAAATAAGTAGAAGCATAAGCGAAAGCCCGAGCACATATGCAATCAAGTACGTGAGTCCTCCCAAGAAACTTTCTGGTAACACTGTCGCAAGAATCACGAAGTATGTTGGACTACACGTTGAAAACACCGGACCAAGCGCCGCACCAATAAGCACATCTCCCTTAACACTTTCTTTACTTACACCCTCTGCGAGAAGCTTGTTACTCTTTCTTCCAACAAGAAGATTAAATTTCAAACCTGCTTTCTCCCAAAGAGACGGGAACAACATAGAGATTCCAAAAACAATAATAATTCCTCCTGAAATCCATTTCCAAAAGGTTTCTGGAATATCAATAAACAAAGTCGAAACCTTCAGAAGAAAAGTAAATATAATCACAGAAACCGAAAGCGAAAGTGCAATGATAAACGGCTTCGATGTTCGTGTTCCCGAAACAGAACTTCCAATAATAACCGGAAGAAGCGGAAGCACGCATGGCGCAAGCACCGTGAGCACCCCAGCAACAAAAGAGATCAGAAGAAAAAACATTTTAGTGTACACCAAGCTCAGCTTTTAATCGTTCTACTCCACCCCCACTCCATTTATGAAGAACGTTACCCATCTCATCCACCTCAACAAATGTATGTTGATATGCAATTTCATATTTTTTGAGTAATTCCTGATTCTTGTCATAATCAACCGAAAGAAGTAATACATTGTCTGGCAATGACACTTTCTTTACTTCTGCTTCAAGTTCACTACAGGTTGGACACCACGACGCATTAAAAAAGAGAACCACTCTTCGTTCCTTTGCAAGAGAAAGCTTCTCCGCTTCAAATAGTTCATACCTTCCAGCAACTGGAGGCACGTCCCGATTGTTTTTATATTTCTTTTGCAATTGCAAAACCTGGTTCGAGTTTTGTTGTTTTTGTTTTTCGAGTGTATACAGTCCAAACAAAAATCCTACAAGAAGTATTGTTCCAATGATTATTTTTTTCATCCCGTTAGAAAAATGTAAATAATTGCCAGTAATTATATTTTATCATATGCACTTTTATTACTAATTAGTTGTCTATACTGTTTGCTCCGTTTTTTCTAACGGGATTCATTCTCTAATTATAACAAACCAAAGCGGATTTAGCATTCGCTAAATCCGCTTTGGTTTGTTCTCTCCATTCTCTATTCTAGAATCTAAAATCTAGATTATATTTACCCCAACAGTACCGCCCCTCCAAAGAAATGTGTATACACAAGTGCGCAAAACAGTATCCATACAAGGACCACCATTCCATTAAGAATTCTTCCGATATGATGATGTCTGAAGAACACAATTACCAATGAAACAGAAAGCAACACCAGTAATGCAAGTACCAGATACAAAC
>CAYLQP010000006.1:19559-51724 GCA_964386665.1 uncultured Candidatus Saccharibacteria bacterium
ATCACAATTACTCGTGGGTTTGATACAACAAATGAAAGTGCAGTAAATAATCTATCCGAAGAAGTACTTCTCGTTACCACATTTGTATCAATAGATGCTCCCAAGACCGCTGTAGTAGTTGAAGTTGTTGCCACAAAATCTGTTTCTGCAATCGTAATAGATGAAGTCGCAACCACTTGCGATGATGTTGCAGTAGATGTTGACCCTGCAACCACTGGAAGAACCGCAACCATATCACCGATTTTTTTCTTTGGAGTTCCAAACATCTCAACCACAAACACAGTTTCTTTTCCATTTACAAACCCTTTCACTGTTGCCACTCCAATTTCTGTGAACCTATTATTCAAAATGTTTGCTCGGTGTCCAGGAGATTCCATCCACGCGCGCGTCACATCTGCCGAATCCGAAAAGTTAATCGCCAAGTTTTCACCTGCATATTCATACTCATAACCCGCTTTTGTTATCCAATACCAAGGATCAAGACCAGTCGGACTTGTATGAGCAAAGTATCCTCGTATCATCATATCTTCAGCTTTGAGTCTTGCTGCCTCTTCAAGCAGTGGGTTAATCGTTAGTTCTTGGAGACTCGCCTCTGCTCTATGTTCATTTGAAAGACTCGCAACGAGAGTTGGATAGATAGTTGCAAGCATTTGAGGTGAGTGCAAAAGTGATTGTTGCAAAAACCCAAACGCAAACACAGCAAACGCAAACACCACAACCACAACAGATCCCATAAAAGAAAGCAGATGAGGTTTGTAGTCATTTCCCTTGTGAGGGATAAGTGTGTTTTTTAGAATCTTTCTCATCCCGTTAGAAGCAGGTCGCGATCAATCGCGAATTTGCTTGATTTAGGTTTTTAATAATTATACTCATATCGTTTATGTTTATGTATCCTCCGATATCGTGACCGCGGCTTCTCACGGGACATTTCCATAATTCTATCACAAAGATTTTTTTCTAAAAACTTTTTGACAAGTCATTTGGGGAATCAATTACTTGATTCCCCAGAGACTTTACAAATTTAGTTAAGAACTGGAAGTGCAGTTTGCGCTTCAGGACATTTCTTACTATTTACAAACCACTGAGTCATCTTGTATGCATATCCAGTTGGTTGAAGATTTACAGTCACTCCAGCAATATCCCAAGGTTTCAAAATTTCATTTGCGTATTTCGCTTGGAGATCGATTACTGCTTTGTGAGTCATAGGACCGAAGAATCCAGTGACAGGAAGATTCGCGTTATTGAACTCATTAAGGAATGTTTGAAGTTTCTTCACTTCTGTTACATCGTTTACCTTTCCAATCTTCATAAAAGTCGTAAGGTATGGTGCACACATAAGTGTTTCTCCATTTGGTCCAGTCGTAGCTCCCAAGACTGCTGGAGTAGAAGGAAGTGAACTTCCACCGTTTCCACCTCGTCCTCGAGATCCACTTGATCTACTTCCACTTGAAGTTTCTTCTGTTACTTCTTTTTCACCTTCAACAACAGTTGTGTCGTCTTCAGGAACAAACTCTTCTTCAGAATCACCTTCAACAACAGTTGTGTCGTCTTCAGGAACAAACTCTTCTTCAGAATCACCTTCAACAACAGTTGTGTCGTCTTCAGGTGCAGTTTCTGTTACAACAGTTGTATCTTCAACTGGAGTAAATTCTTGAGCACTTGAAACTTGCGAACTAATAAAAACAGCAAGCATTACAAATGTTCCGATAAATATTTTCTTAAACATATTTTTAATTAATTTCTAAATTTTTAATCTCTTTTCGACTTCTACTTTATATTCAAAGTATAGCATATTGTATAAAAAAAGTCAAGCCCCGACGCGTATGCGAAGGGGCTTGATATGACAAGTTAAATCTCTGGTGCTTGTCGCGTGATCCAGAGAGAGAAAAGTGCTTCAGTTGACCACCACGTCCGGTACGGGAACCAAGGCCCCCGACCGTAAGTTTACAGTTGAAACCGGGCAGACTGTCGCCCGATAGAACTGTCTCGAGACGACCTGAGGATCTGCAAAACTCAGAATATTCTCGCCCAGGTTCGTGATATCTGCACGGTTTGTCCAACCGAGCAGGTCAGACGAACTCTGGATACAAACTTTCCAGCCCGCCGACGCAAGCGTCGGATCAAGCAGGGTCGTCTTGAGGGAAATCGAACTTCCTGAGCCGCCTGTAGGCTCAAGTTGCACGATGTCTCCCAAATTCATCCGGTGAGTACTCTCGAAGACCTGGGTCTGTGTGTTGCCTGAAGCATCCTCCCCCACCACCGTAGTAGTGAAGAGGAACCTCACGTTGTTCTGGTAACAGTACCGAAGTACCGCCCCAACAGTCGATGTAGTATCGTTGACTGTGAAGCCAACACCTACTCCACCGTAGTCGAGCCGGTCACAACGTCCATTGGAGAGCCCTGTGGCTACCCGGAAGTAGCCCAAGGTATCCATAACGGCAGTAGTGTCAATGTTCCCAAAGACCGGAGCTGATTCGGGACCAATGATACTGCGGACACGAAACTTGGTGTCCACAAGACGGATCTTCCAACCATTGGTCGTCGTGACGGTCCCACCGAAGTGGGTCCTGTTTCCAAAATCCGAAGGGTCTGAGGGTCCACCAAGCTGGGCAAGCCACAACTTTGACATAGTGACTGTCCGGGTCGTGAGGAGTTCGCGATAGTTGACACCTTCGCGCCACTTGGCGATGGCGTGACCGGATCCAACAATAGGGTTTTGAGCTGCAAGGCCGTTCATCCTGTGATCAGTAAAGGTAGGCCAACTGACCGCCTCAGTGGAGTTTGGGACTCCTCCTGTACGGTCTTCCCTCGGCCCAGCAGTAACACTGGGTATGAAGACGAACTCAGCGGTGGCAGTGGTCACAAGACCGAGAATTGCCACGGGGGCAAGGATCAGTTTTTTCATTTTAAGGATGGGCTTGCGCCCGGTTGGATTTCAGTTTTTGTGGGTTTCCGTCCATTGCAAGGCTTTGTGCAGATGCACAAACAACGCGACCACTCGGTCGAGTTTTTTTAAGCACTTTTCAAAGAACAGATGACACTATTTTAGCATAAAATCATAAAAAGTCAATAGATTAGGTAATGAATATACAATATAAAAAACCAGCCTCGCGCGAACGCAAAGCTGGTGTGAAAGGTCTATTTACCTTGAACATTAAAGTTTCCATAAGAGCCTCCCATGATTCCTTCTCTTTTTAATTCGTCTCGGTCGGAAACGATACCAGAAGAGAAATACACCCAGGCAGAGTACAGTGATGGCCAAAATCCACTTGGCCCGACTAAACCATTTCTGTGCGGCACTTTCTCCTCGGGGCGCTTCGCCTGCAAGAGGATTATTTTTACCGCTTTCTTGACCAGAGTTTTGGTTTGAATCATCTCGAGGCGCTTCGCCTGCAAGAGAAGAATCTGTACCATTGTCTGATTGAGAAGTTTCATCTGGATCATCCGGGAACACCGTGTCATCCGAGAAATCGGACTCCTCTTCACTCTGGTTGGTCTCAAAAGATTCTGTTGTCACACCATCTTCTCCTCGAGGCGCTTCGCCTGCAAGAGGATTATCTGGGGTTTTGGTTTCAGAAACATTTACGACCAGCGGTGATTCTTCAAGAACCTTGGCAACCTCCTCTTCCGAGAAGGTTGTCCGCTCGAAGGATTTGCCATCTCTCGAAAGCAATATATCCACCGAAAGTGGCTCTCGGTACCCCGGTCGAAAGACTGGGATATAGAGTGTATCTCCTGTCTCCAAGGACTTGAAGACAGACTCCGATTGGAGCCCGTCCACAGGCGTAGAACCAACTCCCTTTCGAATTCCATTTTCATCGACGCGATAAGGGTCTGATGGCGCTCCTACTCGAGTGAACTTCGCTGAGGTGTAACCCTCTGCTCCACTCACCTTCACAACCGCCTCGTCATCGTCGCCCTTTTCTAGGACGAGAATAGGTTTGGGTGAAGCTGCGATCCTTGCCTTCTCCTCTTTTTCTTTTGCGGCAATTACTGCCGCTTGGATTGAGAGGAGTTTGGCTTGGAATTGAAGTGAGACAGAATCGTACAGCTCTTGCCAGAAATGGCTCAGCATAACCCCTCTTGGTCTAAGGGAAGCTGCTTTCAAAACCACATCACCTTCTTTTTCAGGGAGAGGCTCGACCGCGACTTCGCGACTTTCCCCCTCATTGAGAGAAGGCTCTTCTTGCGGAAGAGGTGGTGCCTCTTCTTTTGCCACCACAAGTGGAGGTTGAGAAGTTGGACTCTGCCCGTTGGGCGGGAAAAGTCCTTCGCTTCCAGTTGCTTCAGCAATAGCAGGATTCGACACCATTTGGGGTGGCGTCTTCGTCCGAACCGACGGCTCTGGCGCTTTCTCCTTTTCAGAAGGCGGCTTTTTGGCTGACGGTGGCGGCGAAACCGCTGCTACCCCCTCACCTTTTGCAGGTGGTGGAGATGGTAGTTTCGTTGCTTCACATCCGACGAATATGAGGCAGAACAAAAGCGCCAGGAGGCGCAGTGTCATTATTTTCATTGTGGGGTTGCCCTTGTGGGCGGTTAGGTTGGAGTGATGTGCTCTGGATTCCTTAGGGGTTTCCTTTTTGGATTCAAGGAGCAACTAAAGCTCTTTTAACATAACACTTGCATTTTGTCAAAGAGTGGTGTATAATAGACCACAGATTTGAGAACTTTGAAATACTTCAAGAAGGTGCGAAAAGATCCTACTCTTCAATTCATAGTACAGAAGCCTGTTTCTTAAAGAGAACTAGACTTCTGTACTATGACAACATCTAGAACCAGTAGAGGAACCTCGCCCGAACTCCGTCAGTTCTACGAACTAATGGATAATGGAGTCTGGGACCAGATCCTTGACTTCATCAACGGTCTCGAGGAATCGATACGAGCAAATTTCTTTCAAGCAATCAATGAGACGAATACGATTCGTCTCTGCGAAATGTTTGGAAGACATAACCACCCGCTACCTGAGGCACTCAGCCAAAAGGTAGCAAAACCAAGAAACACAACAACGATGAGCGAAGAACCGACAACACTAGGGGCGGAAAACGCCTCAGAAGCAGAAAGACTGGCAAAGGAAGAGTTGGCACATCTGGTGCCACCCGCCGTAGCCCATCAACTCAAAAGGAAAAAGAGTTGGGTAAGGAATCCATTCTGGTGGATTATGGGAGCCGGCGCAATGGCAATCATTGTATTCCTCGCCTTTACGCTGATGCCGGAGCCGAAAGCGGCGGCGACCACTTCCTCACCAGGAAGCTCAACGCAAGTTGGGGATGCCTCGGCGTCTACTCACCTGCTCGCTGATGAAACAGTGAATAAGGCAGTAGCCGCACTCACCGAGGCGAAGGCTGAGGCGAGAAGAGCGGTTGCCGCAGCCGAAGCGAGAGCTGCGGCAGCGGAGGCGATGGTCATCGAGCTCCAGGCGAAGCTGGGTAGTCACCAAGAGGTGGAGATTCCAGAGGGATTTGAATTTCCGGAAAATCCGGACAAACCGGGGCAAAAATTCGGAAAACTCTACGTAGCACCCTAACCCCCCCTCTTGAAGTATCACAAAGAGCCGGAACGCTTGCGTTCCGGCTCTTTTTTTGTTTTTTTGAAATATTATGTTATAATTAGACGAAATTTAAAACATTGGCTCAAAATATACGAATCAACAACCAAATACGTGCGAACGAACTCCGACTTATTGGCCCAGAGGGTGAAAATTTTGGCGTGGTTAGTTTCAAAGAAGCACTTGCAAAGGCAGAAGAGTTCGGACTAGACCTTATCGAAATCTCACCAAATGCGGTTCCCCCTATTGCAAAAATCGCAGATTATGGTAAATTTCAATACGAAGCGAACAAAAAACTCAAGGCTCAAAAAGCGAAAGCTCATACAGTTGAAGTGAAGAGTTTGCAGATAAAAATCGGTACAGGAGACCACGATTTGGAACTCAAAGCCAAAAAAGCAAGTGAGTGGCTCAAAGAAGGAAACAAAATCAAGATTGAACTTTTCCTTGTTGGCCGGTCTAAGTTTCTTGATGTGAATTTTCTTAAGGAACGACTCGAGAGAATTCTTCGCCTTATCTCTGTTCCCTACAAAGTAAGTGAAGATGTGAAAAAAGGTCCAAAAGGACTCACTATCGTAATTGAAAAAGAGAAATAATTAGTAAAAGTTTCGACCTAACAATTAATAACGAGAATTATGAAAACAAATAAGTCATACAACAAAAGACTGAAAGTCACAAAAAACGGCAAGATCAAAGCTCGAAAAGCTGGTCAAAACCATTTCAATGCGAAAGCAAGTCGAAGTAAGCAACTCGACAAAAAACGAACTGCTGATTTTCCTATGAGCAACAAGGATCGACGACGATTTATTCAAAACGCAAAATAATTATTTAGTATTTAATACACCACAATGACACGAGTAAAAAAAGGAGTAAACGCGCTTAAGGCACGAAAGAACACTCTCAAACAAGTAAAAGGATATCGATTTGGACGAAGTACAAAAGAAAAGCAAGCTATTGAAGCGATTGCTCACGCTGGTAACTATGCGTTTGCTCACAGACGAGACAAGAAAAATGACCGACGAGCACAATTCAACATCATTCTTTCTGTTCCTCTCAAAGAAGCAGGGGTATCTTATAGTAAGTTTATCGGAGCGCTCAAAAAAGCAAACATTCTCCTTGATCGAAAGATCCTTTCTACTCTTGCAATGGAAGCTCCAGAAGCATTTAAAAAAGTTCTTGCGAAAGTAAGCTAAAAAACAAAAAACAGTCGGTCCCGAAAGGGACCGACTGTTTTTTTGTTTTTATGCTTTTGCTTTTGGAGTGAGTGGGTCACAGTACGTATCGTTTACTTTGCGTGCTTTGACCATTTCGATAATTCTAGTTACAAGTCGAACAGGGTCTTTGTCAAAGATAACATTAGGTGACTCTCGATGACTTTTCTCGAGAATTGTTTTGATGATACTATCGGTCTCCCATAAATCACTTTCTAGTATCCCAATAGGCTTATTATCTTCGTACGCGATAGTAAACTCATGAAATGTCCCAACACGCCCTGGACCAGTGATCACCGCGTCTGACGCTCTTGTGAGGAGCAGGTCACGTCCTGGATATCCAAACCCTGTGTAAATAATCACATCCATATAATCAAGCGGGAGTTTATATCCTTCTTTATGCTCTTTTTCGTTTGCTGCTGGAGAAAGCCCTATTGAAAGCCCTCCTGCTTCCTTTGCTCCCTTAGCAGCCCAAAATGGAAATCCTGTTGTGGCTCCCGTAGTAACCGCTGCACCTTGTGCAACGATTTCTTTTCCAAGGTCTTCTCCTATTTGATGTGCTTTTGGGTCAAGAAAACTCATATCGGCCGATCCTGACACACAAATTTTTATTTTGTAGTGATCGTGTCTATTATCATCAACTTTGCATACGTCCATATTGTTTGTATTAAACTTTTAAAATTCTAATTCGATACTTTCACCATCTGATGGATGGTACGCTTTTACTCCTAAATTATCCTGAATTCGTTGTGCAAAATAAAGCGAAGTCTTTGGCTCCCCCATTACAGGAAAGACACATTTAAGTGTATCTTGACTCTTGGAAACGAAATCAAGAAGATGGTCAGCGTCTTTGTGTGATGAATATCCATCAATAAATGCTATTCGGGCTCGAACCGGAATCTCTTTGCCAAGAATAGTTACTTTTTTCTCACCGTTTTGGATATGACGTCCAAGAGTACCAAGTGATTGGTATCCCACAAGAAGTAACGTGCTTTTTGGATCAGGGAGATAATTAATCTCGTGATGAATTACTCGCCCTCCATTACTCATTCCACTTCCTGCAATAATAATCTTTGGATTTGGAACAAAAAGTAATTTTTTTGAATCTTCTGAAGTTTGTACAATAGTGAAGCGTGGAAAGTTGAAAATATCATCTCCTTTCTCAAGTCGATTTTGTACCTCTGGTTTGAAGTCTTTTTTAAACTCTTTGTATACAGCAGTGATTTTTGTTGCCAGTGGTGAATCAAGATAAACAGGAACTGATGGGATCCGACCTTCTTCAATAAGTTTGTTAAGTTCGTACAGCAACACTTGTGTTTTTTCGAGTGAAAAACTTGGAATAACGAGGGCTCCACCCTGCTTGTATGTTTCTTCAATCACATCTTCAAGCTTCCCTACTCGTTCTTCTCCTGTCTCGTGATTGCGATCACCATATACGCTTTCCATTACCATATAAGTTGCATCAGTAATGTCTTCGGTATCATTAAGCAGTGGTGTTGGACTGTTCCCAAGATCTCCTGTGAACACAATCTTGGTACCATGATATGTTATCTCATACATCGCACTTCCAAGGATATGTCCAGCATCTTTTGGATACACTTGAAACCCTCCATGGAGTTCTGTAATTTGGTGATATGGAATATCGTGCCACATCGCAAGTGCCGCTTCAACATCTCCTGCACTATACAGTGGTGGACGGCCCGTTCTTTCTTCTTCGTGAGCAAAAAGCTTCAAAGAGTCTTCAAACATAAATGGTGCAATTCGTTTTGTTTCGAGAGTTGAAAAAATCTTTCCTTTGAAACCTGCTTTTACAAGCTTAGGAACTCTTCCAATATGATCGATGTGTGCGTGAGTTATAAGCAGATAATTGATGTCTGCCGGATTGTAAGAAAACTCTTCGTGGTTATTTTTTTCTGCTTCAGCACCCCCTTGTTCGAGCCCACAATCCACCAAAATCTTTACTTGTTCAGTTGAATATTCTGGAAGCGTTTCGAGAAGAAAGTTTGCACCGGTGACAGTTGTTACTCCTGTGACAAATGTGAGTTTGAGTTTCTTTTTTTCGGTCTTCATTATATAAAAATCTAATTTTTAATTTTTTTTGTAAGATAAAAATATGCAACAACCATTCCAAGTGTATCCATTATCATATCAATGATAGTATCTTTAGTATATCCTATTTCAGTTGTATTTGTTAATCCGAACACAAATTCAAATACCTCCCACAACACTCCAACTGTTACTATGATGAACAGAAAATTAAAGAAAGTTTGTTTTAGTGATCCTTTACGTACAAACGGAAACAAAGCAAAGAAAAATGTCACTACCATTCCCCCAATAAAATGATTGACTATGTCCATCCACCAAATAGTCCAATAAAAATAAAATAAGCGTGCGACAGTATCGAGTACAAACAAAGTTACTGTTGTGATAGCGAGTGGAGTAATGATATTTTTTTCGGTCACTTTCATACGTACTATTGTAACATTCTCTACTTCATACCTACAAATACACGTATACACGTGTTATATAAACACAAAAAATCGTCTGAGGACGATTTTTTGATATGGTTATCAACGGCGTATTGTACCTAACAATAGATTAGGTGGGTGTCCTCGACGCGAATCCAAGGATTAACGAAAGTAAGACTCCCTGACAATACAAAGCTTAAGACAATACTGTTGATAACCTGAGTGTATTATATCAACTACAATCAAAAATCAAATTAATTTTGAGATTACAAAATAGATTGGACACACTCTCAAATCCGTTTTGGAAATCATCAACAATCAGGGATTCAATTTGAAATTAATTTTTAAAAACAAAAAATCCCACGTTTTTAATTTGGGATTTTTTGTTTTATATTCTAAATATCTATTATTCCATGAGCCCATCAAGGTTCACATCATAAAGAATTGCTTCTGAAACAAGTCGGTAATTTACAAGTTCTTTTTCTTCAAACCATAGAGAAATTTCTTTCTTTGCGTTATCCACTTCATCTGAGCAATGGATAAGGTTTCGGACCGCTCGATCATCTACAGCAGAAATGTTATAAGAATCAGTTGTAAGGTCTCCTCGGATAGTTCCGACATCACTTGTTTTCGGCTCTGTTTCTCCAACGATTTTTTTGACAACTGCAACCGCTTCGTTTCCTTCAAGTACTATTGAAACTACTGGACACGCTGTCATAAACTTCTCAAGAGCTCGAATGATATCTTTTCCGTACTCTATCGGTTCTTTATCAACTACCATCCCACTTGCCTTTCGGTCATTAACAATATTTGTTCCTTTTTTAAGAAACCAAGCATCGTCTTTGTCATAATGCTTCCAAATCTTTTCTTTATCAAGCATACCAAACTTGAGTCCTACAATCTTGAGTCCAGTCCGTTCGAACCGTTTGATGATTTCTCCGATAAGTCCTCGTTGAACTCCATCTGGTTTAATAATGACGAAAGACCGTTCTTTTTTTGGATGATTATCCATATACGTTTAAATTAAATAATAAGTATGAATTAAAGGGTAATTCAAGTTCCCCAACTATAACCCAAAAAACAAATAATTTCAAGCACTAGAGTGCCCCAAGATCGGGTGCTGGAGGTGGTGCCAACGGAGCAGGTTTTTTGTATTTTTCGAGTATTTCTTCTTCGATAAGTCCTCTATCTTTACCATACATAAGATATGAAAGTTCTTGAAGCTTTGGAACAATTGCTGGATTACCTTTTGATGGTGGAATGGTTTCCATACTAAACGGACGCACGGGTTTGCCTCCAACTAAAAGCTTCATATAACAATTACGATTGTCGAGATTCATAATGTCACTCGCCTTAAAGACTGGTTCAAATTGTTTTTCAAGATACTCCGCATCATCAGCACCAACTCGAAACGCAGAAATAGTCCCTACGTTTCCAAATACTGAGTCTTTAATTTTTTCTTCTAGCTGGGCAATGAATTGGTGAGCAATTGTAAGAGATAATTTGTATTTTCGAGCTTCAGAAAGAATCTGCGAAATCGAATCAGTGGTAATGTTTTGGAACTCATCAATGTATAAATAAAATGGTGCCATTTCTTTCCCAAATGAATCTACTCGAGAAAGGGCTGCCATCAAAATCTTCCCCACCAAAATAAGTCCGAGAAGGTTTGCATTGATATCTCCAAGACGACCCTTTGCCAAGTTTACCAAAAAGATTTTTTTGCTATCCATAAGCTCTCGCATATTGAAAGAAGATTTTTCTTGAGAAACAATTGGACGCATTATATCGTTTGAAAGAAACACATCGAATTTGTTTGTGATATATGGCACCATATTTGCAAGTGAAGATTCTCCTCCCGCTTTCTCGGCAATCTCTTTCCAGAACTGAACCACAAGCGGATTCTTGCATCGAGACAGTTTGAGTGCTCGAAATTCTTTTGAAGAAAGAACTTTTGCAACATCAAGAAGTGTATTTCCTGTTTCTGGATCATCCATTACAAGCATCACTGAATTTCTAAAGTACTGCTCAAACATTGGCCCTCCAGCTACTTTCATATCAAACAATTTATTAAAGATAGAAAGCATTTCATTTACAACAAATGTCTTTTGTTCTGGGAACGCTGGATCATATTCAAGCATATTGAGTCCCATCGGACGTTTAGTATACCCTGGGTCAAAATATACGACATCATCGTATCTTTCTTTTGGAATTGAGGCGAGAATATCCTGAACATCTGATCCGTGCGGATCAATGAAACATACCCCTTCTCCGTTTTTGATATCTTGGATAATCATATTTTTAAGGAGAGTGGTCTTTCCTGTTCCTGTTTGTCCAATCACATACATATGACGCATTCGGTCTTCCGGCATCATATATATATTTGTATGTTGATTTCGATCAAAGTTAACTCCGAGGATGGTTCCTTGAGTTCCAAGCCCCACAGGAACTGGTGCTGTGGCTGATTTAGACACCTTAATATGAGGTGAAGAAATTTCTGTAGTTGGAAAATGAAGAAGAGTTGTCAGTTCTCGAACTGACAGAGGAAGTGCTTCTTTATGAGACATTTGTCGATACGAAAAATCACGCACAAACGTGTTTTTTTGTCTTTCTGGAATGAGATTCCATACGATTTTATTTCCTGATGTATTTTCGAATTGACCAAACGAAGAAGCCACGTCACGCAGAATATGTTCAGCTCGCTCTATTGTTCCCGCTGATGCGACAATTCGAAGACTCACGTGAGCAATCGGGGTTGCAATCTTGTTTTTTATTTCTTCGACTGCCCAGGCATTTTTATCTTTGTTTTTAAGTGCAGGATCTTCTGGTTTTGGATTTTTGACGGTTGGCTTAAAAAAATCTTTTACTGTATCAAGTGCAAACTCTTTCATATTTTTTGCAACAAGTCCCGTCAGACTGTGTCTCACATCAATTTCACGCCGAATATTACCTCCTTGTTCAATATGACGCAGTGCCTCTTTGTAGCTATGAAGATAGTCTCCTTTGTCTCCCTTAAATACAATCTGAAATGCGACTCCTTCACCATCTTTTTCAATTTTTGAAAATGTATTTAATAGTATGTTTAAGGGATCAGTATCAAACGCATCATATGTCTTGATAGGAAAGATAGGCTTTGTTTCAAGTGATGCAACAGCTCCTACCACTTCTCCATCATAGTTAAATACATTGTAATCATCTTTTACTTCTTTTAGTTTTGCTTTTGAAAAAAGAGAGAGAATCTGTTTTTCAAATAAATCTTTTTTTGCATCTGGGACCGAAATATAAAACATTGTTTCCATATCTCCTTCTGGATTTGCAATTTCAATTGAAAACACATCTTCTGTCTTTTCATTATATGTTGTTGCAGATACAAGACCTAGATAAAACTGCTCCATTGAAGAAATGAGTTCTTTGAGTTGTTTTTCTTTTCCCTCTTCTTTTTCAGTCCGAAAACTTACTTCATATAACGTGTGTCGAAGAGACTTCATAAGCGATTCGGTCTCTTTTATTTCTGAAGGCATACCCGCTTTAATATATTGAACCAAGAATCTGTGAAAATCATCTTCTAAATGAGGGTTATTGAAATGCGAAACCATTGAAAGAGCGTTGCGAATCCCTTGTCTATACACAACATCAAATAATTCTTCAATCTTTTTATCGTGAGGCTCTGGAGCAAGTTCTAAAACAAGTTCTTTGGTATGAGTATCGAGATGAGCATAGCCTTTCTGTAAAACGTTTTCTGGATGAAGTTGACTGTATTTTTTTATTTCTTCACGAATCACCGTATCACGGTTAGGATGTTCGTGTGTTTGTTTTAAGGCACGCTCTTTCTCTTGAATCTGTTTACGCAAAAAAACCAGTTCTTCTTCTGGAGAAGAAAACTTTTCTTGCTGCTTATGTGAAAAATACTCTTCCATCTATATTAGTATAATGCTGGCAGAAGAAATTTCAAAAGAATTATTCTGCTTGTTGAGAATCTGACTTTGTAGAAGTTTTTTCTGATACAGGTGTTTGAGACTGACTTGTTCCCGGTTCACCTGAAAGACCGAAGTTTACTATCATATTTTTTTCAGCGTTCCACAGGAGCGCTCTCTTTGTCTTTTGAAAAACAAATATATAATCTCCTACCGAAGCATTAGTAAAAAATTCTTGATCTTTTTTGAGCATTTCAGGATCTTGAACAGTTCCTATAAATATAGGCCTATCATCTTCTTGAATCACCATCACTTTTGCTATTTCTGCAATTACCTTATCAACTTCTTTTTGAACAAGTTCGCTTTGAGCTTTGGGATCTTTGATAAGTTTAAGTTCTTTATCAGCTTTATAGTATAAATATCCCAACGTAATAATTCCTCCAACAAGGATAAGAGTAAAAAAATATTTTACTTTTGTAAAAAAACTTTTTGATAGTGGTACAGAAGACACTACTGTATTTGTAGTCTTTACTGTTTTCTTTATTGATTGATTTTCAGATGGTTCCATTTTTATTATGTTAGACTAATAACAAATTTATATAATTATACCTTAACTAATTAAAATTTAGAAACGAATACTTATTCTTCTAATACATTATTTTCTTCAACCACTTCAACAGGTGCTTCAGATGCTTCAGGTGCTTCTACAGGCACTTCCACTTCGGATGTATCGGTCTCGACTTGCACTTCTTCTGGTGAAATTACTGGCTCCGAAGAATCAATTGGTTCGGAATTTTCTTCAGGAGAAGGGGTTTCGGTTGAGCTAGATCCTTCGTTTGTTTCTAAGGGCCCTTCCTCTACACTCGCTTCACCACCTTCACTTACTTCATTTGTTTGATTACCACCAGAATTTAAAAGAAGAGATTTAAACTGTTCTTTTGAAACACAGACTTCATCCACACACACTTCTCCTTGAACACTGAATTTATCATCAATAAACCAAACTGCAATAGTATCTAATTTTTGTTTTAAGGCCTTCACACCTTCAATCAAGAGAGCTACGAGGTTTTTGATATTAAGTGATTTATATTCCCCACCACTTGAAACAACTTGAGGTACAACCTGTTCCACTTCTTGAGCAATCATCCCGATTTCTTGACTATCCCCAAACCTATCTTTGTCTTTCCAATAATATGTCACCCCTCGAAGAGCTTCAATCTTTCCAAGTGGATCAGCAATTGCCTCAATATTCTCTTTCAATCGAGCATCTGAAGGGTCTCTAATAATATTTCCATTTGCATCAACAGTAACGTTGGTTGCCCCACCAAGAAGATTGGCCGCTTGGAAACCAAGAGTTGTTGAAGTCGCAGTAAAATATTCTCCAACTACTTGACCTACGACAGATAATTTTGCATAGGGTGATGTTGTACCAATTCCAATATTTCCAATTCCAAGTATAGATAGTGCATCGACTGGTGTGCCTGAAGTCTTCGTTCTAATATAAATATCTCCCGAATCATTATTCCAAAGATTATCTAAATACAAATCACCTGCACTATTGTCTAACCATAACCTACTCCCAATGTTAGTGGCACCATTAGCTCTGAAAAGTTCAATGGTAGGATCAAAAGACGTTGAACTTACTGTATTTATTCGAAATGTAGGGTTGGATGAGTTTGCTGCAACTTGTAATTGTACTTGAGGATCATTTGTACCTATACCAACCTTACCATTACTCATAGGTGTTGCACTAGGAGTAATTGAAGATGAGATACCAGAAGCATAGAGAACATTTCCGATATTAAACTGCTCTGTCGTAGAGTTACTCACTCCTTGACCAATTGCGATTGAATTAGAGAACCCTCCAGTTGAAGTATAATTACCAATCAAAATTGAAGATTTGCTTCCAATAAAATTATCGACTGTATCATTTTTACCAGCATCTCTTCCAATAAAAATAGAATTCAGTGCATTACTTGCTGAAACACCAGCATCGTATCCAATGAAGTTGGAGAATTGTGCATTTGTTGCTCCATTACCAGCATTTTGTCCAATGAAGTTGGAGAATTGTGCACTTGTTGCATCATACCCCGCATTATATCCAATAAAGTTTGAGCGAGATGCGGATGAGGCATTATAACCTGATTGGTATCCAAAGAAGTTTGAATCGGAAGCAGATGAAGCCCCGTAACCAGCATTTTGTCCAAAGAAGTTTGAATTGGAAGCATCACTTGCAATATATCCAGCACTATTACCAAAGAAGTTTGAATGACTTACATTTGTTGCATAATACCCAGCGGTGTATCCCAAGAAGTTTGAATCGGAAGCAGATGATGCACCCATACCTGATTGATATCCAAGGAAGTTTGAATGAGAGGCACTAGTTGCATCTGATCCTGATTGATATCCAAGGAAGTTTGAATCGGCGGCATACGTCGCATTCACACCACTATTAAAACCGAGAAAATTTGAGTGTACCGCATCTGTTGCAAAATACCCAGCCTCATATCCAAAAAAGTTTGAGTTAGAAGCACTAGTGGCTTCTTTTCCAGCACCATTACCAAAGAAGTTTGAGTGAGTGGCAATAGTTGCATTATAACCCGCATCAATACCAAAAGAGTTTAAATTTGATGTTTTATTTAAGTTCCCAACAATTGTACCTCCTGAATAAATTAACCCTGAAGTAGTATCAATACTTTGACCTTTTAAGGTAGTTCGCGATTCAACACTATCAAAAAGAGAAGCTCCACCCACATCGAGTATTGCCGAAGGAGTAGTTGTGCCAATCCCCACTTTTCCATCTACAACAAATACTGTCGATGTTGCAGCTACTGTTGTACCATTTGCACTATAAAAGGCTATCTGACCAGCAAGACCAGAATCCACAACACCAGAACCACTACCTGAAATACCGAGAGTAGAGGTTGCTACCCACTGTACCCCTGTACCTGTAGTTTGAAGTACCATACCTGTTGTACCAGCATTATTATTTGTACGGAGTGCTCCGGTAAGGTTGATGTCGCCTGCAACAGAAAGTTTGTACCCAGGAGTAGTGGTACTGATACCGATGTTACCATTGTCTCGTATAAACAGTGCAGACCCAGCAGATGTTGGACCAGCAGTAACACTACCAGCAGTAAAACCAATACCTCCAAATGCAGCAATTTGCAAACTTGCATTTTGGACATCATTTTGTCGTGTAAGAGAAATCACATGATTACCAGTAGTATTGTTGTATCCTGTTATACCGTCTCCTGCAGTTGCATAGTCTAGACTTAAATTTCCATTTACATCTAAGGTAGATCTAGGAGTGGTGGTACCAATACCGACATTACCACCGGTGCTCAAAAACAAACTATCGTTATACGATGAGCCATTATATGTCTGAAGATATAAATCTCCTGCCGTTGTACCGTTTCCTGCTAGTGTTCGTATGAATGAATCGCCGCCGCTGTGATTTGCACGAAGCTCTAGTCCATATGTACCTGCAGCTCTTTCTATTTTCAAAACTGTATCTGCACTCACTGAACCATCTTTCAGATGCAAAAGCGTTGTTGGTGCACTCGATCCAATCCCCACCTTGCCATTTTGCAATACATACAAGCCAGATGCTGCGGTAAGTCCTCCGGCAAATGTACTTGTGGCTGTAGTAGATGTTGCTGTGAAGTATGCAGCTTTTAAGTAGTCTGTAGAAGTAGCTGTAGCAAGACCTCCATTTTCAAGTACAAGGTAATTTGGTGATCCTCCACCTGAAATACCTAAACTAGATGTGGCCACCCACTGTACCCCTGTACCTGTAGTTTGAAGTACCATACCTGTTGTACCAGCATTATTATTTGTACGGAGTGCTCCGGTAAGGTTGATGTCGCCTGCAACGGAGAGAAGTGAAGATGGGGTTGTGGTACCAATACCTATATTTCCAGTTGTGTAGTAAATATTAGACCCAGTGGTTGTCCATTGACTTGAACCTCCTCCAACAAAAGCTACTCCATTTTGATATAAAGTTCCAGTGAAGTTAACATCGCCAGCAACATCTAGTTTGTAATCTGGCGAATCTGTACTGATTCCTACTCTATGATTCACTTCATCTACAACAAGTGTGTCTGTATCCACTGTTAATTCAGAAAGATTCGCTGTACCAGAAAATGAACTATTAGTAATGGTTGAATTATCAATCTCATCTGTTGAATTAGAAATTGAATCACCTGTCTTTTCAGCTTGTCTTATTCGTTTTTGATCAACATAGTCTAAAAGATTTTTTGTGAGTGTCAAAAATTCAAGTCGAAGTCCAAGTAGATTACTATTATCGTAATTTGCAACATATGTATATGAAACTTGATTATGCTCAGTTTGGCCACTCGGTACACCATCAGAAATTACATTGCTTGAAATCGGTGTTATAGTCTTTGTTTCTTTTGACACATAAGGAACCACTGGGCTATTCCAAAAAAGAGGAACGAGAGGATCCGATACTTTATCAATGAGCGTGTTCCAAAGACCAGCAACGCTGGCAGAGAGATGTATTTCTTTTTTTGAGAGAAAGTTGGTATTTGTTTTTTTAGAAGCAATAAATACACCTATCTGTTGCCCTGTCTGATATGACCAATCTTCAACGCCTTGCAATGTATCTGAAAGTAAGTGTTTTGAATATACAAAAGAAGAAGCACTTTGTTCTAGCCCAGAAACAGTAAAACTACCAAGAGCATATATACCCTTCCAAGAAAGTTCTGATGCGATTTTTGCACTCTCAAGAGCATCCTCGTACATCGAAAGATACCCACTTCCTATCTGTGAAACAATACGTATTGAATCATTGAAAAGGGGGGTAAAGAAATATATAGATTGTTTGCTTTTTACAACAAGAGAGGTGGTAATTTCTTTGGTCGCAGTAATGTAAAAATCTGATGTTAATTCAAAAGGGTTTTTTATTTCTTTTGCATTAATAGAGCCCGGAAAAAAGAAAGGAAGGGCAAACAAAAACATCGTTTGTAAAATGTATCTCTGCACATATTTATTCTATCAAACTAAATAAGATTACGAAAGCGTTTTTCCACCTTTTTTTTGAACAACAACAGTGTGTTCAAAGTGAGCACTTCGCTTTCCATCAGAAGTGACAAATGTATATCCATCTTTTTTGAGTTTTACTTTTGAAGTTCCTTCATTAAAGATTGGTTCAATTGCGAGCACCATCCCTTCTTTTAGAACTGGACCTTGTTTTGGCATTGCAAAGTTTGGTACAAAAGGATCTTCGTGTTGTGCATACCCAACACCATGTCCTCCAAGCCCATCAGCAATACTACATTTATATTTTTTAGCAATTGCTTCAATAGCAGTTCCAATGTCCCCTGTTGTATTACCTTCTTTCGCTGCTTTAATACCAGCTTCGAGTGCTTCCCGAGTTGCTTTAATGAGTCGTTTTGCGTTTTCATCTATCTTGCCGCAAGGGACTGTAATGGCTGAATCAGTATATAATCCTTTGTAACAAATACCAGAATCAATTACTACAATATCCCCCTCTTTAAAGGTAATAGGGCTTTCATTTGGGATTCCGTGTACCACCACATCATTAACTGAAACACAAAGCGCTGCAGGAAACGCACGCCGCGCACCCTTGGGAGTATAATTCAAAAAAGCTGGACTCGCGCCAATTTTTTTTATAAGTTCTAAAGCTTTTGTTTCAAGATCATTAGTACTATTTCCTGGGATCACCAACTCTTTAAGTGAATGAAGGATACTGCGTAAAAGAGCACCTCCTTCTTGGAGTTGTTCTATTTCTTCTTTTGTTTTGATGGTAATAGACATTCTGTTACTTATCGAGACCAAGCTTTTCAAACATCTCTTTTGTTACATCTTCAATTGATTGTTCACCGTTGATTGTATAAAAAGAATACTCAAATCTTTTTTTGTATTGCTCAAGTATTGGCACAATATCATTTGTAAACAAAACCATTCTTGATTTTGATCCTTCAGGTGTATCGTCTTTTCTTCCTCTTTGAAGCAAACGATTAATTGCCCACTCTTCTCCAACATCAATATACACAACCACTGGCGTAACATTATAAAAATCAAAAAGCGTATCAAGCACAGCACTCTCTGAAAGGCTTCGAGGAGTTCCGTCAATAATAATATGCTCATTTTCTTTTAGATCTCTTTGCAGTGCAGTTGCCCACATCATAACAGCAGTAAAAGAAGGACAAAAAGAACCAGACTCAACTATGTTTTTAATGAGTCCTGAGGTATATGTGTCTTGATTGATTACTTTTCGAAACTCATCACCTGTTGCAACATAATACGCTTCTTCTTTTTTTTCTTTAAGTTTTTCAATCAAAAACTTAGCTTGAGTACCTTTACCACACCCACTTTTTCCAATAAAAATAAAAATTTTTTTTTGCATTTAGGTTGTTGCTAAAGACTCAAAGCTTATAGCCTAAAGCCCGTCTTTTAATATTCTCGCATTGAAAGTTGCGCATCAATCTTCTTAACAAGATCAAGTACTACAGATACCACAATAAGAAGTGCAGTTCCTCCAATTGCAAGTGAAGCGATACCAGTAATTGCTTTCATAATAAGTGGCAATACCGCAACAAGTCCTAAGAAAAGTGCTCCAACAAGAGTAATACGAGTAAGCACTCGTCCGATAAATTCTGAAGTTGATTGACCTGGACGTACTCCTGGAACAAAGGCACCATTTTTTTGTAAGTTTTCAGCAATTTGGTGCGGATCAAATGTTACGGCTGTATAGAAGTATGTAAACACAACCACCATTAAAAAGTAAAGAGTAGCGTAAACATATCCGTTAGATAAGAATGCAAGAATTGAAGTTGAGACTGACTTAATGGCTTCGTTTGAAACTGCACCTGAGATAAGTCCTAGAATAAATTGAGGGAACAAAAGAATTGAAAGCGCAAAGATAATTGGAATTACACCCGCTTGGTTAAGTCGAAGAGGAATATAAGTTGAAACTCCTCCATACACTCGATTCCCTCGCACTTGTTTTGCATATGTTACAGGGATAGGTCGTTCTGCTTCAGTGATAAATATAACTCCATAAATAATCACAAGTGCCACAAATATAAACGCAATATACATTGGGATTTGAGATGGATCAAATGAGAAGAGTGTTTGTGCAACCGCAGATGGAAGTGACGCAACGATACCCGCAAAGATAATAAGAGATACTCCGTTTCCAATACCAAACTCAGTAATAAGTTCTCCAATCCACATAAGAAGAACTGATCCTGCTGTGACAACAAGCACATTGATTGCAAGATCAAATGAAGAGAAGTGAGTAATCACTCCTTGTTTTTGAAGAAGAATAATGAATCCATACGCCTGAAGAAGAGCAAGTGGAACTGAAATCATTCGTGAAAGTTGAGAGAACTTCTTTCTTCCAGCTTCTCCTTCTTCTTGATACATTGCCTTAAGCTTCGGACTCATCATAGTAAGAAGTTGCATAATGATTGATGCAGTAATATAAGGTCCAACTCCAAGCATTACAATCGAAAGGTTTGAAAGTCCACCTCCAGAAAATACACTAATGAGTCCAAAGAGTTGATTACCAGAGAAAAATCGTGCAAGTTCAGCTGGATTAACTCCAGGAATTGGAATATTGGCAAGAAATCTAAAGATAACAAGCCCTACCACAGTAAAAAGCACTCTTCTTCGAATCGCTTTGTCACCAAACGCTAATTTTATCTTTTGTATTATCTTGTTCATACAATCCTATTTTACTTCACCTCCCGCCTTTTCGATAGCTTTTTTTACTTGTGCAGAAACAATAATACCTTCAGTAGAAATCTTGTGAGGCATTACAGTGTCTTTTTTGTTTCCAAGGATTTTTACTTTTGGTAATTTACCTTTATAAGATGAGATTACTTTCTTTTCAATAAGGAAAGCAATACTTACCATGTCTCCTGCAACTGTGTTTTTTGCAATTGTTGCAAGTGTAAGAGCAACTGGTTTAGTTTCAATAGTATTAAAATCATATCCTCGAAGTTTTGGAAGTTTCTTGATGATATCTCGCATTTCAGGTCGAAGTTTTCTACCAGCACGCGCTCGTTGTCCTTTAGTTCCACGTCCCGCAGTCTTTCCACGCTTACCTCCACGTCCTACTTGGACGCTTTTCTTATTTTTTGTTTTTCGTTTAATGTTATGGAGTTGCATAGTCGTTTATTTATTTATCTTCTTAAGTTCTGCAAGAGCCTTAATTGTTGCTCGGGCGATATTTAACTTGTTTTTTGTTGGAGATCGGAGTTTTGAGTTTACGTCTCGAATACCTGCAAGTTCAATCACATCTCGAACCGCACTTCCTGATACAACTCCCTTTCCTTTTGCTGGCATAATTTCTACTCGAGCACTCTTGAACTTTGCATATACTTCGTGTGGCAAACTCATATGCTTTGTAAGATTAAGAAGGATAGCTTTTTTCTTTGCTGCTTTGTAGGCTTTTTCAATAGCAAGTGCAGTATCTCCTGCTTTTCCGGTTGCAACTCCAACTGATCCTTTTTTGTTTCCCACCACAAGAGCAACTGAGAAACTAAATCGTCGTCCTCCAGCAGCAACTCGAGTTACTCGTCTAATATCAAGAATCCGTTGATCAAATTCTGGTTTTACCCGTGCATCTTTTCGAGGTCGTCGATCAGGTCTTTTTTCGTTTGAAAAAGATCGCTTTGGTCGATCAGAAGAAGCCACCGCTTTATCAGTAGGCAGAGATGCTGCTACTTCAGTAACTTCGTTTTGATCTTCAGTTGTTTTGATATCGTTTTCCATAATGACTTTTATTTAAATTTAGAACAATAACCCAGCCTCTCTCGCAGCATCTGCAACTGCTTTTACTCGTCCTGTATAAATATATCCTCCTCGGTCAAACACAACAGTCTTGATATTTTTTGCGATTGCTTTTGTTGCGATGTCTTTTCCTACCATTTCTGCTTGAGCAGTCTTAGTTGACGCTTTAAGAGCCCCTCCACTTGATGACACCAAAGTAATACCTTTTGAGTCATCAATAAGTTGTGCATACATATACTTATTTGACTTGAAAATAGCAAGCCGTGGTTTTGCTGTGGTACCAGAAAGACGAGATCGTATTCGTCGTCGTCGCACTTCTCTTTTAACTGTTTTAAGTGATGTTGTTGCCATAGTATTATGCAGATTTCTTTCCTTGTTTTATTTCAACATGTTCTCCAACATATCGAATTCCTTTACCTTTGTACGGTTCAGGCTTCTTGTAATCTCGTATTTTTGCTGCAAAAGCTCCTACTGATTCTTTATCGATTCCAGAAACGGTAATAATGTTTTTTTCGATTATTGCAGTAAGATCTTTTGGAACTGGAATAATAACCGGATGAGAAAAACCAAGACTAAGTACAAGCTCTGTTCCTTTTGATTCTCCTTTGTATCCAATACCTTCGATTTGAAGTTTCTTTTCAAATCCTTTTGTTACACCTTCAATCATATTGAGAAGATGAGACGCAAATGTACCAACAATAGGACCATTTCCAGAAACAACAACTTCATTACCTTCTACTGAAAGAGTTACTTCTCGTGAAATCGCTTTCTTAAGCTCTCCTTTTGCTCCTTTAACACAAATACCATCTGTTGTTGTGACAGTAACTCCTGCTGGAACTATAATAGGTTTTTTTGCTAATCGTGACATAAAATATAATTACCAAATTTTAAACAAAGCTTCTCCTCCGACATTTTGTTTTCGTGCTGCCTTATCAGTCAAAATACCTTTTGGTGTTGTCAGAATAAGTGCTCCAAAACCATTTCGAACTGGCTTGATTTCTTTTGCTCCCTTGTATACTCGTTTTGAAAACTTAGAAATTCGTGCCACATCAGTAATTGCTGGCTTTCCTTCTTCGTACTTAACTTCAACTTCTAGTGTTTTTACTACTTTTTTACCTTTTTTTGTAAATGATGTGATAAATCCTTCATCTTTAAGAATAGTTGCAATTGATTCAATCATTTTTGAATGAGGAACAGAAACAAGCGCTTTGCCTGCAAGACTTGCATTCTTTAGTTTGATTATGAAATTTGAGATTGGATCTACTACCATGATGATTTTTTAATTCCAGGAATTTTTCCTTCGTTACTAAGCTCTCTAAAACAAATTCGGCACATATCAAAGTCTCTCATATACCCTCCTCTTCGCCCACAACGAAAGCATCTTCGAACGACTCGACTTTTGAATTTTGGTGTTTTTTTTGCTCTTGCGTTTGTAGATGTTTTTGCCATTGATTATATTGGTTAATTACCTAAGAACGTGATTCGTTAGATAACAAAAAAGCTCCTTAGAGCTTCAGGAAACATACTAACAAGAAGCGCTCCAATTGTCAAACTTTTTTGCAATTTAAAACACTTATTTGACAAAATAATTATTTTGTTATAATATCTGAAAAGTAAATCGTCCTCTCTTTTTTGGACGCTTCTCTCCTACAGTAAGCTCAAAAGGCCTTTTTGTAAGAACTAAGTATCCAAGAACGAGGGTGCGAAGTTCATTACAACTTCGGTTTGGTTCGAAACCAAATCTCACAACCCTTCAAAAACATGCTCTATGCCATTATTTAGAGCCATAGGTCTTGGAATAGGCCTCATCGTTATCAGGACATTAATGCCTGATGTTTTCGAAGGGCTAGAGGACACCCTCCTCTCGTTCTTTTCTACCATGACTGAGATACTCAATGTATCAAAAGACAGTCTCACTCATGGTCAGACAGCAATCGGTATCTTCCCACAGATGCCACGCTAACAAACAAAAACCGCCCTTTACAAGGCGGTTTGTTGCTTTCAGAAAAGTTTTTTTACTTTGAGAAAGGAAAACCTAGAACTTCAAGAAATGCTTTTGTAAGTGCTTTGTTTTTTGAACTTGTCACTACAGTGATAGATAATCCAAATGTATCTTTGATATCTTCTTCGGCAGTTTCTGGAAAGATGTTGTGTTCCTTGATTCCAATAGACATATTTCCCATCGCATCAATCGAAGTTGCTCGAAGTCCTCGAAAGTCTCGTGTTCGTGGAAGAGCAATATTGATTAGTTTATCAATAAAATCTCGCATTCGATCTCCTCGAAGTGTTACTTGGTATCCAACAGAATCTCCTTGTCGAACCTTAAAACTCGCGATTGATTTCTTTGCGGCTCGAACAGATGCTTTTTGACCTGTGATTTTAGAAAGCCTCTCTCCAATAAACTCTTTTCGCTTCTTATCAGTTACCTTTCCAGTTCCAACAGACAATACAACCTTTGAAAGACGAGGTGATTGCATTATGTTTTTGATGCCAAATTTTTCTTTTAATGCATCAAATGATTTTATTTCTTTCTCTTTTATAGTCATCATAAAATTATAATTCTTTTCCAGTCTTACGCGATACCCGAACCTTCTTATCGCCTTTTATCTTAAAACCAATTCGTGACTTCTTACCCCCATCAAGAACCATAACATTTGAAATATGCATAGGAGTATTCACTTCAATGATTTGTCCTTGTTGTCCTGACTTTCGAGCGCGCGCATGTTTCTTCTTCATATTGATAGCTTCAACAAGCACCAAATCTTTTTTAGGAAATACTTTAAGCACTTTTCCTTGCTTTCCTTTTTCTTTTCCTGTAATTACTATTACGTTGTCGTCTTTTCTTATTTTCATATATTGTGTAGTGATTAAACGATTTCTGGTGCAAGTGATGCAATTTTTTGAAAACCGAGTTCTGAAATTTCTCGTGGGATTGGCCCGAAAATTCGTCCTGCAAGTGGATCTTGTTTTCCTTTTTCAAGAATAACTACTGCATTTTCATCGAATCGAACATAAGAACCGTCTTTTCTTCGAATTGGTTGCTTTTGTCGTACCACTACAGCCTGAAGCACATCTTTCTTTTTTACACTCTTTCGAGGTTCAGCTTTTTGAACAGAAAGAATAACAAGATCTCCTACAGATGCATATCGCTTCTTTGAAGACCCAAGTACTTTGAAAATTCGTCCGATCTTTGCTCCGGAGTTATCTGCGATTTGTACTAATGTTCTAGGCTGTATCATGTTTTTTAATTAAAAGCTAAAAATAATTATTTGACGATTTTGAAATGCTTATCTTTTGAAATCGGAGCACACTCTTCAATAGTTACTTTATCTCCAATCTTTTTTGTATTACCCTTGTCATCCGCTTTGTATTTCTTACTTCGGTTTAGGTATTTACCGTATTTTGGAGCTTTAACATATCGTTCAACAAGCACAACACAAGTATCAGTCATCTTGTCAGATACTACCACTCCAGTCATTTGTCTTTTTCTTGTTTGTGTCTTTTCCATAAAATTATGTTAATTTGAAAGTTTATAGTTCATTAATTTTAGTTAACATTCGTGCCACATCTTTCTTCAAAGCTGAAACTTGTTTTACATTTTTTGCTTTTGCACCCGCAACTCCAAAAGCAATTTCACGGAGTAAATCTCTTTTCTCTTTTAAAAGCTTTGTAAGTTCATCTTTATTCAGTTTTGTAATTTCTTTCATATTCATCTTTTTGTATCAAATTAGTTTTCTCGTTTTACTACTTTTGTCTTAAAAGGAAGTTTTGCACTTGCTTTCTTAAGTGCACTTACAGCAACTGCATCTGTTACTCCATCAACTTCAAAAATCATTCGTCCTGGTCGTACCTCGAAACAATATCCCTGTGGATCTCCTTTTCCGTTACCCATTGGTACTTCCGCTGGTTTTTGAGTATAAGGTCTATCAGGGAAAATTCGAATCCACACCTTTCCTACTTTTGAAACGTATCGAGCAACCACCTTTCGTGATGCTTCAATTTGATTTGATCGAACTCGTGCAGGAGAAGTAGCTTTGAGACCAAAAGACCCAAACGAAAGTGTAATCCCTCTTGTTTCTGGACGCTCTAAAGCAGCAGACTTCTTTCGTCCTGTTTGCCACTTTCTGAATTTTACTTTCTTTGGGAATAACATATATGTAACTTATGATCTATTAACTTAATTTATTTATTGAAGACTTCTCCCTTATACACCCAGACCTTAATACCGAGATCTCCCTGTGGGATAGTAGCTCGTGTTGTTGCGTAGTCAATGTCTGCTCGAAGTGTTTGAAGTGGGATTTGTCCTTTCTTCATTGTTTCACTTCGGGCCATATCAGCTCCTCCGAGACGTCCTCCAATATAAATCTTTACTCCTTTTACTTCACGGTTTGCCATTACTTTCTCAACCGTTTGCTTCATTACTCGTCTAAATGGAACTCGTTTTTCAAGCGCTTCAGCAACCATAAGGGCGATAATAGCAGCGTTTGATTCTGGAGATTTGATTTCTTCAATATCAAGCTTGATTTCTTCGTTTAATGCGAGTTTGTTTTTTCGCATAAATGATTGGATTTCTTTTCGAAGTTTCTCACTTCCTTCTCCGCTTCGTCCGATGATTACACCTGGTCTTGATGTCTTTACGATGATTCGAAGTGTTTTTTCACCTCGCTCCATTTCAATACCACCAACATATCCAGTCTTAAGTTTCTTTTCAAGGAATTGTCGCACAAGAATATCAGCTTTAAGTGACTCTCGAAACTTTCCGTGAAGAGCAAACCATCGACTTTTCCAGTCTCGAATGATACCTAATCTATGTGAATATGGGTGAACTGTATGCGACATAATAATTTATTTAGTTTTTTTTGTTTTTAAAGTTTTTTTAACCGCTGGTTTTGCCTTTCGAGTTGTTTTTTTTACTTCTTGAGCTTCTTCTTTTGGCGCTGGAAGTGCACCACCTTTTGTACCAAGAACAATTTCAATATGACTTGTTCGTTTGTTAATTGGAAATGCAGAACCACGTGCTCGAGGCATACTTCGTTTAAGTGTGATTCCTTTGTTTACTGAAGCAGATTGTACAAAAAGAGTATCTACGTCAACAGAAAAATTCTGCTTTGCATTAGCAACAGCAGAATTAAGAAGTTTCAAGAAAACAGGAGCAGATCGTTTGTCAGCAAACATAAGCATATGTTTTGCATCAATAACTTTCTTTCCAGCAATAAGAGTAGCAAGAAGTCTTGCTTTTCGAGGTGATTGTCGATATGTCTTAAGAATTGCTTTCATAATTATTTTTTATCAGTTGAGGCTTTAGCACTCTTTGCAGCTGCGATTTCAGCATCTTTCTTAGCAGCATCAATTTCTTTTTGCATCTTTCCTCCGTGTCGGATAAATTTCTTTGTTGGTGAAAATTCTCCAAGTCGGTGCCCTACCATCTCTTCTGTAACAAGCACGTCTACGTGAACCTTTCCGTTATATACACCAAAAGTAAATCCAACCATTTCAGGAGAGATTTGACTTCGTCTTACCCAAGTCTTAATAACCCCAGCCTCTGATGGTCTTTTTCCGGCAATTTTTGACAAAAGCCGCTCGTCTACATATGGTCCTTTATTTATTGATCGTGCCATTTAATTTAATGAATTCCAAACAAAATAGCTCTTTTTAGAGCTTTCAACTATCTTATCAAATACTTTTAAATTGTCAAATGAATTAGGTAAAAACCACTCTTTTTTATACATTAGATCATGATTAAATTTATAAGGAAATCAACAAGGTGTCAAATTCCCTTATTTATAAAAGAAAAACCGCCTTTGAGGCGGTTTTTCAAAGATCCTCTATTTTTGCTCCACCGATTGTATTGCATCTATTGCCTCTTCTTTGGTCAAACCACTTCTAGAGTGGATTGTAACGCTTTTCACATTACCCTGAAGATTGGCATTCCATTCCTCTAACTTAGTCTCTAACTCATCATCTGCTACATAATCAAAACTACCATCATGCATTTCAACAACTGTATAAGTTTTTGGAGCACTCTCATGACTTTGACTCATAAATATTTTATATTATTAATAAACAAAGTAATGATACACCCCCCCCCTATATTTATTGTCAATAAAAAAAATGAATATTCAGTCACCGCACCTACTATTCTTAACGAAAGAAAACACCTTTTTCAAAACCTCGGAAGCCCTGACTGAGGGCGTACGGAGAAATTTTTGAGTACAAAAATTTCATGTTTTGAAAAAAGTGTTCTCTGGAGTGCTCTCTTATCGTGCTTTTCCAACTTTTCGTCGTGAGATAACAAATTTGTTTGAATATTTCTTTGGAGTTCGTGTCTTTTGACCTTTTCCTGTTGGGCGACCTGTTCGTGTCTTTGCTCTTCGTAGACCTCGTCCTTGTCGTCCTTCTCCTCCTCCGTGAGGGTGATCAACTGGGTTCATAGCAGTTCCTCGTACTTTCGGTCGGATACCCTTCCATCGACTTTTTCCTGCTTTTCCGAAGTTTTCAAGGTGATGTTCTTCATTTGATACTTCTCCAATTGTTGCATAGCAAGTATCGTGAACTTTTCGTACTTCTGTTGAAGGAAGTTTGATAAGTGTAAATCCAGCATCCTGTGCAATTACTTCAGCAAAGTTTCCTGCAGATCGAACAAGAACTGCTCCAGCACCTGGTTTGATTTCGATGTTGTATACAAATGTACCAACTGGGATATTTGAAAGTCGAACACGGTTAAGAGTTTTGATTGGAGCGTTTTCTGCTGCAATAAATGTATCACCTACCTTCACATTCTTTGAAACTAATACATATCGTCTTTCTCCATCTTTGTAGCAAACAAGAGCAACGAAACCAGATCGGTTTGGATCATATTCGATTGTTTCAACAGCAGCTTCAATGTTTAGTTTGTTGAATTTGAAATCAATATCTCTAAACAATCGCTTATGTCCACCTCCTTTATGGTGAGAAGTTACACGTCCATAGTTGTTTCGTCCGTTTGCTCGTGTAAAACCACTTGTAAGCGCCTTAAAAGGTTCTGCAGTAGTCAAAACCCCTCGGTACGTAACCGTTGCAGTATGTCGTCTTGATTTTGTTGTTGGTTTGTATGTTTTCATTTTTTAGTTTTTAGTTTTTTAGGCTCTAGGCTCTAGCTTGTAGATTTCCTAACTGCTAGAGCCTAACATCTAAATGTTAGGAAAGTTCTATCTTATCTCCTTTTTTAAGGAAAACATAAGCTTTTACCACTCCCTTAGTAGTTCCTTTTTTCCCTCTTGAAAAGATATTTTTCTTTGGAAGTTTTACAATGTTTACTTTAACTGGATGTACTTTGTAGAGAGTAACAATGGCTTTTGCAACTTGAAGTTTATTTGCTTTGTTTGAAACTTCAAATACATACACATTTTGTGATTCTGCGAGAACAGCAGACTTTTCAGTCACTCGTGGTTTCATTAAAATTTTTCCTGGGTGAGTATTCATATTATTTTATTGCTATTCGATCTACCAATGTTTTTAAAGCCGCTTCTGCATTTTCAATTACAAGGTATTTTGAAGAAAGAATATCAAGTACCGTGAGGTTTCTTGCTTCTGTAACAGAAACATTTTTCATATTTGAAAAACTCTTTTCTGTATTTCGATTTTTCTTTGCAAGAGCAACAACAGCACTATTCTTTTTCTTTGTAAGTAGTTTTTCAAATCCAGCTTTCGAAAGATTAGAAAGTACTTCTTTTGCGTCTTTTGTTTTAGGTGCGTCAAAAGAAAGTGAATCAACAAAAATAATCTCACCATCTTTGTACTTAGCCGAAAGAACTGTTGCAAGTGCTTTAGCTTTTACTTTTCGGTTAATTTTTCGATCATAATTCTTGTCGTTTCGTGGTCCGTGTGCAACACCTCCTCCAACCCAAATAGGACTTCGTCGAGACCCGTGTCGAGCACGACCTGTTCCTTTTTGTTGCCAAGGCTTCTTACCAGTTCCTGAAACTTCTGAACGAGTTTTTGTATGTGCAACTGGTGTTCGAGCAGACGATAAAAGCGAAGTCACAACCTCATGAACAAGGTCAGCATTCCAAGAGAGCCCGAAAACTTCTTCTGGAAGATTGATCTTCCCTGTTTCTTTTCCTTTTTGGTTGTATATTTTTGTTTCCATATGTTTTTAATTTCGAATTGTGACTTTTTTTTAGAGTGTGTAGCACTCTTACATACTACTTTCTACGTTCTACCATATTACTTATTTTTTTAAGTTTGTCTATGCTTTTTCTGATTTTACTTCAACTACAGTTCCTTTTCTTCCAGGCACTGCTCCAAAGACATAAATCTGATTTGCTTCTTTGTCGATTTTGACCAACTTAAGTCCTTTGATTGTTACTCGGTCTCCTCCCATTCTTCCGGCCATTCGCATTCCTTTTGCTACTCGTCCTCCGTCTCGTCCTCCTCCTCCAATTGATCCTGGTTCTCGCTCTGAATGTCTTTGTCCGTGAGTTCGAGGTCCTCCGGCAAACCCGTGTCGTTTTACAACACCTTGGAATCCTTTTCCTTTTGTAATAGAAGAAACGTTTATCATATCTCCTTCGCTAAAAGTATCAAGATTAACTGAATCCCCTACTTTTGGAAGATTTTCTTCATTTTCGAGACGAAATTCTCGAAGAACTTTGAAGGTTCCTAGATCTTTCATATGTCCGAGAACTGGTTTTGAGATTCGTTTTGCTTTTTTTGTTCCAAATCCAACTTGAACTGCGGTATACCCATCAGTTGCTTTTGTTTTTACTTGAACAACTTTTCCTTCTGGTGCATTCAAAACAGTAACCCCATATACTTTCCCTGAAGCATCGAAGATTTGCGTCATATTTTGTTTTTCTGCAAGTATGAATTTCATAAAGATAATATAAGGATTAAATCATTTTTAGATCAACATTGACTCCTGAAGGTAGATTCAAGTTTGAGAGCGCTTCAATAACCTTTGCGTTTGGACTTACAATATCAATGAGTCGTTTATGAGTTCTCATTTCAAATTGTTCTCGTGCATTTTTGTACACAAATGAAGCTCGGTTGACTGTGTATTTTCGAATTTCTGTTGGAAGTGGAATCGGTCCCAAAATTTTTGCTTCATATCGAAGAGCTGTATCAATAATTTGTTTAATTGATGCATCAAGAATCTTGTGATCGTAAGCCCTTACTCTAATTCGAAGCTTCGATCCAGCAGTTTCCGCAGATTTTTTTATTGTTTTTTTGTTTGTATCTTTAGTTGTCATTTTGATGTTGAATTCTAGATAGAAGAGTGTAAGAGGAGTTTGTCCTCTTACACTATCCCTCTATATTCTTTATTTAACGATTTTAGTCACAACTCCAGCTCCTACAGTCTTTCCTCCTTCTCGAATTGCAAATCTTTGTTGTTCTTCAAGGGCAACTGGTGCTACAAGTTTAACTTTGAAAGTTACTGTGTCCCCTGGCATAACCATTTCTACACCTTCGTTTAGAGATACTTCTCCTGTTACGTCAGTTGTTCGAATGTAGAATTGTGGTTTGTATCCTGTAAAGAATGGAGTGTGTCGTCCACCTTCTTCTTTTTTCAAGATGTATACTTCTGATTCAAACTCTGAATGAGGCTTAACTGAACCTGGCTTACAGAGTACTTGCCCTCGAGTAATATCTTCTTTCTTTGTACCTCGAAGAAGGATCCCAGCGTTGTCTCCAGCCATCCCTTCGTTAAGTTGCTTGTTGAACATTTCGATACCAGTAATAGTTGTTTTTGCAGTATCTTTAAGTCCAACGATTTCACATTCTTCTCCCACTTTACAGATTCCTCGTTCAATCTTTCCTGTTACCACAGTTCCTCGTCCTTCAATTGAGAAGATGTCTTCAACTGGCATAAGGAATGGTTTATCAGTTTCGCGCTCTGGAACTGGAATGTATGTGTCGAGTGCCTCAGCAAGAGCGAGGATTTGTTTTGACCATTCATCTTCAACTCCTGTTGCTTCAAGTGCTTTAAGAGCAGATCCTTTGATTACAGGGGCATTATCTCCATCGTAACCTCGTTTTGTAAGCTCTTCTCGTACTTCAGCTTCTACAAGGTCAATAAGGTCCTTGTCGTCCACCATATCGCATTTGTTTAGAAATACGATAATTCGAGGTACTCCTACTTGTCGAGCAAGAAGAATGTGTTCCTTTGTTTGTGGCATACATCCGTCAGTTGCTGCAACTACAAGAATTGCACCGTCCATTTGAGCAGCACCTGTAATCATGTTTTTGATGTAGTCGGCGTGACCTG
>CAYLQP010000007.1:0-49372 GCA_964386665.1 uncultured Candidatus Saccharibacteria bacterium
ACTTGATGACTTTATTACTGATCACGTGAAGGAATTTATCAGTGCTACCAGTATTCAGAATTTTCCCGTACAAGGCGCAAATGTGTCACCAGAAGAATTCCTAGAGCGAATGGAACGTTACGAGAAGATAACCGGAAACTTACAGCAAATTGTTATTTTGCTTACCAAATGGGGTAATTCCGAACAAATCACTTTACTGGAAAAGATACTCACTCGTCTTAGTGAAACCGATAAGGGCTCTTCGGGGTTAACAATTTGGATTCATTTCGGATGGTATCCGCTCCAGCTGTTAATGTATTCTGCTGGGATATCTGCGCTGTCAGCGAAAAATTTCGAAGCCTTGAAAATTATACTGCATACTGCTGTGCCAGTTTCTTCAGCTAGCGGAAAACGCTATCCGCTGGTAGTACCAACTGCCGCAAATCTTTCCGATATAGGAAATTCGTGGAAATGGATACCTGGACTTGAGCGAAAACATGTACCTCGTAGTGAACATCTTTTTAGTATGTTAAAAGAGCCCCTAGAAAATTTACTTTTCTTGGGAGGAAGTTATGAGGTCTTTTTCGATGAATTTGAAATATATTTTGCGCTTGCATATTCAGAGGCAACTGGACGTGGTTGGGGTCCTGTAGGACGATTCGGCTGGAAACACGATAGAGGTTTTGCCGAAAGCCCCTTTTTGCAACTACTGGAAACAGCAAAAGTAGAAGGTGGAAATTGGGGTCCTTTGAGGGCTGGCTTTTTCAATGGATCTATCGAAAAATTCATGAAGACTGCTGAAACATTTAAAGAACAATTAGATAGACTTAATTGGTATTAAAAATCGAGAAAGGCCACCAAAATTGGTAGCCTTTCTGGGCGTTTAAATCAAATAGGAGTTTCCTTCCTAAAAACGCTCCGTGTCGATTATTCGATATAGCTATGAAAAAAGTAAAGCCTTAACACCTATACTCTATCATATCTGACGCCCAGCAAGCAATAAAGTTACACAAGATGAGTACACAATCGAAAACGTTTCCGCTTGGTAGAGACTCTCGGAATGGTCAATTCATTCCCGTGAGAGAAGCTGAGCGACGTCCTGGTACTACTACTGTTGAGCGAGTTCCCAAGCCGGGAAATGGCGATACAGGAAGAGGACGTAAAAAATAGTATTGCAAATTCACCCTATACTGATATGGAATTACAATGGCAGAAATGTCAGGGCGATATATGGGGGCCTTTTATGAATGTTGATTTGAGTCACGCTCACTTCAATAACATGGAAGGTCTATATATCATCTGGCAAGCAGGAGGTCCAGTGATCAGAGTCGGACAAGGAATTATTCGAGATCGCCTTTCAGCACACCGTAGGGATACAGCTATTACGGCTTATCCAAATCTACGTGTGACATGGGCACCAGTTCTCAGCCCATATCGTGATGGGATAGAACGATATCTCGCAAATCTTCTCAGGCCTAGAATTGGTGATGCGTTTCCTAACGTAAATCCGATTCAAGCCTTTCTACCCTGGCCCTGGCAGATGTAAGCTATCTTAAAAGTTTCTTAAATCACCCACAGGAAGGATGGGTGATTTTTGTTCTAATTACTAGACACTTTTCAGCCCCTTTTTATAGTGTCTATTGTGTCTACCGAGGCCTGACTGAGAGGCCTCAATTTGGTATACTGAAATCGTCGCAATAACGCTTATGGGGTCTCGGCCCACGGGGTTCGCAACCGAGGTAGTCAGCAAAAAAAGCTTTGCTTTTTTACTTCGGGAAGAAAGTGCTAAACGCACTTTCGCCTTGGACTCGAAGACCTTTTGAGCCTAAAATTGATTTTAAGAAAATTTTAGCCAAAAGGTGTACTGAAACTGTAAGTTTCGAGATTCCAAGTCCCGCAGCCAACTTGGACTGGCTCAAAGATAGCTAGTGATAGCTAAACATATGGATAAAGAACATGTCAACCTAAGAGGATCAGAATGGAAAAAGTGGGACTTACACCTACATTCTTTTTACACATCTGTAAATAATCAATTCGCCCCCTCGACTGAAGATGAGTATATAAAGAAGATTGTTGCTGAAGACATTAAGGTAGTAGGTTTAACTAACTACTTTAATTTTAATGAGAATGACTGGGTACTTAGATCAAAAATTGAAAAAAAAGGAATTTTGGTATTTTTGAATTTAGAGTTGAGGTTATCCTACACAAACAAAGAGGATGATTGTTGTGATTTGCACCTTATTTTTTCAAACGAGTTGACTCGACAAGATATTGAAACATTTTTAACTAAATTAAACTGCTCTATATTAGGAACTCAAAAACCATTAAACACCGTTTCAACTGATGCTGATAAAAAGGTTGCTGTAGTGGAGTTCAATAAAGTCACCGAAACCCTTGCCGACCCGGCTCTTGCAGACATAAAAAGCAAAACCCTTATTGGGATGCTTTCTAGGGGTAAAGGAAATTCTAGAAGCTCTCAAATGTACGAATCATTAACCAAAGAATCAAATTTTATAATTCATTCTAGTGGTAAGGTTGCAAACATTGCTGACGATATTAAATTCTGGACTGGTCAGGATGTTGAGAAACCATTAGTCTGCAAAGCATTGTTTCAAAGTAGTGATGCACACAGCGTTGATGAGATTGGAACTAAGTATTCATGGGTTAAGGGAACATGTTTCTTTGAGACACTAAGACAAGCTGTCGTGGATTATGATAACCGTGTATTAATCCAAGAAAGAAATCCGTCTGAAAAGAAAAACTCATCTCCAGAACTTTTTATAGACAGAGTGGAATATAAACAAGATGGAAAAACATATATAATACCCTTTAATAAGGATCTAAATACCGTTATTGGTAAACGAGGGGCAGGGAAATCTGTTTTACTTAAACATATCGTTTTTAATGTGCTAGGGAGTGATGTAAAAGAGATTAAGAAACTAAGTGAGTTTAAAATTTACTGGTGTGACGGATTATCTGATAATAAATTTGTTGAATATATCCAACAAAATTATTTATCGGCTATTACTTATGAAGATGGGGAGAATTATGACGAGAGAGACAATATGCTTCGTGCTCGTTTGTTTAATAATGATTTGTTCAAAAATGCAGATGCAAATAAGAATGATGCTGTTAATTCAATAGAACTTAAAATTAACGCCAAAGTTAAGGAGGTGTTAAATCTTCATAAGCAGATTATAGATACTGCTAACCAACTTAAACCTCTTGGAAAAGCTGAGGACAAAGATAAAGCAATAGTAACCAAACAAAAAGAAATAAACAAACTCGGCAAGATTAATATAACCAATACGGACATCATTAATCAGACAAAATATTCTTCAGAAATTACCTCTCTGACTGGGGAAATTAAACTTTTGGAACAAGATGTTCAGATTATAAAAAACATCAACAGTGATGACGAAGTAAGTTTTATCACCGTTGATGATGAAGCATTCTTCGGATTATCACAGACGACTTTAGATTTAATACAAAAGCACATAGAGCAACTTTCTAGCCAAGAGATAAAAACATATCTCGAGAGCTTGTTGGCTGATCTAACAAAAAAGGTTAAAGCGAAGAAAGAAGCAAAGAGTGTTGCCGAAAAAAAACTTGAACCTATAACCGTGAAGTTGCAACAAAACAAAACTGTAGAAAAAGTGCTCAACGAAATTAATAAACTTGATGAAGAGAAAAAGGAAATAGAAAAACTTGATAAATTCATCACAGATTCAAAAGCAAAAAAGCTAGAAATTATTAAAGAGATTACTGATCTATATTTATCGTTTAAAATAAAAATCGATGCAGTAGTTGAAACTCTCAAGAATGAGTTCAGCGACTTTACTTTCATAACTTTTGATTTCACAGTCAGTTATGATATTGGGTCTTATAAAAATAGATTTTTTGATGTCCATATTGACGGTCGTTCTGGCGAGCGATTCAAGAAGTTTATAACTGACGGTAAAGATTTTGATAAAGCTGAACTGACAGAGATTGTTAAAGATATTATTGATGATTCAGATACAGCAAAATTAAAGACCACCGGTGGAAATAAGGAAAGTGCCCTAGTCGCTCTTCTAAGTTGTCGGTATGATATAGATTTTACAAAATCTGTTAAATATAAGAACGGCTCAGGACAGGTAGATTTTGAGAATATGACGGGTGGGCAAAAAGCTATGGCACTATTGGATCTTATATTCAATCTATCTAAAAGTGGATATCCAATAATTATTGATCAGCCCGAGAATGATATTGATGTTTCTGGAATTTCTGATGATCTAAAAAAGCTAATTTTAGATCAGAAAGAAAGACGTCAAGTAATAATTGCTACACATAGTCCAAACCTACTCTTACTATCTGATTCTGAGAATGTGATAGTGGCTGAAAATAAAGGGAATTCGATAGAGTATCATAATGGTGGGATTGAAGATGGAAAGATTCAGGAAGATATCGTGAGTGTTCTTGAGGGTGGTAAAGACGCTTTGGTGAAACGAATGGAAAAGTTAAATCTTGGTTAGATATATCGAGTGCTCAAGACGCGTCGAAATGATAAGATAAAACTATTAGTAATAACCTTACTGGGCTTAACCGCTACGGTTCTAGCTCAAGGACGCCAGCAACTCAAATGAAAGAATACAAAAAAATCAAACATGCTATAAAGATAATTGTATTACTTATTGTGTTGTGTATATTTTTGTATATTGGATGGGTGGTATATTTTAGCCAAATGTGTGGACCTGACAGCGAGAAAATAATCCTAGCGTCGCATAAAGAATTTGTATCTATAAAGGAAATAGATGATCAGTTCGGTACTAAATACTATGTAGCCATTTCTCCAGAAGGAACTGAACATAAAGTTCAAGCAGAAGTCACATGTTATTTATGGAAAGCTACAGGACTCACTATAATGAATATTGATTGAGATATAAAATAATTCGTAACTTCATCCACAAACCGCAGTATGAAAATATTTGCCATATATTTAAGATTAAATTTAACTCAAAAACCTCACTGGTTTGATGATTTTCGAAATAAATATGATGAAGCATATGATTTGCATATCACATTGATCCAGCCACGGTATGTAGACGAAGCAAAAATGGATGAATTGAAATCGAAAGTCGCTAGATTTTTAGATGAAAACAAGTTTATCTTAGAAGACAAAAAGATTGAATTTAATGATCTTGTATGTGATCAAGAACAAGATAGTTCATACACCTTTATGTTGCTTGCCAAAAACGCTAATAAGATTTATGAGCTCCAAAATGGCTTGAAGGAACTTCTAAGAGAATTTTCTAAATATGTCCATAAAGTTACTGTAGAGTATGAAGAAAACTTTAGACCACATATTACTATTGGTAGAAATATAAAAACTGATTCATTACAGGAGACAAAGCTATACTTTGAATCAGGTTTCTCAGTTAAAGGAATACTAACCGATCTTGTTTTACCGATTGTTAAGGATACGAGTACTGAAGAGATAAAAAATCCGAATAATCTCACGATTATTGATTTATAGAATAGATCGAGAAGATGAGTTCCGCTAGGCAAGTCCTAGCGGAAAATGAAATAAATTCCTTTTTGGATTGTATTAGTAAGTGTAAGTAGGTAATAATCTGCTTACACCTAATCTCTATCTTATTCATTAGACATTCCCCAGACTTATTGCTAGAATCCTCTTAATCCCATTATTTGAACGTGGGAGAGTACCTGCGTTGGACAGCTTCCAACATCAACCACAACTGAACAACCCAACCATGAACCCAAATCACTTCATACCCTTCGTAAGACTACTCGGAGATGCCGTATCAATGGCCTCTCAATTTCCTCTTGGAGAATATGTATCCAGAAAGAAACCCTCGATTCCTCTCGGAGCGCGCAAAGCCCTCTTTTGGGCGCCACACCCGGATGACGAATGCATTATGGGAGCACTCCTGCTTCGTATGTATCAGGAGATGTTGATGCGTGCAATAAATGTGGCGGTCACGCTCGGTAGCAACAAAGACAGACAAGTTGCGCGCCTTGCAGAATTGCGAGAGGCTTGTGACTTCATCGGCTTTGAACTTCTGCCAATGGGGCTTCCAAATGGTCTCGAAAAGGTAACGTTTCAGACACGCACCAATGATCCGGGTGCATGGGGAAGAATGGTGGGTGAGGTCGTCAAGATTCTCACCGAAGAGCAACCCCACACCATCTTCTTCCCTCATGTCGAAGATGCCAATGGTACTCACATCGGTGTGCACCACTTGCTTATGGATGCGTTGGCAAAAATGCCACGTGAGTTCGAGTGCTTCGTTGTTGAAACTGAGTTTTGGCGGCCAATGGCCAAACCAAATCTGATGGTAGAAGTCGGTGAGAAAGACCTTGCCGACATGATTGCCGCTCTGACCTGCCATAAGGGGGAAGTGGAACGTAATCCGTATCACCTGACACTCGTTGCATGGATGATGGACAATGTACGTCGTGGTGCTGAGCTTGTTGGTGTACAAGGAGGTAAAGCCCCTGACTTCCTGTTCGCAACGCTGTACCGTTTGGTCAAGTGGTCGGCGGGGAGTATCGCACCGTTTTACGAAGGTGGACGTATTTTGACAAAGGAAGATAATCCGGAAACCCTCTTTACGTTGTAACATTTACAGCACATTTATGCCGCGCGGGAAGTCTCCCGCGCGGTCACCAAGCCCTCGTATTACGTGGGGCTTTTTTAATAACATAGCCTCCGCTAGGCAAAACCTAGCACAAAGGTGAATTTATTATTTCCCTTATTTAGCGTTATAATATAACTATGAAAATATATTTTGCGGGGTCTATAAGAGGAGGAAGAGATTCCAAGTCCCGCAGTATTTAGAAAAAAGTTTTTGAAGACTGAGATAGGTTGAAAGTATATAAATCGTTATTGGAAATTTGATAATCGAACCAATATTAAAAGAATGAGAAAATATATCTATTTCATTAGGCATGCCGAATGTCTATCAAATCTTGATCCACATTTTAATGGCTCTGAAGATGTTTTGTCTGATGATGGGCTAAAGCAGGCAATTTCAGTTGCAAAGCGATTTAAACATATCACTATAGATGCGATTTATCATTCAGGGATTTTAAGGACTCAAAAAACGGCGGAGGAGATCGAGAAGGTTACAGGCGTAAAGTCTGAATCCAGAAAGTTTTTGAAGGAGCGTCGAGGTAGCTTCTCTCTTGAAGGTGTGTATGGATATGTAGAAGATTTTAAGCAACTAAAAATCCGTCTAGATGAAACCAAGAATTTCTTGGAAGATCTTACATCAAGACATACGGTAATCGTCAGTCATGCGATTTTCCTAAAAGCTTTAGCAGCATATTTTACTCATGGTGAAGTTCTCAATGAGGATTTAATCAGAAATTTTGATGACGTCTTGATTATGGACAACACGGGTGTATCTAAATTTATGTTTAATGAGGAAAAAAAGAAGTGGCGAATTATGTCTTGGAATGATCTTGCTCATTTGGCTAATTGAGATGGGACTGGGGTGGGGCTTTTTTAATAACATAGCCTCCGCTAGGCAAGACCTAGCAGAAAATGAAATAAATTCCTTTTTGGATTGTATTAGTAAGTGTAAGTAGGTAATAATCTGCTTACACCATGGTTTATTAGTTAAACGTATTATTACAATGAAAAATAACTTGTTACATATATCAAAAAAATCAAAAATGATTGCTGCCACTGCTTTTGTGCTCGGGGCGGTCGCAATAAGTGGAGGCGTCTATGCGTCAGAAGTAGAAAAGCAAAATCCAATGAACTCACTTGTGAGTGCTATTGCAAGTAAATTTAATCTAAATACATCAGAAGTTAAATCTGTTGTTGATGGAGTAATGAAAGAACATCACGAAGAAATGCAACAAAAGCATAAAGAAATGTTTTCAGAAAAATTGAGCAAAGCAGTAACTAATGGTGAATTAACTCAAGCTCAAGCAAATCTTATTCTTGCAAAAATTACAGAAGTTGCGTCTGCACGAGAAGTCAACAAAGAATCTTTTAAAGATCTGACTGCTTCAGAACGTAAAGAAAAGATGAAGAAACATCAAGAGGATATAAAAGAATGGATAAAAGATAATAATATCCCTCAAAAGTATGCGTATCTCCTTAGAGGTATGGGACACAAAGGAATGGGTTTGAAGGGACCAAATAGTCACGTTTCTAACTAAAACAAACAAAAAAACGACCCATATATGGGTCGTTTTTGGAATAGAAAGGGAAACTATTTGAAATAAAATGCAAATTAGGTTGTAATAGTATATATGACCACTACAACAGATTCTGGTGACCAAACCGATGAAGAAATAGCACGGCTTGTTCAGCAGGGAGAAAAAGAGCAATTTGGTACCCTTATGAAACGTTACGAAAAGAAGCTCTCACGTTATGGTACCAAATTTCTATCGAGCAAAGATAATATTGATGACATTGTTCAAGATGTATTTATAAGTACATTCAAAAATATTCATAGCTTTAACCTTTCGCTTAAGTTTTCTCCTTGGATTTATCGGATTGCACATAATGCATTTGTAAATAAGCTTAAACAACAGCGTATGTATTTGCCTTCTTTTGACTTCGATACTCTTGTGTCACATCTTGTGTATGAGGATCCCAAAGAAGAAGAAAGAGAGTATGAAGCAATGCAAAAAATGATCGAAATCGGACTTGAGGCACTTAAGCCGAAATATAGAGAAATTATTATTTTGCATTATCTAGAAGACTTTAGTTATAAAAAGATATCAGATATTCTTCAGGTACCAATCGGAACAGTAGGGATAAGAGTAAAGCGGGGAAGAGAAATGTTAAAAAAGATTTGTGAAAAAATGAACCAAGAACACTATGAACGATAAACTAACCAAAGACAACATAATACAAAACGTTCTTGAAAAGATACAGAACAACGAACTATCGGTAACACCGAAAGCGTATTTTACGATCAAGTTGGTTGGTGTAATTTTACTACTACTTCTTATTGGGATTATAGGTGTTTTTCTATCGAGTTTTATTTTCTTCTCTATGGAGGTGGGTGATCACACTTCATTGATGGGTTTTGGTCCAACAGGATTTCAAGTGTTTTTGAAGTTGTTTCCTTGGTACTTGTTTATTATCGAAATTTGTTTAATATGTTTGCTTGAATATTTCCTTCGGTCATTTAAGTTTGGTTACAAAATTCCTATTTTATATCTTCTTCTCGGACTTATTGTAGTGATGTGTATTGGTGGTGCGCTTATCAATTTAACCTCAATCCACCCACGTTTACTCAAAAATTCTAATCAAAACCGATTACCTTCTCCAATCGATAGGTTGTATAAGAATGCTCAAAAACCTCTCCCTTTGGGTTCTGGTATTCTAAGGGGGGTTGTATCTGAGGTTCGTGGAGATGAAGTCGTTGTGGAAATCGATGATACTAAAGGTGCAATATACTCAAGTTCAACTATTATCTTCTCAAAAGAAGCAATAAACAAGAAATTCAAAATAGGTGATTCTGTTTTTATTCGAGGTGAAATTAAAAACGGCTCTTTTGAAGTTGTCGATATAAAGGTAAGAAAAAGCAGGATACTTTCAAAATAACATTTGACTATGTTTGAAACGAGCACTTTACATAGGTCTCTCAAAGCACAGATGGGCTCCGCTAAGCAAGACCTAGTGGAAATAGGTTAAGGTATCTAAATATGCTAAAATATAAGTCTAATGAAAGAGCCTTGGCGTAATCATCAACTTGCACAAGAAGGAAAGATTGAACTTGTTCCAACCGCTTGGTTGTGGAAATATCGTGGTGCGGATGTAAGTTCTCAAGCTGATTTGGCGGACGGAAGCCCTGTTGATTTGGACGGACTTTGGCAAGATATACTCAAGGAAGGTATAAAAAACCCGATGATTATTCGTGTGGGTACAAAAAACAAAAAATTTCGACTTGAAGCTGGAAATCATAGAGTGCAGGTCCTATATCGCAACAATGTATTATTTGCCCCTGCGACGGTTCAGATAACTGATGAGTGTGGTCCTGACGCCCCAAATCCGCTTACTGATGCCACACATAGCTTTGATTATACTGATACGCCCCCAGACAACTTATCGACATATATGAAGCCAAGTGAGCTGTTTGCCGAGTTGTGCGAGGTCTAAATATGATATAATATCGGTATATGAATTACGAAATACTTTGGATTGTGGGCTGGTTATTTACTATTGGTTTTTTAGGACTTAGTTTTTGGCAAGGAGTGTTCGGGCTCTTTGTTTGGCCTTATTTTGTTGGATTACACTTTGCCAAGAAAAAACACAAAGAATAATTATAACCAAAACCACCCCTTAGAAGGGGTGGTTTTGGTTATGTGTGTATATTAAAAATCGTCTAAAATCAAGAAATTTTGTTTGGGTTTTGGTATAATCTATAAATGGCTCAGACACAAATTTCTGGCGGTGTAGTGCACGCATTGCCCGTAGCGCTTCAAGAATTATTTACACAATCATCCGCAAATCTTCTGTTATGGGAGAATCTCACCCCTCTGGCGCGCAATGAGTGGATATGTTGGATTCAGGATGCCAAAAAGAACGAAACCAAAAACAAAAGAATACAACTATTGATTGAAAGTATACAAGAAGGGAAGAAACGTCCTTGTTGTTGGCCTGGGTGCAGTCATCGTAAAACAAATGAAAAGAAAATATAACCCCGGTTTAGTAAAAGTTGTAGTCAAAAGATCTAGGGCGGGTCTTGGACTTTTTGCTTTAGAAGATATCCAGAAGGGTGTGTGTATTATTGAATATACAGGTCGCGCTCTTACTCAAGGTGAAAAATACACAAGTCGCAGCAAATATCTTTTTGAAATTAACGAGAGACTCACTATCGATGGGAGGGGAAGAGATAATATTGCTCGATATATCAACCATTCTTGTCGACCAAATACAGAACCTGTCATACATAAGTCGCGGATTTTTATATTTGCAACACGTTCTATAAAGCAAGGGGAGGAATTGTGTTATGACTATGGCAAAGAGTATGTTGATGCTCATATCAAACCATACGGATGTCGTTGTCAGAAGTGCAAAAGTAGTGTTCGGTCTTCTTAATCTTTTGCCAAAAGTCCTTCGAGACTGGTTTTATAAATGAGGTAGTATGGTCTTTGTTATTTGGTTTCTGTGTTCCTTAGAAACAATGAAATCGTGAGGGACTAATGTCTCTTGGTGTGTACAAACTGGATTCATCAGATTAATTGTTTGTTCTGGACACCATTTGTCTTCTTTTGCATACAAGAAAAATATTCTATCCTTGTAACCTTTTATTTTTTCTATATCAAACTTGTTTTTAATAAAATAAGTGCATTGACGAACGCCAAATCTTAGATTTGCTGTGAGTTCTGTTTTTGAAATATTTACGATATCTTTATACCAAAGTTTTAATATATTTTTGCAAGCAGAGACTGTTTCAGAAAGAGGCAAAAGACGGTCTATGTAATAGGGTATATATACAAAATTAAGTAGCTTTATTGTACTGTATCCAATATATGGAAATAATATAATTATTTTTTCAATTTTTTCTGGGTATTTTTCTAGTAATCTAAGAGCAAAATAACTTCCTGCAGAATGTGAAATGAGTATGATCTTTTCTGGATTATCTGGTTTGCATATGGTTTGTTCATAATGATGAATCATCTCGTCGTGATACTTTTTGTAGTTTAATTTTCTATCAAAGATAACGTAAGAAGTTGCATAAGAAACATCTAAGTCTGGTTTTTCTTTTTTTATTTCATCTATCCAAGAAATATATTCACCCGCAACGGCTGGGTTACCAGGAATAACAAAGTATTTTTTATTCATAATATTTAGAGTATAACATTTGTCTACACCACACCCTATTTATTATTCTTGGGTAGTCCCCATTGCCAACGTGGCTTTTCTCCTTTTTTGTAACAAATAAAAATAAGAAGGGTCGTGAGCAACATAATTGGTAATGCGAATGTAAGGAAATTACTTCCCGAATCAGGATTCCCAGGAATAGACTCTTCTCTCGTAAGTATAAGAATGGAAATAAATAGTATGTATACAAAAACAACTAGCCATCCTTGCCATTTGGCCGGTGTCCAGCCCCAGCCATATAGCTTGGCTTTGAACCAGTAACCTTTTGGATTTTGTTTTAAATAGTTAATATATTCTTTGATCATTTGTCTATATTTTAGCAAATAAATCCGAGAAATGATAAAATACGAAGATGAATCATAAGGGCAAAAGACTCTGTATTACAGGTATCCCAACCGCAGGTAAATCTTATTTAGCAAAATTAGTTGCCGAAAAAGTAGGCGGTATTGCTGTAATTCTTGATGATTTTCGTGAAGAACTTTCAGCTGATGATCAGTATAAAAAATGGACTAACTTTTATTTAGATCAAGATGAGAAAACATATCTATCGACAACAAGTCCTGAAGAACAGTGGGGGAATTTGGTCGCTCAATCAGAAGGGCTTTGGCCAGCCTTTCTTAAAGAAATATCAAAGTTTGAAAATGAGTCAAGACCCATTATCTTTGAATGTGTAAATATGTTGCCGTATTTAGTGAAGAGAGATTTGGGTTTTGATAGTGTGGTACTCATTGGATCTTCTCTTGGAGAAGTACTGGAAAGAAATATTAAACGTCCTCGCTGGGGTGATACTCTAGAGTTACAAGAATTGGAGGCAAAAACGTTTTTTAATATTGAAAGACCGCATTACAAAGAAGAAGCTCTAAAATATGGATATCCAGTTTTTGAAAGGGCGGATGATGCTATTGAATATTGTATGGATATTTTGAATAGGTAAGATTATATTCTGTCTTAGAAAGTTGAGTTTTTATAAATAGAATTATTTTATTAGCATTTCTTTCGCTTTTCTAAAAAGTTCAAGCATATCTTCACTTAAGATAAGCCCTATAAATTTACTCTTATCTTCCTTAGGAAGATTAAGGAGATCGTCAAGCTTCCAAGCCTCAAAACCCTCTGCCTTGCCATCTTCGACTTGTAGATCAGAAATCGCACCTTCATACAAATAGGTATACTGGCTACGAATTGTATTGTTTGTAAGTTTGGTTATTTCATCAAAACTCTTTTTGCGCATTTTGGTGAGAAAAATCAGCTTGTTGAGGTCAATGTCTATACCCGTTTCCTCTTTGCATTCTTTGACTGCTGTTTCTTCATAAGACATTTTGGGTTCAACGTGTCCACCTACCGTAGCATCTAATTTGTCTGGGTATGTGTCTTTATCTTTTGCTCTATGTTGGAAGATGATTTCGCCCTGTGGAGTAAAAAACCAAATATGTATTTCACGGTGAAGTAGTCCGTCCTGGTGGATTTTTTTGCGAGTTTCAAGACCAATAACATTATCGCTTTCGTCTATAACTTCTAACATTTCTAATGGATCACTCATACATAAAGTATAACATCTTCTTAATAGTTATAAACCCTGCTTAGGAGTATAAAATATATTGTTTATAAGGTGTATTTCTTGCCTGAGGGATTCTAAAAAATCAAAAATCTACCAGGGGCGGATTAAGATTTCTTGGCTCGCTCTAGTGGACGAGTTCAGAACTTTGAATTGGAAGAAGATAAAAAGAGAATTGGGGGAATGTGGATTTTTGAGCACATTTAAAACTTTAGTACTTCAGAACTAAAATAAATTATATATACTGAGTGCTTATTTCTTAATTCTACTCAACATTTTCATAGCTTTACTACTTTCCTTAACAAGTTTCTTTACAAGCGACTTTGGTATCTTATCACTAACTTTGAAACCGATGATAGATTTTGTTAATTTGTATTTTTCAAGTTCTATTGCATATTTTTCTATAACCGAAGGTAATATATGTAAACGTATGTACGGTTTTTTAAAACTAAACCAAACAAACATTCCATGGTAATAATTGTATTGATCAAGGGAGTATCCCGGTATTTGGAAATAGTCTGTTCGTTCAGTGGCAGTAGGGGCAACCTCTCGTATAATGGCTCGTAATTCCTTGAGTACCGTCTGTGCTTCCTTTGGTGTGGTTGCGATATATTTAGTGGTATTGTTTTCTGGTTTGTTTTTCATTTAATTTTATTATACCAAGATTCAAATCATTTACGAGATGTTTGAGAGTGGGTTCTTTGGTATGGAGTTTTCTCATTACAGGGATTAAGCAATCAAAAATTCACCAGAGGCGGATTAAGATTTTTTAACCCTCTTAATAGGAATCTCGGTCGTTACACGACCAGTACCCCGATTGGAGATTTTGTTTCCTTAAAGTCACAAAATCTGCTCAATCGGGCTTCGAGTCCTAACGAAAGTGATGTATATCACTTTCTCCGGGGGAGCAAGAAAAGTAAAAACCGCCCGTAAAGGCGGTTACACTTTTCAATGCTCGCCTGGAGGGACTCATTTCGAACTTTTGACTGGGCTGGATTGTATAGCGATCTAGGCTTTCATTTAGAAAACACAAATAGACTAATTTCATTAGCTCATTAAGTTACACCTCTTTTTATATTTGAAATTTGCCTCTAATTAGAAAATTTTTACACCGTTAGGTACTTTTCGCTCTGGCTGAGTAAGGACAACATCTCCATTTTCATCGGCAAATCCAGTAGTAAGACACTCTGAAACAAATGGACCAATTTGTTTAGTTGGGAAATTAATAACACATACTACCTGTCTGCCAACAAGGTCTTCTTTTTTATAATGTTTAGTAATTTGAGCACTTGAACGTTTTGTTCCAAACTCACCAAAATCAATTGTTAGTTTATATGCAGGTTTTCGAGCTTCAGGAAAATCTTGTATTTCAATAATAGTACCAACACGAAGTTCAACTTTCTCAAAATCTGCCCAATTTATTGTTTCCATAATATGTAAATTAAACTGATAAAATCTTTCTGGCTTTATTAAATATTTCTAACATATCTTCTCTTAAAATGAGTCCAATAAATTTACTCTTATCTTCCTCAGAAAGATTAGGGAGATCATCAAGCTTCCAAGCTTCAAAACCCTCTGCCTTACCATCTTCTACCTGTAGATCGGAAATTGCACCCTCGTATAGATAAGCATACTGACTACGGATTGTATTGTTAGTTAGCTTTGTTACTTCATCAAAACTCTTTTTTTGCATTTTAGTAAGAAAAACCAGTTTATTAAGGTCAATATCTACCCCCGTTTCCTCTTTGCATTCTTTGACTGCTGTTTCTTCGTACGACATTTTGGGTTCAACGTGTCCACCTACAGTAGCATCTAATTTGTCTGGGTACGTGTCTTTGTCTTTTGCTCTATGTTGGAAAATGAGCTCACCCTGTGGAGTAAAAAACCAAATATGTATTTCACGATGAAGAAGTCCATCTTGGTGGACTTTTTTACGAGACTCGAGACCAATAACATTATCGTTCTCGTCTATAACTTCTAACATTTCTAACGGATCACTCATAGTAAGTATCTTAGCATTTTTACAACAAGTTTTAAACTTCTTTTGATTGAGAATACTCTAGATTAAAGTGTCGATAAAATGCTATAATAAATTCATATTATGAAGAAAAATAATTCAAAAATTAAAGTCATTGATTTATTTTGCGGTATCGGCGGTTTGACGCACGGACTAATCAAGGAAGGTTTGGATGTGGTTGCTGGTATAGACAACGACTCAAGTTGTAAATTTGGATATGAATACAACAATAAAGCTCAATTCATCGATAAGGATATTCTAAAAGTTACCGCCGAAGACATTAATAAACTATTTGGATCAAAAAAAGGTACTGTCCGAGTTCTTGCCGGTTGCGCCCCGTGCCAACCCTTTTCTAAATTAAACCTTAATGCGATCACTGAAAAACAATTAGAACCATTAAGTAAATTTGCCCAATTAATAGCAGAGACTCAGCCGGATATTGTTTCAATGGAGAATGTTAGTAATCTTGCCGTGAAAGATAAGTACCCCGCATTCACAAGTTTTCTAAAAACTCTTGAAAAAAACGGTTATCATTACAAATACGAAGTAGTCGATGTGTCAGAATTTGGTGTGCCTCAAAAAAGAAGAAGACTTGTTCTCCTTGCTTCGAAAATGGGAGAAATTGAATTAATTAAGCGAACCCATAAAGATAAGCGAGTAACAGTGCGTGATGTTATCAAACACCTTGAACCAATAAAAGACGGCCAGGTAAGCAAAAAAGACCCTCTACATCGATCAAGAAAGCTTGCGCCTATAAATATCAAAAGAATAAAAGCTACTCCTCATAATGGCGGTAGCTCTAATAGTTGGAGTGATGATTTAGTTTTAGATTGTCACAAAAAAGAGTCTGGTCACACTTACCGACATACAGTGTATGGTCGTATGAGTTGGGATGAACCATCCCCAACTATGACAACCCAATGTGTTGGTTTAGGAAATGGTAGATATGGTCATCCAACACAAGATCGAGCAATAAGTCTTAGAGAAGCCGCGATATTTCAAACTTTTCCTGATACATATAAATTTGTTCCTGAGTCAGAACCAATCATTATTAATAAAGTTGCTAGGTTTATCGGAAACGCGGTACCTGTACGGCTGGGCTCTGTTATCGGCAAGAGTATAAAGAAACACCTAAAACAATATGCCTGATAATCAATTTCAATTTCAGTTCTCTCTAGAAGTTTTAAACCATCTAGGTAGGGGTCTTTATAGAAGTTTTGCTACCGTTATTGCTGAGGCAATATCAAATGCTTGGGATGCGGAGGCAACAGAAGTAAAAATTACTATCGATAAAAATGGTCTTATCGTCGAGGATAATGGCAAAGGAATGAGCCCCTCTGATTTTCAGGGTAGGTTTTTGAATGTCGGTTATTCAAGAAGAGATGATGTACATAATAAATCAAAGCGAAATGTTATTGGTAGAAAAGGTATTGGCAAATTGGCAATGCTTTCTATTTCTGAAAAAGTAACCATTCTTTCAAAAAAACAAGGAGAAGAAGTAACTGGCGGAAAAATCAATAATTCTGTTCTTGATGGTGAAATTAAAAAGGATGGAAAATATATGCTCGATAATCTCACAGATCACGAAAAGGTTAATTTGTATGGTAAGCCAAACACTAAAAAAACTGGTACTAAGATAGTTTTCGAAAAAATTAAGATTAATCTGAACAGCGAAGATGTAATCAGAAAATATCTTGCTACCCAGTTCAATTTTATTTTTAGTCTCAAGCGTAGTGACTCATTTGTAATAAAAGTAAATGAAAAACCTGTTAGTACTAATGACCTAAAAGAACTAAACAACAACACTCAGTTTGCTTGGTATCTAGAGAAAAAAGATAAAAGCTTTTCAAGTAGATTTAAAAATATAAAAAACGAAAGGCTTATCAAAGATACAAGTTTCGTTTTTGAAAATAAAACACTCACCATAAGAGGTTTTGTGGGTTCTATTTCTAAATCAAATCAATTGTTACTGAAAGGCTCAAAAGGTGATTTTAAAGCGAGTGTTAACTTATTTACTAATGGAAGATTGAGACAAGAAAATCTTTTCGATGAAATCACGAAGAAAACTGTTACCGAGGAATACCTTTACGGAGAAATACACGTTGATGGATTTGAAGATGACGAAAACGATAGATTTACTAGTTCTCGTGAAGGCATCATTAAGGATGATCCTTTGTATCAAGAATTTCTAAAAAAACTAGAAAAGATACTTGCTATCATTATTCAAGACTGGACTCCTTGGAGAAGATTGATAAAAGAGGATGTTGATATTGAACAGGATAAAAGACCTGGCTATGAAGTAAGAATGGAAGAAAGTCGCAATAAACGAGAAAAAGATTTTAGAGATAAAATTAATGAAAGTGTTGGAGATAAGAAAGTAAAAAAGAGTTTGCAAGACAAGTTAAAGCAGTTTTCATATAAAAACACTTTAGTATATCAAGACCTCTATATCCTTGAAAATATTTTTAGAGAATATCTAAAAAACAAGGGCATCAAAGAGACTGATTTTGATGTGTTAAATGCGGACGAAAAAAGTGTACTGGATCGTATAAATAAAATAAAGAGTCTAAGAAAGACAGGTGAAGCAAAACATTCTTTGAAGGGTAAAATTGTCAAACACGAGCATTATTTAAATTACACAGATTTATGTGACCTTGGAGAAATCGTAGATATTTTTAACGCGAAAAACCAAAAAAAGCCCCTTCCTAAGAAATATCAACAACCATTAATCTCTGATGCGCAGGAGATCAATCCTGTTCGAAACCCTGTAATGCACACAAATGAAATTACAGACGAGGTGATGGCGTGGTCTAAGATTAAAAATCTTATTGACTACATTGAGAAGCTGAAGTAGTTCTCTATAAGTTAGTTACAATACTAGAACCTTTTATTTCGAAGGTTTTTTCGCTATAATGGTACTACAACTGAATATCAGTCGACCTAACCCCTTTTGTGTGTTTACGCAAAAGGATATGGTTGCAAAACTCGCTACAAGATAAAGAACCCGTCGTCAGGGTTGCTTGTAGCGAGTCGCGTCGGGAAACTGGCGTGGGTGATCGTAAGATCATCAGCTTGGCGGCGGGCTTTTTGTCTGCCCAAAAGTTTTTTATTAACAAAACTCGCTACAAAAAATGGAAAATTTAAGTAAAGGAAAGTTGGCGCTTATTGCGCTGGGTATATGGATTGCTTTTAGTTTGGCTGGAGAAACAATGTCTATCGTTGGATTTTTTACAGCAATCATATTTTTTGGATACGGAATTAAGAAAGGCGGTATAAAGAAAAAAGCTCTTGTGACCCAGCAACAAAAAGAAATTGCTCAAAGTTTGGTTGAAAAAATAAAACAAGAAAAACGACTCGAACCGATATCAACATCACTTTTGTTGGAAAAGGAAGAATACGCTTTTTTGAAAGAGAGCACTGTTTTGATGGAAGCAAAATCTATTAGAACTTCAATTGGTGGAGGGGTTGGTTTTAGGGTTATGAAAGGTGTGTATGTCGGAGGATATAAAGGTCAATCTGAGAGTAATCAAGAGCTTAGAGCAATCGAAAGTGGTGAATTGATAATCACAAACAAGAAGCTCGTATTTAGAGGAATTAAAGAAAACAGAGTTATCCCTCTTTCGAAAATTATAGAGATTAAAATGCACTCAGACGCTATTGAGATTGCAACTACAGGGAGACAAAAATCATCAATCTTTACTGTCACTAATCCTTACATTTGGAATGTGAATTTATTCATTTTAAGTAAAGTAGAAAACCCCCTAGATTTCAGTGGTATCAAAAATATAGATATCTCTATTTCTTAGAAAAAAACCGAGAAAAAACCGAAAGATTGAAAAATACTCGGTAAAAACTCGGTCAAAGTAGATAATTTGAAAGAAAATAAATAATCGAGAAATAATCGAAAGAATGCAAAAAAACTCGAGAAAAACTCGAGAAGTGGCTAAAATTGAGTGTACTTTGTCGACAAAAAAGATTAAAGTATAGTTATGGTAAGTGAACTTGGTAGTACACGTGAAAAAGTTAAAATTATCCTCAAAAAGCTACTTGAGGAGTATGTTTTAAGTGCAAAGAAGACAGGAACCATTAGTTTACAAATGGATAAGTTTTTCACAGATACCGACCTCGATAGATTTGATTTTTTAAAGGTACTTGAGACTCTAAAGGAAAGAAAACTGGTTACTTCCTTTCTCATAAGAAAAGGCTCAAAGGTTAGACACGCTTCCGATGATAAACAAGATTTTGACACTTGCGGAATAGCGGTTACTTCTGATTTTCAGAAAGGTGTAGAAGTGTACATTAAAGAGATTTCTGTCGACTCAGGAAAAACCTCAGGTTTTATAATTTATTTTGATACTGAGGGTAATCTTTGGCACACTGATAAAAGTGAATTCTGTTATCCTATTGAAAAAGACAGTGCTCGGCTTAAATTTATTCGATTTTTAATTGAAAATAAGGGGTATCAAGACACATCAAAACTCGCTGATATTTTAAATAAGAAATCCCAAGATGTAAGAATAGAAAAAAGCAAAATTAATGCAATGATTAAAAAGTTTCTTGATCTTCCTAATTTTATTGAAAATGGTGGTAATCTTGGTGGTTACGGAATAAACCCAAAGTATGAAATACTCGTTTCTAAGTAAGTAGCCTTTGCTTATTGTTAATATCTTTTTAAAACCCTTTCAGCGGAAGGGTTTTTTACTTATCAAAGCATAGTGAAGGATTATGTACGGCATATAGGAAGAAAACATAAAATCACTATGTGATAACCGAAGCAACAATTAAAAGTTTCCAACAAGTAATCAAAAGCGAGTATCAGATCGCTTTAGATGAAAAGGATGCGAGAGAAATTCTCACTAACTTAGTTGGTTATTTTGATGTGCTTGCAAAGATTAATCACAGAGAACAATCAGAAGATCGTGGGTCGTTAGCGAGTCCCATTTAAAAAACCGGCTACAACTTGTATTTGTATGCAGATAATAGCGCCCGAACTGAGTGCAGACTTCTCAACAGGCGACCTCATTTGCATATAAATAAAGCAACTGTATGAAGATGTTTGCTATGAGGGGGTTTAAACATTTTTGTAGATTTTTCTGAAAAATTATTACTAGCTACCCAATTCTAAAATATAAGAATGAGGGAAATAAAAGTCTAACCAAAATATGTCGACAAAGAGAAAAAAGATATATAACAAAGAGGATATCAAGTCTGCTCAAGCAGAACTGAAACGAGTTGAGAAGTACTTTACTCGTAGAACAAGTAGAAGAAAGACAATGCAAGTAAGGATTGGAGAAAAGTGGTATTGCAAGCTTAAGGAAATATCGAAATCAGAGAAAGTTATGATCTCATTTTTCCTAGATAGGATTTGCGAGCACTTTTTTAAACATTACGAGTAGTCGTGTACGTATTAATTAATAATCGCTAATATATAACTATGAAGAAGACATCTAAAATTAAGGCGGTAATCTATGCTCGAGTTTCCTCAAAAGAGCAAGAAGAAACCGGTTACTCTCTAGAAGCCCAAGAGAAGTTATTAAGGGACTATGCTCATCAAAAAGATTTTGATTTGGTGAAAGTCTATAAGGTTACTGAGTCGGCAAGCGGTAAACAGATACGAAAGACCTTTATCGATATGCTTGAATATGTAACAAAGAACAAGATCAGTGTGATCCTGTGCGAGAAGATTGACCGCCTAACAAGAAACCTAAAGGATGCGGCTACAGCAAATGATTGGATACAAGACAGTACAGACAAAGAAATACACTTCGTAAAAGAAAACTTTGTTGTTAGTAAGAATACTCGAGCGCACGAAAATCTTGTTTGGGATATGAAAGTAGCTATTGCTCGCTTCTATACGAATAACCTTTCTGAAGAAGTCCGAAAAGGTCAAAAAGAAAAGATTGCGAGCGGTTGGCTTCCTACTACTCCACCACTTGGCTATAAAACTATCGGGGAGAAAGGTCATAAAATTCACATAATCGATGAGAACGTCGCTCCATATGTGAAAGAGATGTTTGCTCTCTATGCTACTGGAAATTATTCAACTGTGGCAGTTGGTGTGAAAATGTATGAAAACGGTTTTAGGAGTCGGACAGGTTTTCAAGTCGTAAAAAGTAAAGTGCATAAATTACTTTCTGATCCTTTTTACTATGGAAAGTTTATGTGGAAAGGAAATTTATATCAGGGTAAGCACGAGCCATTGATCTCAAAAGATTTGTTCGATCAGGTCCAGGCAAAAATGACTAGAGGCACATTACCATATCACAACAAAGGATTGACCGAGTTACGAGGAAAAGTATTTTGTGGCTCTTGTCATAAAACTATTACTTGGGAAACCCAAAAAGGGCATTCCTATGGTGGTTGCAAGCAATGTAAGGCTCAGATTGGTGAAAAGACTAAATACATACGTCAGGAAGACCTAGAAAGCCATTTATTGACCCATATTGCCTCCGTGGCTCCACAAAGTGAGAAAGTACTAAGTGTGCTAAACCAAGCCCTTAAAGAGAGTCACAGTGAGGAAATAGAGCTACACGATACTCAGACTAGAAATATAAATAACCAACTCGAAAGAATACATCAGAGAATGAGGACTATGTACAACGACAAACTTGATGAAAGAATAAGTGAGGAGTTTTACGACGAAAAGGTCCAACAATTTGGAGAAGAGAAAGAAGCTTTACTTAACTCACTTAAAAAGTTAGAAGCTGACAACACGGAATATTATCGAGTAGGTTTTGCTCTCCACGAATTAGCATTGCGAGCAAAAGAAATTTATCTCAGTGAAAAAGCTACTATCGAAGAGCGCAGATTGCTTCTTGCTTACGCTTTCTCGAACATTACGGTATTACGAGGAAATATAAAGCCAGAATACACAAAAACCTTTTCGTTCCTTGCAGAATGGATGCCGAAAGTAAATTCGGTTCTCGAACTGGAAAAAACCCTTGCTACAAAAGGAAAAGAGAGCACTTTCGTGCCCTCTCATCCTATAGTGCTCCCCCGGTAGGACTCGAACCTACAACCAACTCCTTAACAGGGAGCTGCTCTACCATTGAGCTACAGGGGAATGGTATGTATTACTTAGGTATCTAAGTAATGTGTAGATTTTAGCAAAAAAAGGTGGGTAATGCAAAGGAAGGTGTATACTATTTGGTATATGTTAATCCGAGTCAAGGTATTTCCCCAAAGCAAAAAAGAAGCCTTAAAAGAGGTGGGGAATTTGAAGTTTGAGTGTTTTGTTCGACCAAAGGCCCGTAACAACGAAGCAAACGAAAGAATGCTTGAAATGCTTAGGGTGTATTTTCCCGAGGCGAGAGGTCTTTCTATTGTCCGTGGTGTTACAACACAAAACAAGACTGTCCGTGTATTTGAACCTCAAGAAAATTTGTTATAATTGGAATAGGAAGGTAGTTTTAATAGCTAATTTTATTTAACTTATGTTAAAAAAACATATTAAAGCGACAAATATAGAGTTAACAGATGCGATTCGAGAGTATGTAGAAAAAAAGATTGATTCATTACTTAAGTTTATAAAAGAAGATGAAGAAGTTCTTGCAGAAATAGAAGTAGGCAAGACTACCCATCATCATCACAAAGGAGATGTCTTTCGAGCAGAAGTGAATGTGACATTTGGTGAAAAGCGGTTTCGAAGTGTGGTGGTTGAAGATGATTTGTATAAAGCGATTGATATGATGAAAGATGGAATTGTGAGAGAAGTGACAAATTCAAAAAACAAAAAAAGTGATCTTCTCAGAAGAGGAAAACAAAAAATCAAAGATTTGCTAAAAAGTCTGCGAAGGTAAAAAGAAAAAATCCGTTTCGGACCGAGGTCCGAAACGGATTTTTTTGACTACAAATTTCTTTTGAAATCATCCCAGTTCATTTCCTTTTTGCCTTCGGGAATTACTTTTTTGAGTATGAGTTCATTGTTTTCAAACGAAGCTTCGCTGATTTTGACTCTAATTGATTTCTCGTTTTTTTGAACAAAGAAATAAGTTCCGGGCCACCCTTCAAATGCCTGGATCTTGAGGAAGTTTTTGTAAGGATTATCAAGGAGAGAAATTTCTCCATCTTCTTTTTTGATTATGTTGCAATATGTAGCGTGGGTATGGTCTTGTGGCATAGATACAAGCTTTTCGTCCAAGAAGTCAGGCAAAATTTCTGATAGAAGTATTCCACCTTCTTTTGACAATGTTTCATACAGTGTGGATTTGGTTGGGGGCCAATCGGGTATTTCTACTCGTTTTTGAGCCAATATCGGACCTTCATCCATCTTGCTATCGAGAAGCATAATAGAAACGCCTGTATGGTTTTTGAGGTCGTTTAAAATGGTGTATTCAATAGGTGCAGGTCCTCGTAGTAATGGAAGGAGTGACGGATGAACATTGATAATACCTTTTGGAAACAAGTCCAGTATTGTTTGAGGAATTATTTTGCCGTAAGAAACGAGTATGGCAAATGGGGCACTTACTTCTTTGAGTGCATTTTGAAATTCTTCGGTTTTTATTTTTTCAGGGGTAAGTACTTTGATCTGTTCTTGGTCTGCCCATACCTTTACTGGAGAAGCAGTAACAACAAGTCCACGTCCTTGTGGACTATCTGGTTTGGTGACAATAAGTGTAGGTTTGAAGTTGTGGGCTTTGAGTGTTTCAAGGACAGTAACCGAGATAGGAGAGCTTCCAAAAAAAACAAAAGAATTATTCATATTAGTTCATTGTTACGGTTTTTAATTCGTATGCAGTATCAATAAATAATGTACCAAGAAGATGGTCTGTTTCGTGTTGGAAGATTTGAGCGAGAAGTCCTGAACCGCCACGTGAAAACTTTTTGCCTGTTTCGTCGTATGCAGTGACAGTTGCTTTATTGGATCGTTTGATCTTGCCGTATACTCCACGAACCGAAAGACACCCTTCTTCCATTTCTTCTTTTTTTCGAGACAGTTTTGTAATCTCTGGATTAATATACACTTGGTCAGGATGTACAGCTGGTTTGTCTTCTTCATATATACCATCTTGGATATCGAAGACTTTGCCCGCAACAATAAATATTTGAAGGGAAACTCCTATTTGAGGTGCGGCAATTGCTACTCCATCAGAAGTTGCATGGAGGGCTTTTTTCATATCATTGAGTATTTTTTTGATTTCTTTTGAAGGGATTGCTTCAAGATCAACAGGCTTTGCCTTTTGACGTAGTACTTTTTCTCCTTCTTGAACGATTGGTATCATACGGTCATTATTGCATTTTTTGTCTCAGATTTCTAGTTTGAAGAAAAAAAGGAGGAGGGACGCTAGAGTAAGCTTTCGGGATATACCTTGACGGTCATATACGGAGGCAGTGACAAAAGCTTCTGACGAATCGATTCTTCTGGCCAAGCGCTATTATTAACCGAAAGTAAAATATGAGCTATGTGGTAGCCTAGACGTTTTGATTTGATAAGAGCTGGGAAGGTGATAGGGGTAAGAGTATGGAACATATGGTGAATAATACGGATATCCTCTGGCAGAGCTTCTTTCTTTTGCTCGATACTTATGTTGATGAATGTTTTGTAAGGAGGGTACTCAAATTCTTTTCGAACCTTGAGTTCATCTTTGACAAACGCTCCTACGCTTCCTGATAAACCGAGTTCGATTATTTTTTCTCCTGTATTTCTACCTTGGAGAAGCATATTTTCACTTGCGATTAGTTTTGTTTTGAGAATAAGACGCATAATATGTTCGTTTGCTCGAAAATCAGGCATTGAAAACAATGAATCAAAAGAAGTGATAGCGGTATAGTCCACCGAACCTTCTTCGAGATAATCAAAAGCCATATCTGTTCCAACAAGAATACCGGAGTTACTTTGAAACTCCTTGAGTATCTTTTTTACGGCTGATTTTGTTTTGGTGGTATCGCTATCTATGACAAACGGTGTTTGACCTGTTAGTTTTTCTACTTCTTCAACAATCCGTCCTGTTCCAATACCAAACCCTTCCAATCTCCAACTTCCACACGTTTTGCAGACTTCAAGTGTATCTCGTTTTTTACCACAATGGTGACACACAAACGTAAATACATTTTTTCCTTCGATTACTTTTTTGTGCAAGATGACGGGAGATTCACAGTGGTCGCACACAACGACATTGCCACAATCAAGACATACGGTTTGAGTTGCAACCCCACGTCGAAGGCTAAACAAAAACATTTTTTTATTTTTTTTGACTGCGTACATAATCATCTCTTTGAGCTCTTTTGAAAATACTTGAAACCCTTTTTTAACAATCATAGGGGAAGTAGCAGCTTCTTTGAGGTCGATAGTAAGTGTTTTGATGGGGTGTTCGAGAATTTTTGGAATATGTCCGTATTCGAAAACTGTCCCTTCGTGTATTTTGAAGTGCGTATCTATTCTCAGTAATACGTCACCAAAAAATATTTTTATATGAGCTTTTTGTGCAAATGTTTCAAGTATAAAGCGCATATCAACAAACGGACGGGTTCGTTTGCGAAAGAAACGTGAATGTTCGCCATCAACAATGATAACGCCGGTGTTTTTTGGAATAAGGGGAAGTATGTTGGCAGTCCCAACAATTAAAAGGGGATGGGTGGGTTCTATGATCTTTGCAATATGATTTGAGAATGATTTCTTTGATTTCGTTTCCAGAAGTAACGAATGCTCCTCAATACCTTTTTTGAGATGTTCAAACAAATGTTCTGTTTGCGTTGTTGTTGCTCCAACTACAAAAACTGATTGTTTTTTTGCGAAATGTTCTCTGATAATACTTTTATAAATATCAAAACGTTCGCTGTTTTTTTGCTGGATTGCATACGCATAGAATCCGTCACCTTGGATATGTGCGGTAGTTAAGAGAGTTTCTTGTTCAAATACTTCATCTCGTAACACTTCGGCAATCACACTACCAAGTGGTATTGCATATTGTATTGAGGTATATTGCAAAGTTTGAAATAAGGTGTGCGAAATACTCGAAACAGTGTCGATACTATGAAGCTGCCTGAGTTCGAAATCGAGGTCTTTGATCGCTGCTTTTTGTTCTACTGCATTTAAAACCGAAACCACAAGTGCTTTGACTGTTTGGTTTCGGATAGGAACTAAGACAATACTCCCTTCTTTGATTGGAGAAGATGAGATGTATGATAGGGTTTCTTTGCCCAAGCTCTTTTTTATGGGTATGACTTCAACTATAAACATATGTGACTTGTGTCAGACCCCTTAAGTATAGGCGATTTTGTCGAATATTTATAGTCTGGAGATGATTTCTCTTGTGGCTATATTTCGCTTGAAATGAGCTTAATTTTGGCCCCAAGCCCACTTAACCTATCTGCAAGGTCTTCATACCCTCGGTTAATAGAATAGACGTTAATAAGCCGTGATGTACCTACGGCTCCGAGCATTGCAATGAGAATGATTGCTGCAGGTCGTAGTGCTGGAGGGGATACAACTTCACTTGCTTTGAGAACTGTTTCACCTTTGATATAGACCCGGTGTGGATCAGCAAGAAGTACATGAGCACCGAGCTTTTCAAGTTCGGTATAATAAATTGCTCGTTTCTCGTAAAGGAAGTCGTGAATAAATGTCTCACCCTTTGCTTGTGTTGCAATCACTGCAAAGAAGGGAAGGTTGTCGATGTTGATTCCTGGAAACGGAAGCGCATGAATCTTTTCTTCGAGAGCTATAAGTTTTGATGGAGCTGTTTTAATATCTACAAGATTTACAAATCCATTCGTACCTTTATAGAGTTTTGAACGAGTATACTTGAATCCCATTTTTGAAAGTTTGAGAAGCTCAAGTTCAAGAAAATCAATCGGACATTTTTGTATCGTGATCGCGCTTTTTGTAACGATTGCTGATGTTAAGAAAAACATTGCTTCAATAGGATCTTCACTCATTTCGAATACAACATCTTTGTTGATGCCTTTTTGACCCGTGATTTTGAGTGTAGATGTACCAATCCCTTCAATATGTATCCCAAGTGCAACTAAAAAGTGGCAAAGGTCTTGCACCATATAGTTTGATGAAGCAAATTTAATTGTGGTGGTTCCTTCGATTTTGGCGGCAGCCATAAGTGCGTTTTCAGTGACAGTATCTCCCATCTCGTAGAGAACAAACTCTTTGGGCTTGAGTTGTTTTGCAGAAATATCATAAGACGTTTCTGTTGTCTTAATATTGACTCCAAAGTTTTCGAGAGCTAAAAAGTGAGGAGTCACAGTTCGACTTCCGAGCTTACATCCTCCTGCATTTGGGAGTGTGAATGATTTAAACAAATGTATGAGTGGACCAATCATCATAATAATACTTCTTGTTTTGCTGGCAGAAAGTTTGTTGATTTTTTTGAGATTGATTGTATGTGGGAGGAGTACAAGATCTTCTTTATCCCAAGAGACGGTGACGCCAATGCTTTCAAGGACTTCAATAATACGAAAAACCTCCTCAATACGTGGCATTTTCTTGAGAGTTGTTTTACCTTCGTTGAGAAGGGAAGCACAAAGAAGTGCCACAGCTGCGTTCTTGCTTTTTTTGATCGTGACAGAACCTTTGAGTTTGTGTCCACCTTCAATCTCAAAACTAACTGATTTTTTTGTGTCTTTGCTTTCCATATTTGAGATTATAACACACTGTGAGAGCAAACAAAAAAGCGCTGGGACCGAAGGGTCCCAGCGCTTTTTTAGTTTAGTTAATCTTTTTGTAAGCCAAGATTCCTATAACCGATCCAAGAATAGGTCCAAGTAGATATGATATACCAAATGAACCAATTCCAAGTGCAACAGCAGGATTCAAAACACCATTAGAACCAAGTGCGCCGGCAACAAGAGCACCGATTGCAAGAGAACCTCCAATTACGAAGGGTGCATTTTTTTTGTTGTCTTCATTAAACACAACTGAAGCAATTCCAAAAGAGAAAATCGCCATTCCTATTATTTCTGCAAAAAGTGATACGCTTGAATATTCAGTAGGAAGTGAAAGTATTCTCATACTTAGGTTTTGAGTCACTAATAATGCAAACAGTGAACCAGCACATTGTGCAAGAATGTATCCAAGAGCTTTTTCTTTTGTAATTTTTTTGTGGACTAATAATCCAATAGTCACAGCTGGGTTAATGTGTGTGCCACTAATATTTCCAATAGAAACCACAAATAGACCTAGAACCATTCCGGCGATGAGGTAAGTTGGAAACCCTCCTCCCGTAAGAATTGAAGCAGTCACAGCGATTGTGAGTGTAAATGTTCCAATAAACTCAGCAAAATATTTTTTCATAATAAAAAAATTATTTAATAATAACTAAATTTTATCACAAAATCTCAATTTCCTTTTGGATTGGGGTGGTGATAATTACTTGTTCCGTATCATCAATATAAAAATCAATTTCAGAGCGCATACCAAAACTGTTGAGATAAATACCAGGTTCAATTGTGTACCCAACATTTTTTAAAAGAGGTTTGTATTCTCGCCAGTTAATTCCTGGAAGCTTGCCGTGAGGGGACTCAAAGCCAAGAGAATGTCCGATTGTGTGTTTGATACCTCTCCCAAAACCTGCTTCTCCAATAACATCGTGAGCCGCTCGGTCAATATCAAGTCCGCGAGGGAAGACACCGCGCTTCAATTTTTGGCTCAAAAATTGAAGCGCGGTGTCACGTGCACTCATTAACACTTCCCAAGAAGCTTGAATTTCTTTTGGAATTTTATTTCCGTAATAAAACATAAATGTCGCGTCAGCATAAGGAGCTTCTTTTTCATCGAGTCTCGCCCAAATATCGAGGAGGATTAGAGAGTTTGGTTTTAGGATTGAATTTGTTTTTTGAGTGGGGAAGTAATGCACTTCACGAGTATGCTCACCAAAAGCCACAATGCAAGATTCTTTTGGAGTATCGTTTATAAGCCGGTGCTTTTTGTAAGCGTTCTTTATAAACTGAATACAGCTTTTCTCATCTATCTCTTTTCTTATTCTGGTATTTTCAAGAATATAAGAATAGAATTCCTGTTTTATAAGCGCAAGTTTTTCTCCCGCAACTCTATGCTGCTCAATTTGTTTTTTGGTCCAGGGTTTCATTTAAATAATTCTCTTAAGCTTTTTGGGGCACCAGGGAGTTTGCGAAGTTTTGCAAAAGGAAAATGAGGATTGAAATTGATGTTCGAACTAAATTCAAGTGTTGGTATGTGTCTTAGTTTTTCGAGTTCTGGCGCATATGCCAAAACAGGAATTGTTGCATGGTGATTTTTTGGACCACCAAAAAAGATGGTTCCTTCTGGTGCAAGAAGTGTATACCAGCGGTCTAAAATAGCGAGAAATATTTCTTTACGTTTTATATGATTCATTGGACCAAGCATTCGTTCAACAATCATATCAGGTTGCCCATGTGTTTGAACCCACTCTTTGACTGTGCGCCATTGACGAGCTGGAAAATATTCATACCCTTCTGCGTGCGGTTTAATTGAAAACACATCAGCTTCGATAATGCTGTGGTGTCGAGAATCATCTGCTTCTTTTTGGTTTGTTTCTCGCAAATCATTTAAAGTAACCCCAACCGTCTCTTTAAAAGTTCCTTCGTCAAATCCACCAAAAAAATTACTTCCTGGACCTCCAAGTTCCATGCCGATAAGTTGACCTTTCCTTTCTTTGTAATACATATCTACAAATGCTTGAAATCCACCTTCAGGAAGAGATTTTTTAAAACTTCTATTAAATTCATCGAGAGGTGCATCATAAATTTCCCACGCATCTCTTCCTATAGTCGGCTCTGCTTCAAAGTTTTGTCTTGTAACTGAATTAAATTTCAATCTAGATAAATCAGTTCTTACATCACTGTGTTTTAATTTAGGTTCTTCTGGTTGTTGATCTGGGTTTGGAGCTTGTTCCATAATTGTTTAAATATTTTTTCTATTTAACCTTAATTGTGAGTTTGTTGTTTTCGTCAGTTGGATCTTTTTTTAATTTTACGATATGGTGTTTTATTTTTTTTGGTTTATGTTTTTTGTTTATGATACCAAAAATAACCAGAAATCTTTCAGCAACTTCGATTCCTATTTTATAAGACTCTTTGTTTTCGTTCGGTCCACATTCTATGCAAATTCCAATTTTACCAATTTTGTCCATATAGTGATCTGTAGACCCTTTATGAAACTGTTTCCAATTGTAACTTATAGTTTTGATTCCAAGTAGTTTTGCTGTCTCAATTGAGCCTTCTTCACATATAATTAATGGTTTTTTTATACCCCAAGTACTTCGGTAACTGTGAATGTCTAATACAGCATCACACGTCTTCAATACTTTTCTGATTTCTCGTGCTCGAACATGTTCATATTTTTTACCCGTTCTGTTATGAAATGCACGATTGAGATTTTCTTCTGTAAATCTTACTTTTTGTTTGATTGCTTCTGGGTTTCCATAAATAAGATGAAGTTGTCCTGTAAGCGGTTTAATTTTTTGAAGTAGTTTGATTACCTGAATACCTGCCGGTTCATTACCATGAATCCCGCCGATTATGGCAATTGTTTTGCCAGAAACTTTAGATTTTTTGGTTAAGATCATATAAATAATCTATTTCAAAAACGTAAACAATCCGTCTTTATAAATCACCTTACTTGTCCCGTCTTTCATATAGGCAGTTACTGTTCGAGGAGTTGTTGAGACGATGTCTGTATGAACTGATGAAGAATTAAATCCGAGTTCTTCCCAATCTTCTTCGTTCATTGATGCTGGATCACCGTCAAAACAATCGTGATATGCATTACCGAGTGCGAGGTGAGTGTTTCCGTATTTGCCACCAACGTTTTCATCAAAGAGTGTTTCTGCCATAAACTTGGTGATTCGAGAAAACCTCTTATCGGTCAAAGAGTATTCGCCGATTTTGTCTGCGTTTTCAGTTGCAATCATTTCTTTGAGAACTTTCTCGTTCTGCGTTGCTTTGCTTTTGATAACCTTACCGTCTTTGAACCATAATTCAATTCCTGTTATGAGGTTACCGTATCGATAAAGTGGTTCGCTAAATCGTATCCATCCATTTGTTCCTCGCCAGTCTGGAGAAGTAAAGATCTCAAATGAAGGAATATTTCGTCCGCTTCCTCCCATCCATTTTTTCTTTTCTCCAAGGTGTACCCAGAGGTCTGCATCAGGACCAAAGACGTGAAGCTTTTCGATTGGCATTTTGTTTAGAGTGTTTTGGGCTTTTTCTACCATCTTGAATACCTTTTTCCACTCTGCGATAGGATCTTTTTTGTCCAAGAAGCACGCTTTGATTATTTGTCCCCAGTATTCTTTAAGACTCATATTGGCTTCTTTTGCCATTGCGGGAGTTCCATAGAGAGCAAGAGTCCAAGTAAATTTACCTTGGTTTTCTTTGTGGTTTCGCCAGTCCATATATGGTTTGAAGGCTTTGCCTCGAGCCATAATCTTTTTTGGATCGATACCTTTGAGGATATGTTTGTTTGTATCAGAAATAATATAGATTGAATGATCGATTTCATCAATGAGTCCTTTGAGGTATTTGGCAGGGAAGTATTCTAACTGTTCTTTGCTTGCCAGTTCATAAAAAAGTCGAGAGACATTTGCATTTGCTTTGTCGTATGTATCCTTGTCATCTGGAATATAGTTTTGGATAACGTTCCCCCCTCGTTTTATGATTGCTTTGTAGAGTTCAACATATATCGGCTTGGCATATTCATTGACGGTAAGGTAAACGGTTTCGCCTTTTTGAACTCCTTTGCCACTGTTGAGGGCGAAGTTTACAAGTACTTTTGCGTAGTTTTCTAATATCTTTTTTGATGGGATGTAGTCTTTTTGCATAATTAAGGTGTTTAATGACAATAGATTTATTATACAGTGGTGACTTTCAAAATCAAAGATTGAGAGCGTTTCGAATCCTGTCTTTGCGTTGGACAATCTTGTTGTAGAGAATTGGGAGTAAATCAAACAAAAGTATCATTCCACTACTTACTGCAAGTCCTAGAAGACATCCACCGATCACATCAGAAAACCAATGTACTCCTAAATACAGTCTTGAAAAGCCTACAAGAAGAGGGAAACTGATACACAATATAAGAAGAATTACTTTGGTGCTGTAACGTAGTTTTTTTCTAAAGCCTATAAAGCAGATAATACTTGCAAATATAATAGATAAAGTTGCGTGTCCACTTGGGAAGCTTTTGCTTGTTTCTTCGACAAGTCCAAAAAGTGGTCGAGGAATGTCAAAAAGTGATTTGGTTACATATACAACAAGTGAACCAGTCATCATACTAAAAAAGAGTAAAAGAGAATGTCGTTTTTGTTTTCGGAGGAAAAGCAAAATACTCAATAAAACAGTTAAAGAAATTAAAGCGACTTTGTCTCCTAAATCAGTAATGATAAGAAATAGTGTTGTCAATCCAGGGTTTCTTGTATTTTCAATGAGAGGTTTGATTGTTGTATCAACTTCTTTGATACTACCGTAATGTCCAACACTTTGACTCAATAGAGAAAGGATAAATAAAGATATTCCAAACACCAAGACAGCTGCAAAATGACTTTTTTTGATATGGAAGTGGCGTTTTTTTATGTATATGAGCACGCTAATAAGAGCGACAAGGAAAAGACTTACTATAAAAAGGAATTTACCAAACGCTGGTCCAAGTACTTCAAAGCTTCCTGCAAAGAGTCGCCCCAAAGCCAAAAACAAAAACGACCATAAAACACCCCCGAGGATAGAGAAACCTAAAAATCGTTTAAAATATATCTTTGAGGCTCCTGCAAGAAACGGTGCAAGAGAGCGGGGTACTGAACTGATTCTTCCAAGAAAAAGTGTCTTACCAAGATGGGTATCAAGAAGGGTGATGGTTCGATCTATGTATTCCTTCTTTATCAAAAATTTTTCTCCATAGGTGGTGAGAATATGAGTACCGTATCTTTTTCCTGCAAAAAAACTAAGTATGTCGCCCAATATAGATCCTATAATTGCCCAAATAAAGAGATACAAAAAATTGAGACCCGTGAGTTCTGAAAACGCACCAGATAAAATAAGGATAGTCTGAGCGGGAATGATAAATCCAAAGAAAGGGGTGGATTCAAGGAAGCTAGCAAAAAACACAAGAAAAAAAGAAAGGTGCAGAAAAACATCTTGGTGAGTAGTTATAAAACCTATGATGATTTCATCCATTTCGTATAAGTATAACGTATTTTTTTAAAAAACAGCAAAACTTTGCTTTTTTAAAAATAAATGGTATAATTTGTATATTGAATTTACTAACTAAAAAATAATTAATGAAAGATTTCAAGAAATTCGGTGGTGGTTTTGGCGGTAATAAGAGAAATGGTGGTGGATTTAAAGGACGAGACGGAGGACGACCAAGTTTTGGAGGAAAACCAGGATTCAAGAAGTTCGGAGGTGACCGAGGTTTTGGAGGTCCAAAAGAGATGTTTCAGGCTACTTGTGCAAAGTGTCACAATTCTTGCGAAGTACCATTTCGACCAAATGGAGAAAAACCTGTTTACTGTAATGATTGTTTTGGAGGGAAGGAAGAACGAGGGAACTTCACACCTCGCTTTGAAAAACGAGATGATCGAAGTGAGAGATCGTTTCGACCGGCCCGAGAAGAAAGAAACGATCGTCCGTTTGTAAAACAGGACAATGGAAATGAAGAGGTTAAAAGACAACTCAGTGACCTTAATCGAAAGATAGATAGTTTAGTTGAGCTTATGAAACGTGTTGTTGATAAGCCGGAAGTAAAAAAAGAAGAAAAAATAGTAAAAGAAAACAAAGTGAATTCAGCTTCTCTTGCTAAAGTAGTTAAGAATGTTGTTGCCACGGGAGCAAAAAAGAAAGAAGTAAAAGCGGTGTCAAAAGATAAAAAGAAAAAAGGTCCTGCTAAGAAGTAAGAATCCAAAACAAAACCACCTGAGAGGGTGGTTTTGTTTTGTGCGCGGGAGAGGACTTGGTCACGAATAATTTTCTTGCAGAAAATTTTCTCGACCCCGGCTCACGCTTCGATTCTGCTGAATCTTACTGCGTTCCGCCTTTCAAGTCCTCTTCGAGCAGTAAAACAAAATCACCCAATGCTATTCGCATCGGGTTCATTTGTTTTATGTGCGCGGGAGAGGACTTGAACCTCCATGCCTTGCGGCACCAGTTCCTAAGACTGGCGTGGCTACCAATTACACCACCCGCGCATATGAATAACAATCTAGCATAAAAAACAAAAAGTGGGAAGTAAAGAAAGGGTTAGTCTTTAGATAGATGGTTAATGCACCTACTTAGGGACTCGACCGTTACACGGTCAGTACCCTGATTGGATAATTTATTTCGCAAAGCTTATAAATTATGCTCAATCAGGCTTCGAGCCCTAGACAGAAGACATTTTTATGTCTTCTTTAGGCGGACAATTTAATCCGCCATGCTACTTAAATTGTCCGCCTACTAGGGCTCGAACCTAGGACCGTCTCCTTAAGAGGGAGCTGCTCTACCAGCTGAGCTATAGGCGGTTTATTTGCATAGTATACCAAATAAAACAAAAAAACAAAGTAATTCATGTTATAATAAAAACACTATGAAATCGTTTTTAAAGAAATGTATACCTGAGTTTGTATTTTCTTTTTATTATTTTTTGTGGGCGTATATAGGTACTCTTGTGTACCGCTTTCCTTCAAAAGAAATGATTATTATTGGAATTACAGGTACGAAAGGAAAAACTTCTACTTCTAACTTGATTTGGTCAGTTCTTCAACACTCTGGTATTAAAACAGGGATGATCTCTACTGCCAATATTCGTATAGGTGATGAAGAAATTCCTAACACGTTTCATATGAGTATGCCTGGGAGGTTTTTTATTCAAAAAACATTGAGGCAAATGGTTAAAAGAGGTTGTAAGGTTGCAATTGTTGAAACAACCTCACAAGGGATTATGCAGTTTCGTCATATTGGTATTGCGTATGATGTCGCTATTTTTACCAACTTGAGTCCTGAGCATATTGAAGCGCATGGAGGATACGAAAATTACAAAAAGGCAAAAGGAAAACTTTTTGAAGTTTTAAGTAAATCAAAAACAAAATTTTTTAATCAAAAAGAATTTTCTAAAACAATTCTTGCGAATGTTGATAGCAAAGATGCGGAATATTTTCTTGAATTTCCTGCTACAAAGAAACAAACATTTAGTTTATCGGCTCCGTCTGATTTTAGAGCAACTCATATTCAATTATCAGATACTGGCAGTACGTTTGAAGTGCAAAACCACACATTCGCGCTTGATTTACCAGGAAACTTTAATATTTATAACGCGATTCCTGCGATTGTTGTGGGAGAAATGTTCGATCTGTCTTTGGATATAATTAGCACAAATCTTCAAAAACTTCACTCTATTCCAGGAAGAATGGAAGAAATCAAAAATGAAAAAGGATTTCGGGTATTTGTTGATTATGCTCACGAACCAGCAGGTCTTCAAGCTGTGATTGAAACCGCAAACCAAATGAAATCAGGCGAGGGAAGATCACTCGTTCTGCTTGGGTGTGCTGGAGGAGGACGAGACAAAGATCGTAGGGGAATAATGGGAAGCACTGCGGGTAGATATGCTGATATCGTAGTGGTTTCTGATGACGAGCCTTACGAAGAAGATCCTCAAGATATTTTGAATGCAATAAAAAAAGGTGCAGAAGAATCGGGAAAAAAAGAACACGAAAACTTGTTTGTAATTGGTGATCGACGAGAAGGAATTAAAAAAATGCTTTCTTTGGCAAAGGCTGGCGACATACTTGTATTTACTGGAATGGGACATCAAATAGTTCGAGTAGTAGGAAAAGAAACCATTCCTTGGGTTGAAAAAGAGATAATACAAGAAGAGTTGGGGAGATGATTTTAAACTAAAATTAATATAATAAACTTATTATGGTTATATTTGTTGGGGGTCTTATTGGTACAGGGAAAACATCTTTGGCAAAAGCTTTATCAGAAAAGCTTGGTATATATTATTACGATGTTGATTTAGTGAAAAAGATGGTCTATCCAACTGACCCGAATTATGAATATAATCTCACAAATAACATTCCTTTTTCTGATGAAACAAGAAGAAAAACGTTTAATCAGGTAGTGAGTGACTTTGCAAGATTATCTAAAGAACACAACAACATTATTGTTGACGAAACTTTGCATAAAAAAACACTCCGTCAAATTTTATTTGACGGAGCAGAAAAATATTTTGGTAAATACATTATTGTTTTGGTTAAGGCTGATGAGTCTATTGTAAAAGATAGACTCACAAAAGATCAGCGAGAAGGGCACCTATTAAAAGATTCATTTGGGATGTATTTGTCCTTAAAAAAACAATTTGAAGATTTTGAAAATGTAGATATTGTTTTTGAAAACAATACTTCAGTTACTGAATCGATAGAAAAATTAGCAAAACTTGTGCAAGAAAAACTATGAGCATAGAACAACAGTTGCACCGACATATTGAATCAAAAGAAAAACCTGATTTCAAAATCAGTATTGTTGTTCATAGGCATGGGCCAAAAGAAGGCACTGCTGGACCATTATCGCATGAAGGTAAGCAGATGACAAAAGAGTATTTTGACTTTGTTGCTGAACAAGGAATTGGTGAGATTGATGTAGAGTATTCTCCTGTTGAAAGAACCCGAGAAACAGCTGAAATTTTTTCTGATACTGTTACAAGAAAACATGGCACTGAAAAAATAAAATCAATTCAATTTGACGAAAGATTAAGTGAAGGCGATGTTGCAGAGCATCTCGATCTTATTGACGAGTACGGAGGCCGAGGTGGCAAATGGATAAAAGGATGGATGGAAGCTAAAAAACGTTCATTGCCCGAGGTTAAAACTGGCAAAGAAACCGCAGCTGATTTTGCTGATTGGCTTTTATCTAAAATTTCTAACTGCGAAAAGAAAGGTGGCGTACAAGAGGTTCAAGCTTTTTCTCATGGACCAGTCATGGTGGCCTTTATTTCAAAACTTGAGGAAAAACTTGGTGAAAAAATCCTGCCTGAAAATCTCAGTATTTTTATTGGGAGCTATTTAAGTCTTATGGATTTTCATGCTGATTCTTCTCGACCTGATATTGTAAATTTTTATTTTGGCAGTAAAAAATTTGAAGTTCCTGTTTCTACACTTCAAGAATTGGTCCATGAAAATCAATTTATGGCCAATGTCTTAAAAGATGTGTCTGATGATGCTGTAAAAAATTGGTTAAATACTGAAAATATTTCCTCTAAAAATAAACGAGTTTTTCAAGGTTTTGAAATTACTGATTCAATTGACAGTAGTACAAACACAGAACGAGAAGTTTCATTAGTAAAAATTGCAGAGGTAGGTAAATATCCTCAACATGTTCATGATAAATCTGATGCAATTTTTATTATCATTTCAGGATCAGCCATCTTTTTGAGTGGTAATAAAAAAACAGAAATAAAAGAAGGAGATAAAATAAAAATTCCTCGTGGTATGCCGCATGGTTTTGAATTGAAACAAGGTGAAATCTTAGAGTTTATTTCCATTCAGTCGCCACCAATCCGAAATTCTGAAACAGGAAAGGAAGATTTTCGTCTAACTGATTTTATATAAGTACATTTTAAAAGACCATTAGTCTTTATTTGCTACTTAAGTTTATTGTATAAAATTTTCTATAAAAAAACTTGTTGTGCTCCGAGTGGGAGTCGGTCACAAATAATTTCCTCACCGTCGCTCGAAAATTTTCACGACCCTGACTCGATATTTCTTGTTGCTACAAGAAATATATCTGCGCCTTTCGAGTCTTACATAGAAGTGAATAATTTTACTTCTTCTTGGGCACAATTTTAAAAACCTTCTTTCAAAAGAAGGTTTTTAAAATTGTGCCCAAGGTGGGACTCGAACCCACACGCCTTGCGGCTGGAGATTTTAAGTCTCCTATGTCTACCATTTCATCACTCGGGCTTTCTCATAGCTACTAAGCCTAAAAGCTAGAAGCTATTTGGAGGTGTAGGTCGGGTTTGAACCGACGCATAGCAGTTTTGCAGACTGCCGCGTTAACCAACTTCGCCACTACACCAGAATCTCGGCTCTAACAACTATCTTACTAAAAATCTTCTCGATTTGAAACCCTATCGATATTTTGACGATTTCTTTCACCATAATCAAGTTCAAAATCGACAAAAGGGATTCTCGAAAGAAGTCCATTTGTCTTAATATAATCCTTGAAATCAGGTCGTTTTCGCTTTGCAAAAAGAAGGGCAGTGTTCTCTTTTGCTTCAGGAAAAACGGTGAAAAAGATGGTGACATTTTTTCGATCTGGACTTGCATCCACCTTTGTGACGGTAATTAATGAATCAGGTACTGTTGATTCTTCGACAAAAAACTTTGCCGCCATTTCACGAATTACTTCTTCAAATTGTCCTCCTCGATGTGATGTTGTCATAAATTATTTGTATACAATACTAAATGATTCAAGATAATCTCCGGGAGCTACTTCGAACTTTGATTCAATCATTACTCCACATTCATTTACCTCTTTAACTTCTTTCACTTCGTTTTTCATTTGTTGAAGGGCTTTGATCTTGCCTTTTCCAATCTCAACATCTCGTCTAATGATCCGCACTTCGTCTCCAACAGAAAGTAATCCGTTTTCAACTCGACAACCAGTAACCTGCTTGTCTTTGGTACGACTGAAAAACTTCAGTACCTTGACTCGTCCTCTGATTTCTTCAGATTTCATTTTTGGAGTGTGCTCAAGCATAAATGTTTCAAGCCATTCTGCCAGTTTGTAGATAATATTAAAGATTTGAACTGTTGTATTGTTTCGTTCTGCAAGTGCTTTTGCGTTTGGATCAAGCACTGTATCAAACCCCAAGATGACACTACCTTCTTTTGTGAGTGCTAACTTGATATCGTTTTCAGAAATAAAACCAACGCTTTTTGAAATAATCCGTAGTGCTACTCGGTCGTTTTTGATCTTTTGGATTTCGTGAATGATTGCTTCGATTACGTCGGTAGTGGAAGCTTTGATGATAAGAGGAATGGTAATTGATTCTTTGTTTTCTCCGCCAATTTCTTCGTGAGTTTCACCTCGTGTTTTTTTGAGTCGGCATATTTCGCAGATTTTTTCTGCTTCTTTCTTTGAATCACACACAACAAAGGGTGCTCCAACAGGTGGAAGTTCGCTAAATCCAACTATCCGAACAGGATCAGATGCGTATGCTTCTTTGATATTTCGCCCTCCAAAATCTTCCATAATTCGAGTTGGTGCAAATGTTTCGTCACATACAATACAATCTCCACTTTTGAGCATTCCGTCTTTGACGATAAGTGTAGCAATGATCCCTTTTGTTTTTGAGTTCTGGGCTTCGATAATGATTCCTTCTGCTCGTTTGTTTGTATTGGTTTTTAGATCAAGGATTTCTGCAAGAAGCAAAATCATATCAAGCAAATCACTTACTCCTTCACCTGTGATAGCAGAAACAGGGACACAAGACACATCACCACCCCAACCTTCAACAAATATTTCGTGTTCTGCAAGGTTTTGCTTTGTTCTATCTATGTTTGCGTTTGGGCGGTCGATTTTGTTGATTGCAACAATGAAGGGAAGTCCTGCTTCTTTGATAGAGTTTAATGCTTCGATTGTTTGAGGTTTTACGCCTTCATCAGCTGCAACAACCAAAATGGCGATATCAGCTACTTGTGTTCCTCGTGCCCGGAGAGCTTTGAAAGATTCGTGTCCTGGAGTATCCAAAAAGGTAATTGAAAGTTCTTTTCCTTCAGAGTTCTTTTTGAGTACTTTGTAAGCACTCATTCGTTGAGTGATCCCTCCTGCCTCTTTGTTGGTGGTGTTGGTACTTCGAATATAGTCAAGAAGCGTCGACTTTCCGTGGTCGATATGTCCCATAACAGCAACAATAGGGGGGCGATGTGATGTTGTTTCTTGAGATTTCATAAATATCTTGACAATGTATCATATAAATCGTTTTTTGTGAAATTGCTTTCTTGTTGACATAATAGAGTAGATATGGTTTATTTATGTTAATTCGGTTCATTTATATCACCTATATCAATGCTTGAGCGCCAAAAGGGCTTTTATGAACCCTTTTGGCGCTCAAGCAACCCTGCTTCGGGCGTGTTCCAACCAACAAATAGACCAAAATGAAATCCGCAATTATTTGGATAGTCCTTCTGAGCTTTGTCGGAGTGATGTTGTTTCTGAGACCTACTGATTCCCCCAGAGATGTCCTGGTGCCACTGATACCCACCACCACATCTTACGAGGTGGAAATGAGCTCTGTTGCGAGGGAGCTGGTGGAAGACATTGGCGTTCGACAAACGTCTGTTTCCAACTTCTTTATTGAGAACGGTCGTCCGGCCCCTCGTCTGTTGACGGGAGACTACTTGATGACCAGTACCTCCGTTGAGGCCGGCAAAGTTTCTGTAGAGGCTATAGCGCTTTACACTGGCTACCTCGAACGGTGGTGGAGGGCCGCTCTTCTCAAAGAAGCTGAAATACTTACCACGGAAGAGAAACTTCGTTTGATGGAGAAGGCAGTGATGAACAGACTCTCTAAAGAAGAGGTGGCACAGTTCAGTGAACTGTTCCGTCCTGTCAAAATAAGGAAGGATGAGTTGAGGGAGGCAATTCCAAATATCGTTTACAGGTGAATCTCTCAGTACGAAGCATGCTTGCGCGCTTCGTACTTTTTTTATAATTAAAAAAAATATGTATAATACATTTGAATATGTTTCGTCTTAACAAAAAAAGAATATATCTCGATTTTGCGTCGATTACTCCAATCGACCGCAAGGTTCAAAAGGTACTTACACAAAGTCACCGGTTTTTTGCCAATCCTTCTGCGCTCTACAAAGAAGGAGTAGTTGCAAAAAAACAACTTGAAAACGCTCGTCAAGAAATTGCTCGAACACTTCGTGCTCACAAAGATGAAGTTGTGTTCACTAGTGGGGGGACAGAAGGGAATAACCTTGCGATTCTTGGTGCTTACAAAGAAGCTGAGAAAAAACTCGAACACAACCTCCATATGGTTGTATCCTCTATCGAACACTCGTCTGTTCTCGAATGTGTGAAATATCTCGAAACTGAAGAAGGAGTAGAAGTGACATATATACATCCTAATGAAGAGGGTATTGTTTCTCCTCGAGAGATTGGTGAAGCACTCCGAGATAATACTTTTTTGGTGTCGGTGCATTTGGTGAACAATGAAATCGGAGTGATAGAGCCAATTCAAGAAATTGCAAAAACAATTCGTCATTTCAAAAAGGAGCAAACAAAACAGGGTTCTCAAACGTCTTTGGTGTACCCGCTTTTACACACTGATGCGTGCCAAGCGTTTAACTACTTATCTATTGATACGACGAAATTGGCAGTAGATTTGATGACCTTTGATGGGACAAAAATATACGGCCCACGGGGAAGCGGAGTGTTGTATATACGACGAGGGGTGAGTATGGCTCCTGTTATCTTTGGAGGAGGACAAGAAGCTGGACTTCGAAGTGGAACAGAAAACCTTCCTTCGATTGTAGCTCTTGCAGAAGCTTTTATGCTTTGTGAAAAAACGCGAACCGCTGAAACTGCCCGTCTAGCGAAACTCCAAACCTATTTTTTTGAAAAACTCAAAAAAGAAATCCCCGAAGCGAAACTTAACGGTTCTTTGAATGCACGAGTGGTACATAATATTAACTTTTGTATCAAAGGTATCGATGCTGAGTTTACGGTGTTTCAGTTTGATGCAGCTGGGATTGCTATTTCATCAGCAAGCTCTTGTTTATCCAAAAAAGAAGACTCGTATTCATACGTTGTAAAACGTATCAAACCAACTGAGTCTTGCGAAGGAGCATCATTACGGGTTTCTCTTGGTCGAATGACCACTAAGGCGGATATTGATCAGTTTTTTAGGGTGTATAAACTCAAAATTAAGAATAGAGAATATCGAACTAAGGATATAATTTAAAGATAGTTTTTTTATTAAAATTGAGCTATAATAGCGTCAATGGAACAGTTAACTAAACAACAGATCACCCTTTTGTGCCTTCTTGTAGCACTTTTTACTTCTATTGCTACAAGTGTTATTACAGCATCCCTTTTTGATCAAACTTCAACAGGAGTCACTCAGACCTTTTACCGAGTAGTAGAGAAGACAATTCAAGAAGTAACTCAGAAAGAGCCAACTGTTACAAAAGTATTTAACACCAAACCAGACACAGTATCAGAAACAAAAGATACCGAAAAACAAGTACCTCTTGAAACAATCGTTGCAAATATAAACCCAAGTCTTGTAAGTATTTCGTACAAGGATAGAAAAGGTAATAGTACATTTATTTCAAACGGAGTAGTGATTGGAAACAAAAATCTTGTCCTCGTGTTTGATACCAATGCGTTTTATGAAGGATCGATGTATCGAGTGCGTCTCAGTGACAACACAGAAGTTGATATGAAAAAAACTGACCAAACGCTTCTTGGAATGGCAATTCTTGCATATCCTGAAAAAACCGAAAACCCTCGTGCTCTCACTGGGCTACAACTAGGAAACCTTTCACAAAACAATCTTGGGAGTAACATTATTGCAATCGGTCAAAAAGAAACTAACAATGTTGTTTCAACAGGAATCATTACCGAGTTTCCAAAAGGACAAGACAAAACAGAAGTAGTCACAGATATCAAGTTATATAATCCTTTGTCTGGTTGGGTACTCTTGAACACATCAGGACAAATCGTTGGGCTTATCGCGGGAGCGCAGGAAGGGGATACAGGTGCACGATATGTTGATGTCGCAAATCTGACAAAAGTTGCCTCAGACTTTTTCTAGACTTAGGTCTCGATTATTAGCTTTGTAAAAAAACACTATGCCTCCATTTGGAAATTTCACAACAAAAGCAAAAGAAGTAATCAAGAAAGCTCATGAGCTTGCTATTGAACGAAGTCAAAATCACGTGAGTCCTTTGCATATGCTCGCTGCTCTTATTCTTCAAGAAGAAAGTATGGTGATATCTATTCTCGATAGACTTGAAGTAGATACTATCTTACTTACTGATTCTATTTTGGATGTGATTGAAGCTCCTGAAACAGGACAAACAATGTCTTCTTCATATCAGATTTATCTTACACCAGAACTTGCCTCTATTATCGAAGCGTCAGCAAAAGTCGCTGCAAGTCTCAAAGATGAGTTCATTTCTACGGAGCATCTCTTTGTTGCTATCTTTGATGTGCCAAACGTTGCTCGCGAAACACTCGTGCGGTTCAAGATAACTCGAGAACAAGTACTTTCTGTAGTAACAGAACTTAAAACAAGCACTCCTCACGAAACAGGTGGACCAAAGAAATTCAAAGCACTTGGGAAATACACTCGAAACCTTACAAAGCTCGCAAGAGAAAACAAGCTCGATCCTGTAATTGGTCGTGATGTGGAAATTGCTCGAGTGATTCAAATTCTCTCACGACGAACCAAAAACAACCCAATCCTTATTGGAGAAGCAGGTGTTGGGAAAACAGCTATTATTGAAGGGCTTGCGGGAAGAATTGCAGTCGGAGATGTACCAGAAAGTCTCAAAGATAAAGAACTTGTGTCACTTGACCTTGGTTCTCTTGTTGCAGGAACAAAATACCGAGGAGAATTTGAAGAACGTCTCAAAAGTATTATCAAGGATATTGAACGATCTGATGGAAAGATTATCTTGTTTATTGATGAGATTCATACCATAGTTGGAGCAGGTTCGGCAGAAGGTTCGCTCGATGCTTCAAATATGTTGAAGCCTGCACTTGCTCGAGGAGAACTTCGGGCAGTCGGAGCCACAACACTTCGTGAATATCAAAAACATATCGAAAAAGACCCAGCCTTGACGCGACGATTTCAACCTGTGTATGTATCAGAGCCAAGTATTGAAGACGCAATTGCAATCCTTCGAGGACTCAAAGATAAATATGAGTTGTATCACGGTGTTCATATCACAGATGATGCGATTATTGCTGCGGTTAACCTTTCAAGTCGGTATATTACTGATCGGTTTTTGCCTGACAAGGCGGTTGACCTTATCGATGAAGCAGCGTCTCATCTCAAAATTTCTCTTGAGAACAAACCACAAGCACTTGAAGTTGCTCATCGCAAAGTAATGCGTCTTGAGATTGAAAAAGAAGCACTCAAAAAAGATGCCGAAACGAACAAAGATGCAAAAGACCGAATCAAAGATATTGAAAAAGAAATCAGTGATCTCAAAGAAGGGACTGAAGAACTCGAACTTAAATGGAAAAACGAAAAAGAAATTCTTACTGGAATCAAGAAAGACAAAAAAGAGCTTGAACATTTACGCATTGAAGCTGAACAAGCAGAGGCCCGAGCTGATCTTTCAAAAGCAGCTGAGATTCGTTATGGCAAAATCCCAAGTCTTGAAAAAGATTTAGAAACAAAATCAAAACGTCTCAAAAAACTTCAAAGCTCTCGTCGGATTTTGAAAGAAGAAATCGTAGAAGCTGATATTGCTGATATTGTTTCGAAGTGGACTGGAATTCCAGTTTCTCGAATGCTCGAAGCTGAAGCACAAAAACTTGCTCGTATTGAAGAAGAACTTAGAGCACGAGTAATAGGACAAAACGAAGCGGTCAAGAAAATCTCAGATACCATTAAACGAAGTCGTGCGGGGATTTCTGACCCAAACAGACCTATTGGTTCATTCCTTTTCCTTGGACCAACAGGAGTAGGAAAGACAGAACTTACAAAAGCACTTGCAGAATTTCTCTTTGATGATGAGAAGGCACTTGTTCGAATCGATATGAGTGAGTTTATGGAAAAACACTCAGTTTCAAAGATAATTGGTGCCCCACCAGGATACGTTGGTCACGAAGAAGGAGGAAATATAACTGAAATCGTTCGACATAGACCGTACAGTGTCATTCTCTTTGATGAGATCGAAAAAGCCCACCCGGAAGTATTTAATATCTTGCTTCAAGTGCTTGATAACGGACATTTGACCGACGCAAAAGGACGAAAAGTAAACTTCAAAAACTCGGTGATTATTCTTACTTCAAACATTGGTGCACAATACATCGACCGAATGGAAAAGATTGGGTTTGCAATGGATACAACTGAAGAAACCAACTACGAAGATGCAAAGAAAAAAGTAATGGATGCACTCAAGGATTATTTCCGTCCAGAATTCCTTAACCGACTCGACGATATCGTTCTGTTTGATATTCTCTCAAAAGAAAGTGTGAGAAACATTGTTGATATTCAAGTGAAAGAAGTTCGAGAACGTCTCGCAGGAAAAGAAATTTCACTCGAAATTTCAAATGATGCGCTCGATTTCTTGGCGAAAGAAGGTTACAACCCGCAATACGGAGCACGTCCTCTTCGACGACTGATCCAAACAAAGATTCTAAACCCTGTTGCGCATCTCATCATCACACAAGGAATTGTAAAAGGAGGCACTGTGATTGTTGGGGTCAAGAACAACGAACTGACGTTTGATGTCAAAAAAGGAAAGAAAGGGAGTTTGATAGGGGAGACATTGATTAGAACTAAGGTTGGTAAATAAAAAACAAAACCTCTTCTCAAAAAAAGAGAAGAGGTTTTATTTTTTACAGATATTTATACTTTTTTAAAATAAAAATACCGCACAACCCTTTTGGGTAATACGGTAACAGATACTTTCTTAACCTTGTGCTCCGACTATAGGTCGTTCTTCAGTGTCCCAGATTTCAACGAAACCTGGTGGAAAATCACCTGCGTGAAGAGTATTATCTGGCACCGCAGCCACCAATGAATTCGGTGGAAGTTTTTGGTAAATAGTGATTGAACCCGCGGTGTTAGGCTGTATTTGAGACATCATCCATCCCCCAGCTCCCATGGCCGAGGTGGGATAAAAAGTCCCCGGAAATACGAAGAATTCGGTTTTTGTGCAAGGGAGCAACTTGGAATCCCAAGCGCTGTCTTTTGCGGGCTTTAAATTTCTTCTACGCAAGGCCTTCAGTGCAGCAAGCACTGAGATCGCATCTCCTTCAATATGAGGGTGGAAAACCCCCTCAGTTCTTAGTATTGCCAGGAGCTCTGCTGGGGATAGATACTGGATAGTGTTGGGCATAATATGCTGTGTTTGGATGAATTTTACAACAACGCACAAAGGCTCTAAAGCCCCTAGGCGCTGTTGTAAAATGAAAGTATGAAAAAGGACTTATTAGATTATTAATACTATAAAAGTATAATTTAGTCAATTTCAGTAAAAGCCCTTTTTTTGTTTGGAGGTATTTATTTTCATTAAGGATTTGGTCACGGATAATCTTGATTCCGTCGAATGGGGAAGGAATTTTCTCCTTACAGGAGCAGCGCCACAAGAGCACTTCTTATTTTCTAATTCACTCTGTTCATAAGAAAATAATGTCGTATACCTTTTGGATAATTTATTTTGCAAAGCTTATAAATTATGCTCAAAAGGTCTTCAAATCCTTCACGAAAGCTATACCGATAGCTTTCTCCTACGCAAAAACTGCCTTTCGGCAGTTTTTTTGTGCGTAGGGAAGGATTTGGTCACAGATAATCTTGATTCCGTCGAATCAAGATTTCCGCGACCCTAACTCAGGCTCAAAATCTGCTGATTTTGACTGCCTTCCGTTTTTCAAATCCTTCCCTACGCAGAAAACAAAATCGGCGGGAGATATACTCCCGCCTCATTTGTTTTTTGGTGCGTAGGGAAGGATTTGAACCTTCGTAGCCCATAGGGCGACAGATTTACAGTCTGCTGCGATTGACCACTCCGCCACCTACGCAATAAACCCATTCTAACAGGAAATAATTACTTTTTCAAATATATGCTAAAATACTTCTTATGAACGAAACATTATATCGAAAATATCGTCCAAAGACATTTGATGATGTTGTGGGACAAGAAGATGTAGTTTTATCACTTACTCAAGCAATTACCAAACAAAATATTTCTCACTCATACATATTTGCAGGAGGGCGAGGGACAGGGAAGACTTCGATTGCACGTATTCTCGCGAAAGCGCTCGGCACATCTTCAAACGATCTTTACGAGATTGACGCAGCATCAAACCGAGGAATCGACGATATCCGTGAGATTCGAGATGCAGTTGCAACACTTCCTTACGAATCGTCATACAAGATTTATATTATCGATGAAGCGCATATGCTCACAAAAGAAGCGTGGAACGCGCTTTTAAAGACCTTGGAAGAGCCTCCTGCACACGTGTTGTTTATCTTTGCGACTACTGAAGTTGAAAAGATTCCTGAAACAATCCTTTCGAGATCGCAAGCATTTACTTTCAAAAAACCAACAACAACCATACTCGAAAAAGTAATCCTTCAAACCGCAAAACAAGAAGGTTTCGAGTTAGAGGCAGAAGGAGTGAGTTTGCTCGCACTTCTTGCCGATGGGTCATTTCGAGATGCACACAATGTGCTCCAAAAAGTGATTTCAATGAGCAACAACAAAAAGATTACTCTTGAAGTAGTTGAAAGTGTCGGTGGGGTACCAAAGAAACAAAAGATCAACACACTTCTACAAAGTATTGTGACAAAAGATGTTTCAAATATTGTGCAAACAATACAAGAGTTACGAAGAGATAATGCAGAACCAAAGGTGCTTGGTTCGCTTCTCATTGAACAATTACGCCTTGTGTTGTTGCTTCGTATCGATAAGACACTGGAAACGAAGCTTCAAAACGAAGCTTCAAAAGAGCAATTTGAATTTCTAAAAAGTCTCGAATTAGAAAAAAGTACTCTCTCATCAGAAACGCTTTTGATGTTTCTAAAAACGTGTTCAGGTATCGAACGATCAAGTGATCCTTTCGTCCTCCTTGAACTTGCGCTACTTAATCTTATTGGAAAGGGGTCCAACCCCTTTCTGTAAGACTGGAGAAATCTGGTGGAGTTCTTTGCGCTCCAAAGCGTAGTTGGGACACGCAAGACTTACAAGCTTCCAAAAATCACTCCCGTGGTTGAATTCTTTTAAATGACACAATTCGTGAATGACAATATAACGAGCAAGATGTTCTGGCAAAAAAATTATTTTGAAATTAAAGTTTAAGTTACCTTGTTTGGAGCAACTACCCCAGCGAGTAGACTGGTTTCGGATAGCTACTTTCTTGATCTGGAATTGATACAGCAGGTTTTCTTGCGCGATGAGACTCAAAACAAGTGCACGAGCCTTTTCTTTGTGAAGCGCAAATAGTGTGCGCTCCCACTTGGGTTTACGTCTTTGTGAGCGTCTTTTGTATCTTCGTATCACCCATCGAAACATTTATCCAGTATATCAAAAAGACCTCGAGATGTACTCGAGGTCTTTTTGATTATTTTTTCTTAGCGACTTTATCTTTCTTTTGTTTTTTCTTTTCTTTTTTTGCGTGTGTACTTCTTTCTGCCATATGTTTTTATTAGTTAATAAATAATTAACAACTTAATTATAACGCAAAGAGTTAAAAACAAGAGGGGATAAATAGGAATAACTGATCGCAAATAACTTATGATGAATAATCAAAAAAGCAGTTTTCTTTTTGATTTTTTTTACAAAAAAGGGTATATTACTTTGTATCCAATTGAAGGATGTTTAGGTTGGTTCCAGAAGGGAATTAAATTTAAACCTTTTGGGGGATCGTCTAATGGTAGGACGTCCGGTTTTGGTCCGGCTAATCGGGGTTCGAGTCCCTGTCCCCCAGCAAACTTGAGCTAGCACGAGATGCTTATGAAATAAGCTTTCTAATTAGCCAAAGATCTATACAGTTATTGAAGACGCCGCAGGCTAATCCAGACAAAAAACACTTTCCACAAAGAAGGTGTTTTTTGTTGTTGACTTCCAAAACCATATACCCTATACTATAGGGTATATGGTCAAACAAACACACAATCATGTTCACAAGCACGGTGAGCCGAATACAAAAGCTCGCAAAGTTATTAATATGGCAATAGGAAGTGTAGCTAAGATTCCTGAGATGGTCGACGATGGACGATACTGCCCTGAAATTATTCAGCAGATCGATAGTGTCGTAGGTCTTTTACATAGTGCACGAAAAGAATTACTAAAGGGTCACT
>CAYLQP010000008.1:0-37633 GCA_964386665.1 uncultured Candidatus Saccharibacteria bacterium
TGCTGTCAAAATACTGAACCAATGCTCGTTGATAGCCGACATCTTCGACATATACCTTAACTCTGTTATGGGTGACTTTTTCTCTTGCGATCAAACTTGCTAAATATTCGGCTTGCTCAGGAAATGAAACTCTTGCATTGAATGGTTTTGGTTGGATGTATATTTTCATGTTCTTTCCCATGCCAAAGACATATCCGATGACTACGGAGGTGCAGTCGTTTGTTTCTTTCTCACCAATAGCCAAATCTACGCCAATACAAATACCTCTAAATCCATCAGTTGGAAATTTGTCATACAACTTGATCCATTCTGGTTTTACGATCTGCTCATCACTTGAAATTATCTTAAGCAAATACTCTCGATGCCACGCAACATCGTTCAGAGCCTTTTCCCGTTCTTCTTCAATGGATTCAGGAGTTGGATATTTGCCAGCCCAGAGAGGATTACCCTTAGCATCTATAATTGGGTACTCACGATAGATACCATTCATTAATTTCACTTCACCTTGTTCAATCTTCTTCTCCAATCGTTTTAATACGCAGTCTTCGTGAAGCAGGTTACCGATAGCGATGATGCGAGTTTTTCTTGTACCTGCGGGAATGATGTCGCCAGTGAGCCATTCAAATGTTTTGTTTCGTCCCTCCTTTGTTTTGACTGAATTCATATCTTCAATGTCATCAAGGATAATTAGGTCAGGACGATATTCATTGTGTCGCATACCACGAATACTCTGTTCAATAGAGCAGATCATGATTTTCACATTCATTCGTTTGATAATGAGAGCGGTAGCATTTCCAAGATTGTTCCTCTCTTCTTCAAATGGTCCAAGGTCTTTCTTTAAAAGCTCATTATTAAGAAGTTGATACTTAATATTGTTCAAATGCTGTCTTGCTTTCGCTTCAGTCTGCGAACATACAATGATGAACTTTTTTTGTTGCACTCCTAAGATAGACCACAGGACATACGCAGTTGTTACAATAGTTGATTTTGCTGATCCTCGAAATGCAGCGATAACAGCCAGCTTGATCTTCTCGTTTTGGAGAATACGAAATATCTCGTTGTGAAAGGGTGGCGTTTCGTGCTTGATGTATTCATGCAGATATATTGGAAAGAAAAACTCTAAGCTTTTTCTAACGACTTCTTGCCGAAAACGCTGATCTTTCAAGACTCGCTCGAAGATCTGCTTACTTTCACTTTTCATGGCGTTTGAGAGATGACAATTTCAACGCTTGCCGTACCAGATTCTTCTGTTCTTTGGTCAGCGGATCTTCTTTTGTTGATATTGATCCAGATACTTCGACCTTGGTTTTGTAGTTATCGTTTCTATGTCGTAGCCAAAAGCTAAGTGCAGGAAAACTTTTTTCTTTAATAAGAGTGAGGAGCTGGCTTTCACTCATATCGCTTACAAACGCTACACCATCAGCAAGTGCCTGATCCATTTTCTTTGAGAACGATTTATCTTCTTTCTTCCATCGATACACGCTGTTTCTGGAAACACCCGACTTCTCACAAGCGACCTGAACAATGGGAATTGTTCGAAGTTCTTCAAAGAACTTATCCTGTATCTTATTTTTCTTCATAGATCTGTATAGGATTAAGCCCGGTCATCTTCTTGTATCTATTGATGATCACCTGGCAAAAAATAGGCTCGTAGTCACACATGTAAGCAACTCTGCCTAATTGCTCACAGGCGGACATGATACTTCCAGATCCAGCGGTTAGATCAAGTACTGCGTCACCGATCTTGGTACAGCGTTTGAGTATCTTGGAATGTACCTGAGGATCCTTCTGGGTCGGATGATGATATTGATTGCTTGGTAGTCTCTTTTGGAGAATGATATTGCTCAACTCATCTAGCAGATCATTTCCTGTTGTAGTGTCGAAATTTATTATTTCATTTGCGTTCTGAACATTCGGGGAAAGGTATGGCGACCCTGTTGTGCCATAAATAATGTACTCCGTTGCTTTGTTGAAAGCAGTCCGAGGTGTGGGCGATGCGTTGTTTTTTACCCATATGAGGAGTCGCTTGGAGGCGATGCCGAGTTCTTTGTATAGAGTCTGAAAAACCCAGACGAACCTCTCATCTGCCCAATAGGCAACGTGACAGTCCTTCTTGCTGACAGACAACGCATTCTTGATCATCTTTCTGATGAAGTCCTTGTATCCCTCATCGCTCATGTTGTCGTTCGTTCCACCACCATAGTTCTTGTTGCTCTTCTTTCCACCAACTCCTTTGTCATATGACAGCCCTATATTAAAAGGGGGGTCCTGATTGATGAGATCTACCTTAACTTCATTCATCAACTTGATGACAGTGTTTGGATCCGTGGCATCGGCACAGATTAGTTTGTGGAGACCAAGCTGATACATATTTCCGCGCTTGATGTCCGTCTTCTGAGCAATCTTGATTTCTTTCTCCAGATCAAAAGGTTCATTCGCAACCTTTGCATCCTTGTCCCAGAACTCCACGAGCTTCATCTGATCGAACCCGACATCAGTGAGTAGTTCCAGGTTAAACGACTTCAACGCCTCCATGTTCCACTCGCCATCATTCAAGTTGCTTTCAAGTGCAATCTTTTTTCGTTCCTCGCTCGTTAGTTTTCTATTGGGTCGAAGAATGTTGACCTTTTTAATACCGAGTGCGTTAAGTGCACGCCATCTCATGTTCCCTGAGAGGATGGTGTTATCAATATCAACAACTATCGAACTGTGAAAACCACGCTCTTTGATTCTGCCTTTCAACTTTTCAAACCCTGCATTCGTTATGTCCCTGGGATTGTCTTTCCAAGGCTTTAACTTTTTAACGTCCTCAATTCCTGAAATCCATTCCAATGTTTCTTTTTTCATAATGTGTATGAATTAGTGATAATGATGTAATCAGAGGTGCCATCTCTAGAAAATGACAGCTCTGTGTTACATAGTCACGATACTAAGAAAGTGCATTTGGATTTTTGAGGAAAGTAATGTGCAAGCTCTTTTGTGTACGCACGTTGAATGGATCAATATGAAAAATATCCTTGTGGTAAAGGACAAAAATACTCTTTGAATTATTTGTAGTCGTGAAGATGCTAAGGCTTTAAAAGTGGAAGAGTCCAAAGAAACCCTGACAGGGTGCACATCCATGAGTGAGCTGAAATAACTAAAAAGCCATACAATAAAAGCTGGAAAAATCAAGAGGAAAATGCTAGAATCCACGAGTAGGATACACTTATATCCGAAAGACTTTATGCTAGAACAAAGTATTAAAAATGGTAAGGATTTCTTGGATTTATTTTATGAACCAGAAATTGATGCTCATAACCTTACTGTAAAAACGAAGCTGAGCCTTTATATCCTCCGAATAGACGGTGGGTGTTTTGCATATGAAGCAATGAAGAAAGAACTCGGCAACGCCGCAATAACATATGTTTTTTCGAGAAATAAGTATGAAACGGTTGATAAGAGCAAGCTACCTGAGCTTGTGCGAGAATCCCAAGATCTTTTCCGTAAGGCAGAGGTAAAACAAGGAGAAGGAGGAGAGTTGTTTCTCTATTGCTTACTTGAAACTCATCTAGGCGCACCAAAGATACTTTCAAAGATGGAGCTGAAGACTTCAGGTAATGACTATGTAAAGGGTGCCGATGGTATCCACCTACTTGATTTAGGTGAGGGTAAATTTCATTTGATCTTTGGAGAGTCCAAAATGATTGCTGACGGAGAAGAAAAAAGCTCAAGCTTTCGTAAGGCAATATATGATGCCTTTCAGTCCATCAAGAAAGTAGAAAAGGAAGGCATTAGTGGCGAAATTAGTTTGGTAGATTCAAACTTGATGAAAGAAACATTTTCAGATGAAGCAGTTTCTTATCTTAAAAAGATTATCAAACCATCAGCCAGAGAGAACGAGATCACAAAATCTAATGCGTTCGGTATTTTTATAGGGTATGAAATAGATATAAACGACTGGGATCTTCAACAAATGGAAGATGCTGATTTTGAAAAAAAAGTTAAAGAGGAAGTTAAGAAAATGGTTGAAGAAAGATATGAGTATATTTTGGAGCAAATCACAAAAGAGGGTCTTGATGGATATCATTTTTACATCTACGCAATTCCATTTATTAAGAAAGGTGAAACTGGCATAGCCGATGTCAGGGAGGGCATTATTAAATACATTAAAAATGACCCTCGCTGAAACACTCAAACAAGAAATATTGACCGATGAGTATTTCATTAGTCTATTCCAGAAAGCAGAGAGGATTTCTGTATTTAATCTTTTTAAATTAGAACAAAAAGAGACTATTTCAGATAAGGAATATAAAGATCTGATGCAATTTGCGGATATTCTTTCTCATTCCACTGATCCCAATGCTCGAAACAAAGCCTATAAAGTAATTGCGCTTCTGGTTGAACCATTCGGAAGAACCGAAAGCTTTCGGTTATTTTCTGGTGCAATATTAGCAAAGCTCGGTAATTTCCCAGCACTACAATTTCTTCGAGACAATCATGATTATGTAGATCGGTTACCACTTGAAAGAGAAATCGAAAAAAGAGTTAAGTCAGAAGTACAAAAAACATCTAACGGAAAATACATATTTACTGATGCACAGTACAAAATCAGAAAGGAGCTAGAAGCTTTTGATTATTTTAGCTTCTCGGGTCCAACATCTATTGGTAAGTCTTTTATAATGAAAGACTATATTCGCCACCTGTTAAATAAAGACGAGTCCGTTGGTGGGTGTCTTGTAATTGTTGTCCCGACTCGTGCACTTATAACACAAGTAGTTGCTGAGTTGAGAAAAGAGATTGATGACGAAACTGTTAATATCGCATCTCATCCTGTTGTTTCTAGTTTCTCCTTGCAAAGATACAAAGAGCATATCTTTGTCTTCACACCAGAAAGATTACTTAGCTATGTAAGTGGCGATAACTTAAATATCAAGTATCTATTCATTGATGAAGCTCAGAAAGTTATTGCCGAGAACGATTCCCGAAGTTCCTTGTACTATCATGCCATTTACGAAACGACTCGAAAGTATGCGACTAAAATAATCTTCGCATCGCCTAATATTCCTAATCCAGAAATTTTCTTAAAGCTATTTGAAAAAGATCCAGCTGGTTGCCTTGCGGTTACAGATCAGACTGTGGCTCAGAACAGATATTTTGTCGATTTGAATGATAAGAAACTCTTTCTTTTTTCTGAGTTCGGACAAAAAGAAGAGGTTGTAGGTTTTCCATCTTTCTCCAACTCAAACGATCTCATAAAGGAACTAGGTAAAGATGTGAATAATATTATTTACTGCAACGGTCCAAGTGAGACCGTTAGAAGAGCTAAGGATTTTGCATTAGGCTTAGAAAATGTTCCATCTACCCACGAACTTCGAGAGTTACTTGTATTCATTTCAGAATATGTTCATAAGGATTATTACCTAATTGAGTGTCTTAAAAAAGGAGTAGCATTTCACCATGGCAAAATGCCACAGAAAGTCAGGAGAAAAGTAGAGGAGTTTTTTGCGAATAAGGATTCAACTCTAAGATATATGTTCTGCACCTCAACATTGCTTGAAGGAGTAAACCTGCCTGCAAAAAATATCTTTGTTATGAATGATAATCATGGTTCGCATGATTTTGAAAAAATAGACTTTGAGAACCTTATCGGGCGAGCTGGTCGTTTGACTAAAGATTTTTCTGGAAATGTCATTTGTGTCAAAGATGATGTGAGGAGATGGGGCGACGGTGCCGAAGTTCTAAAAAAGATCCCCCTTGAGGCAGTGGATAGTTTTCTTATTAATAAACAGAAAGCAAAAAAGAAAGAGTTCCTAAATATAGGTAAAGCCTTAGGTAATACTGACCTTGCATCCAATCTGAAAGTTGGTCTCGCGGAGAACCTCGTTCACTACGCATCAATTGTTCTGCTTCATCATATAAACAATGAAAGCTCAGTTCTCAAGACTGGCTTCTTAGAAAAGAATAAGAGCGCAATCGAAATCCTGCAAAAAACACAATCTTCAAACAGGGTGCCGAGTGAAATAATAAAAGCTTCCTCAACAATCAAACCTGTATATCAAAACAAAGCTTTAGATTATATTGAAAAACATAAAGAGAATGCTGTGTTAAATGTAAGCACAGAAAATAATGAACTTATTGTCCATGCTCTAGAAAGACTCTACGATCTGTATAACTGGGAAGTAGAAGAGGCTCGTGGACGAGATCCTCTAATTCCTCCTGCTCTAGTGAAAGCAGGCTATGGAAAATCAAAGCTAAACTATTGGGCTATGTTGCTAAGAAACTGGACGAAATCAGAGCCTCTAAGTCGCCTGATTGGCTTTTCGATTACCTACTATACCGACAAGGGAGAAATTTGGTTTCAAGAGGAAGGAATTCCTAAGAAAGAGAAATTTATTGGTAATCAAAAACAGATCAATATCATTATTGAAGAAATGATGAAAGATATTGAGAACGGTTTGCGATTTAAGATTGAAAAGTATTTCCTAAACTATTATCTTCTATCAAAACATGTCTTGGGAGCTGAAAATGCAGGGCAAGACTGGTCAGAATTTATCGAGTACGGAACGACCGATAAGAGAGTGATTGAATTGCAAAATATTGGCTTCTCGCGCGGGACATCAAAACACCTGCTGGATAAATACGGTAACCTCTTTTTATTTAATAATGAAAGTCAATTGACGGCAGTTAATGAAGAAGAACTTCTTACTTCTTTTGATCAGAAAGACGAACACTATGAAGAGGTCAAGGAGATCTTTAGGAAAAAAGTAAACCATGAATAAAGAATTGATTGAAAAAGTAATTAACGACGCTTGTGAAATTCTTTATGCAGAGAATAAGAATTTAATTGATGAAAGAGCACACGAGAGAACTATTGTTAACGAGATGCTCCCATACCTTAGGGCGCATTTTGCCGAATATAAAGTTTGGTCTGAATACAACCGAGAGGGAGAGATTGGAAATAGACAATCCAAAACAGATCTTGATGGCAATATTATCGTACCCGATATCATAGTTCATGAGTTCGGTCCTACGGGTCGTAATCTAGTAGCAATCGAGGTTAAGGGATATTGGAATGATGAACCACGAGAGAGTGACGAGAAAAAACTTAGAGATATTCAGCTTAAACATGGATATAAGTTTTTGTATCGCATTGAACTCGGTAAAAACGAACCTCAAGTAATAGAAATTCTACCTGTTTAAACCTATATGAACCCGACACAATTTTGGCAAAACTTTAAAATGGGAGAAGAGCAAGAAATTGCTTGTAACTTTATCTATGACGGATTGAGAAATCTCCATGAGATGGAAACCCTGAACCTTGAGATCGAGATATTTCCAGTTCTTTATAATCTCTCCATTGGATTGGAGAGGATGTTCAAGGTCGCTATTGTCCTTGTAGAGGTTAATGACGATACCAATATAGACGAATTCGAGAAGACTCTAATTACTCACGGCCACATTGCTCTCTATAACAGACTTAAGAAAAGTGTTGATTTAGATCTGGGTCCCGTCCATACAGGGTTGCTCACGCTTCTTTCTGTGTTTTACGAAGACCATCGTTATGGTCGTTTCAATCTTCCTCAAATTGATAATCTGTCTAAAGACAAAAAACTATTCCTCACGTTTCTACATAAACACCTCGGTATAAGGATCGAAGACGATATTATCGGTACTGAGAATTCTTTGCAGATCAAAAAATTCATGGGAAAGACAGTGAAAAAAATAGCAAAGGATCTTTACAAAATTACCGACAAAGCAGCAACGGCAAAGAATTTATACACATATGAAATTTCAGGTAGTTGGTCTAAGGCGGCAAAGGTTGTTTGGGGCGACGAAGAAATAAATTTTGAGAGCGACGAGATTGCAATGATGGAAGTTCTCTTATTTCTATTAAAGACGGACGGTCTAGATCGAATCAATCTACTGAAAGAATTGGAGCCATTACCTCTTGATCCAGCGGAAGATAACGAATATTTGCATTTCCTAATGAGAAAAAGAACGGGACATATGTCTTCAATTATTGGTATGGTCGAAGATGCCCAAGCAGACTCAAAAGATCGAAAAGAAAGATTGGAAATGATTAAACTAATCAAAGATCCGAGTGTTGGCTTTGAGTAATAATCTAATGTGACACGCGACTGTAATTTTATAAGCCTAATTCGTGTCACTTTTGTCACTTTTTATGAACCAAGAAGATAAGAAAGATCCTAAAAACTGGACTGAGGAGGAACGAGACAGGGTTGTTGGTTTGTTTGATCTATTAATCAAAATGGATAAGGAACAAAACCCTGATCTATATAAGCTCCCGAAAGGAGTGGTGTTAGACGGACATGGAAACGAGGTAACTTTATAGGTGCTCAAAGACCGTCGAAATAGTAAGCTAAAAGTATTGAAAATGTCGTTGCAGGGCTTGACCGACCACGGCTCTTGCTCAAGTACGCCAGCAAGACAAAAAACAAGTAGCAAAAGCTACTTGTTTTTTGTATACTTGCTTCGAGGAAGAGAGCAAATATGTTTGTCCTCATTATTTATAATTAACCTATATAAATGAAAAAAAGTATAAAAATTATAATTCTCATTTTTGTAATTTTTATCTTGCTTATATTATCTCACCCTGCAAGCCCTTTACGATCTGCGTATTCTAAACACATCTTAATGAATGATTCAGTTCTAGATGATTTCGATGTTGTTTGTGAATATCACAAGCCTACTGTACTTCTTGGCTCTACTAACCCTGCATTATCTTGCCTTACTTCACAAAACTTTGGTGAAGAAGAGCAAAAGATAGAAATCAAAAGAATGGGAGCAACCTTAATAGCGAAAGGTTGGACTATTTCAACTTTTGAAAACTTTCACGACAGAAACATTACTTACTATAAGGATAATTTAAGAATTAATATTCAACCTTATGACTCCGAGCCTGGAAAGACAGATGTAGAGTCAAAACTTATTATAGATTTCCAGCATATGACACAGATTGATTATAGGAAATAATATGATTTGAAAATCGATTATCGCTTCTTAAATACATTTTTGTGTAAAAACGGAAATCTCGTTTTTCAAGTAAAAAAACTTGAGCACGAGGTGCTCAAGGGTTGGGAAAGTCAAACTTGGCGAGAATCTTTTCTAGGTATCCTGTGGAATTCAGGAAGCAAACAAATGCCCAGAAAAAACTGGCTCCTCCAAGAAGAACTATCTTCCAACTGAATACGAGCTCCGCGGAGAACTTATCGAACTGCACAAGCCCAGAAAACATTTCTTCTGGAAGTCTACCACCTTGCCCAAAAGTCGAAAGACTGAAAGCAAAAAAGGGGAGCAAAAGACCAGAAGAGATGATCAGTGCAAAGAAACTCATAGCAGAGCTTATGTGATGATGTTTTTGATTTACCATCAAACTCGCTATACACAGAGCGATTGCGCAGCCGACAATGATCAGTATGGAGAGTAGATCGATATTCATAGGGAAGTTTATTTCTAACTACAATTATCTCACAATCTTTTTGACCTTCAAGTGCATAACTTTTCTTTTCTAAATCTCTTTTGTTATACTAAAAATATGAAAACAATCTCAAAACAAATACAAGCATCAGTGCGTATTGTGTATATCGATACTACAGATGAGAATACAGAGAAACCTCAGTTTGACCAGGGCGTTACAGAGCAAATAGAAGCAAACTGGTCTCGTCTCAATGAACTGCGTCACAATTTGTTTAATGGAACCTTACTTCGCGTCATTGAACAAAGGCAGACTGATCAGTATTCAGAAATTGTTGTCACTGCCGACACAACATACAAAGAGATTGTTGGACTTCGATATACTGATGGAGATGAAACAAGCGGACTGCATCACAAGATACATATACAGGTCTTGTCAGCATATGTCATTGTCGTGAGCAAAGATAACGTAGTGTTTCTTATCCATCGTGATGATGGAGACTGGAACAAGGCTCTTGAGTTTCCTGGAGGGTTTATACAGGCCAAGTACGCATACAAAGACCCAAAAGAGTTTGTGATCGCGTGAGCCTCAAGTGATCTTGGGATAAAGGAACTTTCGATAGCTAACGTTTCTTGTCTAGGGTTTGTTGATGCAAAAGATATATTTGAAATGGTGCTTGTATATAAGGCAGAGTCTTTACTTACGTTTAAAGAAATACAAGAGAAAAGCAATGTTGAACTTCTGATCATACCAGAAGGATATAGTGTCGCTTCACATAGTGAGTTTTTTGATAAAAAGATTTATCCAATTATGAATCGGACTTTGTTTGGGTTTCTGGAAGAAGCGAGGGGGAAGTAAGAGAGGTACAAACGTATAAAGACCCGTGCATGGCGGGTCTTTGTGTGTGAGAGAGAGGATTCAAAATCTCTTGGGAGAAGGCCGGTGCCACATGCGAGAGCACGTGGCACCGGCTGCGTGATGATCCTGCTGGTTGACCTCTTTGGTCAGGCTCGCCCGTTGGGCGGCACGGCGCAGTCCACGTTGACGGCGTTCGGGTCTCCGAGGTCAGTCCGGTTCAGCACGGTGGGCTTCTGGGTAGCGATGGCAGATGTGGAAGCAACGCTTCCGGGTGTTCTCGTCTTCATGGTATCTTCGTGTTTTTGTGGTTCTACCAAAAGGCAAAGCTCCTCACTTAAGGTACTTTGCTAACAATAAGTATGCTCCGAATTTTTTTCTTGTAAATAAAGTTATCCACAGGTTTTTATAAAAAAACGATTTTTGATTTGAGTCAAGTTTTGCTGTTTTACTTGTGTTTGATGGTAACTGATATACAATAAAGATGTCTTTATTAAAAACTAACAAAATAATATGGCAGAACTAAAAGCTTTGTGTATGAAGTGTCGAGATGATAAAAACAAACCAACTATGCAAGTGATGAAAGAACCAAAGGTTGAAGAAAAGAACAATCGTTTTTCAGCAAAAGGTAAATGTAGTACTTGTGGAGGAAATATGTTCAAGTTTATGTCAAAGGCGGACGCGGAAGCGATGAAGTAGAGAAGGAGGGAAGAGAGAAAGAAAAAAGCCGCGCCGTAAGGCGCGGCTTTTTTATAACACTCCACCTGATTGTTCACAGAGAAGCTTCTTTTCTTCTTCGGTTCGAGTGTCTTTGAACTTCTCAATGCTAAATCGATAAGATTTTGCATCTACGTTTTGTTCGTTCGCTTTTTTGATATGGAGATAATATGTTCCTGGCCAAAAAGTGCCGATACGCCAGTCAATTTGTTTTGAACCATTGGTTTCGAGACGTGTCGGAATACCACTTGCTACTGGACCAAGAGCTTTTTGAGTTCCCGCATCTATCAAGATCATTTCAAGAGAGGTTATATTGTTTGTTGTATCAAGTGCTACTTTGTAGGCACAGCCCATATAGAGTGTAATGTCTTTGGTTGGAAAGACAATATCAAGAGCAAGAGGTGTGCTTGTGGCAACATCAGCGATAATTTCCTCTGTTGTGGTTGCAACTTCTTCTGTTATAGGAGAAGGGATAGTTATATCTGTATGAGGAACCAACTCTGTAAGTGCTTTGTTGAATTCTTGAAGTGCCCACAATCTAAACAAAACTGCTCCTCCTACAAGAAGAACTGTCGTAACCAAAATTCTTAAAAAAGTTTTCATCGTCTCTATAATTTAACATATTATTCTTACAAGCAAAATGGTATACTGTTTTATATGAGTTACAAAAAAACATACTTACTTTTTTCTTTAGTAACATGCCTTGTATTATCTGGATCTCAAGCTGTTTTTGCTGAAGCTGATTTCAAGGTTGCTGGTTGGCTTCCGTACTGGAAAGCAAGTGAGAGTATGAAAGATGCAAAGAGTCACTTGAGTTCTCTTGATTCGGTATATCCGTTTGGATACACACTTCAATCTGATGGAACCATAAAAGACTTATTCAATGTTAAAAATAGTGCGAGTACACGATTCTTCAAGTCTGCACGTTCAAATTATGTTGAAATCATACCTACTGTAATGACAAGTAGTGGAAAAGATAGCTTCACAGTGCTCAGCAATGACGTGTTGAGAAAGAAACATATAGAAGAAATCGCTTCAATGATAAAAAAAGGTAAGTTTGATGGAGTTGATATTGATTATGAAGGTAAATGGGCCGAAACGAGACCTTATTTTTCGTTGTTTCTTAAAGAACTCAAGCAAAAGATAGGGGGTAAGGTGCTTTCGTGTACTATCGAAGCTCGAACTCCACCAGAAGATTTGTACAAACAGGTTCCAAAAACGCTTGAGTATTCAAATGACTTTGAGTACATAGGGAAGCACTGTGACCGAGTACAAATAATGGCATATGATCAACAACGAGCAGATTTGAAACTCAATAGTCAAAAAATAGGATTACCTTATGTCCCACTTGCTGATGTGGATTGGGTACGAAAAGTAGTTTTACATACAATCAAAACGATTCCAAAAGAAAAAATAATGCTTGGAGTTCCAACCTATGGGCACGAGTACGAAATAACTGCTTCTCCTGAGAAATTCAATGGTTACAAGAAGTTATGGGCACTTAATCCAGTGTATGCAACTGATACAGCAAAAGAATATAAGCTACAGCCTAGTCGAAGTCGCGCGGGTGAAATGAGTTTTTCTTATTTTGCTACTTCGAGTCCGTTTCGAGTATTAAAATCTGTAAGCGTGTCACCTCAAACCGCTTCAGGAGATGTTGTTGCAATGCAAGCACTCACGTTTGCCAATAACGCCAAGACACAAGTGAAGTTTAATCTCATTATATGGACTGACAAAGAAGCGGTTAAACAAAAAGTAGATCTTGCACGAGAACTTGGACTTCGAGGAGTGGCAATATTCAAAATTGATAATGGAGAAGACAAAGGGATCTGGGACTTATTTTAGATTTTTGAAATGATGAAATACTTATTTTTTACAAGTATGATGATATGCGGTTTTTTGTTCAGTTCTTTTGATGTGTCTGCAAAAGAGGTTGTAGTGTTACCTGACAATCAAGTGATACAAGGAGAACCTGTTCGGTTTGAACTCAAGGGAACCGAATTTCGTAACGTAAAACGTTTTGTGTTTGATGGCAAAGAGTATCTGATGACAAAACTTAAAAACAGAGCTGTTGTATTTGTTGGTATTGATATCAAGAAAACTCCCGGAGTATATCGAGGTGACTTTGTGTTGAAAAACGGAACTGTTGTTTCTAAAGAAATAACTGTGTTGGAACGACCACGGCTTACAGAGACGTTCCAGATTCCGAAGTCACTTGGTGGTAATACAAAAAAAGCAGCTTTAAACGTTGTTTCAAACCTGACAAAAGAAAACATTCTTCTTGATACCCTCAAATCAGAACCTACTACACTCTGGAAAAAAAGTTTTAGATATCCATTAGACAATGTGACAGTAACTGATGTGTATGGATATTCTCGAGACACTTCTTCGGTTGTAGTAACACACAAAGGAACTGATTTTAGAGCTCTTCAAGGCACAAAAGTGTTTGCGATGAATGACGGGGTGATTGCTTTGGCTGAGTCTTTGACGGTCTATGGGAACACCGTGGTGATAGACCACGGAGCAGGACTCAAGACGTTTTATATGCATCTTTCGAAGATGAATGTCGTGGTTGGGCAAAAGGTGCGTCAAGGGGATTTACTTGGGCTTTCGGGACAAACAGGATACTCACTTGCTCCACATTTGCATCTAACTGTTCGACTGCAAAACATATCGATTGACCCGATAGTGTTTATGAGTTTGTTTTAAACAAGGAGGGCTTTAATTGTCTGTTTCGTGTGATACAATTAAGGGGTTAATTATTTTTTGAATTAAATTTATTTTATGAAAACAAAAAAAACTATTTTTCTTTTTTCTTGCGTTGCAGTGTGTGCAACATCTCTATCTGTATCTGCAAGTACATGTCAATTCTCTCGAGACTTAACTCTCGGTGACATAGGAGAAGACGTTCGGTGTCTTCAGAAGTATTTAAATAGTTCTGGTTTTACTATTTCTTCATCTGGAACAGGATCTCTCGGTAAAGAAACAAACCAACTCAAAGATCTTACTAAAAAAGCTCTTATTTCTTGGCAGATTCATAATGGTGTTTTACCAGCAACAGGTACGTTTGGAGCAAAATCAAGACAGAAATATCTTGCTCTTGTAGGAGGAAATACATCAAATGGTAAAACAGCTGCTCAAATTCAGGCCGAAATAGACTCTCTTGTGAGACAAATGGAAATTGAACGGTCAAAGCAATCTTCTTCTTCTTCAAACTCGTTTAGTAGTAACGAAAAAGGAGCACGAGAAGCTATCGAAAGGGCGCTTGATCAGATAGATGAGGCGGAAGACGAGATAGAAGACTCAGATATGGATGCCAACATCATCAAGAATGCCAAAGAAGATTTAGATGATGCTCGAGATGATGTGTTTGATGCAATGAGGGCGTTCTTTAATGATAATTGGTCTAAGTCGGTCTCATTGGCAGAAGATGCGTTTGATAATGCAGAAGATGCATTTGAAGAAGTAGGAGGAGAGACTAAATCTGATGAAATAGAAAACTTTCTTGATGATGTTGAGGATAGAATTGATGAGGTAGAAGATCAGATTGATGATGCAGATGACAATGGAGACGATGTAGATCAGTCACTTGATTTGATTGAAGAAGCAAAAGACAAACTCGATCAAGCTCGGGAAGCGCTTGATGATGAAGACTTCGATGAAGCAGAAGATTTAGGAGATGAAGCAGAAGAGCTTTCAGATGATGCGCTTGATGAAATAGGAGATGCAAGTGATGAAAAAGAAGATGCTGAAGACGCTATTGCAGATGCAAAAAAAGCTATAAATAATGCGAAAGCAGATATTGCTGAAGCAGATGATGATGGAGACGATGTGGACGAAGCAGAAGACTTGCTTAACGATGCTGAAGACCTCTACGATGATGCTCGGGAAGCCTTGGATGATAAGGATTATGATGAAGCACTCGATTTGGCAAAAGATGCTGAAGATCGCGCTGATGATGCGAAGGATGCATTATAAGTTTTAATTCATTGAAGAACATATGAAAAGATTTTTTGTAAGCGTTGGGGTGTTGGTTCTTATACTTGTTGGGTATTCGTTTTGGGGAGGATTACAAATGCACAAAGAAGAACAAGCTTTAAATACTATGTCACAAAAACAAATGAATGAACAAAATCAAACTAATCTAGATGGTAGTTATGTAGTTGATGTTGCCGCAAGTAAAGTTGTCTGGACTGGCAAGAAAAAAATCATCAAAGAGTGGGTAGACAAAGGAACTCTTGGAATAAAATCAGGAAAAGTTTTGATTTCAAATAGTGAATCTTCCTTTGAAGGAACAGTGGGGGACATCGTGTTTGATATGAACACAATTGCATCTAAGAAATTCGGTACAAAGGAGGAGGGAGAAGGTTCTCCAAAGCTTGATGCCCACCTTAAGTCTGCTGATTTCTTTGATGTTGCTAAATTTGGAGAAAGCCATTTCAAACTAAACAAAGTGACTCGCAGTGATGCAGGTTTTGTTCTTGAAGGAGATCTTACAATAAAAGGTGTCACAAAACCTGTGGCTCTCGCATCCATCACGAACCTTTCTTTTGTTGACGGGTCAACAGAGTATATTGAAGCTGATGGACAGGTAACATTTAATCGAACTGATTTTGGAATACGATTTGGTTCAGATTCTTTCTTTGATAATCTTGGAGACAATATCATTGAAGATGAGATATCACTTGACCTCACACTTGTAGCAAAAAAAGTAACAAACGAATAATTTAGTATATAACAAAAAAAAATATGAACGATCCATTTCAAAATTCAATAGAACAAGTGTCTCGTGCGGGAGAAATACTAGGACTTTCGGCTGAAGAAATCAAACTGCTTTCAACGCCAAAACGACTACTTACAGTTCATTTTCCTGTGCTTATGGATTCCGGTGAACATAAGGTGTTTCTTGGGTTTAGAAGCCAACACAATAACGCAAGAGGGCCGTTTAAAGGAGGGCTCCGGTTTAGTCCTGAAGTAACAGAATCAGAAGTAAAAGCACTTTCAAGTTGGATGACGTGGAAATGTGCTGTAGCTGACGTGCCGTTTGGAGGAGGAAAAGGAGGTGTAGTCGTAGATACAAAAACACTCTCAGAAGGTGAGCTCGAACGACTTTCACGAGCGTTTGTAACTGCTATCAGTGAATGTATTGGAGAAAATAAAGATGTCCCAGCTCCAGATATGTATACCAACGGAAAGACTATGGATATTATGCTTGATGAATATCAAAAAGTAACAGGATCTGTAAGTAACGCAGTGTTTACAGGTAAATCACTTACCAATGGAGGTTCAGAAGGAAGAACGGAAGCAACAGGGTACGGTGGAGCAAAAATCCTTGAAGTTCTTTCGAAAAAAGTAGCTCTGATTGCCGGAGAAACCAAAATTGCAATTCAAGGGATTGGAAATGTAGGTGAATATTTTGCTCTTTTTGCACATAAAATGGGTTTTGTAATAGTTGCTCTTTCTGACTCAAAAGGTGGAATCTACAATCCTAATGGTTTAAATCCTGAAGAAGTGTTTGAATACAAAAAACAAAACAAAACACTCAATGGATTCCCAGATGCGTCGTATATTAGTAATGAAGAACTCCTGACACTTCCTGTTAATGTTCTTGTTCCCGCTGCACTTGAAAATGTGATTACAAGTGAAAACGCCGACAACATTCAAGCTAAATACGTTGTCGAAATGGCAAATGGTCCTGTCACTCCTGAAGCAGATGAAGTATTCAAGCAAAAAAATATTATTTCGATTCCAGATATTTTGGCAAATAGTGGAGGAGTAACGGTGTCATATTTTGAGTGGTATCAAAATATGCACAAAGAATCTTGGACAAAAGAAGAGGTACTCTCAAAACTAGAAGAAAAGATTACAAAAGCATTTGAAGATGCGTGGAAATATCGTGAAGACAAACAAGTGGATATGCGGACAGCTTGCTACGTACTTGCAGTTGATAAAGTGTACCGAGCAATGCACCACACGAAATAACAATGCAAGTTCTTCGAACAAAATTTAAGAATGAAATTATTGCAGAGTTCGTAGTCCCAGAAATACTCACAAATAAAGTGTTGATTATTTGTGGTGGGATGCCGAGTTACCCAGCAAAACAAAAATACCAGAAGTTTTTTGATTATTTCACAAAACGCGGTTTTTTTGTTTTTGTTCCGCGATACCGAGGTTCTTGGGAAAGCAAAGGAAAAATGTTTGAGCAGTGTCCAAGCAAAGATATAAAAGACATTGTTGATGAATTACCTTCTGGATTTAAAAATATTTGGGATAAACAAACCTACAAAATCAAGAACCCAGAAGTCTATTTGTATGGATCAAGCTTTGGTGGACCAGCGGTGCTTCTAAACTCAAAAGACAAGAGAGTCAAAAAAGCTATTGCGAGTTCTCCCGTACTTGATTGGACAACAATGGATGACACAATCGAACCAATTGATACTTTGAATCCTTTTGTGCAAGAAGCGTTTGGAGAAGGGTACAGAATGGCAAAAAACGGTTGGAATAAGATCAAAAAAGGAAACTTTTATAACCCAGTAACTGCGCTTGAAAAAATCGATGGCAAAAAATGCCTCATAATTCATTCAAAAGATGACGAAATAGTCTCACTTACACCTGTTGCACCTTTTTGTAAAAAAACACAAAGCACACTTGTTTTAGTGAAATCAGGTGGTCACGGTCTTGATATCTTCGAATCACGATTTAAGAAACGTTGGGTAGATTTTTTTGGTTTGTCTGATAAGATATAACGTATGGAAAAATTAAGTACAAAAGAATGGGTAGCTGTTGGAGTAGCTCTTGTTGTTGTGTTGTATTTCTTTTTGTTTACAAATAAGCAAACAGAAGAAGTAACAAAACAAGAAGAATCAACTCTGGTAGATACAACAAACAAAAACGTAGAGGAAAAACAAGTTATTAAAAATGTAAATAAACAAACAATGGAAAACGAACTCAAAATAGACATCACAAAAGAAGGATCAGGAGAACAAGCGGTGGTTGGAAGCATTGTATCGGTTCATTATACAGGGAAACTTGTTGATGGAACTGTATTCGACTCTTCGATTCCACGAGGACAAGCGTTTGAATTTCGACTTGGAGAAGGAATGGTAATTGCTGGATGGGAAGAAGGAATCAAAGGAATGAAAGTAGGTGAGAAACGAACACTCACAATTCCTGGAAATATGGCTTACGGATCACAAGGAGTCCCAAACCGTGGTTCTGAAGGATATCTTATCCCACCAAACGCAACTCTCGTGTTTGATGTAGAACTTTTGGCAATCAAATAAGTGAGAAAGTTTTTAATTATATCTGCCATTCTCGTTGTATTATTACTTATATCAGCTTTTATAGAGTATAAGTATTGCAATATTTGGTCAACTGTGATTCCATCTGTAAATTCGACATTTTGTAAAATAAATTCAAATCCAGCTATTATCGGCACATTGATTTATTTTCCAATTGAAGATGTAATTGAGTGGTTCCAATAAATTAAATACATAATCTGAATCTATACTTAAAAAACATTCTAGTGTTCGTGAGAATACCAGAGTGTTTTTGTTTGTATTCAGAAATATAAAATTGTGCTAGTATACACGAAATGTCAGCGTTAAAATTTAGCATTACAAAAAAGATAGAAGGTAAGTTGGGAAGAGCAGGAACGATTCAGACACCTCACGGAACTATTGAAACCCCGGCATTTATTCCTGTGGCAACCAAAGCAACTATCAAAGCACTTACTCCAGAACAAGTAGATGCTCTTGGAGCGGATGCAATTCTTTCAAATACATATCATCTCTATCTTCAGCCAGGAGACACCCTTATTCGTGATCTTGGAGGATTGCATACGTTTGCAAATTGGCACAAACCAATGTTTACAGACTCAGGTGGGTTTCAGGTCTTTTCACTTGGAGCAGCGTTTGGTAAGGAGATCGGTAAGCTTACCAAGTCAAAAGAACCAGAACTTATCCTTCCCGGAAATACCGAAGATGGAGTGGCACGGTTAGCTCATATTGATAGTGATGGAGTGATGTTTCGGTCTCATATCAATGGTGATGCGCATTATTTTACTCCAGAAAAGTCTATTGAAATCCAACACAATCTTGGCGCTGACATTATTTTTGCGTTTGATGAATGTACAAGCCCCAACGAACCACTTCATTATCAAAAAGAATCTTTGGAACGAACTCATAGGTGGGCAAAACGTTGTGTGACGTATCATAAAGGAAAAGAAGCAAGTCAAAAACAAGCACTTTTTGGAGTAGTCCAAGGTGGAAGATTTAAAGAACTTCGAGAAGAAAGTGCTCGAGCACTTGCTGAAATGGATTTTGATGGGTATGGAATAGGCGGTTCGTTTTCAAAAGACGATATACACGAAGCAGTTGGCTGGGTAAATGCAATCTTGCCTGAAGAAAAGCCTCGACACTTACTTGGAATAGGGGAACCAGAAGACCTCTTTAGTGGAGTTGAAAACGGATGCGACACGTTTGATTGTGTGGCTCCCACTCGGAATGCTCGAAATGGAGGATTCTATACTCGAAGTGGAAAAATAAATATTACAAACAATGAATTTTTGAAGGATCCAAACCCAATTGAAGAAGGTTGTGGATGCTACACCTGCAAAAACTATTCTCGTGCATACGTTGCACACTTATTCAAAGCCCACGAAATGCTTGCAGGTACACTTGGCACAATTCATAACCTCTATTTTATAGTCAATCTTGTAAAAAATATTCGAACATCAATTCTTGAAGACCGATTTTTTGAGTTTAAGGAGGAATTTTTTAGGGTGTATAAAAATAATGTATAATATTACTGAGATATAATTATGAAGCACGAATTATTAAAAGAGGAATCTTTTGAAGAAGATTCTAACACGAAACAGAATGAAGGTATTAGTCCTTATGTAAAGACTAGATCTGAAGAACATTCGACTTTTGGGGTAGAGTCAGATTCTCCCTACGAACCTTCGCTTGCCGGTGTACTTCGCGGACTTCATGCACGATACGGAGATTCAGAAGACATTAAATCATTAGCAACTATTCCACCCGATATCTTAGAGAAAGTTAAAGAAGATTATAATTTAAATGACTCTATGTTAGAGTTTGCATTTAGACAAGCGACCAGAGAATCTAATATAAGGACAAGAGAAAATGGGATAAGAAGAGGACTTGAAAGAACTTCAGGTGATCCAGCTATGATTGCGATTAGAGAGCATATGCCAGCAAGTACGGGTCAAAAAATATTAGATGAGATGAGGGTAAAAGAAAATCCTGCTGCAAAAACTGAAAGAAAATTTACTCCTCCTGAACCCCATAGTGCTGATGAATTTGTAGTGGTGGACAGTCTTGAAATTCAAAGAAGAATAGAGACGCAATTTGAAAATGCATTAGAAAACATAAGACAAGGTCTGGAAGATCCAACCGAAAGATACCCAGAAAAAATTCGATTTCAAATTACTGAATTTAAGAGGATATTTGATACTGTTACAAGATTTATCGGAAGATATGTTAAATCTCAAGCAGATTCGTTATACAAATCTGATATGCCAGTAACTAATCATTTCTCAGTAGAAAGAATTGGAGTCTTCTTGAGAGATTTCTTACGTAGAACAATTTCAATAGAAAGGTTTGACTTTTTTGAGCATTTTACCATAGATGATGCTGTACGAGTTTTTTGTAAAAAAGAAGGTGTGGCCTCTCTAGAAGAATGGTTTAGTAATTATGTGAGAAATTCTTTAGGTAATGATGTCTCCACTTCCAGTGTTTCAAGTGAAAATATTGCAACTAGGGAGAGTGTGTTGGAAGAAGAACCTGTTCTTTTTAGAACAAAGTTTGATGAAGCACAACAGAAAGAAAGGGAGGATATTGCAACTCGTATAAATACATTGACGGAGAAAACAAGAAACCAACAAACATTTACTAGAGATGAGCTTGTTTTTTTATACCATACGCATTGCAATTCACACCCAGGTATTAATAATCTCAGGTCTTCTCGAAAAAAAGAAGAAGATATGCTTGTTATATTTGAATGTACACCAGATCAAATTGCATATACACCAAATGAAGTAAATGAAAATACAAAAGCGTATATAGGGCCACTTGCACCAGGAATTTTTCAAAGATTCCCTAAGACTCTTGAACATATTTATACTTCATTTCCAGAAAATAAAATTAATAGGGAGGATGTTCAGGTAGGCGGAATGACAAAAGAATCGTTAACCACTGCGGTTGAAGATGTTGATGTTTATATTTCTCCCGATGCAAAATTTATGATTATGGATGAAGGTTTTGTCGTAGATGAGAATCCTACAGAAATCACAATCATTTCACTTACTTCTAAAGACCTTGGTATGAAAGAAGACTCTCCTCAATCATTAGATGTTGTATTACGGCGGGCACAAGAGATTGGACTCGAGCTTTGCCCATCTGACACCGCCTTAGCCTATTGTGTAGAACATAAGAACAAGCCTGTTACAGAATATGTATCTTTTTGTACAGACCCAATTAAAGGACGCGATGGTCGTCTATATATTTTTCACGTTCAAGGTATCGGATCTTACAAAAAATTAGATCGTGCTTTTGCTGGAACAGGAAATGTTTATACTTCAGAAAACAGATTTGTTTTCTGTCTTCCAAAAAAGTGATGTTTCCTCAGTTTTTATATAAATAAAAAAACCTGCCGATTAAGACAGGACTGCAACATTAAAAACATCTTTTCCATTCTCACGATGAACCCGGACATATCCTGATGTAAACGGCGGGCGAGTGAAGGAATATCGAAGTCTACTGTGGTAGCGTCGTAAGACCAGATTCTCTTTATTCACAGACCAGATAAGTATTAAATATCTTTCTGGTAAATAAGGAAGAGAATAGATAAATAACAACGAATCGTAATCTTCCTCGCAGAAACCTTGAATAAAGACGTTACCGTTGCTTTTATCTGAAGTGTTACAGTGAGCTTTGATTACAAATCCTACCAATGAAAACAAAGGTATGATTCTATAAAGACCTTCAATATACCATGGTGCTGGTATATGAGAAGTAAGCCAGCTGCAGATATTATCTGCAGCAATGACAGCCACCACAATAAGGAAAAGAAGTGTTAAAAAGGACTTATTCATATTTAATATGCTATTTTCTTTTGAAAAAAAGTCAAACCACCACTCTCACTAGCAACTAATGATTGAATTGTGTATAATCGTTTTATGTCAGTATTTACAAAAAAAATGGGAATAGACCTTGGAACCGCAAACACTCTTGTGTTTGTACCTGGACGAGGAATTGTACTAAACGAACCATCAGTAGTAGCAGTCTCAGAAGACCAAAACAAGATTCTTGCAGTTGGTAATGATGCCAAAGATATGATTGGAAAAACTCCAGACAACATTATTGCATATCGTCCTATGAAAGACGGAGTGATTGCTGACTATCGAGTGACTGAAGCAATGCTTCGGTATTACATAAGCAAAGCACTTGGAAAATGGAGTATTCTCAAACCAGAAGTAATGATTTCAGTTCCAGCAGGAGTGACTTCAACCGAAAGACGAGCAGTGATTGAAGCCGCAGTTAAAGCGGGGGCAAAAAATGCCTATGTCGTAAAAGAACCGATCCTCGCTGCTATTGGTGCAGGAATTTCTATTTATGAACCAAAAGGACATATGATCGTGGATATTGGAGGAGGGACAACTGACGTTGCAGTGATTTCACTTGGAGGAATTGTTGCTTCAACATCAGTTAAATGTGCCGGAAACAAAATAGATAGCGCTATCGTTGACCATGTCAAAAAAACATACAACCTTCTTATCGGAGACAAAACAGCAGAAGAGATCAAGATAGGTATTGGCTCAGCAGTTCCACTCGAAGAAGAGCTTGTGATGCCTGTGAAAGGGCGTGATTCACTATCAGGTCTGCCTCGATCAGTTGAAATCAAAACAAACGAAATTGTTCGTGCGATCGGTAAAGAACTAAAAGATATGATTCAAGCAATCAAAGATGTTCTTCAGGAAACTCCACCCGAACTCGCGTCAGATATTATCGATCAGGGGATCACTATGACCGGTGGGAGTTCACAACTTAGAAACTTACCCGAACTCGTTCTCAGACGAACTGGAGTGAAAGCAATGCTTGCTGAAAACGCACTTTTTTGTGTTGTACTTGGTACAGGAATCGCCCTTGAACACCTTGATACATACAAAAAATCAATTATTTCAAAACGATAAACTAGAACCTATTTCAATATATGGACTTTTCACACCATCACGCGTTTGTGATAGAAGGTAAGCGAGACATCGTGTTACCTCTTATAAAACAAGCTTTAGAAGCAAACCTTTCACTTTCTTTTGAAAAAAATCCCGACATCTTTCAATTTGATTTTGATACTTTTTTGGTAGATCATGCTCATACAATCAAAGAAGCTGATTTAAAAGCAAACTATTTTTTACCGCATAAATTTATTGTTATTTCTTTTTCTGCTATTACTCGTGAAGCACAAAATGCGCTCTTAAAAGTTCTCGAAGATCCAACAGGGCACACGAAGTTCATTATTGTTACTCATAGCAAAGAAATACTTCTTCCAACAATTATTTCTCGTGTTGCAGTGATCCGTCACGCTTCATTTCATGAAACAGCAAGTCCTGTGAGTGTTGAAGTTTTCTTAAAAGCACCTCCTGCAAAACGACTTGAGATGGTAGGGAAGTTACTCAAGGAAGTAGCCGAAGAAACAAAAACCAAAAGAGATGTGAGCGAGTTTGTGTTTGAACTTAAAATTCACCTAGAACAACACATAAAAACAAAACAAATAAACGAAAAAAAACTTTTAAGCACTCTTAAAGCGCTACAATACATTACTGACCCTTCCGCTTCTCAAAAACTCATTTTAGAGAGACTTTGTGTGCTCTAAGAACCTTTTGTCTTTTTGACATTATCCTTTATAATACTCTTACATTAAAAATTGATATTTATTACATATGTTTGACCTTACACACTACAAAAGCAAGATAAAAGATACAGAAGAATGGCTTACAAAAGAGCTTTCACAGATTCGTACAGGAAGAGCTACTCCAACTATTCTTGATGGAGTGCGAGTTGAAGCATATGGAAGTGAAATGCCCCTCCTTCAAGTTGCAACTGTTGTATCTGAAGATGCACGGACCCTTAGAATCGCTCCTTGGGACAATTCTATGATCAAACCAATCGAAAAAGGAATCACTCTTGCAAACCTTGGACTCTCTGTTGCGGTTGATGATAAAGGAATCCGAGTAGCTTTTCCGGTTCTCACAACTGAAACAAAATCTCAATTTGTAAAGATGGCACGAACAAAAGTAGAAGATGCAAAAATTGCCCTTCGAGGAGAACGAAACAAAGTGAACGATGACATCAACACACAAAAGAAAAATACAGAACTTACTGAAGATGAAGCAACTCGAGCAAAAGCAGAAGTAGACAAACTCACAAAAGAAGCTGGAGACCTCTTTGATACTCACGGGAACAAGAAGGAGAAAGAATTAATGGAATAGCGCTTAATTTCACATCATAATGTCAATAATCATTTTCTTACTCATTTTATCTGCCCTTGTTTTTGTTCACGAACTTGGACATTTCCTTGTTGCCAAAAAAAACGGTATTCGAGTTGATGAATTCGCAATAGGGTTCCCTCCAAAACTTTTTTCAGTAAAAAAAGGAGAGACAACTTACGCAATAAACTTACTCCCGCTTGGAGGATATGTAAAAATATTTGGAGAAAACCCAGACGATGAATCGACTAATGGTCCTGACAAAGAAAGAAGTTTTGTAAACAAAAGCAAACTTGTTCAAGCAAGTGTTTTGGTGGCAGGAATTGTTTTCAACATTCTCTTTGCGTTTGTCTTGTTTTCTGCAAGCTTTGTGGTAGGAGTAAGTGGCCTTGGAGAACAAACCGATGGTTCAAAACTCGTTGTTGCAGGAGTACTTAAGGATAGCGCAGCAAGTATCGGAGGTATTCAAGAAGGAGATATCATCACTAAACTTTCTGGAAAAACAGAACTTTCAGACATTAACGCAGAAACGGTCCGAGAATTCGTAAACCAAAGCGACGGTGCATCAATACAAGTAACTGTTCTTCGAGGAAACGAAACCAAGCTATTAGAAATTACTCCAAAAAAAGATACTAAGCAAGATGTGTATTTAGTTGGTATTCAAATGATGGAATTATCTGAAGTAAAGCTTCCAATACACAAAGCAATTGTTGAAGGTGCAAAAATGACCGTTCTTGTCGTAAAAGAAACAACCGTTGGTATTGTGCACTTTCTTTGGAACATCGTCACCTTTAATGCTAACTTCAAAGACGTAGCAGGTCCCGTTGGAATTGCGGGACTTGTAGGAGAGGCAAGTAAATTTGGTCTTGGGTATCTGTTTTCTTTTGCAGCACTTATTTCCATCAACCTTGCAGTTATTAACCTTATTCCGTTTCCAGCTCTTGATGGAGGACGATTGCTCTTTGTAGCTATTGAAGCGATCACTCGTAAGCCTTTAAACCCAAAGATTGCTAACACCCTTAATCTTGTTGGTTTTGTCTTACTTCTCGTTCTTATGGTCGCAGTGACCTTCTCTGACATCAAAAAACTGTTTTAAAGGTTCTTTTTTAACTAAAAAAGATATTTCCCTAATTTATTAATGTAGTGTAAAATAGCACTCATGCGTCAAACACAACTTTTCACCAAAACCCGATTTGAAGCCCCAAAAGATGAGGTTTCTAAAAACGCAGAACTTCTTATTCGTGCTGGTTTTATTCACAAAGAAATGGCAGGGGTGTATGCTTTTTTGCCTTTAGGACTACGGGTAATGAAACGTATTGAACAAATCGTACGAGAAGAAATGAATCAAATTGGCGGACAAGAATTAGTACTTACAGCTCTTCAATCAAAAGACCTCTGGCAAAAGACAAATCGTTGGGATGATGCAGTAGTTGATAACTGGTTTAAAACAAAACTCAAAAATGATACCGAACTTGGACTGGGATTTACTCACGAAGAACCAATTACCAATCTTCTCAAAGACCATATAAGAAGTTACAAGGACTTACCCTTTTCTGCATACCAATTTCAAACAAAGTTTAGAAACGAATCAAGAGCAAAATCAGGTATTTTGCGCGGGCGAGAATTTTTGATGAAAGATCTATACACATTTTCATCCTCAGAAGAAGAACACAATGTTATTTATGAAGCAATTAAAGAGGCTTACTTGAAGGTATTTGCTCGTGCAGGAATCGGAGAAAAAACTTTTGTCACATTTGCTTCAGGGGGGGTCTTTTCAAAATATTCACACGAATTTCAAACTGAATGTGAAGCGGGAGAAGATATTGTCTATTATAGCAAAGAAAAAAACATCGCACTCAACAAAGAGGTTTATACTGATGAAGTGATCACATCACTCAATTTAAACAAAGAAACTCTTGAAGAAAAGAAAACGGTTGAGGTAGGAAACATCTTTTCTCTTGGAACGCGTTTTTCTGATGCACTTTCTCTTCAATTCAAAGATGAAAAAGGCGAAACAAAATCAGTTGTTATGGGTTCTTACGGAATCGGTATCGGACGACTTATGGGAACCATTGTTGAAGTACTTGGAACCGAAAAAGGAATGGTATGGCCAGCAGAAGTGTCACCATTTAAGATTCATCTTATTGATCTATCTCAGGGAGATGAGAAGGTAGCTACTGAAGCAATTGACTTATATCAAGCACTTGGTGCAGACAACGTGCTTTTTGATGACAGAGAAATGCGAGCAGGAGAAAAGTTTGGTGACGCAGATCTCATTGGTATTCCGATACGGATTATTGCAAGTAAGAAAAATTCAGATCAGGGTGTGTTTGAAGTAATAAATCGAAAAACAGGTGAGACTACTCATTTAACCAAAGAAGACGTAATTAACACGTATGCTGCGTAAAACAATTAACAAATTTTACAAGATGATTTCAAATGATATCGGGATAGACCTCGGTACCGCAAATACGTTAGTACATATCGAAGGTCTTGGGATTGTTATCAATGAACCGTCAGTTGTTGCGTTAAATCAAAAAACAGGCCAAGTAGTGGCGGTTGGTCAAGCAGCAAAGAATATGCTTGGACGAACCCCTGGACATATTACTGCTGTACGACCCATCGTTGATGGAGTGATTTCTGACTTTGAAGTTACTGAAGAAATGCTCTCATACCTTATCAAAAAAGCTGAAGAAGGAAGAACAAAGTGGCTTGGACCCCGAGTTGTAGTTGGGGTACCTTCTGGAATCACCAACGTTGAAAGACGAGCTGTAAAAGATGCCGCAAAAAGCGCTGGAGCTCGAGAAGTATATATTGTAGAAGAGCCCGTTGCAGGAGCAGTGGGAATTGGACTTCCTATTCATGATCCCGTTGGAACAATGGTGGTAGATGTGGGAGGAGGGACTACTGATGTTGCAATTATTTCGCTTGGTGGAATTGTTCATTCTCGAAATATCAAGATTGCAGGCGACAAACTCAATACAGATATCATTAACTATCTTCGAAATGAATTTAAGATTTTGATTGGAGAAAAGACTGCCGAAGAAATAAAAATAACTATTGGAAACGTAGGGGAACAAAGAGAGATTCTTGAAATGCAGGTACGAGGAAGAGATTTAATTACAGGACTTCCTCGAGAAGTAATCGTGACTGATACTGATGTAAAGGAAGCAATAAGTGCTTCAATCGAAGCTCTTGTTGATGCTATTCGATCTATTATCGAAATCACTCCTCCAGAAGTTGTTGCTGATATTATGTACAGAGGAATTTACTTATTCGGAGGAGGAGCGTTATTGCGTGGATTCAGAGAACTTCTCGAAGAATCAATCAAGATTCCAGTTCATATTGCTGACGATCCACTCACTTCAGTTGTAAGAGGAACGGGAGTAATGCTAAAAAATATTGATCATTTTACCGACGCGCTAATCAAAAACGAAGATGAACTACCATTCATCAATTAAAAAATCAAAGAAAGATTCGAAAACGTTCTTCTTTTTTTTGATTCTTGTTATATGTGGTCTAGTTATTTTTACACCGCTTTCAAATCTGTTTCAATCAATCACCGCAAGTCTAAAAACTTCAAACTTAAGTTATTCCATAATCTCTTTCTTTTCATCAAAAAAAACATTATTAAAAGAAAGAGATGAGTTACTCAAAAAAAATACCGAACTTACTTTACTCTCTCTTGAAAGAGATATACTTCTCAAAGAAAATCTTGAATTAAAAAAAATGTCTGAAACCAAGAGCTCTTCAAGCGTGATTGCAAACGTACTCCTTCACCCAGGTTTTTCACCTTTTGATACATTTGTAATTGGTAAAGGACGAGATTTTGGAGTGGAGTTAGGGAACCTGGTTCGATCAGAAGGATTAATCCTTGGAGAAATATCTGAAGTAAATGAACACACTTCAAGAGTAACTCTCTTTTCTTCAAGCGGAAACACATTTCCTATTACAATCGGTAAACAGCGTTTTGAAGTAGAAGCCACAGGACTTGGCGGAGGAACATTTGAAGCACTTCTTCCAAAAAATGTTGAAATCGAAATAGGGGATATAGCTATTTTTGCTTTCAATACACCAAGACTTCTTGGTACCGTAAAAGACATAGAAACTGACAAGAATGGTATTTTTAAAAAGGTACTATTTTCACTTCCTATCAATATCAACACGGTTGAATTTGTCACCATCGAAAAAAGAGAAATATGAAACAAGGATTTTTTAATAAACGTGTTGTTTTAGGACTATTATTTTTTGTATCACTTTTTTTTCTACCTTGGTATATCACTATGATTTCACTTCTGGCTTTTTTAATACTTACTCCGTACAGGGAAGTATTGCTTTATGGATTTATTCTTGATCTTACGTGGCATCCGTTTAGTGTGTGGTATATGAACTTCTTTTTTCTCACAATTACCTTTGTCTTGTATCTTGTGCTCAATAAACTAAAACTTTTTATACGTTCTTAACATCATGCTATAATCCTATGAAAGAACTATGTTTAAGAAAAAACGCCAAAAAACAATTGATGTTGATGAAGTTTTTTTAGACTCAGTCAATATTCCTGATTTTAACAAAGATCAGTTTGAGGGCCGTATCGAAAAACCCATTAGCACAAAGAGTATGACTGCAATTGGCGTACTGTTTTTGTGTGTTATTTTGCTTTTTACAATAAAGATAAGTCTGCACCAAATCAGAGATGGTGAGAAATACAAAACCATCAGTGAAAACAACCGACTTCGACATGATATTATTTTTGCGTATCGAGGGGTTATCAATGATCGACTGGGAGTTCCTCTTGCGTGGAATGAATTCAATTCTGATAATCCATTCCCAAAAAGACTCTATGTTGAAGATGGGTTTTCAAATCTTTTGGGGTATATCAAATACCCACAAAAAGATAAAAGTGGTTTTTATTATACAACCGAAACAACTGGTCAAGATGGAATCGAAACATACTTCAACGATCGTCTTGCCGGGACTAACGGAGTAAAACTTACAGAAGTAGATGTTCGTGGTGAAGTTCATTCTGAAAGCGATATTATCTTACCAAAAAACGGTGAAGAAGTAGTCCTTTCAATCGACAGTCGAATCCAAGATCGAATGTTTTATTACATTAAAGATGCTGTACTTACATCAGGTTTCAAAGGTGGGGCAGGAGTGATGATGAATGTCAAAACAGGTGAAATCATCGCACTTGCTACGTATCCAGAATACAACTCAAACATTATGACAAGCGGTCAAGACAGTACCATAATTTCAAACTACTTCAAAAACAAGAGTAATCCTTTTCTTGATCGTTCGGTATCGGGACTCTTCGTACCAGGTTCTATCATAAAACCATTTATGGCCCTTGCCGCTTTAAATGAAAAAGTGGTCACTCCAGAAACCGAGATCCTTAGTACAGGAGCACTCACGATCCCAAACCCATATGATCCATCAAAACCAACTGTATTTAAAGACTGGAAGGCTCACGGGTACACTGCGGTGCGAGAAGCGATTGCTGTATCATCTGATGTCTATTTTTATCAAGTTGGAGGAGGATACAAATCACAAAAGGGAATCGGAATTGAAAAAATTGACGATTATTTAAAGAAGTTTTTATTTGGCGAACCAACAGTAGATTTCTTTGCAGGGCCAAAAGGAAATATCCCAACACCAGAGTGGAAAGAAAAAACTTTTGGTGAAAAATGGCTTCTTGGAAATACCTATCACACATCCATTGGGCAATACGGATTTCAAGTGACACCACTTCAGATGGTACGAGCTCTTACCGGGATTGTAAACGAAGGGACCATAGTTCATCCTGTGATCGAAAAAGGACTTCAAGGAGAGCGTACAGAAATCTCTGGAATTGATACTTCTTACTACAAAATTGTAAAAGAAGGAATGAGAGACGCGGTGTTATTTGGAACCGCAAAAGCACTTAACATTGGCGGAGTCACTTCTGGAGGTAAAACAGGAACTGCCGAAATCGGTACCGAAAAAGGGAGAGTGAACTCTTGGATTGAAGGATTTGTGCCCTACAACGATCCGAAATATGTATTTGCAATCGTGCTTGAAAACGGTCCAAATGCTTACAAGGTAGGAAGTCCCGCCACAATGAGTTTCCTCTTTCAGTGGATGAAAGAAAACACACCAGAATACTTAGGACTTACACCAAAAGAAGATAATATTGACTAAATCTAAATTTTGTGTAGTATTTGAACTCTATGAGAGTTCTTTCTTTTATGTTTTTGACAGTGGCCTGTGGGTTACTGCCCAGTTGCCTACATGTCACCGTGTTACCACCTCAAGAAAGAGGAGAGTGCTACAACCCTTGTGATCAAAGCTATGGCAACCATAGGGGTTACGGATACGGAATGCAACAATGGGGTGGTGGAGGGTGCCACCAGCAAGGCCAGTGGTTGGTGCGGCGCGTCCGCACGATTTATACCCGCATGTACCCGTGCGGAAGCCCAGATTGTGTCCCGTCGAGAGGACGGGCAATACTGAGACAGTCTCAATACCTCCCATAACCCATGGGAGGTATTTTTTATACCCAAAAACTCAAAAAACCATTATTTTACAACAGAATTTGGACTTTATCTGCTTATGTGCTATCATGTAGCTTCGACACAAATTAGCAAACTTAATCTTTTATTGCTATGAGCGATACAAAAGAATATTTAACAAAAGAAAAATTCGAAGAATTGAAATTGGAGCTTGAAGACCTCAAAAAAAACAAACGACGAGAAGTTGCTGAAAACCTTGAATATGCCAAATCAATGGGTGACCTCTCTGAAAACGCCGAATACCACGAAGCAAGAGATGAACAAGCAGAAGTAGAAGACCGAATCGCAAAACTAGAGTTTATTATGAAAAACGTTGAAATCGTAACTGTTCAGCATGGCGGAACAATAACTATTGGATCAACAGTCGTAATAGAAAAAATCAAAGAAAAAACGAAACATACTTTTACTGTTGTTGGAAGTGAAGAAGCAGATATCAGCACAGGTAAGATCTCAAACAACTCACCAATTGGAAGTGCGCTTCTCGGTAAACGAAAAGGAGATGAATTTGAAATCAGTACTCCAGGAGGTAAGATTGCTTACAAAATCATCGAGGTTAAGTAAACAGCACCTATTATCTAAATCAAAAAACCACCAAGAAAACTCTCTGGTGGTTTTTTGATTTTTATTACGTTTCCGTGTATCCTTATAGAATGTCACTCGAAGAAATAAAACACATAAGACAAAACAAGCTTGAGCAAATCAAACAAAGCGGTATAAACCCATACCCAGCAAAAGCAACCTATTCACACACCCTTGCTGAAGTAGAATCAGAGTTTGAAACACTCGAACCAAAAGGACTGCCACTCCAACTTGTTGGACGACTTATGTCTATGCGTGGACAAGGTGCTATTATTTTTTGTGATCTTTTCGATGGAACCGCTCGATTTCAAATCCTTTTCAAAAAAGATGAAATGGATGAAACACTCTTTAACTCATTTAGAGAGGTGGTTGACATCGGGGATTTTGTTGCAGTTACTGGAAATCTGTTTATTACAAAATCAGGACAACATACACTAAAAGTATCCTCTTGGAACATTCTTTCAAAGGCAATCTTACCACTTCCGGAAAAATGGCATGGTATTCAAGATGAAGAAGAAAGACTCCGAAAGCGTTATCTCGATATTTTGACTAACGAAGAATTAGCAACTCGATTTCGTCTCCGATCCAAGTTCTGGAATACAATCAGACAATACCTTTTGGATAAAAACTTCATTGAAGTAGAAACTCCTGTACTTGAAAACACCACAGGAGGTGCCGATGCACGACCATTTCAGACACACCATAATGCGCTCGATATGGAAGTATTTCTTCGAATTTCAGCAGGAGAACTCTGGCAAAAGAGACTTATGGTAGCGGGACTTCCACGTACGTTTGAAATCGGACGAATCTTTCGAAACGAAGGAATGAGTAACGAGCATGCTCAAGACTATACTCAACTCGAGTACTATATGGCGTATGCTGACTATACAATTGGTATGGAGATGACAAAAGAACTTTATACCAAGATCGCAAAAGAAGTATTCGGAAAGACCGTGTTTACTATTCGTGGATTTGAAGTCGATTTTGAAAAAGAATGGGAAATATATGATTTCTGCACATTAATAAAAGACACACATCAAATCGATCCCCTTGATCCATCTCTTAATTTACAACACATAGAAACCGCGCTCAAAACTGCCGGAGTCAAATTTAATCCAAAAGAGCTCAACATCCCACGAGGTATTGATATGCTTTGGAAAACAATTCGAAAGACACTTGGAGGTCCAGGATTCCTTATTGGCGTACCTGTATATCTTGAACCACTCGCAAAAAGATCAGAAACAAACGGAGATGTTGTAGAACGATTCCAAGTAATTTTAGCAGGAAGTGAAATGGGGAAGGGATTTAGTGAACTTAATGACCCAATAGACCAAAGAGGACGATTTGAAGAACAACAAAGTATGCGTGATGCAGGCGATGAAGAGGCCCAAATGGCTGATTTTGAGTATGTAGAAGCCTTGGAGCATGGGATGCCACCTACGTTTGGTTTTGGAGTCTCAGAACGTCTCTTTAGCTTCCTTCTTGATGTGCCAATTCGAGAAGCTCAGCTCTTCCCACTACTAAAACCAAAAACAGAAGCATTATCAAAAAAACAAGCAGAAGCATTATACCGTTCTAAAAAGTTTGTAGTCATTGCAGATCCAACACACGGATATGGTGTGACCGCAAACGCTCTAGGACAACTCGGTATTTCAATTGGAGGATTTTGTAACCAAAAGATATTTGAAACAACTACACTCGTAGACAAAGACCAAAATACTCACTACGTAGATGGACTATATCCAATGACTAATCTTGCAGGTTCACAAGCAGAAATAGCTTCGTTTGTACAAAAATGTTTTGATGCAAAGATCCAGGTATTTGATTTTTCTATGATTATGCGAAAAGCCCACAATGACAAAGAAATGATAGACGGATACAAAGAACTCCACACAAAAGACATTCCTTATATTGCTGTTGGAGCACTTGTACCACAAGACTTTGAAAAAGAGTTCCTCCAATCACTCCAGCTGTTTTCCTAAATAACCATTGGGCTTTATTGGTTTGCTATCTACATTTCTAACTTCCTAATTGCTTTTCATACTGATATAATGTTTGTATGATTATTGTTGATGTAGAAACAACAGGTACTGACCCTCACGCACATTCACTTCTTTCAATAGGGGCGATTGATTTTGATAATCCAGATCGGCGGTTTTTTGAAGAATGTCGAATATTTGATGGTGCAAAAATTGAAACAGAAGCAACTGCGATCAATGGTATTGATGAAACAAAGGCAAAAAACCCTTCGAAACAAACTGACAAAGAACTTCTTGAACGTTTTTTTAAATGGCTCAGTGAGTCAAAAGACCATACAATTGCTGGTCAAAACCCTCATTTTGATACAAGCTTTTTAGAAGCAACTGCTCGCAGATATCATCTTAATTTTTCAATACCTAAACGAATTATAGATCTTCATACAAGCACTTGGATGCATCTCTTACTCTCTCACAAAGAGATTCCTATTGTACACAACCGATCAGATATTAATTCTGATTTTATTATGCAATATGTTGGTATGACCCCAGAACCGCATCCACATATCGCAATCAATGGTGCACTATATGAAGCAGAAGCTTTTTCACGTCTCTTTAAGAACAAGTCATTGTTACCAGAATTTTCTCATCACAAGATCCCATGGCTCAACTAAAGACCGAACAACTCAAAAACGAATTTGCCGAAAAGGCAGAAGAACATAAAGGGTTTTTTAAACGAACTCGAGAATACTGGAGTATGGTAGGTCCTGGGATTACAACAGGTGCCGCTGATGACGATCCTTCAGGAATTGCTACATACTCTCAAGCAGGGGCGAAGTTTGGATATAGTTTTCTTTGGCTTGCCTTTTTTACCTTTCCTCTGATGACATTAATCCAAGAAATGTGTGCGCGTATTGCACTTGTGACAGGAAGAGGCTTAGCTGCAAACATTAAGCTTCATTTTTCAAAAAAAATACTCTTTTTAGTGGTGGCTCTTTTATTCATTGCAAACACATTCAACATTGGAGCTGATATTGGAGCTATGTCAGAAGCGTTTCAACTAATCTTTCCATCGGTTCCTGAGTGGTCTCTTGTAATTGCCTTTGGAATTATCTGTATTTTGTTTGAAATCTTTATTTCGTACCAACGATACTCAAGATACCTCAAATGGATGACGCTTTCACTCGTTACGTATATCTTTGCTGCACTTATCCTCGATTTTGATACTAAGGAGCTTCTTTCTCACGCCTTTATACCAACTTTCATCTTTTCAAAAGAATACATACTTCTTCTCGCTGCTATTATCGGAACAACCATTTCTCCTTATCTTTTCTTTTGGCAAACTTCACAAGAAGTAGAAGAGGGGATTTTAAGAGGACAATCAACTGTCCATAGTCGACAACTTGCTGGACCAAAAGAGATTAAGCCTATGCGTTTTGACGTCATTGCAGGGATGTTTATTTCAAACCTAGTAATGTTTTTCATTATCGCTGTATGTGCACAGACACTTCATTTAAATGGAATAACAGAAATTGAAACAGCAACAGATGCTGCCAACGCCCTTAAACCAATTGCTGGAAACCTCTCGTATATCCTCTTCACTCTTGGTATCATCGGTACGGGTCTTCTTGCAATTCCAGTACTTGCTGCTTCAAGTGCGTATGCTATAGCTGAGACACTCAAAACAAAAGAAGGTCTTTATCTTAAGTTTTCAGAGGCGCGAACGTTTTATTACATTATCATTGCCTCTATTACCATTGGACTTTTGATTAACTTCACTGGCATTGGAGCGGTTACAGGACTTATATACGCAGCCATTGCAAATAGTCTTGTGGCGCCGATCATTATCGTATTTATTGTCCTCTTGGCCTCAAACAAAGCTATTATGGGAGCTCATAGAAACGCAAAAGCAGTAACTGTCTTGGGGTGGGGGACCGTCCTTTTAATGACCTTAGTGGCAGTTCTTACCATATATTTCCTCTTCAACTAAAGTGATAAATATTATACAATAAAAGCGATTTATCTGTCAAGTTAAATGATTCAAAATATCCTTATTTAAAGCCATATTTATCATATTAGATTGGTCATTTTTTGCATTTATTCATTGACTTTTTGTTTGAAAGATGCTATTATGTAAGCATATCCAGTTTAGCTGGATTTTTCCTTTTAAGGGGTAGATCTTCTTTAAAAAGAGATATTTCCTAAAAGGCCGTGAGCACACCCGGAAGGGTCCGAACATATAGAAGGCACGGATTACAACCATAAACATAGGCTTATAATTGAATTAATCACAAGTGTTGGATTTCTCGCGGGAGTAATGAATATCGCTCCAGTAAACGTAGAAGCCAGCGGAATCAAGGGACCGATCACGCAAGCACATATTGAAGCGGTAGAGGTACCTCGAAAAAAGTCGGCGGAAGAATTAGTTCGAGAATATTTTAAAGATAATCCTGAACTAGTCGCAGTCGCATGGTGTGAATCAAGATTTAGACAAATAGATGCAAATGGTGACATTCACCGAGGATTGGTTAACTCTGATGACATTGGAGTAATGCAAATCAACCTTATGTACCACGCAGGGGAAGCTCTGAAATTAGGTATGGATCTTTATACAATTGAAGGGAATATGGCATACGCCAAACACCTCTTTGATACACAAGGATTACAACCATGGAGCGCTTCAAAACCTTGTTGGCAAAAATATCTAGAATCTCCAACACCACTTGCTTTTAAAGAAGCAAATCACTAACAAAATAACCACGGGCCTTGGCCCGTGGTTATTTTGTTATAGGAACTGTCTTATTGGCCACACAATCAATTCTAAACATTTTTGAAATAATCCGCGTCTTTTCCAGACTTCAAAAGAAAGCTTTGTGGAAGTTTCCATATCATTACAAAACTGTTTTTCAATATCTAACGCAAACTCTTTATTAACTGAAACCAAATTACCTTCGAAGTTATACCTCAAGCTGACGTTATCAAGGTTCAGGCTACCAATAGTTGACCATTCTCCATCAATCACAATTGTTTTTGAATGAATCATTTTTTGATATCGAAACACCTCTATATTGTGTTCAAGCAGTGTAGTAAAAAAAGTCTGAGATCCAAGAAGAACAACTCTACTGTCACAAGAGTAGGGGACAAGTAACTTTACATGCACCCCTCTTTTCGAGGCTGATTTGATAGCTTTGAGTAATTTAGGGTTTGGAAGGAAGTATGGAGTAGTAAGATACATATACTTTTTTGCTCTTTTTATCGCTTTGAGCAACTCGTAATACATAAAACGTTTACGTGGTAACGGAGCGTTAGTAAGATACTTAAACTCTTCAACTGTATCCGTTGGAGACACTTTTTTAAAAAGATACTTCAGATATCGATACTGACGAAACCACATTACCTCAAAAGCCCGTTTCATATCATCAACTACACCTCCTTTAACCTGTATATGACTTTCTCTCCATAAGCGCATTTCATCAGACAAACAAATACCACCTGTAAATCCGATATCACCGTCAATAATAAGAGACCGTCTATGGTTGCGAGGATAGAAGAGAAATTCTCTGTTATGAGTTTTACGCCAAGATAAAATGGGATTAAAAAACTTAATCTCAATTCCTAGTTTTTGCATTTCTTTGATTTGGTCACTTTGAGTGAGTCTAAAACTGCCAAAATCATCACAAAGAATTCTGATTCGTATTCCCGCCACTGCCTTTTCTTTTAACAGATCAATGAACTTTTTTCCAATCATATCATCAACAAAAATATACTGTTCGATATCGATAGAAAGGGAAGCGCCTTTGATAGCCTCAAGCATAGCACCCCAAGCATCTTCTGAATTCAAATAAAATTTCCAAGTCGTAGTAGTTGTAACCATACAGAATCATTATACTTTAAATGCAACTTAGTGTGTAGTAAAAAAAGAAAACATTGTCCGCACTACAAGAGTACTAGTTGGTATCTGTCGCACCACAAAAAAAGGGTACTCCTTGTTTTATAATTCGCGCCGCTCATAATAAAACAATGTCGCACAATA
>CAYLQP010000009.1:0-25514 GCA_964386665.1 uncultured Candidatus Saccharibacteria bacterium
CCTGGCGAGCCAAGAGTACATGCTCTCTAGTTTGAGGCATAGCACCGTCAGTAGCTGCAACCACAAGAATAGCACCATCCATCTGAGCGGCACCGGTAATCATGTTTTTGATGTAGTCGGCGTGACCTGGGGCGTCGATGTGAGCGTAGTGTCGAGCTGCAGTTGCATACTCGTTGTGTGAAAGGTTAATAGTGATTCCTCGAGCTTTTTCTTCTGGAGCGTTGTCGATTTGATCAACAGCCTTGAGTTTTACATCCATACCTGCTCGTGCAAGTACGTTAAGAATAGCCGCGGTAAGAGTTGTCTTTCCGTGGTCTACGTGTCCAATAGTACCTACGTTTACGTGAGGTTTTGAACGGTCAAATAGTTCAGCCATATATTTTATAGTTATTTTTATAATTTGAGCTTAATTCTCCTTGCAAAAACGCGCGAAAGGGCTTTTGGAAGGTAACTTAAACTCGATTTTGATAATGTTTTAGCATCTTGGATATTTGTTAAAAACAAAAAACCGCAAGAAAGCGTGGTCATATATTAGCACAGGAAAATTTAATGTCAAACAATAAGACGGGAATGGAGAATATCGAGTACGAAATAGAGAACCGAAGAGAAAAGCCGCGCCCCTTCGGGCACGGCTTTTCTCTTCTATATTCTTAATTTTATACTCTATAATCCCCTTTTTTTTACTCTATCCCTAATCTTATTCGTCTATCAAGTTCAGCTTGCAATACTGCAAGCTGTGCAAGCAAACTTTGAACAAGTGTTTGCCTTTGTGAGCTAGTTAGATTTGAATATGGATTAACAGTGACATTATTGTTGTTTGAATAAGTAGGGGTTGTATTACGTCCATTATTGTTATTTGAGTTTGTATAAGAATTAACTGTTGTGTTGGTACCAACCGTGTAATTAATTAGATTGTTTGCTGAAAATCGATAAGGCTCTACCTGAGTAGAGTTATCGCTTTTATATACAGCAGAGTTTGTATTTGCACGATATGTGTATGTATCAGTATCTGATTGATTGTTTGAGACATAATCTAAATCGAGATTAGTGTTGTATGTGTAACTTGGAGCCGGAGGATTACTTGTTGAGACATAACTTGGTGGTAATGGTAATGATTCATCTACTATGTTCTTAAGTTTTATTTTAACTGTGTAAGTTGAAGTGAGTCTACCTGTTCCATTATCCTTAAGCTCAATCACAAGATTAAACTCAGGATTAGTTTCAAAATCAAGTGCACTTTTTTTGTTTATTGAGAGATTTCCAGATGAATTTATTTCAAAAGCACCTCCTGTATTACCTGACTTAAGTGACAATGTTACCACATCACTGTTCGGATCCGCCTTCTTGATATTGAGAATTGTCGTATATGATGGGAGATTTTCTGGAATTTCAACTGTACAACTAGTCACTCCACAATTCGAGCTTACATAATTAATATTCTTAGTTGTAAGTGATTGAACATAAGGAGCAAGGTTCAAAACAGGTGTACGAAAAGAGGCAGCTGTACTTCTGTAATACGTTGCAGTACCACTACTTGGCGTTACCTTTCGAACGATTTTGAAATAAGTTAAGGTGTTTGGCGAAAGATCATTAACTGTGACAGTGAATTTTTTTAATTCATTACCTGATACATCTGCTCCCGAAGAGAGTAATTGTAGCGGGGTTGAAGAGGCGAGGTTTGAAGAAGAAATTCCATATTCAAAATAAACATGCACGGTCGATCCCACGGGAGACGACGAAGCAGTTGTTCCATTAAGCGTTGCTTTAAAAGGCTCAACATTCACTGGATTACTTACACTTACATAATGAGCAGCAACTGCTGCAAATGTAGATGTTGCACCTACTACAAAACTAAACACAAGACCAGCTCCAACAAAAAATTTTTTCATAGACACTTCTTAATGAGTAATTAATAATTTCTCTTTTGAATTAATTATACACCACTTTAAAGAGAACAGTAGGTTAGGGGTTATTCAAGTTAAAACATTTCTTAAAATCAAGAATTCAACTTCCTAACGATCTTTCAAAAGCGTGAGTAAATTTTTAAGTATACTTACAATTGCAGCAATTTGATCCTCTTTAAGAGGCTCATCCATTGAACTAACATTCGAATATATCTTGATTTTCACAGAGTCTGTAACAGTTGTTCCATCAGAATTTTTTGCTGTTATAGTAAATTTTGCAGTACAATCAGCATATTCAGGTAAAATATCAAATACATATGTACCAGACGCAGTATTGAATGTCTCAGAACTTCCTCCACAACTACGCCCATCAACACCAGTATTCTCAACTTTTCCTTCTAAAAATTGTGTATTTTGACCTGTCCAGGTAATATTTACTTTCTGTCCAACATAAACTGAAACACTATCTTTTCCATCTGCTTTTATATCAATTGAGGAGATTGACTTATTTTTCATACTTTTAAGTATAAAAGTTGGCTGATATGACCCTGAGTCAGGCACAGAATTTTGTTTTACTGCAGATATAGGTGCAACTACAGGTATGGGCGTTCGAATCGTTACCCCTTTTTCAGTGCTTCCACCAGGGCCAGTTGCAACAATTTTGTATGCATATGAACAGTTTTGCATAGAGGCAGTAGTCACTTGAGAAATAGTACCTGAAACTTTACTCAATCCAGGTGAGTTAAGACTGATACATGAAGATGGTTTTGTAGAGTCAATTGGGGTTCCGACATATGATCCTACAACTGATGTAACATTTCCAGTTACTGCCCAGTTAAACATTACTGCATCTCCAACTTTTGCTACAACTTCATTTTTGTTGTCCAAAGTAAATGAAATGGTTGGTTTTGCGATAGGGGTAACTACAACTGGTGTAACACTTGAAAGGGACTCAACAACAACTACAGTTTCAGCGGACACCGTTCGTCCATACACATCAGTTACAATAATTTTATATTTTATTGTACAACCTGGAAAAGCTCTTGTGGCTTCAGGAACAGTTCCTTTAAAAGTACTGAGTCCTGGCGAATGACCAGTAGGGCAAATTGCTCCTGGCTTGGTGTCAGTGGTTGTAAATGATCCTACAACTGATACTGCATTTGTAGTTGACCAATCAAGAGTAAGTGGATCCCCTGCTTTTATTGTAACGCTTGTTTTTCCATTTGCAGTTATGAGTGCAGTTGGCATTGGCGCGTTTCCAGGATCTCTTGGAATTGAGAGCGTGACAGTTGATTCTTTTGTCTCAATATTATTCCATGCAACTACCTTGTACACATAGGTACATCCAAGATGCTGTGGTTTTATTTCAATAGTTTGCGTATGAGCATAGTGCGACCAGACTCCAGGCACTGTTACATTTCCAGAACCACAATTTCCAGAATAGGTTATAGAATAATTCTTATGATTTTTAACACCCCAGAAAAGCTGGATTGTGTCTCCAATTTTCGCAGTCAAATTTTGATTCCAATTTCCATCACGAACAAGAGCAAGATTAATATGAAGACTTGAGAGAATATATATAGTAACACTATCAGTCTTGGTGCCATTTGGTCCAGTTGCAGTCAGAGTATACGTCAAAGTACACCCTTCATACGGATGGCCTTTTCCGCTAGGAAAAGTACGTGTACCTTGCAAACTAAGTTTGTCTAAATACATTCCCCCTCCACAACCAGGTTTATTACTTGTGTATGTAATATAAGCTGAAGTCGCTCCCGTCGTATTCCAAGCAAACTCTTGTGTATCACCTTCTCTTGTTTCAATGTGCTTCTTTCCATTTATAAGCAGGTTTGCAGACACAGTTTGATTACTTGCTTCAACTGTAATCGTAAATGTTTCAATTGCGAGAATTCCATCTTGATTTAAAGCTAAAACAGTTATAAGAAAATCACATCCAGCGTCTGCTTGAGTAGGATTTAACAGAAAAAAAGATAATCCTGAAACTGAATTTCCTGATCTACAACTAGAAGAAAGACCCTGATACGTCAACGATGATGATCGTATATTTTCTCCCTTCCAATCAATTTTCACAACATCCCCAACCTTGACAGAATACGTGCTCTGACCACTTACTCCATTTACCAAAGCCTGTAAAGTTGGAACATTATTGTTTTGCAGAGTAGGCATATTTGGCCCTTCTCCCGCTGAATCCAAAGGAACTTTGATAACTGCTCTATCCTCATATCTCCTATTATTTTTTTCAACTGTTGAAACCACTATGTATTCACAACCTGCATTCTGAGTTTTATTTGTAGAAAACGTTCCCTTACCTGAACCGGTTGAATTGACGAATCCGATCCCGCACGCTCTTGGAATCCCAACAAGATATGATGGAGCGCTTCCCGTTGTCCAAGTAACATTTACAGGAGCACCATTAAATGTGGTAACTTTCTTTCCATCAACAAGAACTAGGTTTGCTTTTTCTTCAGCACTTGGGACCGATGCAGTGTCGCGTGCCCTAATACTTACATACGCTGATTCAGTTGCACCAGTTTTTGTATTTGTTGCTTTTATTCTAAAAACAAAAGAGCAATCTGCATCTGTGACAGAAGTTGAAAACATAATAGTTCCTGCTGCTTCCAATACTTGAGGAACAACACCATCTTTTTGACACGTAACATATCCAGATTCTCTACTTAAGGTTCCTTCAATTTTATCAGCATGAGTTGTAGACCAAGAAACTCTTACAGGTTCCCCTGGTTTAAAGTAACTTGCATCTGAACCAGCTCCCGCTATGGCATAACCCGCAACAACAAAAACCGATGGTCGTACTCGTGTTGGGTTTTCACCCACCTGAATAACCGCAGAATACTTGACCTCATCGTTATCTACATTTCTATAACTGTAAAAAACTTTAAACACGCACCCCTTATCTCCTTCAACAAATCTATGTTCGAAATCATTATTTACATTCGAATGACTAGGTAAAGAAGAACAACCATCTGAGAATAATCGACGGTTTTCCATCGAATTAGTCCATTTGATTTTGAACTTATCACCAACATCTACTTTTATAATACCTTTGTTTAATTCTTCAATAGGAACAACTGTGTTATTTATCAAAAGCTCAGGGATTGGTCTTTGGGCTGTTGAGTATACAGCGGCTTCAGTCACAGACATTCCTACTCCCAAAAGTAAGAGCGCAATAACACTTAAAAACACTTTCTTTACAGCGATTGAGTAAGCTCCTTTTAAAAAAATTTGCATAATAAATTCTAAGTTAGTAATAAATAGTCAAAATACACTTTCACTTTTATAGCGATCTTTTTTGTTATACAAAGGAAACAGCGGGCTCCTTTGTCTTTAACATAATTAAGACAATCTCTTTGAATTAAATTATATACCTAAATATTCAAAAAAAAACTAAGTTATCCACAGGTTAGCTTTTTTAAAAAAAATTAATGAGTAATTAATAATTTCTCTTTTGAATTAATTATAAAATAGAAAAGAATAAAACAAAAGCCCCGCCGTACGGCGGGGCTTTTGTTTATAAAAGGAAAAATTATTTCCGAGCTTCTACAATAATCTTCTCGACATTTGGTGGTACGACATCATAGTGATCAAGTTCCATTGTCGCTGAGGCTCGTCCCTCAGAAAGCGATCGCAAACTTGTAACGTATCCAAACATTTCTGAGAGTGGCACCATTGCAACAATCACTTTGTTTTGACCTCTCTCTCCCATTGAGATAATTTGAGCTCGTTTTGAGTTAAGGTTTCCAGTAACATCACCCATGAATTTTTCTGGAGTTACTACTTCAACTTTCATAATTGGCTCAAGAATAACAGGTCGAGCTCGTTTGGCTGCATCTTGAAAAGCTTGTGAAGCGGCAATCTTGTAAGCAATTTCTGATGAGTCTACATCGTGAGATGATCCAAATGTAAGTTCACAAGAGACATTGATAAGGTTGTATCCAGCGACAATTCCTCGTGACATCGCTTCTTTAACTCCTTTTTCTACTGCTGGGATAAATTCAGTTGGAATTACACCTCCCTTAATAGAATCAATGAATTCATATCCTTCTTCTCGATGAACGTTTTTAGGAATTTTTGCACCTTCTTCAAGTGGTTGTAGAGGTTTAATGTTGATGACAACGTGTCCGTATTGCCCCTTACCTCCTGATTGTTTAACATATTTGTATTCAGCTTCAGCTGTTCCTTGGATTGTTTCTCGGTATGCTACTTGTGGTTTTCCTGCGTCAGTTTCTACTCCAAATTCTCGCTTCATTCGATCTCGCATAATTTCGAGGTGAAGCTCACCCATCCCTGAAATGATAGTTTCTCCTGTTTCTTGATCAGAAGAAATTCTAAATGTTGGATCTTCATCAGAAAGTTTTTTGAGGGCCATACCCATTTTTTCTTGGTCGGCTTTTGTCTTTGGATCAATTCGAAGACTTACTACTGGTTCAGCAAACTTAATAGCATCAAGAACGATAGGTTTTGCCTCATCACAAAACGTATGTGATGTTTTCGCTTCTTTTAGTCCTACTGCCGCAGCGATTTCTCCTGCAAACACTTTCTTCACTTCTTCTCGTTTGTTTGCTTGAAGTCGTACAATTCGTCCAAGTCGTTCTTTGTTCCCTGTTGTTGAGTTGTATAGGTAACTTCCTGCTTCAACGGTTCCAGAATATACTCGGAAGAATGTAAGTTGTCCTACGAAAGGATCGGTTTGAAGTTTGAATGCAAGCGCTGCAAATGGTTCTGTATCTGATGCAGCTCGAGTGATTTCTTCTCCTGTGTTTGGATCTATCCCCTTTACTGGAGGAATATCAAGCGGAGACGGAAGGTATTCAATCACTGCATCAAGTACAAGTTGTACTCCTTTGTTCTTCAAAGCTGAACCAGTAAATACTGGGAAAAGTTGGTTTGCAATAGTTGCTTTTCGGATTGTTTTTTTGAGATCTTCAAGAGAAATTTCTTTTCCTTCAAGATAATCATTCATAAGCTTTTCATCGTGTTCAACAACCTTTTCAACAAGCTCTGCTCGATATTTCTTTGCATCTTCAAGGTACTCAGCTGGGATTTCAACTTCAATAACATCAATTCCCATTTCTCCTTGGAATTTGTACGCTTTCATCTTGAGAAGGTCAATCACACCTTCGTGCTTTTCTTCTTCTCCAATTGGAATCTGCATTCTAACTGCATGTTTGTTGAGTCGGTCGAGAATTGATTGATATGAACGCTCAAAACTTCCTCCTGTTCGGTCAAGTTTGTTGATGAAACAGATTCGAGGAACTTGATACTTGTCAGCTTGTCGCCATACTGTTTCTGATTGAGGTTCCACTCCTGCCACTCCGTCAAATACCACTACTCCACCATCAAGCACCTTAAGAGATCGTTCTACTTCTACGGTAAAGTCAACGTGACCTGGTGTATCGATAATGTTGAATCGATGTTTCTTTGAAACATCTGCCCCCATATATGTCGGATTCCAAAAACAAGTAATTGCCGCGGCGGTAATAGTGATACCTCGCTCTTTTTCTTGTTCCATCCAGTCGGTTGTTGCTTCTCCTTCGTGTACTTCTCCAATCTTATGTGATTGACCAGTATAATAAAGGATTCGCTCAGAAGTTGTTGTCTTTCCAGCGTCGATATGGGCAATAATTCCAAAGTTTCTTGTACGATCTAATGGGTAATCTCGATTCATAAATAATTAGCTTTTAGTGGCTATTTTAGTTAAATAATAATAAAAGGCGAAGAGTGACTTCGTTGTGTCAAATATACCGTAAAGTTGAAACAAAAGCAACGTTTTAAGCTTTGTTTGACCAATACGTAATAAAATGCTTTTATGTAGGTAAACCTTAGTTCCTCAGACCATGCAACGTATTGCTTCTTCACTATTCATCGTACTGGTAATCATTCTGGTGGTTGTTTACCCCAACCATGTCGAGAAAACAATTGTAGGCCGCACAGACTTTTTTGTGTGCGTGGGACTTGCAATCATTATTCTCTTTAGTGAATTCTTGGCAATCATGATATTACGTCTCCCAACGTATAAAGATTTCATCTTGCTTTTTGCAACCTTTATCTACGTTGTGGGCTACCCGTTCTACAGAGTAGTTGGATTCTAACGCCCGATAAGGGTGTTTTTTATTCTTGAAATACCTCAAAGCGAGCTGCGAGGAGATGATAACAGAGTTTGCGGAGCAAATATCTCTACAAACAAAATTTTCCCTGATTCCTCGCCTAATACCCCGCCGAGGTAATCCGAGGGAACAGCTTGCTAGCGGGATACGGACGAGGAAAAATTTTATTACCGTGATTAAATCAAAAAAACTATTAGACTTACACAAAAGAAACCACCTTCTTGAACATTGTTCAAGAAGGTGGTTTCTGAAGAGATTTTGACTACCAAGCAAAATGGTTTCCGACAAAGGTTTTTGATGGAAAACCTTTGGCTTACTGCTCCATTTATGCAGTTGGAAAATTTTCGTTGCCTCGCAACTCAATTTTACCAAGCAAAATGGGCAAATGCTTTGTTGGCTTCTGCCATTTTGTGAGTGTTTTCTCGTTTCTTCACTGCTTCTCCTTCGTTCTTTGAAGCCGCGATGATTTCATCTGCAAGTTTGATATGCATTGGTTGACCCTTTTTAGATCGAGCTGCGTCGATAATCCATTTCATAGAAAGAAAACTTCGTCTTTCTGGTCTCACTTCTCGAGGCACTTGATAGTTTGCTCCTCCAACTCGTCGACTTCGTACTTCCATAAGAGGACTAGCGTTCTTGAGTGCTGCTTCAAACACTTCAAGTGCGTCTTCTACCTTTAGTTTTTCTTTAATTACATCAAAAGCACCGTATACGATCTTTCGTGCACCGTTTTTCTTTCCATCAAGCATTACGTAGTTGATGAATTTTCCAACTTTGTCTGAGTTAAATACTCCGTCTGCTTCTGCTATATTTCGATTTTTTACTTTTCTTCGCATTGTTTTTGTGTGTAATTTATTCCCCTTTCGATGGGTACTCCACTAATAATTTATATTAAGCTTTTACTTTTGGTCGTTTTGTTCCGTAAGCACTTCGTTCTTTTCGTCGTTTTTCTACTCCAGCACAGTCGAGTTTTCCTCGAACAACTGTATAACGAAGTCCAACGTCTTTTACTTTTCCTCCTCGAAGCATTACCACTGAGTGCTCTTGTAGGTTGTGTCCTTCTCCTGGGATGTACGCAGTTACTTCCATTCCGTTTGTAAGTCGAACTCGGGCAATCTTTCGAACCGCTGAGTTAGGTTTCTTTGGAGTTTTTGTAGTGACTTTTGTACAAACCCCTCGTTTAAATGGTGAATTATTGAAAGTTGGTCGGTTTTCAAGTGCATTAAAACCACGTCGAAGCGCCACCGCTTTAGGCTTTTTTGGTTTGATTTTTCGTCCTTTTCGAACTAACTGATTTACTGTTGACATGTATGATTTAAATAAAATTAAAAAGCACATCACGTGCAAAAGACACTTTACTATATAATACTTTAAAAATCAAGTCCGGTCATTATCTTATACAACCAAGGAATCACAGGTTCAACAAAAGGCCAGACAAAGAAGATAAACACAAGGACAAATAAGAAACTCTGAGTCTCGAGCAAACGACGAGCGCTCGTAAATCGAGCTGGAATCAATGCACCCAAGATCTTTGATCCATCAAGTGGCATTATAGGCATAAGATTAAAGACAGCAAGTACGATATTTACAAGGACTATTACTGCCAAAAGTGAAATTGAGGCACTTTCAAGTACGAAGGTTCCTGTATACGCAAGTCGAAGGACAAAGGAAGCAGATAGCGCAATAAGCAGGTTAGAACCTGGTCCCGCAAAGGCCACAACGGCTTCTCCCCACTTACCACCCTTTAGATTATAGGTATTTACTGGTACTGGCTTGGCCCATCCAAACATAAGCCCTCCTGGTAAAAGAGCCATAATAGCGGGTATAATGATTGATCCAAGGATATCAATATGAGGTATTGGATTGAGTGTGAGACGTCCTGCGTACTTAGCGGTCGGGTCACCAAGAAAGTACGCTGCGTACCCGTGAGCCACTTCGTGGACCACAATCGAAATGATCAAAACTGCGATAGAAAAGATAAAATTGATTTCCATATTGATTAAATATATCATCTATGATAACATACGACAACATAAACAAATTATATGAAATCTTGCCCAATCACAAAGAAAACTTCACAAATAGGAGGACGATACTCTAACAGAACTCGTGCAACGCAATTTAACCCTTGCGGAAAAAAGCGACGACAAGTAAACCTTCAAAAAAAGAAGATTTACATCCCTGAGCTTCAAAAGACTGTCTCACTTACTATTTCAACAAAAGCTATTAAAACAATCAACAAAAACGGAGCCTACGCAACACTCAAGAAAGCTGGGCTTATCTAACAAAAAAACTCCCGGTGCCGTACGGCACCGGGAGTTTTTGTTTATTGTCTTTGCCACCTCACCCCATTTGAAACAAAAGTAATTGTGCCTTCGAGATCAGTTCGCAGTATCTTGATATCACGATTTTCTAAAGTCTCTAACACTTCTTTGTGCGGATGTCCGTATCGATTATCTTTACCGAGAGAAACAATTGCAAATTCAGGTGTAACTGCTTTGACATACGCATCTGAAGAAGAGGTACGAGAACCGTGGTGCCCTGTCTTTAGGATCTGACAAGAAACATCGTCTTTTAAAACATTCACAATATACTCTTCGACCCCGCTTGGAGAATCCCCTTGAAGCATTATGCACGTTTCTCCATAAGCTAACTTCATCACAAGTGAACCATCGTTTGTTGACATTCCACTTGCATCTCGATCGGGAAATAGCACTTCAAGAAAAATTTGTTTTTCTTTGTCGAGAGTAATTAGATCCCCTCTTTTTATAATCTTTTGTGCAATTCCTTTTTCTTGTACTTTTGTTTTAAATGCGTGGTATGTGGGTGTACTTGAAATAGTTCCTGGTTCTACAAGCAGATCTACCTTGAACCGATCGAGCAAATCGATAAACCCGGCATAATGATCTTTGTCGGGATTGGTAACGATAATCATATCGAGAGTACGATCAAAAAAAGAAGTGACTTTACCAACTTCAGACAAAAGCTTTTGATCAGGACCACCGTCAATTATCAATTCACTTCCACTTGGGGTTTTGATATAGATTGCATCGCCTTGACCGATATCGAGGAAAGACACTTCAAGTAGTCCTGTTTTTGATAGAGACACTTGGTACCATACCCCATATGTAAAGATAAAGATGCATACAATAAGCAGTCCAGCAATAGAGAAATATGTTTTATGTGTGTTTTTCTTATCTACATCATCTTTCATATACATATTATAAACCTTTCTTGACTAAAGTAAGTATAAGAGGGATGCTTTCACACTCAAGACAACCTCTTGAGTTTTTTTATATACAGACACTATGTTACAATTCTAAACATATGTTTACACCAAAAAAATTTCAAATACCAGAAGTAGCAGGAATTTCAAAAGCAACTATCGAAGGCCACTTGAAGCTTTATGAAGGATATGTGAAACACACAAACCTTATTGCAGACAAACTCAAGGAATACGGTGAAGCTCTAGACCAAAATGTCTATGTAGTCGGTGAACTTAATCGACGGTTTTCGTTTGAATTTAACGGTATGCGAAACCATGAATACTATTTTGAACAACTCGAAGGAGGTGCCAAAAAACTTTCTTCTGATTCTCTTCTTGCACGAAAGATAGAAGAAGATTTTGGAAGCTTTGAAAACTGGGAAACTTCATTTAAAACACTGGCACTTACTCGTGGAATCGGCTGGGCAGTGCTTTGGTATGATAGAGAGACACACAAACTAATCAACTCTTGGGTAGATGAGCAACATCTTGGACACTTAAACAGTTGTCAGTTTATATTTGGAATCGATATGTGGGAACATGCATATATACTCGATCATACTCCTGCTGACAAAAAAGTATATGTTGAAAGTTTCCTTGCTGCGACCAACAACAAGATCTGCGAAAAACGTTTTGAAGAAGTAACTAAAACTTCCTAATACGGCTCTGTCACATCTGTAACAGAAGAAGCGGGCAAGGCAACTTCTCGCTTCTTTTTTAAGTGGGATCTATAGAGAAACCAAAACAAGAGACCATAGATAGGTAAAATGAAAAAACCAGAGATGTGCTTAACCTCAACAGATGCGAACGGAAGTCTGGCAAAAAACTCGGTCACAAAAAACACATACGAAGATATACTCAAAGACATAAGAGCAAACATTGTCGCCAAAAAAGGAATAAATGAGAGCACTACAACCAAAAACCCTCCAAGCATAAGCCAAGGTACAACTGGAAGCACGAGTAGATTTGTTACAATCGCAACGATAGAAAAGTTACCCATTGTGTACAAGATAAACGGAGAAACAAACAAAATCACTGCGACCGTTTGAGACAACGTTTCACGAAGTAACCGAGCGTGAATCCACATCAAATACTTTTCTACCGGTTTACTTAAGTTAATAATTGCAAATGTGGCAAGAAAACTAAGTTGAAACGATGGATCAAAAGGAAGACTGTATGGATTGAGACACGCAAGTACTCCTGCTACAAAAAAGAGTACTCTGTTAGCATCGAGTTTCCGATATGAAAGAGAAGCAAAAAGCACTATACCAGCCATCACAGCAGAGCGAACAACTGGCGCACTCGCACCTGCCATCAAAACAAACAATATGAGTGTAGTGATAGTAATAAGAAACGAAATATGTTGTCGAAGTTTTAAAAATCTACACACTGAACTGATAAATAAGATAATGATTGCAATATTAAAACCAGATAACACAACAATATGAATAAGTCCGGTTTTTATAAATTGCGTCTCTACATCATCTGAAAGCGCCCCTTTGCCTGCAATGAGCATTCCACTTATAAGCGAACTATGTGGTTCTGATACATACTCTTCAAGAGTTGTTTCAAAAAAAGCTTTAAATGCTTTCAGCTTTAAAATAAAGGGGTTCCCAATATTTTTTATTACTTCGACACTTGGAAGATACATCTGAAAAAGCACTCTGTCCTTTTTTGAATAGTTAACGAAATCAAAATCTGCAGAAAAGTTTTTTATTCTTTTGAGCGTACCTGACAACACCACGACATCTCCATATAAAGGAGCCTCAAAAAAAGACACCGAAACAACAATCTGTTCATTTAAACCTTTAACCACTTGTTCACCTTGTTTGAGAGCAGAAACTTCAACAAACACTTGAGCAAAAGCTTCCTTGCGTACAGGTTCTTTGGTGACCTTACCAATTACTTCAACCACTTGAGTATCAAAGGAGTCCAATTGTGTATTCAAAAGAGTATGTTCTGTATATAAAAACCTCGTTACTCCTAACAGGACAGCGTACAAAAACACAATACTAGTGAGAAAAAAACGTATATAGGGTGAATAGGTTTTTTTGTATCGAAACCAGCTCCACATTCCAAGTAAACTACTCATCAGAGCAATCCACGCCACATCTACAAATCCAATATTAAAAAACGCACCCAAAATATTCCCGAACAGAAATCCAAGTACAATAACCCAAAATAATGTTGATTTCATTTCTTAAATGAATTGATGATTTTTTCTTCGTCTTCTTTTGAAACTGATTTTTTGAAGCGAGCCTTTTTACCTTCAACACGTGCTTTGCATTCGGCCCATGTTTTATGGACTTTGATCACTCCATCAATCTCGCTGATATACGAATGTGCTTTTGTGGTTTTAGATGGCTTTTGTTTTGAAGTTTTGTGTCCTGTGTGTGAAGTATGTAATTCAAGTGAAACTGTATATATTTCAAAAGGACCATCAAACAAGGCAATATCTTTTTTGTCCGCAAAAGAGGTTGCAATCTCATCACAGCGTTCATTAGGAGCAATCCCACTATGTCCTGCAATCTGTTTAAACTCAATTTCAATCAAAGAAAACAAATCATAAAAGCATTCCAAAATATCTCTGTTTAAAACATGTTTGTTATCCTTTGTTTGCCAGTCGTTTTTTACCCACCCATGAACCCATTTGGTCAGGCTATTTACTAAATAACTTGAATCTGTATGTACAACTGTTTTTCGTACTCCAAGTGACTCAACAAGCCGAACTGCTTCAAGAGCACCTGTTAGTTCCATCCGATTGTTTGTGGTGTTTTCTTCTCTTCCTCCAAGTTCAATAAGACGTGTTGGGGTTGTTGTTCCCTCTTCAAACAAGGCAACAATAGCTCCCCATCCCCCAGGACCTGGATTACCACGAGAAGACCCATCTGAAAAAATTGTTGCTTTAGTATACATACGTAAATGGTAACAAATTTAAAGTACATCAACAATACGAACTCGAATAGAATTAACTCCAAAAAAGTTTCGCTCTAAGTTTCCTACAAATGTATATCGATTCCCTTTTTCAATCTTTTTGACCATATCTGGATGAACAAAAAAACAAATAGCTTCTAAGGGTCTTCCTTGTTTTTCAAGTAAAACTTTCAAATGATTCTTTTCTTTTCCAAAAAAAGTAACTTCAATAACAAAACTATTTGGAAACAAAAAGAGTGGTTTTGGATTTGCAATACCAAACGGAGCAAGTGTTTCAATTTCTTGCAACATCTTTGAAGAGACAAGGTCTGTTTCAAGAGAAAAATCAACCAAAACTTCAGGAATTTGAAACTCTTTTGCCTCTCGCTCATAGGCTTTTTCGATTTCTTCTTCGAGTAAATGCACTGCATCATAAGCAATCGAAAAACCTCCCGCTTGATGATGTCCTCCGAAATCCAAAAGAACGGTTGGAGACACTTGAGACAAAATATCTGTTACGCTCACCCCACCGACACTGCGACAGGAACCCTTAAGACTTGGAGTAACTCCTTCTCGTCCCCACAAAAACACAGGTTTTGATTCGCTTTCTGCAATATTGCCAGCAACAAGCCCAAGTAGCGATGGACTCCAAGAAGGACTTCCAGCCACAATCACTTTGTTATTAAAGTATGGTGAATACTTAGCCTCAATTGCTTTGCGAACTTCTTTCGAAAGATGAGCTGAAACACTTTTGCGCTCTGTATTTATCTTTTCGAGGTGTCCTGCAAGTTCTTCTGCTTCTGCTTCATCTGTAGTTGTGAGTAACCTAAACGCATCATAGGCGTATCCCATTCGACTTGCTGCGTTAATACGAGGAGTAATCATAAACCCAACATCATCTTCAGTTAGTGTCTTTTGGTTTACTTTGATTTTTGAAAGCAATCTTTGAAGGCCGAGGCGTTTTGACTTGCGCAGTACCACAAGTCCAAAGTGGGCAAATACTCGGTTTTCATTTACGAGTGGAACCATATCTGAAAGGGTTGCAATACCTACCATATCAAGCCACCATTTTTCGGCGCCAATTTTTATGCCGAAACGATTTTTTTGTAATACACCTTGAACAAGTTTGAACGCAACCGCTGCCCCACAAATCATTTGGTCAGGATACTGTGGTGAAATCTTGGGATTGATAATTGCAAACGCATCAGGAAGAGTTTCTTTTGGCAAATGGTGATCAGTGATAATCACATCGATTCCGCACCCTTTTGCAAAAGCAACTTCTTCAACATCAGTAATACCACAGTCAATAGTAATGAGAAGCGTAACACCTTTCTTCTGGCACTCTTCTATCGCCTTTTGTGATAACCCAAACCCTTCTTCTTGTCGATCAGGAATATAGTTAAAAAAGTGTGTATGTCCTGCTGCTTTCAAAAAATCAAAAAACAGCACTCCTCCCGGAATCCCATCGGCATCATAATCGGAAAAGACACAAATGTTTTCTTTTTTCTCGATTGCGTCTATCAGTCGAGTTGTAGCCTTATCCATACCCTCAAGTAAGAATGGATTATAATAACCTTCATCATACATAGGAGACAAAAAGCTTTTTGCATCCGTAGAAGTTGCAATCCCTCGAGCAATAAGAAGATGTGCCACAACATCAGAAAATCCCTTAAGATTATCTCTTGTTTCTTCATTAGGGATTTGTCGTACTTTGTATGTTTTCATTAAGAGTCATTATAGCATTTTTCCTTTGAGATATTTCTGCTATACTAATTTTACGTATGGAAAACTGTATCTTCTGCAAAATCATAACAAACGAAATCCCGGCTCAGAAAGTCTATGAAGACGAATGTACGTTGGCTTTTCTCGATATTAAACCAAACCACCCTGGACATACTCTTGTGATTCCAAAAGAACACTTCGCAAACATCTATGTCACACCAGCCGAGACGTATGCTCGAATGTCTTTGGTTGCCCAAAAGATTGCCGTCACATTAAAACAATCCCTCGAGTGTGATGGAGTAAACATCATTATGAACAACGATGAAGGTGCTGGCCAAGTTATCTTTCATAGTCATATACACGTCATTCCTCGATACAAAGATGATGGGTTTGTATACTTCCCTCAAGGAGAATACAAACAAGGTGAAGCAGAAGAGGTACTAGAAAAAATAAAAAGTTTTATCAAATAAAATTTTTCCTCGTCCGTATCCCCCGCAGCAAGCTCCGAGATATTTCAAGAATAAAAAACAGTCTGGGGATTCCCAGACTGTTTTTTACATAAGACTTTATTTTACCTCAAAGGTAACACTCACTGACACAGGGACGACTTGCTCTTCAATAACACTTGAACTTCCAAGTCCAGTTGAACAATATCCACCGTAAGGAGAACTCGTTCCACCAAAACCATACATATTTTCATTAATACTGATAATTCTTCCAAGTGTGAGCTCTGCCGCATCCACCAAACTTCTCGCTTGTCTTGTTGCATCAAGTACTGCATCTTTTCGAGCGGGCCCAAACAGTGCTACTGGATTACTAAAATCAAGACAAATAAAATTTCCACTTGTATTTGGTGTTAACCCTTTTTCAAAAGCAATTTTATTTATGTGCATCAACCTTTCATTGAGAGTTGCTTTATCTCCAGTAATCTCAACTGCAATTTGTTGAGTGATTTCTGATACCATACCATTTCCTGTATCAATATTATATGTAGGTGCCTCTACTGGTGTTGCTGAGATACCATTTACTCCGTTTGTTTGGTAGGAAGTTAAATAAATTTTTTCTCGTTTTATTCCGGCTGCAACAAAAGCATCAATTGTTTCTCCAATTTTTTTTGAGAGATTATCTGTTGCCTTCTTTACGTCTTTTGCTTCTGACTTGAGACTATATGACACTGTCGCAATATCAGGCATTGCATATACCTTTGAAACTCCTGTAACGTAGATTTGCTGATCTGGAACCGCTTTCCATACTTGTTTTGAAAGACCTATAATCTTGTCGAGACTAAACACAATTCCTGAGACACTTACGAAAATAACCGCTGTCATTACTGAAAGAAAAAACTGCTTCGAACTAAAAAAATCTTTTGTCATTGAAATTAAACTTATTAATAATTCTTTTGATTATATAATAAAAAGAACCTATCTCAAAAAATAATATAGAATTGTGGCTTTTAAATGTTTAAGCCGTTTTGTCTTCTTTCTATGTATAAACGGTTATTTTTTTAAATAGGTTCTAAGAAAAAAGTTTTGAGAGCCAAGAATCTTTTTGTAGTTCTTCTTTTTGTGTCGAAAGCACTTCAATACCAGGAAGAGTTTCGTTTGAGAGAAATTCGAGCATCGCTGCTCCTCCAGTTGAAACAAAAGAAAACGTATCAAGCATATGCAAAGAATTAAGCACCGTTACTACATCTCCACCTCCAACAATCGTTTTTGCATTACTTTGAACAATAACTTCAGCAAGCTCTTTTGTTCCTGAAACAAAACCTTGTTCATAATTCCCCATTGGACCATTCCAGACAATAAGTTTTGCTTCATTAATAGACCGCTTTAAATCAGTAACGGTCTCTGGCCCAATATCCCAAATACGTTCATTAACCGAAATTTCGTTTGGTTTCTTTGTATAATAAAACCCTTTGTGTTGTGTTCGAACATCTATTGGTAAGAAAATGTTTGGTTTAGAAAGATAAGCTGATACATCAATATTAGACACAAGAGAATCTCCTACAAAAAGCCCCTTTGCCTTGAACAAGTCATTTGCAAGTGCCCCACCCACAAAGACCGCATCAGCTGTTTTTGAAAACTTATCCACCAAAGGTAGTTTTGTCTCAAACTTTGCTCCTCCTAATATAAATAAAAATGGGTGTGGTGGTGTAAAAGAAGTAGAGAGAGCTCTTACTTCATCTCGAAGAAGTAGTCCACCATATGCAGGTAACTCTTTTGCAATACCAACCACCGACGCGTGAACTCTATGTGAAACCGCAAACCCATCGTTTACAAAAATCTCTCCAAAAGAAGCTAAGTGTTTCGCAAATGAAGGAGTGCATTCGACTTCTCCTGGCCATTTACGCAAGTTTTCAAACAAAAGTACACCACCATCCGCAAGATGTTGTACTTCATTTTTAGCATCTGGCGAAAACACATCGGGTACAAATCGTAACTTTGGAAAAAAAGGAAGCAAATAGGTTGCAACAGGAAGTAATGTTCCTCCTTCTTTTTCATCAATATGAGAAACAAGAATAACTTTTGCCCCAGCATCTACAAGAAACTGAATTGTCGGAAGTGTTTTTTTGATACGAAATTCTTCGGCAACAAGACCGTTTTCTACTCGAACATTAAAATCCGTTCGAACAATCACTCTTTTTCCTTTTAAGTTGGCGACAGTATCAATGGTTAGAAATTTCATAGATTATTTACCTTTTCAATTATTTTTTGAAATGTTTTGATCTTTTGACTCGCTTTTCCGATAAGCAAACCTTCTGCTCCACCTTGAGTCAACAGCTCTGTAACATTTTTTTGATCTACTGAACCACCGTAAATAATTCTAATACTTGACGCAATCTTTGCTCCCAAAAAGTCATTTAATTCTTTTCGAATAAAAAGAATAGTTTCATTGAGTGCTTCTGGATCAATCCCTCCCTGCATCTGTGTGCTAATTGCCCATAACGGTTCGTACGCAAGCACCAACGAAGTTACATTTTTTTTAGGAACGGATACAAGAGATTCTTGAATGAGACGTGTAATTTCCTTGAAATGTTCCCCATCAGAACCCCTAAGAGATTCTCCTATGCATACAATAGGAATGATCCCGTTTTTCAAAAGTTGTTTTATCTTTACTCCAATAGCTTCTGAGGTTTCGCCCATTTTTCTTCGTTCAGAATGTCCCACAATACAAAAACGAACGCCCAAACTTTTTAGCATAGACGCAGTAACCTCTCCTGTAAAAGAGCCTCCGTCTACAATCGACACATCTTGTGCTCCAAACGCTACTCCACCACCCTTTTTGACTGTATCAATAAAAACAGAAGGTGGGCAGATAACTACTTCTTGATTTTTTTTCTTAACTTTTTTTAAATCTAAAACAAATTTTAGAGCCTCTTTGCTAGACGCAGGAGTAGCCTTCCAGTTAGCAACAACAAGTACTTTTTTCATATAAAAACAATATACCCTATAAACTAGTAACCCCCTAATTGTAACTATAAACCGTCAAAAACAAAAGGTGTTTATTAGCGACATAGAGCGAATGAAATAAGAAAATAATCTTTCTTATTTTTGAGCCGAGGAGCTAATCGGGTAACTACCTCGATGCTTTGCATCAAGGTAGTTTATTGTCCTATTTCATCCCAACTTTCAACAACCCATGCACTTGACGGACCAGAACCAATATCAATATCAGCAAGACCTGCTTCATATGTCACGCTTGATCCTCCTTGAACAATAAGTTTTTCTGCAGTTACTTGATTGAGCGCTGAACCACCTGAGATCAGTACTGTACCATAAGGAGCGAACACGGCAACTGCCCCCGCTCCTCCATTAAGATTGATGGCATTTGCCCCACCACCACAACTTCCTGGGCAATCTGATTCACTGATAACAACAATATAACTACCAGAGGTTCCTGATCCTGCAAAATCTCCTCCTCCTGAGGTGTCAACACGTCCTTCTGACATCAGAATAATATCTTGTGCTCCCACAGAGCTATCAAGTGTAATATGAGAACCTCCATTTAGAGTAATCATACCAACAGACCAAAAAGTATCTTTCAATTTGAGACTCGAACCTCCAGTCACTGTTGTTGTTCCTCCTACTTTTGTTTTTCCTATTGTCGCTCCTGTTGAACCAACGGAAAGATTACCACCAACAGACAACGTATTTGTAGTCAAAGTTCCACCTCCAGTAGTTGTCACATTACCTGTTACTTTTACATCTCCAAAATTGGCTACGCCACCACCATCAACTGTCAAATTCCCATTTATTTGTTTTAAACTTGTAGTCGTCGTACCTACCGAACCAATTGTTAAATTCCCTGTATATACCCACCCTCCAGAAATGTCAGTGATTGCATCATCAACCACATTTTTCCATTCACTTATATCACTACTTGATATTGGATAACCAAGCACAGGAGCGGGAGCTTGGCTAATACAACTTTTTACTGCACCATTTGAAAGATTGTACATATATGTACTTGTTTCGCAATATGCATTACCAGCTACATCAGCATTAAGGACTTCGTATGCCCACGCGTTTCCAACAGTTCCTGTTCCAATTCTAATTTTATTGTACTGCCCTTGTCCTGTAATTTTATTTCGAGTTCCTCCTGCATACAAATCAAACACAATATCACCGTTTACAGGTGTAACACTATTCCACGTACCTCCTGTACTTGATGACCATGAACCTCGTTTTGCTACTCCACCACCATACGTATTATCTGTAACCTTGGTTGTATAAAATTTACTTGCATGATTTGACCCATAATCAAGCACAAGCCAATATTGTGTTCCAACCGTAAGTGTTACTGGAGAAGAAAGGGTTACGGGCACATATCCAAACGAACTTGCCACATTATTTGCGTTTATAGTCTGTGATACGAGCGTAGTCCCTGCTGGATTTGATCCAGAGTTAGAAACAATACGCACAGTAATGTTTCCTACCCCTCCTGTCTTTTTTAAATACACTCGAAGAAATGAAACAGGGCTTGTTGTGGTGACAGTAAACCCTTGCGCAATATCTTGAAGGGCCGAAGTTTTTCCAAACTCAACATCATATTGAGTCCCCCCACTATTTGTTTGATCCAAAGATGGGTATGATGCGTTGGCGACTGTCGCAGAGCCCGTAATAATTGCTGAAGGAGAGGTCATCACTATATTTCCATTTGAATATACACTTCCGTTTATTGTTCCACTTGAAAGTTCAATTCCTCCTGTTCCCACTTGAGCACTGTAGTTAAGTGAAATTCCTGTACCATTTGAAAAAACACTTTTAGATGCACGTGAAGGTACCCCAGAATCCCCTACAACATTTACTTCTGTCATTCCGTCTGCATTTGTAGAAACTGTGGCAGCAGAAGTTACATTCCCAGAAAAAGGAAGGACAAAAGAACTTGGAAGTACCCACCCCTGATTAAGACGATAGAGTGCATCATCGTTAGCTGAATCGGCAGCCAAATAACTTCTTCGCGCATTCAACGCCTCTCTTGAACTTTTTATCTGATTTGCAGTAGGAACTGTGATACCTGCAATAATAGTGGTTGAAAGTATCAAAAAAAATAGAACAGACATCATTACCGCATGTCCTTTTTTATATGTATTGTGTGTGTATGTTTTCATTGTTAATTAATATGAACCACGCAGTACGGCTGTGTTATAGAAGTTTTTAGGAACATCTGTTTCTGCATTACCCATTACTGACAATTCTACCCTCAAAGCTTCTGCTGTACTTGTTGCAGAATGTCGAAATTTCAGATAATCAATAGTGATATTTGAAGAAGTAATAGGCCCAATCTCAACCCCATCTTCTTCAACCATAATTCTTCCATTTGAAACATAAAATCGAACATAATGCGGCACACCTGAGACAACTTTATTAAGTTTCAAAATACCGAGTTCAGGATCACATCCATCAATAAACGGCGGATCAAACAAACAAGAAGCTGATGTATCCACTATTGATGCGGAACGAATTTCTCTTATCATACGATCCATTGCAACAATGGCAGACTTCTCAATTCCACTTATTTTTTTAGCTTTGTGATATTCCTTAATGATATGAGTTGATGCTGAAATCACTACCGAAAAAAGTACTGATGCAAGTGCAATATAAATAACCGCTTCAACAAGCGAATATCCTCTTTTTTTAGTTTGAAAATATATCTGAAACATATGATTCCATTATTTTAGTAGTCGTTGCAACACCATCTAACCACGACACACTTACTATTACTTTCCTTGTACCCATATCAATACTTCCTCCGGAAGTGACTACATTATGATCAGCATCACGACGTACTTCAGCTAGTGTAAATGTCCGATCGAACTTCTCATCAATAAATATATTGGTTGTTGTTGCTTGCCAATGTCTATTTTCGAAAGCTAGTCTGTAAGATGTTCCGTTTGCAAGACTATTGATGTGTTCACCAAATCCCCAGTCTCTCATATTTCTAAGCGCTTCATTACCTTCCTCAAGCAAGAATGCTGCTTGAACGTGAGCGGTATTTTTTACTGATGTTGCAAGCGAAAGAGTAAACGCGCTAAAAATAAAAACAATCGTAGTAAGTAAAATAGAAGAAGCAATCACGATTTCAATTAAAGAAAATCCAAACTGTTTTTTTAAAAATAACTTCTTCATATACTCTTTTATTGTACCTCGACAAGACCCGTTGCGTAAATAGTAATTATTTTTTCTGTTTGACCCCCATGTTTTACTTTGAGTGTGCCTGATGTATTTGGTTTTCCGGTTAGCTTATCAAAATAAAGATAAGACTGACCATTAGCAAAATTCACATTCCAAATAGTGTTTTGAGATTCAAGTGTATATGTAGTTGAAGTCGCTGAAGTTACTGGATTGTTTCCATAAAATATAGTGACCGTCGAAGATGCAAACGATACACCATGTTGCAAAAAATCAAGTGAGTTAATAGCGTTGTCTCGCGATTTATTTACGAATGACACCACAACATTGGCTTCTTTATCGAGTGATTGTGAATTTGCAAGTGATCGAAACATTGGCAACGAGATAGCTGTTACTATCCCAAGAATTGCAATAACTGTGAGTACCTCGATTATTGATATTCCTTTTGAGTATTTCATTTATTTTATATTATTTAACACACTATACATTGGCGTAATCATTGAAACCGCAAAAAATCCTACTGCGCCTCCAATCACCACCATCAAAACCGGTTCAATAATTGTCGACATGTCTTTCGTTTTTTGCTCTACTTCATTTTCATAAAATAATGCTACTTCACCAAGCATTTGAGCCATATTTCCCGTTTCTTCACCCACACTCATCATCTCTGCAACAAATGGAGGATAAAGTTGTTCGTATTTTTGAAATACCGACGAAACAGGAGCTCCTTGTTCAATCACCTTTTTTGCTTCTTCAATTACCTTTTTGTAATATACATTTTGTAATACTTCTCCCGTGATTTCTGCGGCTCTAATAACAGGTACTCCAGCAGAAAGCAAAGAAGAAAAAGTTCGAGCTGTTCGAGCTGCATTTGTTTGTATAATCAATCCTCCAACAACAGGGATCCTGAGAACAACTTTATCTAACACCTTTTTACCAAATACACTTTTTGCAAAAAACATAAACCCAGTTACAAATCCAATCACAAGCAGGAAAGCAACAATATAATGCCCTTTTATAAATTCACTAAGCCCAATAATAAACTGAGTTGAAGCAGGTAAAGTGGAATTAAGTTCTTTAAATGTTGCAGCGAGACTTGGTACCACAATAGTAAGCATCAAAATACCAATCACAATCATTACCGTAAAAATAACCGCTGGATAAATGAGTGCTCCGCGCACTTTTCTTTGTATTGTGTATGTTTTATCCATCTGTTCACCAATCATTGAAAGCGATCCGGCAAGAGACCCACTCTCTTCTCCCGCTCGCACCATTGCAATAAACAAATCATTAAAAGTCTTAGGGAATTTAGCGAGTGCATCATGAAGCGTTCCTCCAGCAGACACAGTTGATTCAATATCCGTAAGCATCTTTTTTATTTTTTTGTTTTTTGTTTGCCGTTCTATCACCTGAAGAGCACGCGATAATGCGAGTCCCGCCTTAAGCATTGACCCAAGGTTACGTGCAAAAATAATCTTATCGTGCATCTTTAATTGACTTCCAAAAGAAAAAGATAACTTTGATCCCATAGTTTTAACCACGTTCACTGACACTGGTTCAAGACCACTTTTTTTTAAATCTTTAAACAATTCAAATTTATCAGATGCTTCTTGGATAAGCTCCGTTGTTCCCCCTTCTGCTGTTTTACAAGTTACTTTGAATTTCATCCCGTTAGAAAAAGTTAGACAATTGCTTGTAAACGTGTAACGATGAGATTGTTATTTTTGTGTTCATATTCGATTGAAATTTTTGCTTAATTTTTTCTAACGGGACTTATTCTCTATATTCTGCTTTACTCTGATATCACCCGAAGCACTTCCTCTATTGTCGTAATTCCTTGAACCGCTTTTACAATTCCATCTTCAATCATTGTAAGCATTCCTTCCTTTTTTGCCTGTGCCTCAATAGCGTCTGCTGTCGCTCCTTTGATAACCAAGTCTCGAATCGTAGGTGTTACCTTAAGCACTTCATGAATTCCAACTCGTCCGTGAAAGCCATCAGGGAACTCAGAAGAAGGATTGATCTTCCAAAACGGAACTGTGTCCCACGTATCTGTTTCTTTGACTGTTTTTTCTTTTTTTAGAACATTGAGAATTTTTTCCAGATCTACTTTCTTTCCAAGAATTGCTTGCTCATCTTTATTTAAAAAGTATTTTTCTTTTGGTTTGTTAAGACGACGAATAAGTCGTTGGCCTACAACCACATTGAGTGTTGAAACTAACAGAAACGGTTCTACTTTCATATCAAGAAGTCTTGGAATACATCCTGCCGCAGAGTTTGTGTGCAAAGTTGAAAGCACCAAGTGTCCTGTGAGAGCAGCGTTGATTGCAAGAGAAGCTGTTTCATTGTCTCGAATCTCCCCTACCATAATAATATCTGGGTCCTGCCGCACAAGAGATCTAAGTCCCGAAGAAAAAGTGAACCCTATCTCAGGTTTTACTTGAGTTTGATTTACCCGTTTCATTTGATACTCAACAGGGTCCTCAATGGTTGAAATATTTACATCCGGTGTGTTCAAAATATCCAAAATCGTATAGAGTGTTGTTGTCTTTCCACTTCCAGTTGGTCCTGTTGTTAGAATCATCCCTGTTGTCAGCTTTGTTGCTTCGTGAATATTTTCAAGTCCTTCACCAAAAAAACCAAGAGACTCAAGTGTAAATCCACTTGCCCCTTCTCGAAGTAATCGCATTACCGTTTTCTCTCCAAAATAAGTTGGCAGAATAGAAACACGAAACGCTACCTTTTCACCATTTGCCTCAATCTTAAATCTTCCGTCTTGCGGTAAACGTTTTTCATCAAGCTTCAAATTTGCAAGTACTTTGAGTCGAGCAGTAATACCGTCTCCAGCCATCTTTGGAAGAATCATCGCGTCATGAAGTAACCCATCAATTCGATACCGTACCACCACCTCTTCTTCATAAGGTTCAATATGAATATC
>CAYLQP010000010.1:0-2455 GCA_964386665.1 uncultured Candidatus Saccharibacteria bacterium
CATCAATTCGATACCGTACCACCACCTCTTCTTCATAAGGTTCAATATGAATATCGGAAGCATCTTGAATAATTGCATGTTTCAAAAGGGTATCTACAATACGAACAACTGGTAAGTCTTCTGCCATTTTTTTAAGATCACTCTCATTTTGTTCTTCACCACCTTCTGCTGTATACGTAGCAAGAGACCCTGATTCTTTTTGGATAATATCTCCAAAGTCTGCTTTAAGACTCTTTTGATATTGGATCAAAACATTTTTTATTGACTCAGAAGAAGTAAGTCGTGGCAAAATACGAAGCCCAGTTTTCTTCTTAATAAAATCAATAGCCGAAAGATCATCCGTATCAAGCATAGCTACCTCCAAATCATTTTCGTTCCGCTTAAAGGCAACAACATTGTGCGTCCGAGCAATCGGTTCTGGAATCAAAGATAATACATCAAAATTAATTTTTTGATTTTTCAAATCAACAAATGGAATCCCAAGAACATATGCTTGCATCCGATAAAGATCTTCATCAGAAATTTTACCAAGTCGCACCAATATTTGGCCGATGGGTTCTTTTGTTGTTATGGATTCTTTTTTTGCAATTTCAAAATCATCACGAGAGACAAGTTCGGAATCCAAAATAAATTCTCGGAGCTGATCTTCATTAATAAACATACTTTATATTATAAACAAAATTCCCTCGCGATGCGAGGGAATTTTGTTGAGAGTCTATCGAAGATTAAAGAAGCGATATATCGCATCGAAGAGTGATGCGGACATTGTCTTAACTCCTCCATAAAACTTATCTACAAAACTTGTTTCAATAAGAGCTGGATTGATTCGACAAAGTGCACTTACTGTTTTTTCAGAACCACTTTCAGTTACACCTGTCACCGCATTTACTTGATAACAAGTAAGACTATAAGAAGAACCTTTAAATACCTTTGTAGGAATTACGTGATCTATATATTGAGCACCTCCCGCACCATTATCTGTAACAGGATAAAGAGTCTTGCTTCCGTTGAGATAGTAATCATAACCGCTTGGTAGTTTAAGTGTACATCTCGTTTCAAAGTTTGCTTTCTCAAACACATTTTGATCAAGACGTATTGAACACTGACCTCCTGAGGTAATAAGAGAAGGAGAGGCTTTAAACTGCCGAAGTTCCACTGGACCGCTTGTTGGAGGAGGGCAAGTTCCACCATTACAATCATTATCAGGAACACTTACTCCACCTGAATTACTTGCATAACATCCAACGGCTGGATTACTTCCACTTTTACAATTCCAATAATATCCTCCCGCATCACTTCCAATTGAACCTGACACGACACTTGAAGCTCCAGAACAAAGTCCTGCTGTATCTTCGTTTGGCATAGAAGAGAATGAACTACCATGCTTTGATCCACACAAAGATCCGCCACCTCCTCCACCAGGACCCCCTCCACAATCTACGCAGTCCCCTGTAAAGGCATAGCAAGCACTATCCGTTCCTGTGGTTGCGTTACAAGTCCAATCATATCGCCCACTTACAGCTGCGGGACTATTTGTGCTTGGTGTACCGACAGAACAAAGCTCTGTTGAAGTAAAATTATAATTAGACCCTAAGTTGGTTTGACCGTTTCCTTTTGTACCACAGATAGCATTTACAACAGCATTTGCCCGGCATGTTCGCACAACTGTTGCATCAACACTCGTACAAGTCCATTTATATTTTGAAGAATCCTCTGGATCAATAGTGGGTGTTGATGCTTGGCCAGGATTACAAAGATCTCCTCGAGATGATCCTTGAGTAGTATCGAATGTTTCATTTATAGCATCTCCACACTCAGCATCATTAGTATCTGCCTTTGGTGCCTGACAAGAACTGTTTCCATCTGCGGCTGTACAATCCCATGTATATGCTGTTTGAGCAGTATTAAGCTGTATATTTGAAGGGGTTCCCACATTACACATTCCTGAAGTGTTTACAGTTGGAGTAACATACATTGGGTTATTTATTGCTTCTCCACATGACGCAACCACCTGATTTGAACATACTGCAGGTGAAGTACCTGATGTAGCTGAACTTACCGCGGAAGCCCCGGCACTATTTGTAAGGATAACTTTGTAATAATACGTTGTGCCTGGGACTGCATTTACATCAGCAAAAGTTCCAGAAAGTTTATTTGATACATTGAGAGTTGTTGGAACACCACTTGCCTTAACAAGATATGTACCATTAAGTGTAGTTGCTCTTCGTATTTCCGCAGTAGCTACTGGAGTTCCTGAAAGAGAACTAAAGTTTACATTAATTGTATTTTTTCCATCAACTGACGAACCACAAATCCCCTGTGCTTCTACTATAGGTGTAGAAGGAAGCACAGCTGGTTTGTTTGCGGTACAGTCAACTGTTGAATACCCTTCTACTTCACAAGTCCATCCAAATTGATTTGTACTTGCAACAAAATGTTTATCACTTACTTCTCC
>CAYLQP010000010.1:2555-24481 GCA_964386665.1 uncultured Candidatus Saccharibacteria bacterium
GCAACAAGTGTATATGTTCCATTTTCTGAAGTCGCTCGAGACAATCGATATTCACTAACCGCTCCTGTCGTATCAGCAGTCCAAGTTAAGTTGATATCAGGACTACAAAGGCTTCCTACATTAGCAGTTAAGTTTGATGGTGTTGCAGGTTTTACTTTGAAATCTATGTAACTGAGATAATATGATTCGTAACATCCGTTTTTGTGTTTGAGATAGAAATAAAATCGATACTCACCAGGATTCGTTGGTGCTGTAAATGTACCTAGGTTCTTAAGTGTTGAGGTTCGCCAGCAACCTCTACTTGCACAATCTCCTGCAGCAAGATTTGCCCATACAGAACTTTCTGATTCGATAATCTTGCTTGGAGTGACCATTTGGTTGAAGTTTGGAAATGGTTGAGCTTGAGTATAGTTGAAGGTAAATGACGCTCCATTACTTGGTGAGATAGTTCCGCTTGGATAATGATAATGGGTTGATACGAGAGTATTCAGATTAAAACCTGCCACTGTCTTACTTTGATTTGGAAACGTAAGAGCATCAGTCTTTTTTATGATATATCCTTCTACATTAGTGTTTACTGGGTTGTTAGAACATGACTTGTACTGAACCGTTCCATCAATAGTGAACGTTTCACCAGGTGTAAATACTTGATCATCAGCAAGACCAACATAAGAAACCACCACTCCTGGATCAGGACATCCATTATCACCATCTTGTTTTGTGTTAAATACTTGGGTTGCTCCAAGAGTAAAATGAGGCACACTAAAGAGCGCGAGGAGAATAAATAAGTGTGTTGATTTGAGTTTAAGCATTCCTTTTTTTATAAGGAAGAATACCACAAGACCAATCACAAGTAATCCAACAATCACCAAGAACCAAGTCATCGCTCCTCCCTTTAATGCCTCGAGTTTATTTTTTTCGTAATCAGCACCAAAAAACACTTGTCGATATGCAAGTATCTTTTCACCCACTCCAATAGTTACTTCAGCAGACAATACTTTTGCGGGAGCAGTGAGGTTAATTGGCACAAGCTGTGTTTCTGTATCCATTGCATCAACATCAAACTGCTTAGTTCCAACAACTTTGTTAAACTCATTTTTCAAATTAACTGAAATTGTATGCTTTTCAAAAGTTCTTTCTTCGGAATCTTTATTTTGAATATCTCCAGGTACACCTCCGATATCTATCGATAAGTTCACCACCTCTCCCTTCAACCCAAGATCTTTATCCGAAGCAATATTATAAATTGTCGCCATATCACCAGAAACAATATATCTAAAATCAATCACTTCAGATCTCAACTTGTTTTGTTCATCAACAAAGCTTATTTTTCCTTCATACACACCAGGAACATAATTAAATACAGGGACATTAAAAACGAATTCTGAACTTTTATCTTTATTTACAACAACCTTTTCATTAGTAAGTTTTTGAGAAAACATTTCTTTATTTTCTGGCCACAATACGATATCAACTTGAGGATAGAGTGTTACCGATGTTGGATTTTTTTGAGAAAACTTAACAACAACCTGTGCACCAGTTGCAAAAGAAGCATCTTTTACTTCAATAGGATTGTAGAGTGTCGGACCTTCTTGAGGCAAAAAAGTCTTGTTATTTGAAGTCTTGAGTGACACACTATCAACCAAAACAGTTTCAAGTGCTCCAGAAATAACTACTTTTTGTTTCGCATAGCCCACTACTGTATCCAATCCGTTATATACCAAGGCAACCAAAAACACATCTCCTTTTTTTGGAGCAGTTGTAGGAACAGTATATTTCGTATCAAGTACAATTGCGCTCTTTGCCTTTACCGCAAAGCTCGTCTTAAATTCCTTCATATCAAGATAATATGGTTCAAGACCATCTTCAACCAAAAACCCTGAAGCATACCATAGATCGGTCGCATCTTTTGCAGAAAAATTTTCTATCTTTACATCCACCTTTACTTCTTTACCGGCAACAATATCAGTAGGATTAGTTGAAACGAAAGAAGCCTTAAGAACTGGAGACTGTGCTTTAGTTATATAAGGAGTAAATATAGCTACCATACTAAACAACAACACCCCTACAAAACCAAAGATAGAATTTTTTTTCATAATAAAATAATAAAAGAATTAATAAATATAATACACAATAATTGTACACCAATTTGACAAAAAAAGATAAAATAGTATTATGTGGATAACAGTTATGTCTGAAAGATTCAGTCTGCCCGAACGGCGGATTTTTTGTTTCACCATCACTTTTATAGGAAATTAACAATACATACTATGTTTGATATTAAAGTAATACATACAGTTTTGGCCCAACTTGAAGAAGAGCGAGGAATCCCAAGAGCAAAAACAATTGAAGCTATCGAGCTTGCACTTGCAACCGCGTACAAAAAAGAGTACGGAAAACGAGGACAAATAGTTCGAGCGCATTTTGACCTTGATTCAGGAAAAACAGACTTTTACCAAGTAAAAGTAGTGGTTGACCGAGAAAGCGTTGTACTTGAAGATGAGGAAAACGTTGCAGAAGATGATGAAAGACTACGCTTCAATAGTGAACACCACATCCTTCTTGAAGACGCCCAAAAGATCAAAAAAGATACAAAAGTAGACGATGAAATGATTTTTCCTCTCGAATCAAAAGATGATTTTGGACGTATTGCAGCTCAAACAGCTAAACAAGTAATCATTCAAAAAATCCGAGAAGCAGAAAAAGTGTCGGTATTTGGTGACTTTGGTGAAAAAGAAGACACAATAGTCACAGGAACAGTACAAAGAATGGAACGAGGAAATGTTTTCTTTGATATGGGACGAGCCTCTGGAATCCTTCCTTATGAAGAACAAATCCCAGGAGAACGTTATAAACAAGGGGAAAAAGTGCGAATGTACCTCACAAAGGTAGAAGATACTCCACGAGGAGTCTTCCTCCGACTTTCACGTGCGCATCCAAAGTTCCTCGAAAAACTCTTTGAAAACGAAGTACCTGAAATACTAGAAGGCACAGTCAAAATAAAAGCAGTTGCGCGAGAAGCTGGAAGTCGTTCAAAAATAGCAGTATCTTCTTCATCAATCGACCCAATCGGAGCAATGGTGGGACAAAGAGGAGTTCGAGTTTCAACAGTAATGAGTGAGCTTGGAGGTGAAAAGATAGATATTATCGAATGGTCTGAAGATCCAACAATCTTTGTAGCAGACGCTCTTTCCCCTGCAAAAACTGAAGGAATCCAAATTGATGCAGAAAACAACGTGGCAACAGTTCAAGTTCCTGAAGACAAACTTTCTCTTGCAATTGGAAAAAATGGTCAAAACGTACGTCTTGCAGCTAAACTTACAGGGTTTCGTATTGATATAAAGGCAGTCCAAGGAGCACCTAAAGAAGAAATTACTGAAGAAGCACCTGTAGAAGACGTAGTTTCTGAAGAAACAACGGAAGAAACAGCTGGGTAAATTATAAATTTAATTCAAATTTAAATATATGAATTATTGGCACGATATTGAATCAGGAACAGAAAATGAAGTAAACACAATCATCGAAATTCCAAAAGGTTCAAAAAATAAATACGAAATAGACAAAAAAACAGGCCTTATTGCACTTGACCGAGCACTTCATACTGCTCAAGATTACCCATTTGACTACGGATTTGTTCCACAAACCCTTTGGGATGATGGAGACGCTCTTGATGTGGTGCTTTTGACAACTTATCCTTTATTTCCAGGAATTCTTGTACGAGTGCGTTTTGTAGCCATTCTTCATATGATCGATAGTGGAGAAGATGATGCAAAAATAATCGCGGTTCCTTGTGATGATCCACGCTTTGATGATGTAAATGATCTTGTAGACATCAACAAACACACACTCAAAGAGATCGAGCATTTCTTCCTTACATACAAAAAAATCCAAAATAAATCAGTTGAAACAAAAGGATTTGAAGGAAAAGACGTTGCAATAGAAAGCTTTAAACGATCAAAAGAACTCTACAATCAAAAATTCAAAGCAAACTAAGAGCTTACTGCATAAAAAAGAAAACTCCCCGCAGCGCCTTCGGCGCTGCGGGGAGTTTTTGTCCACACCCGAGCCCCTACTACTTCTTCATAGGGTGTATAATAATAGGACTGCGCCCTAGGCAGTATTATTCAATAACTTAAATATATGAAAAAAATATCATTATTCATTCTTACGCTATTATTAGCATCAAGTGCACAAGTATCCTTTGCACAAGATGGAGAAGATGACAACAAACTCGACCGTCCAGATCGACCTGCAAAAGAAATGCGACAAAATCTCCAAGACCAGCGACACGAGATGAAAGACGAGCGAGAAAAAATAAAAGATGATTTCAAAACACAAAAAGAAGTAATAAAAACTGAACGGAAAGAAACTCACGATACTATCAAAGCAAATCGAGAAGAAGCAAGAGAAAAAATGAAAGAAATGAAAGCAAATGGTGAAACACCAGATGTCAAAGCTCTTATCGAAGAAACAAAAGCAAAAAACAAAACTCTTCGAGAAGAACTCAAAACAAAAATGGAAGCAAAAAGAACTGAACTCAAAACGGCTTTTAAAGCAAAAGTAGCAGAGTTCAAAGAAAATCGAAAAATCCTCAAAGAAGAAAGAAAAGAAGTAGTCCTTTATCACCTTACAAACATTGAAACACGCTTTACAAATGCGCTCACAAACATTGGAAACTTCAACAACAGACTTTCTGAAGTAATCACAAAAAAGAAAGCGAATGGTTTAGACGTAACCGAGGCAGAAGCATTGTTCACGAAAGCTGAATCAGCACTCGCTACTGCTAACACAAAGGTAGCCACTGCTATTGAAGCAGTAAAAGAAGCGGTGAGTAGTACAGACGGTGTTTCAAAAGAAGCAATACGAACAGTAGTTAATGAAGCGGTAACTGCACTCAAAGAAGCTCGAGAAGCAAGCAAGCAAGTTGTAACAAATCTTCCAAAACAAGAAGTTGAACACGAAGAAGAGGTTGAGGTTGAAACAGAAACATCAAACTAATTAAAAAATAACAAACACATATGGATCAAACAACACCTGTAAGTGGATCACAAACAAATGGAGTTGGGAGTAAGATTGCAATCGTTATTATCCTCCTTATTATAATCATAGGCGCAGTTGCATATTTCTCACAAAGACCATCTCTCAAGCCAGAACCAGTCACTCCAGCACAAGAACAAGAAGCACTTGGAAACGAACTTGAAGATCTTTCTTCAATCGACATTGAAGCAGATCTTGAACTCATCGACAAAGAACTCCAATAAACAAAAAAAAAGCTAAAAACCACCTCACAATCAAGGGGTGGTTTTTTTTATTTTTTCGTGTAAGATGTGCCCTACACGTTAATAATAAAAACATATGCACAAAATCATAGAACAAAAAAAGGGTGAACAAGGAACTGTGATCATCACACTGTCACTTCCTGAAGAAGAAGTAATGAGTCACAAAGAAACAGCACTGAAGCACTTAAATGAACACATTGAGATTGATGGTTTCCGAAAAGGCAAGATTCCACAGTCAGTACTTATCCAAAAAGTAGGTGAGCAAGCGCTCCTTGAAGAATGTACTGAGCATGCTATTGAATCTGTGTATGCTGATGTTGTCACCGAAGCAAAAATTCACCCTATCGCACATCCAAAGATAGTAATCACAAAAATCACAAAAGGAAGTCCTGTTGAACTCACGCTCACGTTTGAGGTGATGCCAGAAATCACACTTCCTGACTTCAAGAAAATCGCCAAAAAAGCAAAACCAAAACAAGAAACAATTGAAGTAACTGAAAAAGAAATTGAAGATGTATTGGCAGAAATCAAACACTATCACCAAAAAGAAGGCGAGGCAGAAGTTGAAGTAACTGATGAACTCGTACAAAAGCTTGGTGACTTCAAGGATCTTGCAGACTTCAAGACGAAAATTACCGAAAACCTCAAAAAAGAAAAGGAAGCAAAGGTAACACAAACCGTTCGAAAAACAATTCTAGATGCAATCACAAAAGAAACTCAAATCGAAGTACCAAATACATTTATCGAAAGAGAACTCGATCAAATGACTCACGAATTTTCTTATGAGCTTTCTCGAATGGGTCAGACATTTGAAAACTACAAAACAATAAGCAAAAAAACAGAAGAAGAAATAAGAGAAGAGTGGAAAGAAAAAGCAAAAGCCCGAGTAATAGACGAACTTGTTTTGCAGAAAATTGCTGACACAGAAAACATCAAACCAGATGAACAAAAAGTAAAAGAAGAAGTAACTCATATGGTAGAACATTATCCAGATACCCCAAAAGAAAGAATCCAAGCGTTCGTAGAAGATATGCAAACCAAACAAGAAGTGTTCAAGTTTCTTGAATCACAAGAATAAACCTCTTGTAAAAGAACAACAAAAAAGCCCCGCCTTACGGCGGGGCTTTTTTGTTCTGTTTAATTCATCAAAAACGCTACCCCAACAATCGCAGCCGTCTCGGCCCGAAGTACAGTCTCCCCAAGTGTAATGATGTTTACATTTTTTTCTTTAAACTTTTTTCGCTCTTCTTCACTCCAGCCACCTTCAGGACCAATAAGTAGTGTGTTGAATGTAGAATGTGGAATGTTGGAAAGAGAAACACCATCCATATCACAAACAACCAGATCCTTAGTGTTTTTAATTACTAATTCTAAATTCATAATTTCCCCAAACTCCGGCACATCCCCTCGTCCGCATTGTTCACTTGCTTCAACGAGAATCTTTTCTATTCGCTCTCGATTTAGATTTTTCACCAAAGTTCTTTCTGTGACAATAGGTATGATCTGAGATACACCAAGCTCAGTTGCTTTCTCGCACACAAGTTCAAAATTTTCTTTCTTGATCACAGACATAAAGAGAGTGAGTTTTTTCTCTGGAACAAACACTTTCTCTTTTTTCAAAACTGTAAGCAACAAGACTTTTTTGTCTATTTTTATAATCTCTGATTCAAAATCAAATCCTGATCCATCAAACACAATTACTCTGTCTCCTACCTCAAGTCGAAATACATTTCGAACCTGATGCACAATTCGTTCTTCAGATATTTCAATCTCGCCGCTATCTCCATTTTTTTCTTTTGTATAAAATCTATGTAGTCTCATAAGTTAAATTATACTATATATTAAACATCTTATTCTTCCATATAAAAAAAATTTTATTAAAATTACCCTAAAATAAAAATGGTTCTATTCATAAAGAAAATTTTTTTATTAATAACTATCATTAATTAAATAGAAATATCCAAGACACAAAAGTGATGAGCATAATATAGGAAATTGTTAATAGAAAAATACCAACATATCTAAATCGAGAAAATAATTTTTTATTTAGACAAATTAAAAAACCAAGAACAGAAATACCCAATAGGATCCAAAAAGAAGTTTCATAGACTCGACATTGCATTGATCTAGGATTCGTAAAACAAGCACCAAGACCTCCTATGAAAACAAAATAGGTACCAGTAATTGATAAAATAAGTAATGCGTAAACATGTTTTAATCTTTCTAATTTGTCTTTCATATATTTTTAATTAATTCTCTATTTATACTCCTAAACCTTTTAAGGCTACCCCAACTCCATACGCAATTGCCGCGGCGATACCTCCAACAAGTACAGTCTCGAGTGCACTTCGCACAATACTGCTTCCGGTAATTCTTGCCCGCATATATCCAGTAAAAATAAATGCTAGAAAAGTTCCAACAATCGAATACAAAAACTGAGTCTTCGCACTAAGCAACACGAACACAGAAACGATGAATGGCACAAGTGGAATAGTTCCCACCACAACAAAGGCGACGAAAGTAGTCACCGCAGAATAAATCGCAGTGTGATGATTCGCATCATCTTCCTCAGATTTCTTTGAGAGATAATTTGATGCTGCCATCGAAAACCCATCCGCAAGCACATTTGAAATTCCAAGAATAAGTACTATCACAGGAGTAAGCCCTGCCCCATACACCCCTCCAATAATTGCAAAAGTAGTTACCGTCCCATCGATCGCTCCGTATACCCCATCTGGTAGATATTTTTTAATTCTTTGTTCTTTTGTTAAATTCATAATTGTCATTATACACAAAAACTCTACTTTGCCGATTTCCATAAAAACAGAAAAATCTTTCGAAACGCGTCTGAGATAATTTTATTCTTAAGAATCATTCCCATCGGCTTCTTTTGATCGAAGGCAACAACCGCAAGACTCTCATCAAAAATATTTATCTCAATTCCTAAATCTTTAAACACATCAGAAAATTTCATTTCTCGAAGCAACTCTTTGGCTCTCGATTTATCTCTCTTTCCATACGCATCAAGAGAAAGCAAACTTTTTACATTTACACCCGCATTCACTCGAAATGGAAAATATTCTTTTTCGAAAAAATCATTCATTGATTCGTAAGCTTTCTTATAATCAGTAATCGCTAAAATTTGTTTTTCTTTGTTTTCTCTCCAAGTTTCTCCATACAGTTTCTTTACACCTTCAATTCCTTCAAAATATCTGATACCAGAATGCAGTGTTGGTTTTTGCTTTTGAGTAAAACAAGAAGTAAGTTCTTCAGTTTCTTTTTGAATCGATAGTAACTTTTTCTTAGACCACAAAATAAATTCTTCTTTTGAAATAGTTTGGAAAAGAGTCGTGCCACTTTTTTTGATTTCAAAAATAAGCCCCTTCTCTTTTAACAGTGAAAGCGTGTGGTAAAGCGCAGTTCGATTAAGGTTTGTATCTTTTGCAATTTGCATCACCGTCCCCGCTCCAAATCGCACAAGAGAATCAAAAACTATTTTTTCTTTTTCATTTAGCAATTCATCCATACAAAAATCTTATCAAAATACTTTATGTTGTCAAATTGTTTAGACATATTTACTATAATTGCAACATATTACATACTTCCCCACAGACACAACCGTCTTTTGACCATGAACGCAAGAATTCAAATGGCTATCAGTTTTGACCATAAGGCAATGCATACACCCAAGAGCTTTGGTTTTTGTATCTATGGAGATGTAAATTTACCTCGAGAAGTGAGGACTGGGGAACCTATACATTACAGTCTATTCAAATTTACTATCATGGAAGTTGGAGATATACATGTCGAGGGAGGTTTCTTTTTTATCCCTGTTGAGCTGGAGCCAATACAAGTTAGAACCAAGGATGAGTGGACTGATCTCAAAGAGAGTCTGTTAAATTTATTTGGTATCAGTAAATACAAATTAGGATTAAGTCCGGAGCACCTCGGTTGGAACATCTCTCATCAATTACCAAAAAATAAATAGACACTGCCCTATCAACACCAGCGTGTATGGTGGGGATTTTTTATTTCTCAAAAATTTCTGTAAGATACTCTTATGAAACAAAGCGTGGAACAATTTCAAAATCTAGTCTGGAGATTTTACAAAAATCACAAACGACCCTTCGCTTGGCGTGAAACATCAGACCCGTACAAAATCCTTGTTTCAGAAATAATGCTTCAACAGACTCAAACAAGCCGTGTGGTGAGTAAGTATAACGAATTTTTAGAAGCTTTCCCTACCATCGAAGCCTTAGCTTCTGTGAAACTCTCCGAAGTACTCAGTGTATGGATTGGTCTCGGATACAATCGTCGTGCCAGATTCTTACACGAATGTGCAAAACAGATTTGTGAAACGCATAATGGTAAGTTTCCAAGCACCCTACAAGAACTTGTGAAACTACCCGGGATTGGGCAATCAACCGCTGGGGCAATTATGAATTTCGCTTTTAATACACCAACACCTTTTATCGAAACCAATATTCGAACAGTCTTTCTTCATCACTTTTTTCAAAAAGCAAAACAAAAAGTATCTGACCAAGAGCTTGTGAAACTGTTACACAAAACCCTTCCACAAAAAAATTCTCGAGAGTGGTTCTATGCACTCTACGATTACGGAAGTAACCTTAAACAAAACTTACCAAAAGATCCCGCTCGCAAAAGCACATCATACAAAAAACAATCTGCATTTAAAGGCTCCTTCAGAGAAAAACGAGCTTTCATCCTCAAACAACTCATCAAAGAAAAAACCGAAACAAAAAAGTTACAAAAACTTTTCTCCCACAAATTCAAAACAACAGATTTCAAAGAAGTACTCCAATCCCTCAAAAAAGATTCTTTGATTTAAAAAAGAGCCGAAGTTCGGAGACTTCGGCGAATTGAAAACCTTTCATAACTAATTCAACTCCTTGATATGATCTTCAACCATGCTCTTCAAGATGTCGGGATCCACTCCCATACTTTTCGCTATTCTTTCGATCCGCTCAAGCTCTTCTTTGATGTGCCGCTCTCTATTTTCAATCTCAAGTCTATCGAGATGAATTGAGAACATAGCGTCCAAAAGATTTGAGAATGATTGTAGTCCTTTTGTGGTAGATTTTTTTATCCTTTCCGACAACTGTGGATGTGCTGAACGAAAAGCAGCTACCGCAGTCCGAAAAACACTGCTCACAATTGTTTCACAATTAGCTTGGATCAACTGTTGATCTTTCATTTTTTATTGAGTAAATAACATTGTTAAACTAGCAAAAGTATTGCATAATTTTATACGTATGGTATACTGTCGTCACAGTCCGACAAATGGAACAATTAGAGCACATCTCAAAAGAATTTAATCTAAGCCAAGAGGAACAAATTGTTTTCCTTTGCCTCCTTTGCCATGGAGAACAATCAGTTGCCGAGATTGGCAAACACAGCAAAACCAAGAGAACAACAGTCTACGGGATCCTCCAAAAACTCCTTTCAAAAAATCTCGCTATCGAGATTGTAAAAAACAAAATCAAAACCTACAGAGTAGTTGAAAAGGAAAACCTCAAAAAAATTCTTGATGAAAAAATGCAAAATACAAAAAACCTACAAAGTTCTCTTGATGGACTGTTCTCTTCCCTCTCACTTCAAAATGCAACCAAACCAGAAATAAAATTCTTTTCAGGCAAAGAAGGTGTTCAGTTTGTTCTCAATGATTTGATTATAAAAAGAAATATAGAAACAGAAAGTTTCTGGCCAATCGAAAAAATGCTCAAAGTATTAGGTAAAGAGTATTTCAAATTTTTGAACAAAGAACGAATCAAGAGAAATATCTACACTCGCGCTATCTGGCCTGAAAGCCAAGTTATCGACACAAACATTCATCCTTATCTCGGAGGTAGTGAAGAGTTTCTTCGGGAAATTCGAATTGCACCAAAGCACATAGACTTCTCACTTGGATACTGGATATACGAAAACAATGTTGCTTTCATTTCTTCAAACAAAGAGACCTATGCATTTATTGTCCAAAGTGAAGAATTCGCACAAATGATGCGCACACAATGGCAACTCATTTGGCAATCATCAAAACCTCTCAAACAGAAGCAAAGTAAAGAAATAGAGAAGTTTCTAAGAGAGATTTAATTTACTTTTTATGCATTTCCTTTAAAATTGAGTTCGATAAATTACTTCTTTGCCATCATCCACGTTCCTTGCCAACAAAGTTTCATGAAATTTTCAAAGTCTCGTGACTGAATTATAAAAGAAAATTTTTCTTCTCCACTTCCCGCAAAAAGACACTTATCACCATAGAGCCAAAACTCATATTCCAAGAGGAATTTTTTGGAAGGTATTTTACTTCTCTCAAGTATCTTATGCTAGTGTTTTGCAAAACACTAGCATAAGGAATTTAGACACTTTATATAGTCTAAAACAATTTCAACAATTACTACCTTCTCTTAATTATCTTCTGATACTCCGCTTCAGTTATCAAATCTTTTGAATTTGTCCTATCTAAAAAAACAACACCGTTGAGATGATCAAATTCATGTTGAAAAATCCTCGCAACGAAATCTGTGTATTTTTCTTTTCTTTTTTCTCCATCACGTGTTGTATACGAAACTTCAATTTCTTTGTACCGAGAAACAAGTCCACGGATTCCGGGAATTGAGAGACAACCTTCAAAACGTTTTTCTTTTTTTGTACCAAGAAATTTTAAAATGGGATTTATGACAATAAGCGGATCCATCTTTGGTGCATGTTTGTATCGTTTACTTGGCTTACTCCACACAACAAAAACTCTTTGGGATATCCCAACTTGTGGCGCAGCTATACCTACACCATTTTTCTCCTCACATGTTGCAATCAAATTATTGCAAAAGTTTTGAAACTTTTTTGTTTTTATTTCTTGTCTTGAAACTACTTTTGCTTTTGTTCGCAAAATTGGATTTCCGAGTTCGATTATCTTCAGTATTTTAGCCACGATGCAGTTTTTGATCTAATTCCTCTTCAAACCCTTCGTCATCTTCCACATTATAATCATATTCGAGATCTTCATCATCACGATCATTTTTATCTTCAATCTCTTCCCCACTCTTTACCCTATCAGAATAAGAGATAAGTTGTTTTGAAAGTATTTTTGCAAGCCTGTAATCAATCATTGGAATCAAACAATCCTTCACCTTGCTATGATGAATTCTCCTATCAGAAGCAGTTGCAATATCAATTTGAGCCAGTCCCAAAAATCGATAATGATAAGGTCTGATTAGATGCACATTACTTATCTGATGATATGGGATAGTAATCTCTTTGACCAAAAAAAGTCCTCGGCGCAAATGAAACGCGTGATCATCAAGAAGAAATTTATAATGACGAAACATCAAATTCCCACGCAAAAATCCAACGAGAAATATTCCAAATGCCAAAATAGCAAGCCAGAGCGTTAACATTGAAACATCGATATACCACTCTGGATGATTATTCAAAAAACCAACGGTAAATTCATTAAGATGTCCGAAGTTAATTTGCCATATAAGATATACAATCAATCCACCCAAAACACCAAAGAGCCATCCGTATTTAACGAGCAAAAAAAATCGTGTCCTTCCTCCTCGTGTGTATATTTCTTCTAGTTCGAGCATAGATTTATTTTATCATTTTTATTTTTCTTCCGCATCCTTAAACTTACCCTTTACCCTGAAATTTTCTTAGACCGAAAATTTCGAGTACTTCCGCAAAAAATGAAAATCCCAACTAGTTGGGATTTTCATTTTTTGCTCTTGCCCAACTGAGTTCAAAAATCATTTTCATCATTCCAAAGAAAACCTCATCTTCTATAACAACCCCAACTACCTGTTTATCAAAATCACTTTTTATAAGCTTAAACATTGCTATCTTGTTTTTACTATAGAGCGTAAACTCACTTGCCCAAGGAAAGGTTCCTTTTGGAATTTGGCGAATCTGGGGAAAATATTTTGTACCTTTCATAAATCCGTACACCTCATCTGCAAACTTTTCTCCAAACTCATCGTCCGGCACAAGAGCGCGCATTGAAATCTTCTGCAACAACTTTCCTCTCGTGAATTCTTTTCTTTCTTCTTTTGAAAGGTATCCTTCAAACTCTTTTGCGTTAAAGATAGCAAGCATTTCATAATTTTTGTGCTTTAACATATCAAAATAAATTTCTTTCACTTCTTTGTATCCTTGATAGATAGTTACCTTTGGCAACACCCCAAAAGAAGCAAAAAGATTCGAAAGGTCAGGGATGATATTTTTTATTTCAGAAACTTTTTTTGAGAGTTCTCTATTTTGATATTCAACAAAGTGTAAAAGCTTTTGGGGATTTGCGAGGGTATAAAAAGCCTTTTTGTTTCTTTCTATATCAGAAACGAGTCCTTTTATAGCAAGCGAAGTGAGCATTTTATACGTAGTACTTCTATTTAGTTTTGCTTCCTTTGCAATCGTTGAAGGAAACCCACTTCCCCCAAGTCGAAACAGGCTTAAATAGACTAATTTTTCTTTATCTCCAAGGCCTACATTTTCAAGCTGATTTTCGAGTTCTTTTAGTTTTTGCATAACATCATACTAACATATTTTGTTCATTTGTGCGAACACAATTTAATAAATTTAATTCTAACTTTATTTCTAAAGATTCTTTTGTATATTTGTTCAAATTTAATAACATAATTTTTATTTTACAATTATAATTTCCTTTAGTCAATGTTCATTCTTTTTGTGCCCGCAAAGCACAAGTGAACTTTGAAAAAATCATCTAACCATGACCGAAGAACAGAGATTAGAAATCTACTGCCAAGGCGGTGAATACGAAGATGGTAGAGAAAAGGGATCTCTGCCTGCAATTATCACGCCTGATACTGTGACCAGTTTATTTAAGGACACCCCAAAAGACAGGAGGATTATTGAGTGGCGAGGCTCAATGCGATCGGTATTCAATGGACGTTGGAATTCTTGGTCTAGAGTATTCGGCTTACACGGACTCGCGATGATGTGTGGGCTAACATAAATAGCCTTTGAAGTCTTTGACTTCTTAGGAATAAAGAAAGAGGTTTGGAAACTATACATCTGGGTGTTGGATTCCTAAACACGGCAATGTCTATTCCCTCGCGGCACTTCTCATAAAAGGAAACAGACTAGACCTCTTCCATTTCCTTCAAGCAGAAAGATACAACGAAGGAAATGCGAAACAACTTTGGTCGAGTATGAGTAATAGTGCCTATCTTCTAGAGCTCATGACTAATTGTGACAAAGAAAGTCGTGATGATCCGTAAACAAGTCTGAGTTTCACAACACGCGTTTTTCTAGCTGTACTTAACAACTAGATTTTTATCAAGCTCACAACGCGATGTTGCGAGTTTGTAGAAAAAAGTTCTTTAACTAACATCTGTATGGAAAACGAAATACTCACCTTAAGCCTATCAACTCAAGAACAACATACCTTGAGAGAGCTTTGTCTACACGTTCACTCGGTTTCCGAATCGGACTGTATCCGCAGAGCAATTGAACTTTATGCCGACTTGCACAAGCGAGTAGTGGCAGGGAGCAAGATTGTCCTCCGCAACAACGCTAAGCGGCAACAGACTGGTGTGGTCATCACGAAGCGCTGGAGCCGGGATACCATGACTTCACCGGACAGACAATCACCACGGCAGAACTTCGAATTGAAGATTGGGGGCTCCACAAAGGAAACCATCACCCATATGGTGCAAGTTGGAGCAGTACCGTCCGCTGCGCGACTGGCATGGGCGGCTATCGGCACCTATGTGCTCATCATTGAGAACACAAAGCAAGGGTTTGTGTTGATGGAAAAAAAGGGTGGGCAACTCACACCCATCCAAATCCCTGGGTAGTTTATCGGCCGGTTTCGCTTCGCGAAACCGGCTTTTTTATTGACTTATTTTGATTTTCCTCTATTCTTAATTCATACATCTTAATTCTTAAATCTAAAATAAACTTATGTCATATCTAATCCCAACTGTTATAGAAAAGACAAACTTCGGTGAGCGAGCGTACGATATCTATTCTCGCCTACTCAAAGAAAACATCATTTTCCTTGGTGGTCCAATTGACGATGCGGTTGCAAACACAATCATCGCCCAACTCCTCTTTCTTCAATCAGAAGATCCTAAAAAAGACATTACCCTCTACGTAAACTCTCCTGGAGGCCACGTGACCGCAGGTCTTGCGATAGTAGACACAATGAACAACATCAAAAACGACGTTTCAACCGTTTGTGTTGGGATTGCAGCATCAATGGGAGCAGTAATTCTTTCAAATGGTAAGAAAGGTAAGCGATTTGCTCTTCCAAACTCAGAAGTAATGATCCATCAACCACTTGGAGGTGCTGAAGGACAAGCGACAGATATCGAAATCTCAGCTCGACATATCCTCAAAACAAGAGAGGTTCTCAACAAAATACTTGCCAAAAACACTAGCCAAACCCTCTCAAAGATCGAAAAAGACGTAGAAAGAGACTTCTTTATGTCAGCAGAAGAGGCCAAAAAGTATGGAATAGTGGACAAGGTCTTGGGGTAATACCCAAAACCTGGCTTTTAGATACTAGGTGTTAGGTTTTAGCAAACACTACTTGGGCAAAGCTCAAGTGGTGTTTTGGTTTTAAGGCCAAAAGCAAAAACCCAAAATCCACCAGCTATCAAATAGACTTTCAGGCCGATTTAAGGTATAGTTGAAACATTAGAATTTTAATTTAAATTCGTTCCTGAAAGATTCTTATGTTAAGACAAAATCAAATGAGACTAGAAAAATATGTTGTTTTCAAAAAATATCTTAGCCTAAAAATGTTTTAGAGGCGAATCGCGCCGCTTATGTCAATAAAAATAGTAATGTTGCTTCTTGCAGTTGCAGGAGCTGTCGGAATCGGACTTGGATATCTGCTTCGATATCTTGTTGCGCTTGGTAAAAAAGGTTCAATTGAACAATCTTTGAAACAAGCAATGCTTGATGCACAAGAAGAAGCAAAAAAAATCACACTTCAAGCAGAGCAAGATGCTGCCGAAGTTCTTAAAGGAGTACGAGGAGAAATAAAGGAAAAAGAAGATAAGATCAAAAAAACAGAAGATCGTCTTATCGCAAAAGAAAGTTTGCTCGACAAACGACAAACTGATATCGACAAAGAAGTTGAGCTACTCAAACAAAAAATCGAGGAAGTAAAACAGAAGAAAGAGAAGGTTGATCTTATGGAAGCAAACAAGATTGCTGAAGTAGAAAAGATCTCTCAAATGACACGAGAAGATGCAAAAACAATGCTTCTTGCAACTATCGAACGAGAATACGAAGAAGATCTTATGGTCCGTATCAAGAAAATGGAAACAGTAAATACAGAGCGTCTTGATCAAAAGGCAAAAGAAATTCTTTCTGTTTCAATTCAACGTTATGCAAATGCAGTTGGAGGAGATGCGTTTACAACATCCATCAACATTCCTTCAGATGAACTCAAAGGAAAGATTATTGGAAAAGAAGGAAGAAACATCAAAGCTTTTGAAAGAGAAACCGGAGTTGAAATCATTGTTGATGATACACCAGGAAACATCACTATTTCTTGTTTTGACCCAATTCGACGACAAGTTGCTCGTCTCGCACTTGAAAACCTCATTTTAGATGGACGAATCCAACCAGCAAAAATTGAAAAGGAAGTAGAAAAAGCAAAGGGGGAAATCAACAAAATCATCAAAGAAAAAGGAGAGCAAGCGGTCTACGAAACAGGCATTCTCAACCTTGATCCACGAGTAGTTTCAATCCTTGGACGACTCTATTTCCGAACAAGTTATGGACAAAACGTTTTAAACCACTCAGTTGAAATGGCACACATTGCAGGGATGATTGCCGAAGAACTTGGAGCAAATGTTCAAGTAGCAAAAGCAGGTGCACTCCTTCACGATATTGGAAAAGCACTTGATCACGAAGTACAAGGAACACACGTTGAGATTGGAAGACGTATTTTGCAAAAATTTGGAGTAAGTGAAGAAGTTGTGAAAGCAATGCAAGCCCACCACGAAGAATACCCTTATGAAACAATCGAATCGCGAATTGTCCAAACAGCTGATGCGATTTCAGGAGGACGTCCGGGAGCAAGACGAGACTCAGTTGAGAATTATCTTAAACGACTTGCTGATCTTGAAGCAATCGCAAACGGATTCACAGGAATCGAAAAAAGCTATGCATTACAAGCCGGAAGAGAGATTCGAGTATTTGTTACTCCATCAGCAGTATCTGATGTAGAAGCGGTCAATCTTGCACGAAATATTGCCAAAAAGATCGAAGATGAACTAAAATATCCAGGAGAAATTAAAGTAACAGTCATTCGAGAAAACAGAGTTGTTGAGTTCGCACGATAATTTTTTTCAAAAAATAACGAAAAAGGTCTGCTTCAAAAAAGAAGCAGACCTTTTTGTAAAATGTAAATCATATCTTGTCAATATTTTGCATTAAAAAAGCTATGGTATATAATGGTTTCAAAGAGAAAAGGGTCGTTTATTAATTTAAGAAAAAAACAAAATGAATAAGCAAGGATTAGTTGAAGTAGTAAACAATGTATTAGGAGGAACAAAAGTACAAGCAGAAGGTGTAGTTGATGCAGTACTTGAAGCAATCACAAAGACATTGAAAAAAGGTGACGAAGTATCTATTGCAGGACTTGGAATCTTTTCTGTAAAGGCGCGAGCAGCACGAACTGCACGAAACCCACGAACAGGAGAAATGGTAAAAGTACCAGCAACAAAAGTTCCAAAGTTCCGAGCAGCGAAAGCTCTCAAAGATGCAGTAAAATAATCTACATCTATCAAAAAACAACCTGTCTCGTTTCTGAGATAGGTTGTTTTTTTGTTCTATTCTTTTCTCCTTATAACTTGGATCAACTCTCTTAGTTCTGCTCTTTGTCTCTCTGTAAGAGACCCAGGTAAGACCACCTCCTCTTGAGGAGTCTGATTTTCCGTATTAAACTGTTCTTCTGGTGGCTGTTCCATTTTTGAAACAACACTCTAACACACTTATAAAATAAATGCAAGAAAAGTGTCAATATCATTGACGGTTTCTTGGAAGGTGTGAGATTGGTTAGATGTAACTTGTGTCGGGTGGGGAGAATCGGCCACCTCGAAATCTTGTCGGTCACAAGATTTCTCCTCGGCCCCGGAATTTTGATTTTGTGTACTCACAAAATAACAAAATTCCTTTCGATTCTCTCACGCAAAGCATGAAGACGCTTTGCTCACCCGCACAAATAAAAAAGACGCCGAAAGGCGTCTTTTTTATTTGTGCGGGTGGGGAGAATCGAACTCCCGTATACTGCTTGGAAGGCAGTCATTCTACCACTAAATTACACCCGCTTCTCTTCAAAACCACGTGTTTTAAAGCACTCGCTCAATATAGCAAAAAAAGGTTTTACAATCAAACCCAAATAGCTTTCGGCTTCTAGCTTCTAGCTTCTAAGCTTTGTTTCAGCGCAAAATCTTTAGAGATCTTTAAAACCTCATCAAAATCATCTTCTGGTGAAACTTTGTTTCTTTTCTCTTCTTTGCACTTCTCACATTTAAAAACCAAAAATTCCCCTACCTTTGTAGTTTCCACTCTATAAGGCTTCATAAGCCCGCCACAAGAGTTTTCCCTGTCTCCTGGATCATTATCTACATGTTTACTCCAAAGGCACTTTGGGCAATGATTTGTGAAGCCATCACCCACTACTTCCAAACTGCACTTTTCACAAACAAAATTTTCTACTACTTTTTTAAACATGAACAGATTTTAGCACAAAAAAAATTCTCACAACCTAAGTTGTGAGATAGTCTAATATTACGGTCAGACTAGCCGTCGTTGTTGACTACAGCCCTGCACTAGCAAAGGCTCCTGCGAATTCTGCTTCCAAATCAGCATCAATCACAGCACGTTTCTCTTCCAACTCGTGCTCAACCTCAGCATTGCGAGCCCGATTGATCGCCTTAGCGTTGTCCCCTCTCTGAAGCCACGTATGGCTTTTCCAGTTTGGACAAACGAAACGACCGCGGAGACCCTTCGCAACACAATCGAAGACTTCGTCAAGGGTAAGCTCGCTTGGTTCAACTGAGTCGTGTTTCAAAGTGCCATTTACGATGTAGGGTGCCTCTTGAAAGACATTCCACCACCGGCATCCCGACACAGAATCGAGAGACAGGAGCTCCTGATTTTCGGGAACAGGAAGCCCACGTTTCCGACATTCAGCTGCGCGGATGAAGCCTGCGATGTCGCAAAAGCACCAGACCCTGCGACGATCACCGATAATCTGAGTATTGCCCTCTTCGGACCGAACAATACAAAGGTCAAACCCCTCCTTCGTAATCGCCTGATCGGCGACTTTGAAGTTGTTGGTGGTGATAGTAAGAACCTTCACCGGGCCGTACCGAGTTTCAAGGTGGTCAACTGTCCCACCATTGGAACGGAAATTGCGAACAATGTTCACAGCATCCAGTTTCAATGTCTCCGTAAAACCCGCCGAGAGATCAAACATCTCGAGCCAGTCGTTTGCCGATTTTTCACCGACATATTTTTTGATGAGCTCGTACGCCACCGGCACCGTCAAAGGTTGCCAATTGCGTTTATCTTCCTCCCAATACCCGCTTTCGAACTTGGATTTTTGGTCCATGATCTCAGCGTAGTACGCGAGCCTTGACCACTCCAACACCTCTTCGGTAGTGAAGACATTGTGGAGCCACTTAATCACTCCAGGAATTTCCCAAGGCAACCGAGTTCCCCATTCGTCTTCGTAAACCACATCACCGAGAGTCTTTTGAAGGGCTCTCCAGTGAGGAAAACGGAGCGGAAGGGTCTTGACCAACAAGGTCGCAGCCGAGACAGAGCGTCGCTTGTCAGCGTGCTCGTCGAAACTGCTCTTGAAGCGCCCTTTCCCCACTCCCACAAAAATGGCATCAGGGGGTGGAGAAAAATCCTCCAACCCGTCGATGTCCATCGTCATGAAGCCGATCTTCGCACTCTTTAAACCCGGCAGCGCTTTTCCAACAATGTCGGGAAAGGCGGACCGGATGGCAAAAATGAGAAGCTCGTCAGCGTCTGGTCTATTGTGGGTCACGAAGTGATTGACAGTATCTCCTGGTCGCCAGCATTTAGTTTTCATGTTATCAGGATTGACACGTGACCTTGTTTTGCTCGTGTCGTTTGTTTATGTAGTCAACTGAGTAATCAGTAGCGATATATGCACAAAATACACACACATCGCTACTGACTACATTTCAAAGATCTTTTATCTATTCTATCACAAAAAGCGGGTAAAGTCAATATAAAGAAATGTTGAATTTAAAGGTTATAATTGGCAAATGAATCAAGATTTTTACAATGATTATGCTCGTGAATGGACCGAAAGACTCCGCGACGGCAAAAACATTGTTCACACTTATGTAGAAAAGCCGGCCCTCCTCAAAAAAATTGGGAGTGTCGCTGGTAAAAAAATACTTTGTATTGGCTGTGGTTCTGGAGATGAGTGCAACGAATTAAAAAATCTCGGTGCTTCGGAAGTTGTCGGGGTAGACCTCTCTCCTGAATTTATAAAGATCGCAAAAGAAAGTTTTCCTGCTTTAGAGTTTCACCAAATGGATATGGAAAACCTTTCTTTTGAGACAAATTCTTTTGATATTGTAGTTTCCTCTCTAACTATTCACTATGTCCCCTCTTGGCAAAAAACGCTTGGAGAAATTTACAAAGTTTTAAAACCAGACGGTCGCGCTGTAATTTCAACAAATCACCCGATTCGTTTTGGATCAGAAATAAAAAGAGAAAAAGAAAGAGAGATTTTTTTACTCGGTTACATTCGATACAAAGATCCAAAGCTTGTAGGTGATGTAATTGGTGATTATTTAAACCCGAGAAGAATTGACGATGTGTGGTTTAGAAATAAATTTCCAGTTTCTTACTATCACAAACCAATTTCGGAAATGATTAAAGAAATTCGTGAATCCCAATTTGAACTCATAGATTTTCTAGAGCCTCAACCAGAAAGCTGGGTAAAAGAAAAAGATCCGAGTTTTTACAACATTCACTCAAAAATTCCTCTTTTTATAATTTTCGAAATAAAGAAAATTAACTAATTTTCTGCTTCAAACCTTCTTTTATAATCTCAAAAACTTTATTTTCAGGGATTTTTGTTGGTTCTATATCTTTTGTAGTAAGGGATCCATTGAAACCCATATCTTTTGTATGAAAAAGATACCAAAAAGGTTCTCCTTCCAAGTAACCTTCTTTTTGTAAAAGTGTTTCATCTTTTTGAATTGGAAGCGCGCGGTAATGCTCTTCAGCCATACGCAGTAGCATAAAAGCATAAGAAAGATTTACTCCCCTTTTTCGATCAGTCATCACCGCGTAATTTCCTCGAGAATTTTTTTGTACTACTACATGCGAACCAATAGATCGCACAAATTTATTCATCTCTTCGTTGTCTGACTCTACAAAAGACACACTCACAGGCTTTCCATCGGAAGCAATGATTTTTTCTGTCTTTCCTCTCTGTCTAAATTCAAACTTTGCTTCATCAAATTGTCTTTCTCTAAAAAACATCGCGTCGTCGACAAATTTTTTCCACCAAGAAAAATCCTTGTGTTCGCGCAAAAGCTTTGTGGCACTTTCTAAAGTCAAAGGTTCCCAAGTTTTTTTATATACTTCAAATTC
>CAYLQP010000011.1:0-12291 GCA_964386665.1 uncultured Candidatus Saccharibacteria bacterium
GAAAGTGCGTTTAGCACTTTCTTCCCGAAGTAAAAAAGCAAAGCTTTTTTTGCTGCGGGACTTGGACTCGAACCAAGATACACAGATCCAGAATCTGCAGTCCTACCATTAGACGATCCCGCAAAATACTTAACCAATAATTGAAAACTATTAACTTATAACTTAAAAATGGAAACTTTTAGGGTTATCAGTCATTAATTACCTGTTATAGATTAACAATACATTACCCTTTTTTGAGCTAAAAATCAAAGAGTATATTTGTTATTTCTTCGCTTTGATTGCCGCTTTGATGAACGCAGTAAATAGTGGGTGTGGAGCTAGAGGTCGTGCGAGAAATTCTGGATGGAATTGTACTCCAAGGAAGAATGGGTGTTTTGCTTCGGCAAGTTCTGCGATTTCCATCAAATGTCCGTCTGGAGAAGTTCCAGAAAAAATAAGTCCTTTTGCTTCGAGGTCCGCGATGTATTCTTCGTTTACTTCGTATCGGTGACGGTGGCGCTCGAAGACCATGGCCGCGCCGTAGGCGCGGCAAGCTACAGTTCCCTCCTTTAGTTTCGCCTCAAAGCTTCCAAGTCGCATTGATCCACCGAAATCTTTCATCTCAAGCTTTTTCTTCTGATCTGGCATAATGTGTACAACCACCTTACTTGCTTTTGGATCAATTTCGGCAGTGTTGGCATCTTTCCATCCTAATACATTTCGTGCGTATTCGATTACCATCAGTTGCATTCCATAACATAGTCCAAAGTATGGAATCTTGTTCACACGCGCAAATTCTATTGTCTTGATAAGTCCCTCAATCCCACTTGAGCCGAATCCTCCTGGAACAATAATCCCATCATATGAAGCAAGCTCTTTTATCCGCTTCGGATCTTTTTCGAAGTCTTTTGAATTCAAAAATGACAACACTGGTTTTACTCCAGCATAGACACCTGAGAACTTTATCGCCTCGATAACAGAAATATATACATCAGAAAGTACGAAATCTCCCGAATCAAAGTATTTCCCAACTACAGCAATCTTTACTTCTTTTTTGGTTTTTTTCTTTTTGTCTACGAATTGCATCCACGCAGTCAAATCAGTTTTGCGCTTTGGAAGTGAAAGAATCTTGAGCAAACTATCGCCGAGATTATCCTTTTCAAAATTAACTGGGATATCATAAATACTATCCGCATCTGGAGCAGAAATAATCCGATCAGCGGGCACATTACAAAAGACCGCAATCTTGTCTTTGCGCTTTTGGTCAAGCGATACATCACTTCGAGCGATAATGACATCAGCCTGTATTCCCGTTCCGTTGAGTGTTCGAGAAGCGTATTGAGTAGGTTTGGTTTTCATCTCACCCACCTTTGCTGGAGTTGGCAGATACGATACCATCACCACCGCTACATCTCGAGGATTTTCAATCTTGAGCATTCGAGCAGCTTCGAGGAAAATGATGTTTTGGTATTCTCCGATTGTTCCTCCTACTTCAACAATCACAATATCTGATTTGGTTTCTTTTCCTGCGAGCTTGATCCGTCGGATTACTTCTCGTGGGATATCTGGAACCACTTCAACGTTCTTTCCTTTGTATTCAAGATTTCGTTCACGACGAATTACTTCTTGATACACTCGTCCTGTCGTCATATAGTTGGTAGAAGTAAGGTTAGTGTTCAAGAATCTCTCATAGTTCCCCATATCTTGATCACACTCATCTCCATCGGAGAGCACGAATACTTCTCCGTGTTCGGTTGGATTCATTGTTCCTGCATCGACGTTGATATACGGATCAATCTTGACTGCTGTTACTGCAAACCCTTTCGCTTGGAGAATCGTACCAATCGAAGATGAAGAAACTCCCTTGCCCACTCCTGACATCACCCCTCCAACAACGAAAATGTATTTTTGTTTTTTGCTCACCGTACTTTTTTAGTAAAAAAATAATACTTAGATTTTAAGATATTTTTTGACTGCAAGATAGCTTGACAAGCCCCCTATTACGAAGCCTGAAATAAGGAGAATTCCTGTAATCGAAAAGATATGAGAAAGATAGTACGAGAAGACATTGAGTCCGCTTCCAAGCCCTTCTGTATAAGGACCTGCCCAGTATGTCAAAGGAAGCAAAATAATAAGAGTCAAAATAGTTGAAGAAACTCCGTACATAAGACCATTCACCACAAACGGACCTCGAATATAGCGTGTACTAGCCCCTACAAGCCTCATAACCGATATTTCTTCTCGAGCCATATAAATAGTGAGCCGAATAGTATTTAGGCTTATTAACACCGAAATAACAATGAAGAAAAGAGCAATGGCTCCTCCAAGGGTCTTTGAAGCAAGTAGTATTCTGTTGAGTGCATCAATAGCTGACTTGTTTTTGCTGTAATTGATTTTGTCTATGATGCTTGATTCGCTTTTTTGCTTTTCGGTATCAAGAAATTCAGCAATACTTTCGTAGTTTGATGGATCTTTTGCCTTGATGTTGATAGATGCTCCAAGAGGGTTTCCACCTATTTCATCGAGAGCCTGAAGCGTCAGTTCATCGTTTTCGTGTCGCGCTCGAAATCGTTCAAGTTCTTCTTCACGACTTGAAACAGTGACTGTATCTACTTCAGCGAGCCCTTGAATCTTTTTTTGGAGAGCAAGAGTTTCTTCTTCTCCAGCAGATGTTACAAGATACACATTAACATCAACCTTGCTTTTGATTTGATCAGCGGTTGAAAGAAGCACTGCCCGAGAAAGAAGCAATCCCGATATCACCAAAAGCGCAACCGTCATAATCAAAACTGATGCAAGCGAAACATAGCCATTTCGCCAGAAGTTCACAAACCCTAACCGCATTACTCTTTTTGTTGATGTCCAAAGCATATTTTTTTAATGAATAATAGAATATTGAATAAAGAATATTGATTACATACTAAACCGGCCGTTTTCGTCGTCACGCACCACCTTACCGTTTTCCATTACGATGACACGTTTGCCGAGTGAATCAATGATACCCTTGTTGTGAGTCGTAAGGATGACAGTTGTTCCAAGATCGTTGATTTTTTTCAAAATCTGAACAATATCAAAGGTAGAAACAGGGTCTAAGTTCCCTGTTGGTTCATCAGCAATAATAATATCAGGTTGGTTTACAATCGCTCGGGCGATAGCAACACGTTGTTTTTCTCCTCCAGATAATTCGTGTGGGAAACTCGAAATCTTTTTTGAAAGGTCGACTAGTTCGAGCACGTGTGGCACGTCACTTGAGATTTCATCTTCACTGCGTCCTGCTGCTTCCATTGCAAAGGCAATGTTTTCAAACACAGTTAAGTGTGGAAGTAACCGGAAGTCTTGAAAAATAGTTCCAACACGCCTTCGGTATCGAGTAATATCGTCTTTGCGCAAATTGTGAACATCCACAGATTCAAAAAACACTTTTCCGCGTGATGGTTTTTCTTCTCCGAGAATCATTTTGAGAAGTGTGGTCTTACCAGCACCTGAATGCCCTACAATAGAAACAAATTCTTTTGGTTTAATAGTAAAAGTTACATTTTGTAGTGCAACAGAATCATTACTATATTGTTTCGTCACTTTGTCGAAATAAATCATTCTTTTATTATATCAAACAAATTTCAAATCAACCAACTTCTTTAGAATTTTTTTACAAAGAGCGCTCTGCCTCAAGAAACTCCTCTAATTCACCCTCTTCAAGAACCTTTTCAACATTACTTGTTTCGACATCTGTTCGGTGGTCTTTTATCATTTTGTATGGATGGAGTACATAAGAACGGATTTGGCTTCCCCATTCGTTTTCTGTAGTTTTTGAGATTTGGTGTCCTGCTTCTTTGGCTTTTTGTTCATCTTCAAAATGCTTGAACAACCGCGCTTTGAGCATTTCGATTGCTTTTTCTTTGTTTTGAGCCTGGCTTCGTTCACTTGCCACGTGTACGGTCATCTTGGTGGGTATATGTGTCGCTCGGACCGCTGTTTCTCTTTTGTTTACGTTTTGACCTCCTGGCCCGCCTGCTTTGGCGAATTCTACTTTTATGTCGCTTTCAGGAATGGAGATATTCATACCTTCAGCAAATTTGGGAACCACTTCCACCATCGCAAAGGAAGTTTGCCGAAGCGACTTTGCATTGAAGGGTGATTGTCGGACAAGCCGGTGTACTCCACTTTCATTTTTGAGATTACTGTATACATTACGTCCCACCACTTCAAAAGAGATGTTACGGAAGCCTCCTTGCGAATTTTGGTTTTCATCGAGCAAAAAGAGAGAGAAATTATTTTTTTCAATATAGGCTTTGTACATTTCAAAAAGCATCTTCACCCAGTCTTCTGCATCATCTCCTCCTGCTCCTGCGTAGATTGTAACCGTTGCATCCCCTGCACCATATACACTCCCGCTTTCAAGTACCGCTTTGAGATCTTGAAGTTCTTTGATAAGTCCTTGAGCAGATTTGGGGTCGTTCCAAAAATTCGCTTCTTGCATCAGCGCTTCGATTTCTGCTATTCGTTGTTGTTTAGTTTCTTTGGTCATATGATATATTAGTATTCATAAATTTTTTAAAAGCTCTCACAAAAAGATATTCTGGTAAAAAACAAATAAGTTTACTTATTAAAAAGCTACTGAAATTAGTCCTTTGTAATAAAAATAGTCTAATGAAATTAGTTAGTTGACGGGCTTTTTGTATTCGAGGTTTTCTTAGTTTTTCATAAATACAAATTGCTTTATCAGGATCTTGTAATAAATGAAGTGACTCGGCAAGCAAATAAGCATCTTCGAGAGCCATTGACCCTCCTAAACCTGCAAAAGGAAGGAATCCGTGAAATGAATCGCCGATTAACACAATTCTTCCTTTTGAACAAGTATTTAGATTAACCTCTGACAGGTCAGTAGGAACTATTTCTTTCTGTGGTTCTTTTTCTATCATTTCAAAAACAATGTTTTCATCTTTTAAAATTTGTTTTAAGTGATCTTTTCTTGATTCTTCATTATCCCAAACAGTATGATTTTGATGAGCAACAATTACTGCTAAAGATCTATCTTTTTCATAAAAAATAACTACATACAAGTTCTTATCGAAAAACTTACTTATTTTATTAGGACTTAAGTGAGCACTTGATATCCACACATACCAAGATCTCCAGTTTATAAAATTTCTTTTAAAAGGTTTGATATAGTCTTCACGGATTGCAGAGTTAATTCCATCTGCCCCAACAACAAGATCAAAAACTTCTTGCTTTCCATTTGAAAAACTGACAATTACTTTGTTTTCCTTATTTATTAAATGAGAAATAGTCATATCAAATACAATTTTTTCTTTTGGAACACAGGCAGAAAGTTGATCAATCAGATCTTTTCTTTTTATATGTGAATATCCACCAAATTTGTTGAATGAATGTAAACTCAAGGACCTAACCTTTTTTTGTAAGTGAAAAAATTCAATTGAATCGTATGTATACTTGTTTTTTTCAAAAAAATCCTTTAAACCTAATTTCTCTAACATTTTAAATCCATTCTGCCACATACCAAGCGCAAAACCATGATGCGAAAAATCTTTTTGCTTTTCAATAATTTTAAAAGTAAAGCCTCTTTTTTGTAAAAAAGAACCAAGAGAAAGCCCTCCTATCCCTGCTCCGACAATAAGAATTTTCATCTCAGTGGGTTTTTCCATATCTAAAATTATTTAACTAATAACTAAAACACATCCTCTCGTTTGTCACGAAGGAAATAAAGGAAATCGTTGAATACCTTCAACACGAGTTTGAAGGGTGTTTCGATAATAAAATCCATAATAAATACGAGCGCATTGATGGAAGAAAACTTAGTCGAAAGATATCGTCCAAGTCGTACAATTGGAATCATAAACAGATTTCCAAGTGTACTGATCACTCCTTCACTACCCGTGTGTACCTTATACTTGAGTGCATATCCTCGAATACGAACTCCGAAATAACTCACAAGTGCAAGGAACACCAAGAAGAGTCCTATACTCACAAGATTGAAATGAAGCGCAACAAGCGTACCGACAATTATTCCAAATGTCACTGCATACAAAAGTCCGTACAAAAAGAGATAGAGCATTTCATACCGAGATTCTGATTTGAGCTTGATGTGAATTGGTTCAATATGTCCATCAATAACACCAAGCGCCTTACCGACTGCCTTGTGCGTATTGGTATCAGTAAAACCTAAGGGACGTCTTGTAATATAAAGCAAAAGTAACGGATGAAAAATAATATTTATCGCAAGTGCAAAGAAAGCGATTTCGCCTACAAGCCATAGATCAAGCGGAACTTCAATCACAAGTGCCAAAACAATCTTGGTACACAAAAGATATATCACGGCACGAACGCCGTTTTTTTGAACATACGTTTTGCCTTTTTGATATACCGATTCCAGATATGTGGTGATATCTGTTTCTACTTTGTGCTTATCCAAAAAGAGGGTTTCTGCTTCACCCCCATATTCTCTTGCATATTCTTTTAGAAGCTTAACTGAAACACCCAGATCCTTTATCTTGGTAATAATGGTAAAAATTGTTTTGTCTTTGAGAAGCTCAGTCATTTGTCTGAACGAAGAAAGTACGAAATATGATGCATCGGTATGGTCTCCCACTTGTTTTCGCTTACTGCATTCACGAACCCAGAGTGCGTGATATATCTCTTCATTACTGCTTTCGAGAAGTACAATATATGCACACACGATAAGTAGTTGCTCTTTTTGTTCAGGTGACAAAGAAATATCAAACGTTATAGTGTCTTTAAGAATTTCGATAAACATTGAAACAGCTGCAAGGTCATGAGAACGATCAAAGAGCAATTCATGGACTGCAACTGATGCAATACCTATTGTCCAATGTTTAAATTCTTTGTCGTGAGGATTCACTGCCCCAAGAGTCGTGTAATAATCAACAATATGTTGTACTTCAAGTGCCCTGCTTTCTTGGATTTCGTTGTTTGGAAGATACCCTATCCCCACCAATTCTTCGATAATTGCACGTCCGATTGTGTCATGAGTTTTGAACCGAGACTTCCGCTTGATAATTCGTTCAATGAGCCTTCTTTTTATCTGATTTTCATCTTGATAGTCAATAAAGCCACGAATCTTTTCATAGAGTGCAGCGGCTTTGCGAGTAAGTTCATGAGCTACAATAACACCCCCGTGATTGTTGTGGGTATTATGGTGGTGTGTATATGCAGAAAGCAAAGATACGAAATGATGTATATACTTAGAAACCATAGAGATATTCTAGCCTTTTTTGGGACTTTTGGGAAATCCCCCCCCGAAATCCTTCGGATTTCGAGGGGGGTGCCTTTCTTTTTATGTTGGAGCCAACGGCCGGAATTGAACCGGCGACCTACTCCTTACCATGGAGTTGCTCTACCAGCTGAGCTACGTCGGCGATTGACCCATAATAGCATATTTGAGTTTTGAAATAAAAAACAACCCGAGGGGTTGTTAGCAGCGACGAACATCAAACCTATACGTAAAATTTGGAGGTTGGTTACGGGGGTCTGAATGGTAAGCAAGATTACCTACAACTACCCCAGAACGACCATCGTCTCCCGCGAGATATTGCGTGAACACCATTACGTTTAAGGACTTCCGAACAGCTTCTGGAGGACAATGTTTCATGAGTTTTGCCAATATTTCTCCCAGAAACCGCCCCAGGTCATCTGTCAGTGTTATATGCAGATAAGGATCCTGAAGCTTCCTAAAAAAACGAATATCTTGCAATACCAAGGATTCGTTTTCTCCCCAAGCGCATTCAACAAGGAGGTGGAAGATCTGGGCTCCAAGCATGATCTTTTCATTCTCAAGAAGCTTGCGCCATAGCCGTGCAGACCCCATACGGATACCCTGAAGCTGTTGCCAAGTAGTGATCAAATCAGGTCTCAGAATTATCCCCGAATTTACATTCTGATGTATGATTTTGGGCCAAACGCGACAAGTCTCAAAATGGAGTTCTTCACACAACTTCATCGCTATGTCTTGAAAAGAATATTCTTTGGTAGCTTCCAGGAACCAATCCGCGACAGTCTGGTCTTGTGGACGAGAAAAAATGGTCATGTTGTTAAAAGAATGGGTTACTAATTGCAATAGTAATACAAAAAAAATTTTTTACAACAAACAAAGACGCTTTGGGCCATTTGGCCCAAAGCGTCTTTGTTTCCTCTGTGTCCCTTTTCTCACTTCTTGCTCAACAGCTCAATATCAGACTACGCAACCTTAAATGATTCTCGATCATCAACTTCGAGATAATCAAATAATGTAGTCGTCTCAGGATCAAGACTAAGTCTTGCACATTCACCTTTAAACCACGTGCTTTTTTCTGGGTTGGTTGTATACGAAAAGTCAGTTCGAAATGCTTCAGACCAAACCTTCACTTCCTCTACTGTTTTAGGAGTTCCGTGTTCGAATACCCACACACCGATTTCTTCGTCACTTGCACCACTTTCTACATACATTTTAAACTCATCTGCATCGATACCCTTAAATCCAAAAAGAGCTTTGTCGAGTGGACAGTTGAAATGATATTCACCACTTGTCTCGGCAATCACCGCTCGACATTTATCGATTGTTCGCGCAAGAATGGCAAAACCATTAATTGTTTCGTAAGGACTTCTTGGAGCCATCTTTGTTAAATCTTTTGATTCCATATGTACATTTAGTTAGTTGTTAATGTATTAAGTGTAGCATAATTTTTGTGGACTTTGACTTTCAATTTTGGAATCAATTTAAGCGTGAACTAGGTTATCTTGTGTATATTTTAAGGGAAAAATAATTTTTCCTGTTTAGATTTTAAAATTTGGGATAATATCTTTAAGTAATGGTAATATATCTTTAAAATAGTGCTTAATATTAATTTTATCCTTTGGTTTTCTTATTCTTCCTGAAATATTTTTCCATTCTTTTTCTAAAAGATAAGGGTCTCCATAAAGGTTAATCAGATTAAACTTAATCCCATCGACGATATACTCTCTGTCTATTTGTTTTCCTTCAAAAAATATCGGAAACAATTTATCCTCAGCAAATAAAAGTTCATATACATTCGCACAGGCTGAACCCTTACCGTTTTTTACAATTAGCTCTGCGTCCCCTTTAAAAAACCTATGCTCGAAATCTTCCCAAATTGCTGGGAGCACCGTCCTATTCTCTATTTCAGGTAGTAGTATTTTTTCAAAAAAGATAGACAATGTTTCATATGCATACTTTACCAACTTCTCATCTCTTTCATTATTTGGATTTTTTCCTGCATGAAATAGGTTATTTCTTACATGGTACCAAAACTCTACAACATTTACATAATCACCTTCATTTACAATTACACCTTTAGAACTATTTTCTACACATCGATTATAAACAAACTTTGTACAGCCCCACCAATTTGTATTAGTTAACAAAGGGTTCTTGTATAAAAATTCTTTAAGTTCGGTAACACTAGACCCTAAATCCTTATTTATAGACACTAAATATTTCCAATTCTTCGCATAATCCTTATCACTCTTCATTCTTTGAATATAAGAACGCTCCTTTATGTTGCCCGCTTTCTTCCTTATCTCACCTTCACTATATTTATATTTTTTTAAAAATGCCTCAAATGCAAGATACTCAAACATAAATCTAGAGAAAAAGTCTTCTTTTGCTTTTTCGTGCCAATTTTTTATTAGTGATATATCGTCTCTCATATTTAATTATTCAAACAATTCTTATAACTCTCCTTCTGCAATTCATACTCCTCACAACCCTCTATAAATGAATTAGAGTTGCCACCGCATGATTTACCGCTTTCACCCCATTCATACCCTGCATAATGTCCTGTGCCATTACTATAAGGGTTCTCTGGCTCAATACAGTCTCTAGAGGAATGAAATATACCTGACGGTTGATTATATACATCTAGGTCATCACTAGTAAAAAACGAAGCAACAAACCAAATTATTGCAATAACAACAATTAGACCCGTAAATCCATTTCCTTTGTTTTTCATATAGTAAAATTATTTTTTAAAACCTACATCTTGCATAGCTTTCTCAAAATTGGTGATTAAATCTATGCCACTCTCCATTAAAGGAAAATCACAACCGTAACCATTTAGACTTGAGTTAAATTTATACATAAACTGTTGCCGAGAAGATTCCACACATTCTGATGATGGATAAGAACTATAGCTTAACACTAAGTCATCGATCGAATAATCCCACACCTCAAAGAGAAAATGATTGTATTCCGTCTGGGGTACATTATAATAAGCTAAGCAAGTTTTAGTTTTTGGACTCCAGATTATTGCATCAGCCTTGTCTACACCACCATATCGAGATTCTTCAAAATTATCATGTTTTACAGTATATATTTCTTGACACTTCAATACCAAATCTTGCTGTGAAATTTCATTCAGATAAATATCTCTTTTGTTACCCAAAAACAAAAAAAATATAAAAATTAGAATAAAAAATAATATCGCCAACTTAAACCAATTTTGTTTTAAAAAGTTTTTCATATAAATTATTTAAAATAACCAACTAAATAAATTTGTAAACCAAGACTTACTTTCAACAGGTTTAGGTACAGGTTGTTGATATGGAGAAGGAATGGGCTTTTCTACTTTTTTAGGTTCTTCTTGCTTTTTCACTTCTTTCTTTACAACAGGTTTTTCTTTTATCTCAGTCTTAATGTTTGCGTATTCAGGCGCTGGACTTGTATATCCTGTTCCATTTTCTCCATAAGTACTTTTTATAGGTGCTTTTGGTTGAGGTAAGGCTTTTGCGTTATGGCAATGATATTCTCCAGTGCTTAATCCCCAATTCGCACAGTTTGTTCTGCAAGTATGACATCCAGAGGAATCAGTTCTACCTGGATGAGCAAAAGCAATCATTGGTAGGAAAAACAGACCTAAAATGTAAAATTTAATATTATTCATAATTTTAATAAAAACCATCTGGAAATGGCCAAACATGTGGCATTATAGTTAACCAATCAGCAATTCTGATTAGCAACATTGGAATAAATCCAGATAAATACACAATAACTTTGATTGGAAATAAGATTATTGTAAGTATTGATTCCATACTATTTATTTTGAAATTCTTCTTTTTTTAAATGAGATACAAGCGTGGCACAAACCAACCTAAAACAAAACTAATTGTCACGTAAATCATATATGTCTAATAATTATCCAAATCAAGCATTGCTTGTTGGTACTGAAGCGATAAATAATCATAATCACTAGTATATTTGTTATACAAGTCTTGGAGCTTTTGATTTAGTCCACCACCAAACAAACCTTCTGCATTTTTACTTATCACCTCTTTGTCATCTAAGTATTTAACATTTAAATCAATTATTTGTTGTTTTATATTATTTATTTTATTGACCTGTTGTTTATACTTAGCGTCATCCTCCTTTAATTTATTTTGATACTGAATTGCTTGAGATTGTAACTCTTCATATTTCTCTATTTCCTTTTCTGTTAGGCAAGTTTTTGTGTTTGCATACAAATTAAATCCCGTAGGAACAGTCCCTTGAACACCATCAATATTTGGACACATATCAGTAACTACAATTTCAGGTGCAGTTTGAGGCTTAATTATAGGTTGTGAATTTATTACTTTTGCATTATTGGTGGGTGCAGGTTTTGAAACAACACTCTCAGTATCGTTTTTATTTAATTTATCCTCCAACTCCTTCACTTTCCTTTCAAGCTCTTCTGTCTTATTTGTTATTTCAGTCTGTTCATTTGGTTTTGAGAAAGACCAATTACTAAACCAAGAAAATGGATTCCACCAAGATGCAAAAACAAGAGATGGGAACACAAAAAAAGAAAGTAAAAGAAGGGTTATGTTTTTTTTCATATTCATATAATTATTGACATTTAAGTAAAAACAGCTAGTTCAAATTTGATCAAATAATATCAAATAAATGACTTAAAATCAAACAATAAAAGTACTAATATGACTATAGAAGGAATTTAAGAAAAAATAGTATAACAATGGATTCCATCCCAATATAAACCCTACCCTGCTTTCCATAAACTAGCGGAATTTCTCCCGCACCTCTCGCCTCGCCGTCGCTCAGCTCGGGTTGGGCACCAGCTCACTTGTTTCTGAAGCTTCAGAAACATAGCTCCGCTGTTCGAATCCGCACACAAGCAAAGCAGTTTGCTTGTTTAGGGTCCACTATGGTCACAAATATTTCATCTGTCGTCACAGATGAAATTTCGCGACCCCGGCTCGGTATTTCTTGTTGCTACAAGAAATATACCTCCGCCTTCCACACAAATGCAAAAATCCCCAACTAAGGGGATTTGTTGCTTTGTGTGG
>CAYLQP010000012.1:0-11078 GCA_964386665.1 uncultured Candidatus Saccharibacteria bacterium
TGGCCTTATCGTCTAACGGTTAGGACACGGCCTTTTCAAGGCTGTAATCCGGGTTCGATTCCCGGTAAGGTCACCAATTCGTGCTAGTTCGAATAGGTATACTTACTCGAGCGCTAATAAGGATAATTAACCTCTAAGTATAAATCAATATGCAAGTTACAGACATAAACACATTAAATCTTAATGATTCGGAAATTATTGAATTTAAGTTAAATGATAAAAACGAGATTGAGATTTTAGTCAATCTAATTGTTGATTACCAGTCTCAGGACACAAAGCCACATAAAATTACTTTTTCGGAATGTCGCTCGGCTAATCTAGATCTTAATCTAGGGTACTTAAAGCCAGGTTCAATCTTGAAGGGTGAACAAAAAATGGTAGATGATGGTTTTATTGATTATAAAATCGAAACAAATACAACCGCAAGCATAATTCAGATTTCGGCCCGGAAACTTTCTTTGGAGGTACTTTAATACCTCAATCCTTGTCAGTCTTCAACCCGCCCGAGTGGGGTTCGATGTGATATCCTTAAACTATTACCAACCGACCTTACAGGTCTTAACATCATTCGGTTCTAGCTCGAATCGCCCCACCATCAACAGCTAGCACAAGTAGTATGTGATAATATTATACGTACTAATACTAATTCAAATAAATCTCATGCCTTTTCCAATTGAAAGAAAATACATATTAGAAACAGAAGAAAAATCTAATCATTTTTATGAAATCCTTAAGGGGTTTCCTCAATCAGGCGAAAAGATTGTCAGTTATGGCAACCAACCTTTTCATAGTGAAGGTGCTATTATTAGATTCTTCAAATCTGACAAAACTACATGGATTGGAAATTTTAATCCAGGTTATACTGAACTAACCCAAATTGAAAGATTAAAAAAACGAAGCATTGGTTATCGTTTGTGGGAATGGTTATATTATAGACATCGAAAAGGCGACGATTTTTCAAAGTATTTCATCTCATATAGATATTTTATTATGTATCCCTGATGGCAGATTAATTGTTACTGATGGGAGTGTTATATCAATAATCGAATCTAGTGTCAGTGTTTGGAATTCAGAAATGATTGGATACGGTGGAATCAGTAATCTTAAACTAAGTGGTGATTTGCTGATCGGTGAAGCATACAGTCCAACACAGATTAATGATAAAATTATTCCTTTTTCCTTAAACCTACTGACTCATATTGTAAAATTGGATGATGTTTCAGTCCTTATGTAAAGTGCATCACTAATGAACTAGAAGGGTTCTATCACAATTAGGCTCACCTTTTAGAGAGCGCTCGAGAAGCGTCAATACAATAGTTCGTTGGTTTTGCATAGCCTACATATTCTCTCAATTAGCGATATAATAGATAAGTTATGCAGGTCAATTTTACTTACAACAAAGACAAAGATATTTGGTGCCTTCTCAACAAAGGTAAGAGTTCTAATAATTCACAGAATCCTACTAAGCAGTACGAACAGCTTGTTGCGGAGTTTGGAAACAATCCAACCGAAAAAGATATCACAACTTTCGTTGATAAATATATTAGCAAGAATAGTATTGGTATATCAAGCCGACTAGCTGATTTTCAGAAAGATTGGGAAAGTGTTTCTGTGGAATTTCAAAAGAGAGCAGAAACGATTTTCGGTATTACACTTCCAAATGATGTGATTGCGTATCTTACAATCAACAGCCGTTGTCCATATAGCATTCAAGATAATTTCTTCTATGCATCTGTACAATCAGCTCAAGCACGAAGAACTGTAATGCACGAGCTCTGGCACTTCTATACATGGTATGGACTTGGTGCAGGTCAAGAAGAAAAACTCGGAAAGCAAAAGTATAATGATCTCAAAGAAGCTTTGACTGTTTTATTGAACGTTGAATGTAAGGACTTGTTGACTGAAGGAATGATTGATACTGGCTATCCTCAACATCAAGAGATTCGAGAAAAAATTATTGCATACTGGGAGAAGGACAGGAATATTAAAAATCTCTGGAATTATCTTGTGGATCAGGTCTCTCGAGAAGACTCAAATTAAAGATAAAGCATATTTAAAACAAGTCTTGTGGTGCAATGAACCTTGAGGTTCTATCTGTTGCGGACCCACCCTTCAAAAACAATCTCTGGTTTTTCCAGAGCCGTTTTTTAAAAGTACTCTTGTGGCACTGAAACTGTAAGTTTCGAGTTCCCGGTAAGGTCACAGGTAAAATAGGGGTTGGACCCCTATCTAATATAAACTCGCAATTCATCTCATTTTCTGATAAATTATCCTTATGGAAGTAAACTCAAATAGACATATACATTTAGACAGGTGGATTAAAAAATACATCTACCTTCTTTTATTACCAATTCTTACATTTTTGACCCTTGCCATTTGGATTACTGGTAAGTTTGAATATAATTATTTTCCAGAAGTATTTGTTTTATTAACCTTAAATATTTATCTAATTTATTTTTTTACAAAATACAAACACAAATTTATTGCTCTAATCTTTATTCTTTGTTTAATTTATTTTATTTACATTTTGTTTTTTAATATTAAATATTGCGACTGGGATTTAACTTGTCCCGATTAATCATCTAATTTATGAAGATCCTCTCTATCGAAACATCTTGTGACGAGACAGCAGTCTCTTTAATCGAAGCAAAAGGTTCCAAAAACCCGAGCTTCAAAGTACTTGCTAATTCCCTCTTTTCTCAAGCAAAACTTCACGAGGAGTTTGGTGGTGTGTTTCCCAATCTTGCACGACGAGAACATCAGAAAAACTTGATTCCGCTTTTTTTGAGTGTGCTCAAAAAAAGCGGAATCAAGTTTTCTCAATCAAAAATTTTGAATTCAAAATCAAAAAAGCTAAAAGCTATTCTTGAACGCGAACCAGAACTTTTGAAAGACCTTGAAACTCACATCTTTAATCTCAAAAAACCAAAGATAGATAGAATCGCAGTTACGGTTGGACCTGGACTTGAACCAGCTCTTTGGGTGGGAGTAAGCTTCGCCAAAGCACTTGGAGTTCTTTGGAGTATTCCAGTAGTACCTGTAAACCATATGCGAGGACACTTCCTCGCCCCACTCGCAGAGGGACACAAAATCAACTTCCCTGCTTTGGGACTTCTTATCTCTGGAGGACATACAGAACTTGTCCTAGCAAAAAGTCCTATCTCATACAACATAATAGGACGAACTCTCGATGATGCATGCGGAGAAGCGTATGACAAAGTAGCGCGTATTTTAGGACTTCCATATCCTGGAGGACCCCAAATTGCAAAATTGGCAGAGCAATTTCGCAAAGAATCTAGAATCAAACCTATTGAATCAAACATAAAATTACCTCGACCAATGATTCATACCAAAGATTTAGATTTCTCTTTCTCGGGATTAAAAACCGCGGTTTTGTATATGGTTCGAGATCTTCAAAATGCAGGAGTGAAGATTCAAGATTCTGTGCAACAAGAGATTGCACACGAATTCGAAGAATCAACCAAAGATGTTTTGGTACACAAAACCAAAAAAGCTCTCGAGCAATACAAGGTCAAGACACTGATCGTTGGCGGTGGAGTTTCGGCGAATACCTATATCAAAAAAAATCTTGAAAAATTAGCAAAAGAAAAAAAAGTTACGTATCTCCCTTCTACCAAAGCTCTCGCAACAGACAACGCAGTAATGATCGGAGTTGCAGGATTTTTTGCCAAACCAAAACCAATTTCAAAAATCAAAGCTGAAGGAAATTTGAGTATTTGAAAGCGACGACGAGCAGGTTGAATATAGAATAAAAAAACCAAGTATCACTTGGTTGCACGTTTCAAAAGATCCTGTGAAACTGTTCTGCTTTGTATTCTTCGAGGAAGACCTGGTTGCCATTTAAGAACAATTTGTACTGAATCTGCTAAGACTACCACTTCCTCAACTACCATCAGTAAGACTACATTAGGTAGTGGAAGAGTCTTTGATCTCGGACGATAATGCACGTTCTCAAAGTACCCTTGACCTTCTCTGTTAAAACGAACAGTTTGACCAACGAAAAATTTAGGTTTCATGTCTGTAATTTAGTATGGTCCTTTTTTGAAAAAATGCAATAAAAAAACAGCCTGGGTGGCTGTGGGAGAAAGATCATTCAGGAAGCAACGAGAGAAGTCGTAACCTCAATTTTTCGTGCATCGGAAGCCTTCACACCATATCGCATAGTTCCTTGATGTAACCGAATGATTATCAATTTGCCTAAATCAGCAACCCTTTCCCTTCCAATAACACGAAAAATAGTGCTCATCTCTACCATTTCTTTTATATCTGGAAAGAGTAACATGAATTGAGTTACTCCGGAATTGGTGAGTCTAAACGAATCAAACCTAGAAAGACTTGATAAATACATACTAAAACAAATCCTACCCATTTTTTGAAAAAATGCAATAAAATGCTATATTTCTATTACTAGTTCCTAGTGCCTAATTCCTAACGGCTAGCAATCTAGCACCCAAATGATAAATGACAAATTCCTAAAACCTTACAACCCACAAGAAACTGAAAGCAAAATCTACGAACTCTGGGAGAAATCCGGACTTTTTAATCCTGATATCTGTATTGAAAAAGGATATACAGCTCCAGATGCAGAACCCTTCACTATCGTGATGCCCCCACCAAACGTAACTGGAGTACTTCATATGGGACACGCCTTGATGCTAACACTTCAAGACATAATGATTCGCTACAAACGAATGTGTGGTTTTAAAACCCTTTGGCTTCCTGGAACCGACCACGCAGCAATCGCAACCCAAAGCAAAGTAGAAAAAGAAATTTCAAAAAAAGAAAAGATAAACCCTCGAGACCTCGGACGAGAAGAACTTCTCTCGCGAATCAATGCGTTTGCAAAAGAGAGCCACGATACGATCACATCTCAAGTTCGAGTAATGGGAGCAAGCCCAGACTGGAGTCGAGAAGCGTTCACTCTGGATCAAGAAAGAAACATTGCCGTAAACACAATGTTTAAAAAGATGCACGAAGACGGACTTATCTATCAAGGAGAACGGATTATCAACTGGGATCCAAAAGGTCAAACAACTATTTCTGATGATGAAATAGTGTACGCCGAAGAAAAAACAAAATTCTACTACTTCAAATACGGACCATTTGTTATTGGAACAGCTCGTCCTGAAACAAAATTTGGCGACAAGTATGTCGTGATGCACCCAGAAGATACTCGATACAAAGACTACAAACACGGAGATACACTCACTCTCGAATGGATCAATGGACCAATTGAAGCGACAATTATCAAAGATGATTGTATCGATATGGAGTTTGGAACAGGAGTGATGACTATTACTCCGTGGCACTCAACCGTTGACTTCGAAATCGCAGAACGACACAAACTCGACAAAGAACAAATCATTGATAAATATGGCAAACTACTCCCTATTGCAGGAAGCGATTTTGCTGGACTTAAAATCAAAGATGCTCGAGAAAAGATTGTAGAAAAACTTCAAAGCAAAGGACTTCTTGTAGATAAAGAAGGAAACCAAATCGCAATTGATCAAATAGAGGACTATACTCACAACATCGCAACTGCTGAGCGAACAGGTGGAATCATAGAACCTCAAATAATGAAACAATGGTTCATCGCAGTAAACAAAGAATTCACTCTTCCCCACTCAGAGATTGATGGAATTCCAAGTGGAAGCACAACAACCCTCAAAGAAATAATGCGAAAAACTGTCGAAAGTAAGCAGATCAACATTATTCCAGAATATTTCGACAAAACATATTTTCATTGGATCGACAATTTGCGTGACTGGTGTATCAGTCGGCAGATTTGGTATGGACACAGGATTCCTGTTTGGTATCAAGATAACAAGATCGTTGCAGTTGGAGAAAACACAAACAACCCTGAGGCTTCTCAAGACGAAGATACTCTCGACACGTGGTTTTCTTCTGGACTCTGGACATTCTCTACTCTTGGCTGGCCCGAAAAAACAAAAGACTTAGCAAACTACCATCCAACAGATGTATTAGAGACTGGATATGAAATTCTTTTCTTCTGGGTTGCACGAATGATTCTGATGAGTGGATACGCACTTGGACAAATCCCCTTTAAAACGGTTTACCTTCACGGAACGGTTCGAGATGCAAAAGGTCAGAAGATGTCAAAGTCTCTCGGAAACGGAATCGATCCGCTTGACGTGGCACAAGAGTTTGGTGCTGATGCGGGACGAATGGCACTTGTATACGGAACAGCTCCTGGAACTGATAGCAAGATCTCAAACGACAAAATCAAAGGCTACAAACACTTTGCAAACAAACTATGGAATATCACCCGTTTTGTACTCGAAAATACTAAGGACACTGTTTTGGATCCAGATTTTAATTCTTACTCATCAACAGATCAAACTCTTGGAGAAACAAGACAAGGTCTTCTCACTGAAATCACAAAAGAAATGGAGACCTTTATGTTCCATATTGCATCAGAAAAAATCTATGGATATATCTGGCACGAGTTTGCTGACAAGATCATAGAAGAAAGTAAAAAAATATTTGCAGAAGGAAGCGAAGAAGAAAAAGTTTCTCGAAAACAATTCTTACTTCATACGCTTGAAAAGATTTTGAAGGTGCTTCATCCGTTTATGCCATTTGTCACTGAAGAAATCTGGCAAACGCTCGGTAAAGAAAATTTACTTATGGTTGAAAGGTGGCCAATTAAATAGAATACGGAAAAGTAAGATGCGGGTGGGCCTAGGCCCACCCGCTTTTTTTGTAAAGTAAGTAAGATAAGTAGAATAAAGAAGAGCTCAATGTTATAATAGCTCCAATGTTAAGTCATACAGTTGTTATTTATGCTCTTCTTGGTGGGATTATTCCTGCTATTTTTTGGTTGAACTTCTGGCTCAAAGAAGATAACCATAGAGAACCTCGGCACGTTATTCTTGGAGCATTCCTGTTAGGTATGGCAACCATATTTATTGCAATCCCACTTGAACATATCGTGAATTTATTTTTTCCAAACTACAATTTAATCACCCTTTTTCTTTGGGCAAGTATTGAAGAAATAGTTAAGTTTGGTGCGGCATATATTATTGCCATTCGAACTCGGTTCAACATAGAACCAATTGATGCAAGTATCTATCTTATTACCGCAGCGCTAGGATTTGCTGCATTTGAAAACACTCTTTTTCTTCTCACACCACTTGCGGATGGTGATATTGCTGCGGGTATTGTAAGTATCAACTTACGATTTGTTGGAGCAACACTTTTACATGTCATTAGTTCGGGAATTATTGGAGTATTTTTAGGACTTGTGTTTTATAAATCAAAATCAATCAAACATACAATGCTTGTGATTGGATTATTAACCGCGATTGTCTTGCATACACTCTTTAATCATTTTATAATTACAAGAGGAGACAATCTCTTGGTCGTATTTTCGGGAGTATGGATTGGTCTTGTTGTTGTTATACTTGTTTTAGAACACATTAAAAAAATAAAAAGAATTCACAAATGAAAAATTCATTCTTCAAAAGATTAACGCGTGCTATCTCGCCTGAAGATACAGAAGAACTTCCTTCAGATCTCTTCGAACAAGAAGATGATAGCTGGGTGAACAACAACACCAGTGATGGTGAGCTTACCGTAGATGTATTTGAGACACCACATCACATTGTAGTAAAAGCAATTGTAGCGGGAGTACACAAAGAAGATCTTGAAATAAGTGTTTCTCGTGATATGTTAACCATCAAAGGTAAACGTGAAGAAACAGATGAAATTGAAGAAGATAATTATTTTCATAAAGAATTGTTTTGGGGATCATTTTCAAGAACCATTCTCCTTCCTCAAGAAGTTGATATTGATAAAGCAGAAGCAACTGAAGTACAAGGTATGCTTACACTTAAGCTTCCAAAAGTAGATAAAGCACGACAAGCAAAAATAAAGGTTAGGTCGAATTAAAAAAACCTTCCAAAAAGGAAGGAGGGTTAACTCTTAGTCCCTGGTGTTTTCCAAAAGAGTTTGTTTTTTGAACTCTCTCCTGGAAACATTTTAGACCAGTTGCGTTGCTCAACCCAATCAACCACCTCTTCAAACCCAAATTTGGGGACCAATTTACAAAGTTGATTAGATGGTGGCACCAAAACCAAAATGTTAGACCGACGTTTATTGAACAGTATCTGTCTTAGCAGAGTTTCAGCTAAACTTTGCCCTCTACTATCCGGGTGCACCCAAAGATACTTGACCTGTTCAAAACCGTTGTTGTCAGTAACAGGTGTAATGAGCACAAAAGCAATTATTACATCTATTGTACCAACATAGAGAGCGTCACCATTAGTGAAAGCATCGGTGAGAGACTCTACTGTCATCCATGATTCGGTTACCTGTGGAATGAGGGCTGCAACAGCGTCTTGAGAAGGAACGATTCTTTTCATAAGATGAATACTACTTATTATTTTAAATATGTAAAGAATTTAGATACTTAAATTTTCTAGTATCACTTTTTTTACCAAAGAAATATCTTCTCAGGCCCGGACGTAAGCAAAACTGTTTGCTTACTCCCTTCGGCACAAAAAAGAAAAATGCGTAGTTAAATACGTGTCTTTGTGCCGAGGGCCAAAGGGATCTCTCCCTCGACTTTTTCCTCGCCGTCGCTCAGAAAAGTCTAGTCACCAGCTCGTCTGTTTTGATTGGTATCAAAACATGACTCCGCTGTTCGAGCCCGGACGTAAGCAAAACTGTTTGCTTACTCCCTTCGGCACAAAAAAGAAAAAACACACAGTTAACTGTGTGTTTTTTCTTTTTTGTGCCGAGGGCCGGGCTCGAACCGGCGACCCCATCCTCTTCAGGGATATGCTCTACCAACTGAGCTACCTCGGCAATCTATTTTATTTTAACATAACATACTGGGTCGCCGGAAACCGGCCAATGACCCCAGTTCCAGATATTTTTCTGTTGAAAAATTCTGTAACCTCGCCTCGGTGCGTCCACCTCCGGCTTTGAAGTTGGAGCCTTTTCCAACTTCAACTCTTCAGGGATATGCTCTACCAACTGAGCTACCTCGGCATATATGTTAAAAATTACTTCTTGAAGAAAGTTTTGAGATCAAATGAACTTGGGAGTTCTTCAATCTTTTGTTCGGTCTCTTTGATTGATTGGTAGACTTTCATAAGTTGCTCCATATATGGTTTTACATAATAGAACGCTCCTACTCCAATACCGATAATCACAAGCCAATATAAGATCCTTACAAGAAAACTAAGTCGTTCTCTTTTTTGTATAGAATGAAGTATCTTGTTATTATCTTCAACAAGTTTCTTTGTTTCTTCAAGTAACGTTTTTACTTCTTGATCCATACAAGGACTACTATAACACAAAGGTCAAAAAATTAAAATCTTGACCACCTTGCAAAAATACCAGATGGCAAAAGACGTTTTTTCCCTTCTGATTCCTCTAAAGCAAGCTCTCCTTGCTCCAAAATACCCCCAAATTGCGCAGAAAGGTCGGAAATAGTGTTTCCATACCCTATGGCAGAATACCCTGCACTATAGCCGTTTATAAGCAAAAATAAAGGGTCTGCTGATAGTAGTTTCTTACAATCTTCTACCAAAGGAAGGAACCCTTCTTCTATCTTCCACATCTCGCCATTTGGACCATGTCCAAATGGCGGCGGGTCAAGTAAAATAGCATCGTACGTATTCCCTCTTCGAAGTTCTTTTTTTACAAATTCAAACGCATCCTCCAAAATCCACCGAATCGACGTATCACCAAGACCAGAAAGTAGTTGGTTTTCTTTTGCCCAAGAGACGGACGACTTGGATGCGTCAATATGAGTCACAAGTGCTCCTGATGTTGCACACGCAAGTGTTGCTCCTCCAGTGTAGCCAAACAAGTTTAAGACTTTGATTTCTTTTTCTTTGTTCTTTTCTTTCTGCTTTCTTATCTTATCTTCCATCCATTGCCAATTTGAAAACTGTTCTGGAAATAGCCCTGTGTGTTTAAATGCAGTTGGAGAAATCTTGAGAGTTATATCAAGTAACTTAATCTGCCAGCTTTTTGGCATTTGTTTATTTTTGTATATCCATTTTGCATTTTTGGTTGTTCGTTCAAAAAACGCGTCGGTCTTCTCTTGCCATTCTTTTTCTGAGAGACTTCTTTTCCAAAGAGCCTGTGGATCAGGACGACGTAAAACATATGCTCCAAACCGCTCCAGCTTTTCCCCTTCTCCAGAGTCAATGAGTTCGTAGTCTTGTTGTGGTGTTGTTTTTTCGATTTGCATATAATCTATATTAACATGTTAAAAAAATGAATGTAAATGTGTGTGCCCTTGGCCAGAATCGGTCACGATCTGTGGCTATAATTTTTCGCTTTGCTCAAATTCTAGTTCACAGTCCCGACCCGGACTCGACGACAAGTACTTGTTTTACTCGTCTTGTATACCGTCTCCGTCTTTCGATTCTTGCAACATACACTAAAACAAAAGTTGTCGAAAGCTCATACTTCCGACTCCTTTGTTTTATGTGCCCTTGGCCAGAATCGAACTGACATCAAACCCTTAGGACGGGCCGATTCTATCCATTGAACTACAAGGGCATTATCTTAACATAGTTAATCATACTTATTTTTAAAAAATAAACTACCCCACTCACTCAATGTTCATTTACTTCAGTTTAGTGGGACATTTGTTTTCAAATCAATACATTTTACACTATAGCGTAAAATGTATTGATGAATATAAAAACCGTAATGAAGAGTCATTACGGTGACGTCTTCACCCCTCTTCTGAAACAGAAGCTTCTTCTCAAATCTCTCTTACCCACTCATGTCCGTTACTCGTCGCAAGAAACCATTTTTGCGTAACTTCATCAAACACATATGCTTGACGACCTACTGGGAGAAGCGCAACTTTGCGAGCACGGAGATTTCTCTCGTCGTATGCAGTCTTGTATGTTTTTTTCATATCACAAGGGATGTATGTAGTGTCAAAGAACAGCAAAAAAGAACCTCACACATTACTGTGTTCGGTTCCTTTTTGTAGAAACGTTATTCACAATGTAATTATATCAAGTTAAATAAAAAACAAAAGTTGATAAATATTACATTACACT